>NZ_JABZFL010000040.1 GCF_014237455.1 Desulfobacula sp. | reverse complement strand
ATGAAACGACCCTATGATGCCACGCTTTTTGAAGAGATCATCCATAAAATTCATAAAAAAATTCCCAGCGCTGGTATTGGTGTGGATACATTGATTGGATTTCCTTCTGAAACGGATAAACAGTTTGAGAATACCTATAAATTAATTGAAAAACTTCCCATATCGTATCTCCATGTCTTTCCGTTTTCTGCCAGAAAAGGAACCCCTGCATATCATTTTGATAATAAGGTTGATCCTATTATTATTAAGAAACGATGTGCAAAAATGAGGGGGCTTGGCAAAACCAAACAAAAGACTTTTATTAATGCCAATTTAAATAAAAAGCTTGAAGGTCTTGTACAGCATAAGCCTGACACACAAACAGGCATGCTCAAGGCTATAACCTCTAACTACTTAACTGTTTTTTTAAATGAAACACATGATATCAAAGGGAAAATTATTGATCTTATCCCTGAACAGTGTGATACTAGCATGAACATTATAGGAAAAATTGTGAAATAATTATAGACTATTGGAGATTTACACCATGGAAGATGTTTACAAGAAGCTTGCTGTCCACCTTGACAATACTCCCAGCGGCTTTCCAGAAACTGAATCAGGGGTTGAACTTAGAATTTTAAAACAGCTCTTTACAAAAGAAGAGGCAGAGTTGGATTTGTCCCTTGTTCTTATGCTTGAGACCGCTAAAACTATTGCAAAAAGAGCCAATAAGGATCCCAAAGAGATTGAGCCCATGTTAATTGAAATGGGCAAAAAAGGATTGGCTATGCATGTCAATAGAAATGGTGTAAATACCTTTATGCTCCTTCACTTTGTGGTGGGTATATGGGAATACCAGGTCAACAGGCTGACCAAGGAGCTGATTAAGGATTTTAACGAATATGTTCCGTTCCTGATAAAAGATCAATATAAAAATAAAACCCAGCAGCTCAGGGTGGTGCCGGTTGCCAAAGCCATCAACACAGAATTGAATATCATGGATTATGAACAGGTTGAAAATATTATCAAATCCCAGTCAAAAATCCTTGTGGCCCCCTGTATCTGTAGACAAGAGCATGCTATCATGGGCAAAGGATGTGGTAAGCTGAGTGAATCCTGTCTGGTTTTTGGCGGTGGTGCCTATATCTATGAAAGCCGAGGGATCGGTCGTACCATATCTCAAAAAGAGGCTTTGGATATTCTCAAAGAAGGGGTTAAACAAGGGCTTGTCCCCCAGCCGTCCAATGCAAAAAAACCTTTGAATATCTGTCTTTGCTGTGACTGCTGCTGTCAGATCCTCAAAAATATTAAAAATTTTGAGGCGCCTGCAAAAATTGTCAGTTCCAACTTCCAGGCCATGGTCGATCAGGATGAGTGTACGGGATGTGAGGCCTGTGAAGAGATCTGCCCAATGGATGCTATAGAGATGGATGAGGAAAAGACCGTTGCCTCAGTGAATTTAGACCGGTGTATCGGATGCGGCCTCTGTGTTACTGTCTGCGAGTTTGATGCTATGTCTCTTAAGGATAAAGAAGAGACCGAAAAAATAGAGCCGCCGGCAAATCTTGTTGAAACCTATATGAATATTGCCAGGGAAAAAGGCCTTTTTTAAAAACAGGCTTAGATTCCCCTTTCCTTTTTTATAGTGTCATAGGCTTCCTGGATCTCTTTAAATTTGTCATTGGCAAGTTTGATAAATTCTTCAGGAAGCCCCTTGGCTTCAATTTTATCCGGATGGTATTCGCTTACAAGCTTTCGATATTGTTTTTTTATCTCTTCATTGGATGAAATTTCATCGCATTTCAAGATAGCATAATATTTATTGGTTTCTTTGATATACTTTGATTTAAGCCGTGCATAATCTGTATTAGAATAATTAAAAATCCTTGTGGCAGACAGGAGCATGGCTTCTTCTTCACTGGAGATGCTTCCGTCTGCGGTAGATACCCTCAGTAATACATCCATCATCAATTCAATAATATTGGGTTGGGTCCTGAATACTGAATAAAATTGTATGGCAAAGGCATCAAAGCTTTCAGGGGAATTGATAGCCTGTCTGAATATATTTTTAGCTGTCTGCTGGCCGTGCAGATCAAGCTGAAGATTTTGTTTCATAAAGCTTTCAATGGCAGATATCTCATTATCAGTCACGTTGCCGTCTGCTTTGGAAATTTTAGCCAGCATGGAAAATGCAGCAGTGAAAAAAACAAGCTGAGCCTCCTCATTAGAAGACAAAGTATCCTGTGTTCCAGGTCGTGATGAAAGATATGCCTGTTCCTTTTTGTCCACAAATGTATGCCCGAATGCAGCACCTGCCACAGCACCTATGGGGCCACCCAGTGCAAACCCAATGGTTCCCCCGATCATTTTACCCAGCCAACTCATTTATTTTCCTTTCAAATAAAAAATCAAAACCCTTGTATCATTTTCAAAGATTATATATAAACACAATTACTTAATACGTCAAACTTTATAATCCACAATCTTAACCATGACGATTTTTAATAAGGAGGCACAAAATGAATTCCCGATATTTATTTTTATCTCTTGCATTGATAACTTCCTTAATCTTCAGCGGCTGTGGCGCTACGGGTGCTGCGGTTGTTGGTGGTGCTGTTGTCTATGGCGGATATAAAGGCGCCACAGATGAACGATCCCTCGGTACTATGGTGGACGATTCCATTATCTCCGCAACCGTTAAAATCAAAATGATTTCAGATAACTCTGTAAAGGCACGGCAGATTGACGTGGATGTATTAAACGGCGTCGTATATCTGATCGGTTTAGTTGGCTCTTCATCTCAAAAAAAAATGGCGACTGATATTGCAAAAGGGATTAAAGGTGTAAGGCGGGTCGAAAACCAGCTCGTTATCGGCAAAACCGATGTTAACCAGATTTCAAAGGATATCATTCTTACAAGCAAAATAAGAATACAACTTTTAAAAGACATGGATATCCGGTCAACCAATATTGATGTTGATACCTATAATAATATCATCACACTGACCGGTATTGTTAAATCGAATGAAAAGAAAAAAAAAGCCATGATTATTGTGCAAAAGGTTGGCGGGGACCGGAAGATAGTTGATAATCTGGTCGTTGGCAATTAATTTTTATTTTTTTTATTCAGCCAGGGTTTGTTTCTCTTTTGTTTCTCTTTAACGGGTGTACACTTGGTTTCAATGGCACCATCGCCCAGCAATTTTTCCACTTTTGAAAAAAAGGAAGGGTCAGAACCTGTCCTATATTCATTCGAAAGTTTGATCAGCACAGGCGGCTTATCCTTTATTTCTATTTTTAAACAAGCCGTACAATCACCCGGGTAGTTTTCAATGATGGATTTAAGTTTTTCAAGTGTATCCGAAGACGCATTCTGAGCATTAACCTTGATCAGTACGCCATTGGTCCATTCGTTAGAAGCCTGTTCAATGGGGACAATGATATCCGCCACAAGCTTGACAATATTTTCCTTTTTTTGAACTTCTGCCTCCAAGATGACAATCTCCTCATCGGCCAGAAGTATGTGGGTTTTTGCATAAAGATTGGGGAATACCACAACCTCAATACTGCCGGACTGATCCTCGATGGCCGAGAATGCCATCATATCCCCTTTTTTGGTTTTGTGAAGCTTAAGAATTTTTACAGACCCGCCCATGCGGATCATTTTTTCATCAGCCGTATCATGAATATTGGCAGAATTTACAGTGGCATATTTTTGAATTATTTTTTCATACTTATCAAGGGGATGGCCTGAAATATAAAATCCCAAAGACTCTTTTTCCAGGGACAACAGCACGTTATCTTCCCATTCATCAATGTCAGGCAGTTTTGGCCTGCTCACAGGCAGTACGGTTCCCATATTTGAATCGGCAAATAAATCCAATTGAGAATCGGCTTTTTCCTTTTGTATCCTTGATCCATGTTCCAGAGCATCTTCAAAAATCGCCATCATCTGGCTGCGCTTGATATTGCTTGAATCAAACGCCCCACACTTGATCAACGCTTCAAGGACTTTTTTATTCACCTTTCCGACATTGACCCGTTCACAAAAATCATAAATGCTTTCGTATTCGCCCTCTTGGTTTCTTGATTCAACAATGGACTCAATGGCTGCCTCACCGATATTTTTCACTGCAGCAAGACCAAACCTGATACATCCGTCGGACACGGTAAAATGGGCATCGCTCTTATTTACATCCGGCGGCAGCACTTTAATTTTATGACTCCGGCACTCATCTATGTATTTTATGACAGCATCGGAGTTGTTTCTCTCGCTGGTCATTAAAGCAGCAATAAATTCAAGGGCAAAATTGGCCTTTAGATAAGCGGTTTGATAGGCAATGAGGGCATAGGCTGCACTATGGGACTTATTAAAGCCGTACCCACCGAATTTTTCCATCAGATTAAATAGTTCTGCCGCCTTTTCAAGATCATGATTGTTTTCTTTCGCCCCTTTCAGAAACAGCGTTCGATGCTCTTCCATCATTGAAGCAATCTTTTTTCCCATGGCTTTCCGAAGTCCGTCTGCATCTGCCATTGAATAATTGGCAAGCAAACCGGCAATTTTCATAACCTGTTCCTGATAAAGGATTACACCATAGGTCTCTTTTAATACTGGCTCAAGTTCATCAAAAAGATAGACCACTTCTTTTTGTCCATGTTTTCTCTTAACATAGGTGTCTGCCATACCGCTGTCGAGAGGACCCGGGCGATAGAGAGCCACCAGAGCGACAATGTCTGAAAAACTTGCCGGTTTCAATCTTGAAATCAAATCCTTCATGCCCGAACTCTCAAGCTGGAACACGCCGGTAGTGTCAGCTTGTTGCAACAACTCAAAGGTCTTGGTATCATTGTAATCAAGATTTAAGAGATCCGGTGGGGTTTTTCCCTGGCGTTTAATCAGCTCGATACAATTTTTTATAACAGTAAGATTCCTTAACCCCAGAAAATCAAACTTAACCAGCCCCAGTTTTTCAACATAATTCATATCAAACTGGGTCAGCGTCTCCCCCTCTTTCCCTTTATACAGGGGAAGATATTCATTCAAAGGCTTATCAGAAACCACAACACCGGCTGCATGGGTGGATGCATGTCTTGGCAACCCTTCCAGAAGAAGAGCTGTTTTCAGCATCTGGGTCTTTTCTTCAGATTCAGCACATTTTTTCCGGATCAAAGGAACTTCTTCAATGGCCTTTGTCAGATTCTTTGCATTGTCCGGGATCATTTTGGCAATTTCATCCACCTCGGACAAAAGAACCCCAATAGCCCTTCCCACATCTCTGATGACAGCTTTGGCCTTAAGCTTTCCAAATGTTATAATCTGACAGACATACTCAGGGCCGCCATACCGGTCAATAACATATTTATAAACCTGATCCCGGCCTTCGATACAAAAATCCACATCAATATCCGGCATGCTCATACGGGAAGGATTTAAAAATCTTTCAAAAATCAGTCCATGCTCAATAGGATCAAGGGCTGTAATATCCATTGCATAGGCCACCATGCTTCCGGCAGCCGATCCCCTTCCAGGCCCGACCGGCACGCCGATCTTTTTTGAATATTCTATAAAATCGGCAACAATTAAAAAATATCCGGGGAATCCCATACCAAGGATTACACCGATCTCATACTCAATTCGATCCCGGTAAACCTTCTCATCAATATCCGGATTTGAAGCCTTCATGATCTTAAACTTTTTTTCAAACCCTTCCATGGCTTTTTTCTTAAAAATTTCATCCTCGGATTCTTCTTCAGATATAGCGTATCGCGGGAAGTGGTATGTCTTATCATCAAATTCCACATTACATTTTGAAATAACTTCCCTTGTGTTCTCAATGGCTCCCGGATAATTACCAAAAGATCGGATCATCTCTTTTGGTGACTTAAAATAGAGCTGGTCAGAATCAAATTTGAATCTGTTTTGATTGGTAAGGGTATCTCCTGTCTGAATGCAAAGCAGTATTTCATGGGCTTTATCATCCCCCTTGGAAAGATAGTGGCAGTCATTGGTGGCCACCATGGGAATGGACAGACGATTGCTGATGTCAAGGAGTCCCTCATTCACCTTCTGTTGAATTTGAATTCCATTTTTCTGGATCTCCAGAAAAAAATTTGTCTCACCAAAAGTATTCAGGTAAAACCTGGCCGCATCATCTGCAGCCTCCATCTTGTTTTGGATAATATTTTTCGGAATATCCCCTTTAAGGCAGGCAGAAAGTCCGATCAACCCTTTTGAATGGTTGGCCAAAAGTTCTTTGTCAATCCTGGGTTTATAGTAAAACCCCTTTAGTTGTGCAATCGATACGAGTTTGCAAAGGTTGGAATATCCTTCACGGTCTTTTGCCAGAAGAACCAGGTGGCTCAATCCCTTGTGATCCATCTGGGTTCTGTCATTCAACGTTCTGGGGGCAACATAGACTTCGCATCCAATCACCGGTTTGATGGACTCTTTTCTGGCTTTTTCATAGAATTCTGCCACACCGAACATAGTGCCGTGATCGGTTATGGATACGGCATCCATTCCATATTCATGGCATTTCTTAAATAAGGAATTCAGCCTTATGGCCCCATCCAGAAGCGAATATTCCGTATGAAGATGAAGATGATAAAATGGTGATGATAATTGGGTCATTGCCGGTTAGCTGCTTCCAACCCTGTAATTTGGCGCCTCTTTGGTAATGACAACATCATGTACATGGCTTTCTTTCATCCCTGCAGAACTGATTTTAATAAATCTTGCCTTTTCCTGAAGTTCTTCAATTGAAGAGGCTCCAAGGTATCCCATGCCGGCTTTAAGACCACCAATCATCTGGACTATATTTTCTTTAATTGTTCCTCTATAGGGGATTCTGCCGACAATACCTTCAGGAACAAGTTCCTCATCCTCACCGGTATCTTTCTGATAATAGCGGTCGGAACTGCCTTTTTTCATAGCTTCCACTGATCCCATTCCCCTGTATGCCTTATAAGAACGCCCCTGATAGATAACCATTTCACCCGGGCTTTCTTCAGTGCCTGCCAGAAGACTTCCCAGCATGACAGAATCAGCACCGGCGCCCAGTGCTTTTGCAATATCACCGGAAAATTTGATACCACCATCGGCTATGATGGGAACGCCGGTTGCCTTTGAAATTTCCTTACAATTTTGAATGGCAGTCAATTGCGGCACTCCGACGCCTGCAACAATACGAGTCGTGCAGATGGAGCCGGGGCCAATCCCTATTTTAACGGCATCCGTTCCCGCATCTATCAAGGCTTTTGCCCCAGCCTCAGTGGCCACATTTCCGGCGACAAGCTGACAATTTGGAAAGCTGTGTTTTATCGTTTCAATTGCATCAATTACATTTTTTGAATGGCCGTGGGATGTATCAATCACAAGAGCATCCACCCCTGCTCTTAACAAGGATTCAACCCTTTGCATCATGTCGGAACCAACGCCAATAGCGCCACCTGCCCTTAATCTGCCCAGCGAGTCTTTGCAGGCATTGGGATATTTCTTAATTTTTTCAATATCTTTTATGGTGATCAACCCTTTGAGCTTACCTTCTTTATCAACTACCAGAAGTTTCTCAATTCTATGTTTATGAAGCATAATTTTAGATTCTTCAAGGCTGCATTTTTCCGGAACCGTCACAAGATTTTCACTGGTCATCACTTCTCTTGTAGACTTTGAAAACTGAGTCTCAAATCTTAAGTCCCTGTTGGTCACAATACCGACAAGCTTGTCCCCTTCGGTCACAGGAATACCGGAAATCCTGTACTTGGCCATAATTTTCAAAACTTCTGAAATGGGAACATCCGGATGGACAATAACAGGATCAACGATCATTCCGCTTTCTGATTTTTTTACCCGGTCAACTTCAATAGACTGCTCTTCTATACTCAAATTTCTGTGGATAAACCCTAATCCCCCTGCCCTTGCCATACTGATGGCTGTCACTGCTTCAGTAACCGTATCCATGGCCGCACTGACAATGGGAATATTCAGCTCAAGCTCTCTGGTCAAACGGGTGCGGGTCAGAACTTTATCCGGTAAAATAGTCGAATAGCCGGGTAATAAGAGGACATCATCAAATGACAGCCCTTCTTTGGATAATATATTAGACATAAAGTTAGCCTCCAGAAAGGAAAATGTTTATTGATACTATTAGGCCGGTAATCTAATGAGGTCTTAAACCACCAGCCTATTTGAAATTAAATCAGTATATAAACAGATACTCTTACTAAATATCAGACTTTTTAGCAAGATCAATATTGATACCAAAAATAAAAAATGCTAACCCGAAGTCATCAAAACTCACTTTATTTTTTGCTTTTTATAAAGCGGTCAAGATGCATATCAAGTTTCAATGTATGATTGACTAACCAATCCACAATCCTTTCACTGCCTCCGATGGTGCCGAGCATTACAAGTCCGGAGTTAAGCCCTATTCCTATTTTTACAGGCTCATACCCGGCACGTTTTCGACCAATATTATATTTCCAAAGCCGAGCTCTCATTGCATTAGCACAATTTACGGCATTGTCGGCACTTGTAGGGAATAGAGCCATTATTGCATCTCCGGCATATTTATCAATAATACCATGATGACTCATAATTACTGACTCCATTTGACTCAGATATGAGTTTAAAAAGTTAAAAGTTTGTTGAGGCGTTAATTGTTTAGATAAAGAAGTAAACCCGCGAATATCAGAAAAGAGAATCGTCATATTTTTTTCAATCTGATCACCTAATTGGACAGAAATGATCTCATCTTTTCCAAGCAAATTGAGAAATTGCTTAGGTACAAATCGTTCATAGGCCTTAATCAATAATTGAAAACGATCGGCGCTGTTTTTTGTTGTCTCCATGGGGAATCTATTCGTTATTTAATAAAGTCTCTACTGTAGTGTTTTACCAAAAATTTAATCACCTGAACTGGGCCATCATGTCTTCGACTTTCTTGATATGTCTTCTTGTTTCAGTCTCAAGTTTTGTCATAATCCCAGATAATTTTTTATCAACAATTTCAAAATGTGAAAAACTATTTTTCTCGATTAGTGATTTTTCAAAGTCCAAGGTATATGAAATGGCCATTTTTAAATTTATTTCTCCATTTTCAGCTCCTTAAATCTTCACTTTAACCGAAACGTTGTTTAAAACAAAATCATTCGTCCCTGCCAGTCAATCAGAGTCCATGCGCTACGGTCAATTATTCTTTTTAAATCTTTATTCGGGTTGCGTCTTCAATGATTGTATTAATTATTTTTGGAAGAATACAATTGATTTTCTTGAACTGTCAATGATTTGATTGACATAAATGTTTTTTACCGCTAATTTGTCTTTTGTCTATTTTAGTAGTTAGCTCATTTAATTGGGAAGTGAATCATAGGAAAACAGGACAAAGTATAGCTCATGCTGTTGAAGATCAATCCGCAAAATCCACAGGAACGCCAAATTTCAAGGGTGGTAGATATTATTAAGAAAGGGGGGATTGTGGCATACCCAACGGATACATTCTATGGTATCGGGTGTGATATCATGAATAAAAAAGCCATTGAAAAAATTTATGCCATAAAACAACGGAATAAAAGCAAACCGTTTAGTTTTATCTGTCCTAATTTAAAAGATATTTCCCAATATGCCAAAGTATCCAACTTTGCGTATAGAACCATGAAAAGACTATTGCCGGGGCCCTATACATTTGTTCTATCCGGTTCAAAACTGGTTCCCAAAATGATGCTGACCAAACGAAAAACAGCTGGCATAAGAGTCCCTGATAATAAGATTGCTTTGGCTATAACCAATGAGCTTGGCCACCCGGTCATTTCAACCAGTGCTACCCATCCTGATGGACAGGTTTTTGAAGATCCATCACTACTTCATGATTATTTTATAAAAACCATTGACGTGGTTATTGACGGCGGCCCCGTTCCGGGATTTCCATCAAGCGTTGTTTCTTTAATTGATGATATACCTGAAATTATCCGTTACGGTTCCGGAGATGTTGATATCTTTGAATAAGGTGTCTGCAAGTTTTTTAATAAATGTAATTTTATCTTCTCTGGGATAAACAGGTTTTAATTCTCCTTCGATATTGGCCATTTCCCCGACCCACCGGATCGCATCATCAAGATTTCCCAGACGATCTATCAATTTTAATTTGAGTGCTTTTTGACCGGTATAGACTCTTCCGTCCGCAAGTGTTGCCATTGTCTGAACATCAATACCTCTTGCCTTTGCAGTATCATTTACAAATTGAAAGTGAAGCTCATCCACAAGAGCTTGAAAAATCTTCTTTTCCGAATCTTTAAGTTCTCTTAAAGGAGATCCCATGTCTTTATATTCGCCACTTTTAATCACAACAGGGGATATGCCGATTTTTTTAGCGATTTCCATAATATTGGCATATTCCATGATCACGCCAATACTGCCAGTGATGGTTCCGGGGTTAGCAACTATCTTGTCAGTTGCAGATGCAATATAGTATCCACCCGAGGCCGCAACCGATCCCATTGAAGTGACTATTTTTTTATCCATTTTGGTTTTTATGATTTCGCGATAAATTTCCTGAGCGGGCCCGATACCTCCTCCCGGAGAGTCAATTCTTAAAATTATGGCCTTGATATCATCATCATCCCGAAAGGTTTTAATATCTTGAATAATTTTTTTTGAAGACAGTATCATCCCATTAATTTCGACAATACCGATATTGCCGTCGGATGAAGTGTACTGCTGGGCAAATTGAGTGTTCATCATTTTTGAACCAAATGAAACAAGGACAATAAACCCAATGAACATGATAGTAAAACAGGTTGAAACAATCATTAAAAAAAATAAGAATGGATGTCTTCGGGCAAACATAGAAACGTCCTAATAATCAGTTAAAAAAAAGGCCGGATCAACGTTAAGGTTATCCGGCCCTTATACACTATTCAATACTCAGAAACGACAGGTTCGAATTTGAGTTATTTTTCTTCAGGTTTATCAGTTTTTTCACTGTCCTGGTTTTGTCCGTCATGAATTTTATTTGCTTCAATCTGCTCCTGAATATTGTTTCTCAATATTTCACCAAAGGACGAGGTGGCAGGTTTCATATTTTTAGCAAACTCTTCAAGATATTTGTCGTCATCATCTTCTTCAAGGCGTTTGATGGAAAGGCCGATACGTCTTTCATCACTGTTGATGTTCATTACTTTTGAAATAATTGTTTCACCGATCTTGTACCGGTCTTTCGGGCTTTTCACATTCTCTTTACTGATCTCGGATACATGGACAAGGCCTTCAATCCCCTCTTCAAGTTCGATAAACACACCAAAGTCCGTCAGATTGGTGATAACACCGGATATTTCCTTACCCACTTCATAACGCTGGGCAACGGATTCCCATGGATCTGCCTGGGTCTGTTTGATGCCCAAAGAAAACCTTTCATTGGATTTGTCAATATCAAGAACAACAGCCTGTATGGTTTCGTTTTTCTTGTATACTTCAGACGGGTGTTTGATTCTCTTTGTCCAGGAAATATCTGAAATATGGACCAGTCCGTCAATATCATCATCAATTCCGATAAAGAGACCGAATTCAGTGATATTTTTAATTTCACCCTCAATAATGGTGCCTACCGGATATTTTTGAGAAATAACTTCCCATGGATTATCTACAGTCTGTTTAATCCCCAGAGAAATTCTCCTGTTATCCGGTTTCAGATCGAGAACAACCGCCTCAATTTCTTCACCAACAGTTACCATCTGGGATGGATGACGGATCTTTCTTGTCCAGGACATTTCAGACACGTGAATGAGTCCTTCAACGCCTTCTTCCAGTTCAATAAACGCACCGTAATCCGTAAGACTGACGACTTTCCCGGTTATTTTTGAGTCAACCGGATATTTATCAACTGCAGTCGTCCATGGATCAGGCGTCAATTGTTTCATGCCAAGGGATACCCTCTCTTTTTCAAGATCGAAAGAAAGAATTTTGACATTAATTTTGTCTCCTATAGAAAAGAGCTCTGATGGATGTTTGACCCTGCCCCATGAGATATCGGTAATATGAAGAAGGCCATCCACGCCGCCCAGATCAACAAAAACGCCATATTCTGTGATATTTTTTACGATACCTTCCATGACCTTTCCATCTTCTATGGCCTCAAGGGTTGTACTTCTAAGTTTATCCCGTTCTGCTTCAAGAAGAACTCGTCTTGAAAGAACGATATTATTTCTTTTTTTATTGTATTTGAGGATTTTGAATGTATAGGTCTGATTTACCATTTCATCCATGTTGCGGATGGGTCGAAGATCGGCCTGCGACCCGGGAAGGAATGCCAGTAGCCCAATATCAACTGAAAACCCGCCTTTCACCCGGCTGGTAATGACCCCTTCAATAGTTTCATCTGCATCGTAAACATCTTTAATTGCGTCCCAAACTTTAACTTTTTTGGCTTTTTCACGAGACAGAAGAACGGTTTCTTCTTCTTCATCCCATACTTCAATCATCACCTCAAATTTATCATTGACATTGACGCTTACATTGCCTTCCTCATCAATGAATTCTCGAATAGGGATCCGTCCTTCAGATTTATATCCAACATCTACAAGAACCATATCCCTGGTGACAGATATTACAGTCCCGGTTACCACCTGCCCTTCTTCAAATTTTTTAAGGCTGGACTCATAGATATCCAAAAGCTCTTCCATGGTTTCTTCGCCAGTAATTTCAGGTGAAGCAACTTCTTCTTGAGCAACTTCTTCTTGAGCAACTTCTTCTTGAGCAACTTCTTCTTGAGCAACTTCTTCTTGAGCAACTTCTTCTTTCTCTAAGGTTTCAGTATTCATTTTTTGATTTTCGTCTTCTTCAGTAATGTTGTTCATTAATATTATTCCCCCTAAACGTATTTTTATACTTCTCTATTATGAATAAGATATAGCGAAGTACAATTTATCTTTTTACCAAATGATAATGGAAAAATCAATAGAATTATTAAGCTTTTCAAGCTTTTTCGATAATCCTTAACATTTTATCAACCACCTGTTCAATGGTCAAAAAAGAGGCGTTAATTTCAATGGCATCTTTTGCGGGCTTGAGAGGTGCGGATTTTCTTTGAGAGTCGCTATGATCTCTTGTCTCTATTTCCTTTTGAACTCTATTGATATCCTTTGTCCCATCCGGCATTTCATCAAATCGCCTTTTTGCACGAATATTTAAATCAGCAAAAAGAAAAAATTTTACTGCGGCATCCGGGAAGACCACTGTGCCCATATCTCTGCCCTCGAAAACCGCATCCTTTGTTTTAGCAATATTTCTTTGAATATCAAGCAGGGCCGCCCGAACCTGCGGTTTTGCAGAAGAAGACGATGCCAGCATTGAAATTTCAGGCGTCCGGATAGAATTTGTAATATTCCTGCCCGATGACATTAATATAAATGAATTTTTTTTCGTTACAAAATCAAGATTAAGATTTCCTAAAAAATCTTCAAGTGCCGTATCATTTTCCCAGTCAATATCCTGCCTTTGAATTTCAAAGGCAACCCCCCTGTACAGGGCTCCGGTGTCAACATAGACACATCCCAGTTTTTTTGAGAGCAACTTGCTTACAGTCGTTTTGCCTGCACCTGCGGGGCCATCAATGGTAATTATTTTTTTTCTCATTTTTAATCCTTGTTTCTTAAAACCTTTTTAAGAGCTTGGATAAAAATGATATTTTCTTCTTGTGTACCTGTATTCACCCGTAGAAATGTATCAAATCCATAAGATTTCATTGATCTTACGATAACACCCCGTTTCAGCATCTTTTGAAATACCTGTGTGGCATCTGTTTCAAGATCCAGCATCAAAAAATTGGATTGGGTCGGCAAACAGTCGATGCCTAAGTCAGCAAGCTCAGAAAACAGAAAATCAAGCCCGTTATGAGTGGTCTGGATACTCTTATTTAAAAATGCTTCATCACCAAGGGCAGCAACAGCAGCAGCCTGGGCAAGGCTGTTTACATTAAACGGCTGCCTGATCCTGTTTAAAATCTCAGCAATTTCAGAGTCCATTATTCCATACCCCACTCTGAAACCTGCCAGTCCATAAGCTTTGGAAAATGTTCTGAGTGTCACAATCCGTGGGTCTTGCAATGGATTCTTTAGAGAATTATAAACCGAATCATTTCTTACAAATTCTATATATGCCTCATCCACAACAATAATGATATCATCGGGTATTTTTTGCAAAAATTCATTGAATTCATCATCGGTAATCGTACTGCCTGTGGGATTAAATGGGTTGGTGATAAAAATCAATTTGGTTTTAGCTGATATTTTTTCAATAATGCCTTCAAGATTTGTCGAAAAATCAGTTAACGGAACCCTGACAGGCCGACCCTTCGCTGTTTTAACACTTATTTCGTACATTAAAAATGACGGCAACGGCATTAATGCCTCATCTCCGGGATTTAAAAAACCATGGGCCAAAAGCGCGATAATATCATCAGATCCGTTCCCAATGACAATATTCCCTGGTGCGATATGAAATTTTTGGGCAAGCTTGTTGCATAACAGATAAGCCGAAGATTCAGGATACCGGTTCATATCCTTCATATTTTTTGTAACTGCATCATAAACCTTTGGGGAAAAACCAATGGGGTTTTCGTTGGAAGCAAGCTTGATCACATTGGTAATCTGATACTCTCTTTCAACCTCTTTGAGGGGTTTGCCCGGTTCATAGGGTTTAATCGCAGCTATTTGATTGCTGATTTTAAATTTCATAACCTGATTTCTCCTAAAGATGAAAAGAATAATATTTAGTTAGGATTTGAAATTTTGTCAATGATTATGATACTTAAGACTCTGAATAAATAAAACGTTTAAGGATTTTATGAAAAAACATGTGACTCTTGGACTTGAGAACCTGATTGCAGATCCGCCCGAACACCTGAGGGGGAAGCGGCTTGGCCTGCTATCCAATCCAGCGTCGGTTGACGGTCAGTTCAATCATGCCTCAAGACTTATTCATCACTTTTTCCCGGGACAGCTAAAAGTACTTTTTTCTCCTCAACATGGTTTTTTTGCTGAAAAGCAAGACAACATGATTGAATCCGGTCACATTATGGAACCGGAACTAAACATCCCGGTATACAGTCTGTACTATGATACAAGAATCCCAACCAGAAAAATGTTTGATCGAATAGATGTTTTGCTCGTTGATATTCAGGATGTTGGAACCCGGGTATATACGTTTATTTATACAGTATCTTTTTGTCTTGAAATTGCAGCAGCGTTAAAAAAGCAGGTAATCATCCTTGATCGCCCCAACCCTATCGGAGGAATACAGGTTGAAGGTAACATCCTTTCAAAAAGGTATGCCTCTTTTGTAGGACGGTTTCCTGTTCCCATGCGGCATGGGCTGACAATTGGAGAAATCTTACAATTCTTTAACCAAAAATTTCAGATGGGGTGTGACCTGACCGTCATCCCAATGACCGGCTGGAAAAGACAAATGTATTGGCAGGACACCGGACTTTCATGGATAGCCCCTTCCCCGAATCTGCCAACGCCGCAATCCTGCATGGTCTATCCAGGACAGGTTATCTTTGAAGGCACAAACATATCTGAGGGTCGCGGAACAACTTTGCCCTTTGAACAATTTGGAGCGCCTTTCATGGATACAAAAAAAATTAAAGTTAAGGCAAATGAAATGATAAAAGGTGCCTGTCTTCGTCCTGTTAATTTTGAGCCGACATCGGGGAAATGGCAGGGTAATGTTTGTAAAGGGTTTCAAATTCACATAACTTCAACCAATGAATTTAAACCTTATTTATCATCTTTGATATTGATGCAGTTGATTATCAAACACCACAAAAATGAATTTAATTTTAAAGAACCCCCTTACGAATATGAGTTTGAAAAAATGCCGATAGATCTGATCCTTGGGAGTAAAACACTTCGTAAAAAGCTGACCCGTTTAGAAGATTTGATCCTTTTGTCAGATCAGTGGCAGAAAGAACTAGAGAAGTTTAAATCTATCTCAGGGAAATACCATTTATATGAATGATCAACATCAGGCCGGCTCCTGGAAAAGGATGAGCTTTAAGAGCAATAAGATTTGGGTCCAAACGGATGCCAACGGGGATCTCCTGGTTGAAAACGGAAAGGTATTAATAAAATATAATTTAAAACAAGACTATGAGTATAGAGTCAAACCAGAGAGTTTAAAACCTGAAGACCAGGCCATCCCGGCAAAAAAGAAGTCGACATCTCAACAACCCTCTTCGATCCATCAATCCGGCAAAATTTTAAAAGAAACCACTGAAACAGATCTTCCGGATAATTGCATTAAAATTTATACCGATGGAGCGTCATCCGGCAACCCCGGTCCTTCAGGGATTGGCATTCTTTTTATCTATGGTAAAAATAAAAAGGAAATTTCAAGTTATATTGGCATGGCAACCAATAATATTGCAGAATTGACTGCAATAAAAGTGGCACTGGAAGAACTGAAGCGTGTTGATTTGCCGGTCCGTATTTTTTCAGACTCAAGTTATTCCATTGGCCTTCTGACAAAGAACTGGAAACCCAAAAAAAACCAAGGGCTTGTTTTTGAAATCAAAACATTAATGGACAAATTTTCCGATTTAGCCTTTATTAAAGTAAAGGGCCATTCGGGTATTAAAGAGAACGAGATGGCGGATTTTCTTGCAACCTCTGCAATTAAAAAAGACCTGCTGTAAAACCAGGCCTTTTTTGAGATTCTTTCGTGACTTTTTATTTTTCTTTTTTCAGATCATCTAATTCTTTTTCAAGTTCTTCGATTTTGGCTTTATCATCCGATTTAGCTTCCTGGGGTGCCGGTGCATCTTCACCCTTATCATTTTTCCAGGAATCTTTCAGTTCATCAAACCCAAGATAAAGGGCAAGGCCACCGCCTAAGAGAAGAACAGATGGGATACACCCTGCAAGAAGTTCTAAAAATTCATCAAACCAAACAGCCAAACCCACTACACCTAGAAGAACTGCAATAGCTCCGCCGATTAACGTTTTCATAAAGAGGCCCTCCTAAAAATTTAATTCACATAACAAATTATTCTTTTACAATTAAACAAATTTAGAAATTATCAACATAAGGTAAAAAAAGTAACATAAGCCTTTGTTTTTATCAAGGCTATTTTAAGATTGCCATTCCAATTAAGCTTTGATAATTAATGGAAGTTTATATTATTTACTGAAAATCCTTTAAGGAAAAAATTAATGGAATTATTTCAAAAGCTTAAAGATATTATCAAAAAATCCCGTCTTAAGCTTCGCAGATTGATCGACTGCCTGCTGGGTAACACCTATAATCACTTTCTATGCTTTTACCCCGGCGATTCAGGATATTTTATCCGAAAAATGATTAAACGATTGGCCAATAAGCTCAATTTTGATGATCACAACATAGAAAAAATAAAAAATATTGAAAAGGACAGTATTGTTGTTTATGCCAGCAAAAACAAAAGAGTTTTTAATTTTTTATATTATCATATCAAGCTTAAAAGCCTTGGTCTGCCTTATCCCCAGATAGGATTTGATTTCAGGTTCTTTTTTCTTTTATCTGTAAAACGACTTTTTCAAATTTTTCTTTGCCATATGGATCATTTTTTTCACTATTTTCATTTTAAGGATCCTTATACGACAGGTTATGCTACAAAAGAATTATTAAACGGCAGATCCGGATTTGTCTGCCTGATTGAAGAAGAAGATTTCTATAAGCGATTTATCAAATCAACCCCAGATCCCCTTTTTCTTTTAATAGAGCTTCAAAAGAGCATTGCCAAATCCGTCATGATTATCCCTGAAGATATTATTTATGTTACAAAACCAATGAGGAAGGAGCCGACTATAGCTGATATCCTTTTTGGAACCCATGAAAAACCCGGAATAATAAAGCGCTTTTTTATCATATTAAGACGTCCTGAAAAAATCAGGGTTGAACTGGCAAACCCTGTTAATCTGAACGAATTTATCAACAGGCCTGAGATTGAGCAGCTTGATTCGGAATTCCAAACCCACAAATTAAGAAGTCATCTGGTAGATATCCTGAATCGACAGAGAAAAAGTGTTACCGGGCCTGTATTAAAATCAAGACAGGAAATTACTGAAGATATTTTAACCCGGAAATCTTTACGTGAATACCTGGCTGAATATGCCTCACAAAACAACCTTGCTTTGAGCAAAACCCATAAAAAAGCTGCCGGCTATATCAAAGAGATTGCCTCTAATTACAATTTGCAAATTATTAATTTAGCAAACAGGATTTTAACCTGGGCGTTTAAAAATATCTTTGACGATCTGGTTCTCAACCAGAAAGAAATCAATCGAATGAGAGAAATATCAACCCGGGCACCTCTCATTCTTGTCCCCTGCCATAAAAGTCATTTGGATTATCTATTGCTGCCATATGTCATGTTTAACAACAATATGCCCTGCCCTCATGTTGCTGCCGGCAAAAATCTGTCATTCTGGCCTTTGGGGCCTTTGTTCAGGAGAGGGGGGGCTTTTTTTATGAGACGAACATTTATAGGTGCGCCACTTTATTCAAAAATTTTTTCTGCCTACCTGGAAAAACTTCTTTATGAAGGATTTAATATAAAAATCTTTATTGAAGGCGGAAGAAGCAGAACGGGAAAGCTCTTAACTCCAAGGCCGGGTGGCCTTGCCATGTTGATCAATGCTTATAATAACGGGGCCTGTGATAATCTTTATTTTGTACCCATCTTTATCGGGTACGACCATGTCCTTGAAGAAGATGCTTATCTCAAAGAGATTGAAGGCGGCAAAAAAAAACCTGAAACTTTAAAAGGGCTGATTAATGCCCGTAAATTTCTAAAGAAAAAATACGGCAAAGTATACATGAAGTTTAACGAGCCCATATCCATTAAAGATTATATTAAAGAAAAAAATATGGATCTTTCCAAGACATCAAACAAAGACTACATGCAGTTTGTAAAAAGTTTTGGATATAAACTGATCAATGCTATCAATACCAATGCTGTGGCCACCCCCCATGGTATTATTGCCAGTGCAGCATTGAACTGCTCAAAAAACAGTTTTGCAAAAAAACAGATGATTGCTAGGGTAAACACCTATATGAACATGCTGACGTTCATGAATGCAGAGCTTTCAGAATCTCTCTTGATTGATCCTGATAACACTTTAAAATCGGTAATCAATAACTTTATTTCAAGAAATTTTATTGAGCTTGCGGATGAGGATGACGATGATATTACAGAACACACTGTTTTTATTGTTAAAGACAATAAGCGCGCTATTCTGGATTATTATAAAAATTCGGTGATCTCCTTTTTTGTCCATTTTGCATACACTGCTGTGGCCATACTTGAAACCGACAGATTTGTGTTTTCTTCTTCAGATCTTGTGGCCAGATATAAATTCCTGGAAAAAATATTTACAGATGAGTTTTTCTTTGACGAGGAGACCACCTATGAAGAAAATATTTCAGTTTGTATTAAAGGATTCATAAATGACGGAATACTCGTGCCTGATTCACCTGAATTAGACATGTTTCGCATCACTTCCCGGGGGTTAAGGAAACTCAAATGGTTTGCCGCCTTTTTACAACCATTTTTTGAATCCTATAAAACCACTCTTTTTTATTTTGAAAAATATAAATCCGGTAAACATAAAGGAAAAGAAAGGGTTAAAAAAATCCATTCTATCGGAACAAAACTCTATAAAGGGAAAATCATAACCCTAAAAGAATCCTTGTCCCAGGTTAATTATAAAAATGCTGCCAACTATTTTAATAAGAATGGGATTAACGGCTCCAAAGATCATATACAGATTGAATATTACAAGAACATCCTTGACCGGTTAATTCTTTTAATCACATCATAAAACTATGAAAGCACTTATTCTTGCAGCAGGATTCGGGACCCGGCTTTTGCCCTACACAGAAAAAATTCCAAAGGCGTTGTTTACAGTGCTGTCCAGCCCCATGCTTGAGCATGTCATTAAAAAACTTGTGGACAATGGGTGTGAACAAATCCTGATCAACACCCATCATTTGCATATACAAATAGAAGATTTCGTTGCACAAAAAAAACATAGTGTTAACATTCAAACGATCTATGAGCCGGCCATTCTTGATACTGGCGGCGCCATTGCCAATGTAAAGCCCTTTTTAAAGGACGATTCTTTTTTTGTCATTAATTCTGATATTATTTCAAATGTTGATCTTAAAAAGGTATACAACTTTCATAAAAAATCAAATTGCCTGGCAACACTTGTTCTTCATAGCCATGATAAATTTAATAAAGTAAAAATCGATAATCAGGGATATGTCCAAAATTTTGATTCAAAAATAAATGGCCTTGCGTTTACCGGCATCCAGGTTTTGTCCCCTCAAATTTATGAATTTTTTCCCGATAAAAAAATATTTTCAAGCATTGAAGTATATCAAAACCTTTGCAGTGAAAAACTGGTACAAGCATTTGTAGAAAAAGACATCTTCTGGTCCGATATTGGCACACCAGACACCTATTCAATGACATCTCTTCTTGAATTAGCTGCATCAGAATTTGGGATCAAACATGATAAAATCAAGCATATCCGGGTTGATAAACTTGCAGGGGATGGCTCTGACAGAAACTGGTACCGGGCAACACATAAAACCGGGTCTTTTATTATTTCAGACCACGGTATTTGTCTGCCCGAAAGTGATCGGCTTTTGCAGCTCAATGCCTTTATTCATATCGGGAACCATCTTTTTTCAAAGGGAATTCCCGTACCCCGTATCATAAATTATGACACACTTTCAGGAATAGTAATGCTTGATGATTTGGGAGATGTCCATCTTGAGACTCAGATCAAACAAAAAAATGATAGCGAGTTCACCATAAAAATCTATAAGAAAGTGATTGACCGGCTTATTGATTTTTCAATCAAAGGCTTTCAAGAATTTAAAAAGGAATGGACCTGTCAGACCGAGACCTACTCAAAAGAACTGATTATTGAAAAAGAATGCCGATACTTTATGCAGGCATTCATTCAAAATTATTTAAAACTGGATGTCGCTTTTCATGAGTTTTCAGATGAATTTGAGCATATTGCAGACCATGCACTGAAACACGGATTTATCGGTTTAATGCACCGTGACATGCAGTCAAGAAATATTATGATACAGAACAGCCGGATTTATTTTATTGACTTTCAATCGGCAAGACTGGGGCCTTTGCAATATGACCTTGCATCTTTGCTGATAGACCCTTATGTTAACTTAAAAGACCAAATAAAAAATGATCTTTTACAATACACCATGGAAAAATTAAAATTGAGCGGAATAGAAAGTCAAAACTTTTTTGAATGCTATCAATATTGCTGTTTGACAAGAAACTTACAATTTCTTGGAGCCTTTAGTTTTTTAAGCCAGATAAAAAAGAAAAAGAGGTTTAAGCGGTATATCCCTGATTCCGTAAAATCATTAAAAAGAATTATCGCTGATTTGAATACAGACAAACTTCCTGAGTTATCAAAACTTGTTCAAGCAATTTAAGGAGTCATTCAGAATGGACAAAATAAATATCATGATCAATGGCCTGCCAGGGAACGTTGCAAAAAAAATGGCCCGGTTTGCCATCAGTGATGACAGATTTAATGTGGTCCCCTTTTCCCTTACCGGTCAGGAAATTGAAGAAAACGCCGTAACCATTGACCAAACACCATTTGAACTTGTAAGACCCGACAAAAGAGATGAAAAAATCACCCGGATTAAAACTCAGTTTGCCGCCTTTATTGCCATTGATTATACGCATCCAACAGCTGTTAACTCAAATGCCTTGTTTTATACCCAAAACCAGATCCCATTTGTCATGGGAACCACAGGAGGCGACAGGGAACAACTTAAACGGGTTGTGAAAAATTCTTCAACACCGGCTGTCATTGCACCGAATATGGCCCAACAGGTTGTCGGATTCCAGGCAATGATGGAATATGCTGCAAACACTTTCCCCGGTCTCTTTGAGGGGTACACCCTTGAAGTGGTTGAAAGCCACCAAAATGGGAAAGCAGACACTTCCGGTACAGCCAAAGCAATGGTGGGTTACTTTAATAAGCTGGGAGCAAATTTTGATGTTAACGACATCCAAATGGTACGAGACCCTGAAGTACAAAAAAAGGGTTGGGGAATTCCCAAAGAGCACCTGACCGGTCACGGGTGGCATACTTATACCTTACAATCACCTGACGGGTCGGCCTTGTTTGAATTCAAACACAATATCAATGGCAGGGATATCTATGTCAGCGGCACCTTTGATGCCGTTCTGTTTCTTAAGGGAAAACTTATAGATCCTGATAATTCAAAAAAATTCTATACCATGATCGATGTATTAAATAAGGAATAATCGTTTCCAGACTTGCATATATTTATTTATAATATTCTTTATACCATTTAATAAAATTATTTATTCCCTCGACAATTGGAGTAGAGGGCTTAAATCCTGTGTCTTTTATCAGGTCACTGACATTTGCATAGGTTGCAGGAACATCTCCCGGTTGTAACGGTAAATATTCTTTAATGGCTTCTTTACCGATGGCCTTCTCAATGGCTTCAATAAATGCCATCAGGGCAACCGGCTGATTATTCCCGATGTTATACAATTTATACGGAACACAACTACTGGATGGATTGGGTTTGTCAGATGTCCAGTCCGGATCTGCCTTTGGAATATTATTCATTACCCTTACAATGCCTTCTACAATATCATCAATATAGGTGAAATCCCTTTGCATGTCCCCATTATTAAACACTTTGATGGGTTCATTATTCAAAATGGCCTTTGTAAAAAGGAAAAGAGCCATATCAGGCCTTCCCCACGGTCCGTAAACCGTAAAAAACCTGAGTCCCGTTGTGGGAAGTTTATATAAATAGCTGTAGGTATGGGCCATTAATTCATTGGCTTTTTTTGATGCTGCATAGAGGCTGATGGGATGATCCACATTATGCCGGACAGAAAACGGCATATGGGTATTCAACCCATAGACAGAACTGCTGGAAGCGTAAACCAGGTGTTTTACATCTGACTGCCGGCAACCTTCAAGTATATTGCCAAAACCCACAAGATTACTGTCGATATAAGATCCCGGGTTTTCAATACTGTGCCGGACTCCTGCCTGAGCAGCAAGGTTTACAACATGATCAAATTGATGAGTTTTAAACAGTTTTTTTATTTTTTTTCTGTCAGCCAGGTCAACCAGCTGAAATTCAAATTTTGGATCTTTTTCAATAATGAAAAGCCTGGCTTTTTTAAGGTTTATATCATAGTAATCGTTTAAATTATCAATCCCGCAGACGTTATGGCCCTCTTTAAGCAGACGATCTGTTAAGGTAAATCCAATAAACCCTGCCGCTCCTGTAACAAGAATCTTCATAATTATCCCTTATTCTTTTACCATGGCAATGTTGAAAATGAACTATTTTTTCGATTTATTTAGCATAAATGAGTGGCCAAAAACAATGAAAATCATAAGAACAAGAAAATTCATCAACGGGTTACAACTTTCATCGAAAGCATGTTTATAAAACCGAATGATTTCTTCTTTTTGAACAAATTTTAAATAATTCTAAATCCAGAAATAATCATTGAGGTTTAAAAGTAAGGTGTGCTAATTTATGGCAAATCAGAATAAATCGGTGAACTGCTCCATTTGCTGATTCTTTCCCAGCCGGATCTGTCTTCCCAGCCCCTTCTTCTTTCTTTAAAATCTTGTCTGTTTTCGCTTCCTGGAAACCCGGGCCCCATATCAAGGATACGCCTGTCTACAGGTGACCTTCGATCCACAGGAGAACGTTTTGTGTAAACATTTTTTATATGCGGCATTTTCCCTTCCATCCTTTATGAAAATAGTGCGTTATGAGTAGTGAGTAGAAATTCCCATTACTCATAACTTTCATGGACTGCCTGATTAATCTTGGTATTTAAAAGACACTCTCAAATTTGTTCTAAATTGTGCGGGTTTTCCTTTCTCAATTTTAATATCAAGTTTCATTACTTCTGCAATCCTTAAGTCTCTTACTGATTTTGATGCCCGTTCAATGGCGCTGGTAGCTGCATCTTCCCAAGACTTTTCGCTGCTCCCTACAAGGTCAATAATTTTGTAAACACTGTCACTCATGGATTTCCTCCTGTAATAAGGTTTAAAAATTTAAAACTGAAATTGAGGTGGATTTGAAATCAGGTTATTCGTACGGGTTCAGAATTGATGCTCAGATGAGTACAATTATAGAATAATATAAAAAATTGTCAAAAGATTTTTATGGAAAAATTAATTTTTCAAGAATAAGTCCAAAAAATTTACGTGTGACCTTCGGGTTATTCGATTCCGACGAAAAAATCCAACCCAAGTGAGTTGAACAATAATTACAGACACCTATCTTCCATGAATATCCAATAAACCATGAAAATTCGGTTGAGGCCATTGAACTGGACCTGCATCCTTTTGCATCGCCAAAACACCCAATCTCAAAAACATAGCCGTGGGGGTTTGCAAAAGCATGGTGAAATGAATTATTTACGATAATCTGCTTGGACGGATTTGTAATATGATTATTGCAAAAAGCGCAAACAATGATTTCCTCCTCTTTGGATAATGTCTCCGTTTTTTTCTCGGTCGATAGATCAACTGATTCTTTGCAAACCACAATCATAACAATTGTCCTTTTGGATGGATTATTGTTCTTTATCCAGATAATATAAGGTTGCCCCTACCGGTGCGAAAGATAAAAACAAAATATTCAACCCCGGGATCAGAAAAAAAATCCCAAATCCGATATGAAACATTAAATTCTTCCCTAAAAATTTTATCCTTACATTAAACGGGTCCATTCTTCTTGCAGGTATCAGGTCTGTATTGTCCCAGGCCAAAAACACTACAGCCGTAACCGAAGAGATGATAATAATAATCGGACTGATAGGCGTCATCAATCCTAACAGCATAATGATCAGGGAAATTACTACGGGAATAATTGCTCTGGGTATCTCCTGTTTAATCAGATGGAAAAAAAAACTAACCCATGATCCTTGTTCAAATGGTACTTCCCTGCCCAATATTATTTTTTCAGTAATTCTTGACATGTAATCCATGATGAAAACACAGAAAAACAGCTGGGCAATCAAATAAGAAAGAACCATGGCAATACCTGCAAGAAAGATAGATAAAAGCCAGGAAACTGCTTTCCATATATAAATCAACCAGCCGGATTCCGGCATTTTCCAGATCATTAATAAAATTTCATCATGCCAATATAAAATAAGACCGGATAAAACAAGGGTAAAAAACAAAACAATGAAGAACCGCAGTATCCCAAGTATCAACAATTTTGGTGTTTTTAAAGCCAGAGCCAGCCCTTTGATATTATATTTCATCCCATCGAACAAATCCATTTTACATCCTTTTATACCTTGATCTTTTTGTGAAATATTTACATCTGTACTATAGAAAATTTAATTTTTCAACTTCAAGGAGTCGCGTCTCCTGAAAATATTTTATCATATAGTGCTTCCCAAAACAAAAAAGCCCTGACCATTGCAATAATGATCAGGGCTTTTAAAAGAATAATCTGGCAGCGTTCTACTCTCCCACACAGTCTCCCATGCAGTACCATCGACGCTAAAGAGCTTAACTTCC
>NZ_JABZFL010000013.1 GCF_014237455.1 Desulfobacula sp. | reverse complement strand
GACAATCCACTCCTATATAATTCATCAGGGTATCTCCTTTCTGGGTTGGGATTATTTTTTTTAAGCAAAAAATAATAACATATTCCAACCTGGGAGGGATACCCGTTGTTCCATAGTCTTAGTGGCGCGATACAAATAAATTTTCAAAAGACAATTTAAATATATGGATAAAAAATTCTGGTCAGATTCTTTGAAAAATCTTTTAAAAAGAAACGGTCAGGGTCAAAGAGCCGATGATTTGGTCCTGTTTCTGGCTTACAAACTGTTTGGTCCGGTAAACATGCCGATAGGTAAATTTATACCGGTCAAAATTCAGGGCCAGTCCAGCTGAAAGATCACCTAGAAGTTTTCCTTTTTCAACACTGGGACTGTCTTTAAATGTATTGCCATCAAGAAAAATATCATGGCCGACAACTTCGAGCTGTGACCCTGCAAACAGGTGGATACCGAAAGGTCGCCTGCCTGTTGTAGGCCGGTTGAGCGCAGGTGTGCTGACCCCGGCTCCAGCCCGGATAACGTCAGATCCGAAATCTTCGGGCAGGTGATATCCAAATCGAATTTCACCGCCAGTATTACCGGAAATCCTGACATTGCCCAGAGTGATACCGGCATGACCGATGAGATCATAATCAAAGGTATTCAACACATGGTCCCTGTAGATACGCCATTTGCGCTGCCAGGAAAACCGAACAGCCGGTTCATTGTGCAGCTGGTTATCCCATCCTTTGGCTGTGGGAATATCCCGTATATCATGAACGGTATTCTGGGCAAATTCAGCATATGCTCCAGGTCCGACAATTCCCACAACAATTTCAAGCGTATCAAGAATTGAATCGGTTTTGCTGTGCAGGGCAAGTCCTCCAAAAAAAAAACCGGCATATGGACGGTCATTACTTTGTAAAGTGGTTGCCTGGATATCAGAAGGGGTGTAAATATGCTGACCGAGCAAAATGCCGACATTGTGGATACTGTTGGGTGTCTGGGAAAACGGGATGACCCGGATCACCGGGATGGTCCAGTCCGGCAGGCGTACATCATCTTTATATTGTTTCAAATCATTGGAAAGCCAGGTGAGTTGAACCGCATTGGTATAGTATTTGTCTGTATTACCGAAAAGATCGTTTTCAAAAAAAATCTGAAGGGTTTGCAGTTGTGAGGGGACTTTAGACTGTGCACTCGTCGAAAAGGGTAAAATCATGATAAACAGGCTGACAAAAATGAATCGCACAGCCACAGTTTTATGTGTCTTCACGGATGCCACTTTACTGCAAGCATTGTGATATCATCACTCTGGGGGGCATTTCCGATAAATAAAAACAGATCTGTTTTTATGATCTCCAAAAAAGCCTCTGTAGCACCATCAAAGCCCTTATTAATGATATTTTCCAATCTGGATCGTGTATAAAAAACTCTTGTTTCTGATCGTGCTTCCGTCACCCCGTCTGTATAACCAAAAAGCATATCACCTGTTTTAAGCTGGATGGTTTCAATTCCGTATATTGCCCCCTGAATCGGCCCTAGCGCGGGTCCGGTAGTTTTAAGAGACTGCTTTATTCCATTTTCCCCGACAACTAAAACCGGCTCATGTCCAGCATTGATATAAAACACCTTACCCGTTAACAGATCAATAATACCGAAAAACAGTGTCACAAACATGCCCTCTTCACAATGTTCTTTTGCAATATATTCATTGGTCAGAAAAACAGCTTTTAAGGCATCTTCTGGTAAAAAGTTTTCCCTGAGATGGGTAGCGTTATCAAAACCGTTGCCAGTATCGAACAACCCTGAAAAAATGCGAAGAAGGCTTCGGGTCAATGCCATGAAAAGCGCAGATCCGACCCCCTTGTCACTGACATCCCCGATAACAAAGCCGATATGATTATCAGGCAGTTCAAACATATCATAAAAATCACCAGACAATTGCAAGGCAGAATGGAAATATGATGAGACATCACAATTTTTAACTTCTGGCAGATAGCGAGGCAAAAAATCTTTTTGAATTTTTTTACCTTTCTCCAACTCGTCATTAAGTGCCTTGGAATATTTTTCTATAGATTGTTTGGCATTTTCAAGTAAAATTTTTGACTGTTCAAGTTTTCTATATAACTTGGCATTTTCTATGGCTATCGCCATTTGATTGGCAGCCTGTTGGGTAATGACTACAGAGGCCTGATCAAAATGTGAAGGTAAAGAATGCATCAAGGTAATAATACCAAATAAAGTATCATGTCGAAGAATGGGCACCGCTAAAGCAGAGCGTACAATATAGGATTGTTTTGCAAGGGTCAGCCATCTGGCATCTGTCTTTGCATCGGCTACAAGTCCCACTGAAAGATTTTTTTTCACCCATCCGGCAAGACCCTTATCTATGACTTTGCCGATCAGACTGGATCGTTTTTCTCCCCTTATCTGGTCTCGGGTGAGAATACTATCTGTTACCACACCACTCTTGTCCAATAAAAACAGACTGCCCTTTTCTGCACCTGAAAGTTGAGCCGCAATTTCCAGAGCATTTTGCATGGTTACATTCAACACCTGTTCTTCTTTTGAAGATCGTGCCATGTTAATGAATATTTCAAACAGTCTGTTTTGGGCATCGTGAACTTTCTTTTCACGCTTAAGAGCAGTAATCTCTTTTTGAAGTCGTTCTAACTCCATTGGCATTCCTTGCTGTTCTCAACATATTTATGTTAAATTTTTAAAAAGCCGCTGGAAACTTCATCTGTTTTAAAATGAACTCTTGAAGTATGTCAAGCATATAAACAGATATCTGGAGCGCCTGGTTCCCTTCCCTTTTCCTGCCTGTTTTAAATTAAAATGTTAGAAGATTTTCAAAGTTTTGTAAATCTTCTAACATTTTTTCGAAAAACTTCTAAGAATTTATTCACCATACTGAATAACAAAAAAATGCTGTCCATATTAACTGATTGTTTTTAAAGACGAATCGCACCCTCCCTTCCCTTGGCATGGTTTCTGCTATCTAACAATATGGATTTTTAACGATAATTTAAGCTTCGAGTGGAAGGTAAATCCAAAGCTTAGGAAAAATAAAAAGGAATAATACTAATGACTCTTCAAACTAAATTTTCTAAAGGGGAGTTTGTCATACTTGCCGAAATGAACACTCCTAAGGGAGTTGACATATCAAATCTTGTGACAAATGTGAGGCATCTTAAATCACGAATAGATGCTGTTGTGATTCCTGATATGGATAATGGCGTCATGCACATGAGTGCTTTGGCCGGTGGGGCGATCATTCGGCAGCAGGGGTTCGAGCCGATGATCCATATTTATGGACGTGACCGCAACCGGATGGCCTTACAGGGGGATATGCTGGCTGCCCATGTTCTTGGAATTCATAATTTGCTGATTGTTCAGGGAGAAAATATTGCCCATGGTGATCATCAGAATGCAAAGCCGGTTGATGATCTCAATGAATTGGATTTGCTGGTTATGGTTCACTCTCTTCTGAAAGGAACAGACCTTGCCGGTTTTGAATTAAAAGGAAAGCCTGAATTTTTCACAGGGTGCCAGGTTGAACCCATTCAGGATGATGAGCATCTTGAAGAAGAATTTAAAACCGCTAAAGCAAAAGTAGATGCAGGTGCACAATATATAATAGTTCCACCTGTTTTTGATATCGCCTACTACACTCAGATTTTAAATAAATTCAAATCATTGAATGTGCCGGTGATTGCCACGGTTTTCATGTTAAAAAATGTTGGTATGGCCCGCTACATCTCCATTAATGACCCTAGTTCAAAATTGTCTGAATCATTGATCAGCCGGATCCGGAAATCAAAGGACCGGGAAACCGAATGTATCCGTATTGCCGGAGAAATGATCAAAGAACTCAAGGGCGAGATCCAGGGGATAAAAATTTCTGCTTCGGGCTGGGAAGACCGTTTGCCGGCAATTCTGGACTGTGCAGGACTTTAACGTAAATTAATCCATTTTATTATCTGTGTGAACAAATATTACAGGTGATGGATACCCATAAATAAAAACAGGTTACAAATGCAAAAGCTTAAAAATATTCAAGAGAATAAATCAAACGGCAGGAGCGTACTTGTTATTGGTGGTGGTGTCGGAGGAATTCGAGCAGCGTTGGATTTAGCTGAATCCCGCAGAAATGTTATACTTATTGATAAATCATATTCTATTGGCGGGTTGATGACCCAGCTGGATAGAACTTTTCCAACCAATAATTGTGATTTATGTACGGTATCTCCCCACTTATCCGAAAATACAAGACAAATTCATCTAGATTTAAAACCCATGACCCAACTTGAGCAATTAACCGGTGAAACAGGCAATTTTGAAGCCACACTTGTTACTGAGCCAAGATATATTGATATTGACAAATGCACCGCGTGTGGAGAGTGCCATAAACATTTCCCTGAAGCGGTTCGATTTACCCCCGGGCTTGATCCACGTGCACCGACCTGTATGCGGTATCCCCAGGCAACACCCTATGCTTTTTCCATTGATATGGAAAAAGTGGGGGATATTGAGGCATTGCAGAAGGTCTGCAAGGCAGATGCGATTATACCGGATGACATGCAAAAGAAAATCACAGTTGAAGCGGCATCTGTTGTGTTAAGCGTTGGTGCAGAATTATTTGATCCTGCGGTCTTGGACAATTTTGGCAGTGGACAATTTGATAATGTTGTCACCGGTTTGGAATATGAACGGATTATGTCAGCCTCCGGTCCTTTCCAGGGTGATCTTGTACGGGTATCGGATAAAAAACAGCCCAAAAAAGTGGCATGGATTCAGTGTGTCGGATCAAGGGGGATTAATAAAGCGGATGTGCCCTATTGCTCCGGAGTTTGCTGTATGTACGCTTTGAAAGAAGCGATTGTGACAAAAGAACGCTTTGCCGAAAGTATTGAAACCACCATCTTTTATATGGATATGCGGACCTATGGCAAGGATTATGAGCTATATCTTAACCGGGCGAAAAATGATTATGGGGTCAAGATGATCCGCAGTCGTCCTCATTCCATTATTGAAAACAGCGAAACTAAAAATCTTTCCATTACCTATGCCGTGGAAGAAGAAGCCCTTCAGAAAACCGAAGATTTTGATATGGTTGTGTTGTCAACCGGATTCAGGATTCCTGAAACGACCATTGATCTTGCCAATCGACTGGGTATTGAATTAAATCCACACAATTTTGCAAAAACAGATCATTTTAACCCGGTGGTAACGTCAAAACCCGGGGTCTATGTCTGCGGTGTGGTTGAAAGTCCGAAAGATATCCCTGAAACAATGGTTCAAGCAAGTGCTGCTGCAAGTATGGCAGCATCCGATCTTCCCGCAATAATGGATGTGCCTGAGAGTGAAAATGATTTTATGCCGGAACGGGATGTTTCAGGAGAAGAACCGAAGATTGGCGTTTTCATCTGTGACTGTGGATTGGAGATCGGCGGTGTAGTCGATGTTGACAAGATGGTGGAATTTTCCGGAACAATGCCCCATGTTGTTGTATCCCAAGCCGTCGGATACGGTTGCAGCAGTGATTCCATGGCGATGATTGAAGCATCGATCAAAACCAATAATTTAAACCGGGTAGTTATTGGCGGGTGTTCACCCAGAACCCATGAGACCAAATTTCAGGATCTGGTGCGCCGGGCAGGATTAAATAAATATCTGGTGGAAATCGTTAACTTAAGGGATCAGAACACATGGGCTCATATGGGGCAGCCCAGAGAAGCATTAGATAAGGCCTTTAAACTTCTTGGGATCGGTATCAGTGGCGTTTGCAAAAGTCGTCCATTGATGGATCAGACTCTGCCCATGAATCAGAATGCACTGGTTGTGGGTGGCGGTGTCACTGGAATGACGGCGGCACTTCAACTGGCTGGCCAGGGCATTAAAGTTTACCTTGTGGAAAGATCCCCGGCTCTTGGTGGATTGGCAAAGTCCATCCGAAAAACAATAGAAGGCGATGATGTGAGGCCGTTCATGAATCAATTGATAGATGATGTGTCTGCCAATGAAAACATTCAGGTGTTGACAAGGTCTATTATTGTTGATCATTCCGGAATACCGGGACGGTTTAAAACCGGCATCCAGACAGGCCCAAGAATGAACTATATGCAACTGGATCACGGGGTGACCATCCTTGCCACAGGGGCATTACCAAATCGTCCTGACGTCTATGGCCTGGGAACCCACAACAGTATTGTAACCCAGCTTGAACTTGAAGCATTGATTGAAAATGATCCGAAAAAAATAAAAGCCATGAACCAGGTGGTCATGATTCAGTGTGCCGGCTCAAGAGAACCTGATAATCCCAATTGTTCAAGAATCTGCTGCCAGACGGCCATAAAGAATGCCCTGCGTATTCATGCCATTGATCCTGACATACAGATTTTTATTTTATACAGAGATATTCGTACCTATGGTTTTCAAGAAGATTATTACAGAGAAGCCCGGAACCTGGGTGTAAATTTTATCAAATTTTCCTTAGACAACAAACCAGAGGTCTGGGTTGAAAATGACCGGATATCTGTTTTTGTGGATGATGTTATCCTTGGCAGAAAGATTCAAATTGAAACGGATTATCTTGCCTTGAGTACAGGGATGATTGCAGATGATGAGACCACGGAAGATCTGTCCATGATGTTTCATTTGCCGAGAACTTCGGATCATTATTTTCTTGAGGATCATGTGAAGCTTCGACCTGTTGACATGTCTGTCAGAGGATTTTTTATAGCCGGAACAACGCATTCGCCTAAAACAATCCGAGAGAGTATTACCCAGGCCTATGCGGCAGCAGGACGGGCACAAACCCTGCTTGCCAAAAAAGAAATTAACCTGGGTGCGGCCGTTGCCAAAGTGGATAGTTCCAAATGTGCCGCCTGTCTGATCTGTATTCGTGCCTGTCCTTTCAGTATTCCGTTTATTAACGAAGATGGGTATTCATATATTGATCCGGCCAAATGCCAGGGATGCGGTATCTGTGCAGCTGATTGTCCAGCAAAGGCAATTCAATTACTTGCCTTTGAAGATGATCAGATTATGGCCAAATTAGACGGTTTATTCGGAGGGTTGAACTAATGAAAAATTTTGAACCGGAAATTGTCGCATTTTGTTGCCATTATTGTGCATATACGGCAGCTGATATGGCGGGCAGCAAACGGATATCCTATCCGTCAAATGTAAAAATAATTCGGATACCCTGCACGGGTAAGGTGGATGCCATTCATATCATGAAAGCCCTTGAAAAAGGGGCAGATGGTGTTTATGTGGCCGGATGCCTTGAAGGGGACTGTCATTTTAAAAATGGAAATACCCGGGCAAGATACAGGGTGGAACATGTACAAAAATACCTGGAAGAGTTAGGATGGGAACCCGAACGAGTGGCAATGATTAATATGTCGGCTGGAATGGGTGAATTTTTTGCCCGTACTGCGCTGGAATTCACTCAAAAAATTAAACAACTGGGACCCAATCCCATTAAAATAATCAACACAGATAAAAATCAAAAGGCAGTCAGCTGACAAATTTAAATTTTCGGAGACAAGAATTATGATAACAGCAGAGCAAAAACCTTTAAATGAAATCATAGAATATATAACCCCCTATGACCGGATTCTTCTGGTGGGTTGTAATGAATGCGTGACCGTATGTGCAGCCGGTGGAAGAAAAGAAGTCGGGCTTTTGGCATCAGCCCTTAACCTGCATTTTCTAAAACAGGGCAGGACCATTGATATTACGGAACTTACACTTGAAAGACAATGTGACCCTGAATATGTGGAAGAACTCGTGTCTGAAATTGACAGAGCAGATGCCATCCTTTCCATGGCCTGCGGATGCGGTGTACAGACCATTGCAGAAAGGTATAAGGAAAAACCTGTGTTTCCTGCCGTAAATACAAAATTTATGGGAGCTTCGGAATCCCAGGGAATCTGGGCGGAAAGATGCCGGGGATGCGGGGACTGCTTGCTGGGTATCACCGGTGGTATCTGTCCGGTGGCAAGATGTTCCAAACAGCTGCTCAACGGCCCCTGCGGCGGGACTTCCAACGGCATGTGTGAAATTTCTCCGGATGTTGAATGTGCCTGGTGTTTAATCTGGGAAAGATTAAAGGCCCTTGGAATGGAGAAACGGTATGAAGAAATTATGGAAGCAAAAGACTTTCGACCAGCCGGAGGCGGCGGGCCTAGAAAAATAATCAGGGAGGATTTGTCATTATGAAGACTGAAAGCAAACTGGAAAAAGTATTGGCATCAGGAGCCCTTGCAGTGACCTCTGAAGTCGGTCCTCCCCGCGGTGCAATTCCTGAAAAGGTAAAAGAAAAGGCCAGTCTTATTAAAGATCATGTTGATGCTATTAATGTAACAGACAATCAGACCGCCATGGTGAGAATGTCCAGTTGGGCAGCCGGTGTGATTATCAAACAGATGGGATTGGATCCCATTTTGCAGATGGTTACCAGGGACCGGAATCGCCTGGCCATACAAAGCGATATTATTGGTGCCTATTCCATGGGTATCAACACCATGATGTGTCTGTCGGGAGATCATGTGAAATTCGGTGATCATCCCATGGCCAATGGTGTCTTTGACCTTGATTCTATCCAACTGGTGCAGACGGTTAAAAAAATGCGGGACGAAGGTAAATTCCAGGGCGGCGCAGATATTAAATCCCCACCAAAAATGTTTATCGGGGCTGCAGCCAATCCGTTTGCCGATCCGTTTGAACTCAGGGTGATGCGGCTGGCTAAAAAAATGAAAGCAGGGGCTGATTTTATCCAGACCCAGTGCATTTTCAATCTGGATAAATTTGAAAAATATATGGAAATGGTGTGTGACAGAGGTCTTGATGAACAAATTCATATCCTTGCCGGGATCACCCCCATGAAATCAGCCGGTATGGCAAGATATATGAAAAACAAAGTGCCGGGCATGGACGTACCTGATGAAGTTATCAAACGCATGGAAGCAGTCCCCAAGGAAGAACAACCCGAGGAGGGAATAAAGATAGCTATTGAATCCATTGAAAGGTTAAAAGAAGTAAAGGGTGTCCATGGATTTCATATAATGGCCATTGAATGGGAAGAAAAGGTTCCCCAAATTGTAGAAAAAGCGGGATTGTTCCCTAGACCTGTGCTATAGAAATAAAAAAATAGTCCATAAGACAATAAGAAAGGAATGAAAACAATGAGTGAAAAACAACTTATTTTGGTCGTAGATGATGATCCCGACCTGGTAGAGGCTGTTTCCATGAAACTAGAATCTCTGGAGTATAGAGTTGCCAAGGCCTATGACGGCGAAGAAGCCATGGAAAAAATAAAAGAAGAGAAACCCGCCCTTGTTATCCTTGACGTCATGATGCCAAGGAAAAACGGTTGGGAAGCATGTGATGAAATTAAAAACAATGATGATCTTAAGGACATTATTATTGTCATGTTGACGGCTGTGGCTGATTCAGTAAAAACAACCAGTTATACGCATCATGATGGCAAAACAACCCTGGCAGACGATTATATCGCAAAACCCATTGATCTGGATAAACTAATGGAAATCGTTCAGGATCATTGCAAATAGCATTATGGAAAAATTATATGGCGGGAGAGTGTCTTTTATCTTCCCCGCCATTTTGAATATACAATGCTGCAGAATTTTCCAGATTTTGGAATGACGGAACAAGTAAAAATAAATGGGATTCGTCTGAACAAAAATTATGCTCAGGTAACCCATGCCTATACTGACAGGCAGAATCAGTCCTGTGTACCACTCTACCAGGCCCTGGCATCCAACGGGATTAACCTGGTATCCATGTCCTTGAGTACCATCGATAATAAATCCTTTGTTTCAGGAACTATTGCTTCAAAACATTTCAAACAGGTATCTTGTCAGAACGAATATTGGAATTGTCATACAAATGTTTGTACCATATCCATATATCCCCACCATTACCGGTTGCAACCATTGGGGGTTCTCCTATATCTTCTGGGAAGACAGAAGGTGCCGTTTCAGTGTCTGATTTCTTCAAATGCAATGTTGACATTTGTTGTTGCTCAAACCGATTGTGATGCTGTTATTGATATTCTTTCTAAAAACTTTGATCTGCCCGAATCCCATGTTCCGTTTGAGCAGAAGGAGAATGAAGAGCTGACTCAATTTTTGAAGAAAAAATATCCTGAAACCCGTGCAACCTATGTGGAAAAGAGAATAAAAACCTATGGGATTACGCTGGAGTCTGACTTGCATCTTTGGTCTTATCTTTTTTCTTTTGACCAGCTGGCTGAATACGGACAAGAGATTCAATCCCGAAAAGATAAAAAAGATAAATTTTTCTTTGTATCCGCGGTTATGGCAACACCTGCGCAAACACACCTGTTTTTAGTGACAAAAAAATCGCCGGGTATTCCTGCCCCTCAAGCCTGTGCCGCAGAACTGATCAGTTTTCACGGCCCTCATTTCGGTGACAGGCACAGTATTATCAGCAGGGCTTTGAATTGTCTGTCGGAAAAATCAATCCGCGTTTTGCAGACAGGCTGTACAGGTGCCAGTATTGGAATTATCCTGCCTGAAGGCAAGGGAAAAGAGGCGAAAAGGGCTTTGAAGGACGTATTTGAAATACCATGATCAGATCAATGCAAAATAGTGGGAAAGAGATAGGAATCGCATGAAAAAATATTTAGACCTATCAGTGGATGAAATGTATTGGCGGCTCAGAATATTTGATTCCCTCTCATTTCCCAGCGTTATTATTTCTCCTGATAAAACCCTGGTGGGTGCCAATAGAAAATTTTATGAGACCTTTAATCTCTCCTTTAAAGAAATTTTTGGGAAAAAATGTTTTCATATGTTTTTATATAAAGATACTCCCTGTAATTCAGACCAGTGTACTATCTCCAAAGTCATAAAAGATAAAAAAAGTCACAGTTTTACAATAAAGCATCATTATCGATGGGAGGAGAGGGTTTTTTCCCCTATTTTTGATGAAACCGGGGATGTGGCTTATGTGATTAGCAGTATAAGGGATATTACCCGGACCAAATCCCTTGAAAACCAGCTGCATGGCGTGAAAGAATTTATCAGCCGGGTCATTCACTCTTCTGCAAGCGCTATTGTTGCCGCAGACCGACAGGGCAATATCAATTTAATGAATTCAGTGGCAAAAGAATTGTTTGGTGACAAATATGGCAGGGACGGCAGAATAAAGCATACAGAACAATTATATCGACCGGGTAAAGCCAAAGAAATAATGAAAATGCTTCGGGATGAGAAGATCGGGGGGAAGGGAAAGCTTTTGATTCCACGGATGATCATTGTCACTTCTCATGGCAAAGAAATTGAAGTCGAGATGTCTGCCGCTATCATCTACGATGAAAAAGGCAATGAATCTGCCACAATGGCGATTTATAATGATTTAAGAGATAAGAGTAAGGTTGAAAAAGAGCTGAAACTGACCCAGAGACAGCTTGCACAATCTGAAAAAATGGCGTCTCTCGGCCAGCTTGCTGCCGGGGTTGCCCACGAAATCAATAATCCACTGACAGGGATACTGTTTTATGCAAGCCTCCTTCTGGAACGGAGCGATATTGACGAGAGTATGCGTGAAGATCTTGGATATGTTCTTGAAGATGCCAACCGGTGTAAGGAGATTGTTAAAAACCTGCTGGCATATAGCCGTAGCTCAGGATCTGAAAAAAAGACAATTCAATTCAATGAAATTCTCGAACAGAGTTTGACTTTGCTCAGGGACCAAAAAAAATTCAGGAATATAAAAATTAAAAAATATTTGTCCGATGAAATGATGCTCATTAATGCAGATACCAATAAACTCAACCAGGTTTTGATTAACCTGGTGATCAATGCTGCAGATGCCATGGACGGTGCCGGTACAATAACTTTGACGACATATAAGGAGAAATCCCTTGGAAAAGTTTTTTTAGAAATTAAAGATAAGGGGAAAGGCATACCCCATAAGGATTTACCTAAAATATTTGATCCTTTTTTTACAACAAAAGAGGTGGGGAAAAGTACAGGACTCGGCCTGAGCATTGTTTACGGTATTATTGAAGAACACGGGGCGAGAATCTCTGTCAAAAAAACAGGATCAAAGGGGACAACCTTTATCCTTGAATTTCCTATGTATTTTGCCTCGGGAAAAGGGCTGTCTTTGTGTAAACCAGAACCAATTAACGGTGATATGTGAAAGATAATAACAATGAATAATAGTCGTAAGGATTCCTTAAAAACGAGTGTAAAAGATGTTTTTTTTCAGCCGCGGGTTCTGGTCGTGGATGATGAAGTGCGGATTCAGAAAGCCTGCCACAGGTTGCTGAACGAAGAAGGCTGTGATGTTGAAGTGGCAGAAAACGGTATCAAAGGGTTAAAGATGATTGAAGAAAAACATTTTGATATCATTTTGCTGGACTTAATGATGCCGGGAATGTCCGGGCTGGAAGTTCTGACAGATGTCAAAGCCCGTCATCCTGATACGGTTGTAATCGTGATTACCGGTTATGCAACCCTTGAGCATTCTATTGAAACGATGAAAAAAGGCGCCTTTGATTTTTTAGCAAAACCCTTTTCTCCCCAGGAATTAAGGATTGTTATCAGCAAAGCGATTGAATTTATCCGGACACTTCAGGATATTGCAACGGAAAAATCCCGGATGAGGGTCATGATCAACACCTTGAGCAATGGAGTATTAACAACAGATAACCAGAAACGGATTGCATTGGCAAATCCGGCATTCTTAAAAATGATCGGGTGTAAAAAAACATCTATTATCGGGCATAACGTGTCTGAGTTTATAAATGATTCCAGGTTGCTGGATATGATAGATCAGGCTATTCATCAGCCGAAGGATATATTTGTAGAAATTACCGATGATATCACCATGTCCTCTCCAAAAGGGAAAGACGATATGATCATTGGCGTCAGATGTATCCCGTTTCGAGACCGCCTTAAAAGAAATTTAGGCTCTGTCACTGTTTTCCATGATATTACTGCCCTGAAAAAAATCGATCAGTTAAAATCAAATTTTGTCTCCATGGTTGCTCATGAAATTAAAAGTCCATTGAACTCTATTCTCATGCAGTTAAATGTTGTACTTGATGGACTGGCAGGAGAACTGACAGAAAAACAAAAAGAGATACTGCAAAAAAGCTCTGATCGAATCAAGTCACTAACCGCTCTTTCAACTGATCTCCTGGATATTTCCAAAATTGAATCGGGATTGATTAACCAGGAAAGAGAAGAATTGGATCTGATTGAACTTATAAAAGATCAGGTTGTGTTTTACCGGGACAAAGCAAGCTCCAAATCTATTCAATTAATAATAAAAAAGACCCAAAAAGAGATTCGGATGATGGGAAACCGGACAAATATAGAAGAAGTACTTTCTAATTTAATATCCAACGCGATCCGATACAGCCCAAATGGCGGGAAAATTACGGTATGGGCAAATGAAAAGAGTGATTGTGCGGTAATAAATGTTTCTGATACCGGTCTTGGGATTCCTGCAAAAGATCTGGACCATATTTTTGATAGATTTTTTCGTGTGAAGAATGAAACAACAAGACATATTAACGGAACAGGCCTTGGGCTTTCGATAGTGAAAAGCATTGTTGAAACACATCACGGAAGCATTGAAGTGGAAAGTGAGGTAGACAAAGGCACCTGCTTTTCCATCCATTTTCCAAAATCAGAATACAAAATTTAATCCTGTTGTTTCAGTAAATTTTTAGCAGATTTATGAAAGACAGCCCGTTGCCCAAACACAGGTAACGGGCTGTTGGTATTCAACAAATATTAAACCTGTTCCAAATACCTGGGAGACCAGCGTATTTTATCCACAAGGATATTCAGCCGCTCAGGGTCATTATTGTGTTTAAATTTTGAGAAAGCACAATCTTTTTGAGTAACACCGGCCTTAATGGCTTCTGCACCTACTTTTTTGGCAACTTCCAGAGAGACCTCTCTCAGTTGATCCAGAGGGGGAAACAGGATGCCATCATTCAGTTCTTTTTCTTTGACAAATTCAGCAATTGCATGGGCTGCCGCAGAAAAAAAGGTTGGCAACACTTCACTGGCACCGGATGCCACAACACCAAGACCGACCCCCGGGAAGACAAAGGAATTGTTCATCTGACCTATTCTATAGTCTTTGCCGTTATGATTGACGGGATCAAAAGGAGATCCTGTAGAGACAAGGGCTTTGCCATCAGTCCATTGATAGATATCCTTGGGAAGGGCTTCTGCCTTTGCCGTGGGGTTGCTCAGTGGCAGGATAACCGGTCTGTCCGTATTTTCGCATACTGCCTCAACAATTTCTTTTGTAAAACATCCGGGCTGCCCTGAAGTACCGATCAATACGGTCACTTTTTCATTTTTAATCACGTTCAAAAGGGTGTTGTCTTCAGGGCTTTTCAGCCAGGCAAATATTTTTGGATCTTTTGCAAGTTTCGTTTTATACGGTTCAAGCTCTCTGTCAGAGGTGACAAGCCCTTTTGAATCAAGGGTAAATATTCTGGCTTCAGCATTTTTTCTATCCAGGCCCTGTTCAACAAGTTCTGTCTCAATCTGTTCCGCAATGCCGATACCGCCTGCACCGGCGCCATGGACCAGATACACCTGATCGGTCATTTTTTCTTTTTTTACTTTCATTGCAGCAAGAATACCAGCCAGGGCCACGGCACCGGTTCCCTGGATATCATCATTAAAAGAAATCAATTCCTTGAGATATTTATCCCGGACGTTAAAAGCCGTCTGTTTTGAAAAATCCTCCCACTGGCACAGGGAATGGGGAAAATTCTTTTTAAAAGCTATTACAAATTTTTCGATGAAGTCATAATATTCTTCGCCCTTGAGACGTTTGTGCCGCCAGCCCAGATAGCCCGGGTCATTTAAGAGCTCTTCATTGTCCGTTCCCACATCAAGGGATATGGGAAGGCAGTGCCAGGGAGCAAGTCCAGCGCCCTGGGTATAGAGCATCAGTTTTCCGAGACAAATGGGAATACCGCCGGCGCCCTGGTCGCCAATCCCAAGGATGCCCTGGTTATCTGTTACAACAGCGATGCCAATATCCTGATCCGTATAATGATGCAGAACGTGCTCTGCATAATCAATATTGCCAGGATAAAAATGGATACCGTTTGCTCCACGGAACAATTTCGAGTATTGCTGGCAGGCAAGACCCACTGTCGGGGTATAGATAATAGGCAGAAATTTTGTGATATCGCTTGCGATGACGGCATGGGCAAGAACCACATTCCTGTCATACAGGCTTCTGATATAAATAAATTTTTCAATATCACTTTCTTTTTCTTCAACTATCTCAAGGCTTGATCTGACTTGGTCTTCGAGGGCTTTTACCCTTGGCGGCAGATAACCGCTGAGTTTAAGTTTGCTCCTCTGCTCAATGGTAAAAGCTGTGCCTTTGCTGATATAATTGAAGCGAAGAATATCGAAACCCCTCAGGTTGATTTGTACCCCGATGGTTTCTCCAAACTCGCCAAATTTAAACTCATAATGATTGATTTCCATAAACAAAAAAAATCCCTTAAATTATAATTTTAGTAAAATATATCTATAAAAAAACAAAAAAACATATTATATCATAACTTTATAATAATAAAGGTAAAAGAAATGAATGATTAAATTTATAATAAAGGACACCCATGAAAACAACTCGATTGACTGTAACCAAAAGACCTGTAGAAACCATTGACGCAGACCTGCTTGTATATTGTGCGGCAGAGGAAAAGAATAAGGCGCCCTTATGTGATCATTTCATAAAGGATCCGGTGGAAAAGGCATTTAACCTGGAAGATTTTTCAGGTAAGGCAGAAGAACAACTCATGTTTTACCCCTCTTCCGTTAATGTGGAAGAAAACATCAAGGCTCGGCGGATCCTGGTGATGGGGATGGGCAAAATAGAAAAGGAAAAAAAAATTTCAAAAGCGTTTGACTTACTTAGAAAAATCGGGGGGAATATGGCAAAGGCGTGTGAAAAAACAAAGGCAAAAACAATAACGGTCTGCCTTCCCGCCATCCAAACCCTTGGTCCGGAAAAAACAGCAGAATGTTTTGCAGAAGGCATGCTTCTGGGGGATTACCGGTTTTTAAAATACAAGGAAATCAGCAAAAAAAAGGATGATTATGCCGGACTTAAGATGATTCGATTCGCCTGTACAAAGGCGGTTAACTCCACTCGAAAAGGAGTCAAAAAGGGGGTTGTTGCTGCCCAGGCTGCATGTGAGGCAAGGGATATGGCCAACGAGCCCGGCAACGGATGGACATCCAAAGAATTTGCCGACTATGCCAAAACCCTGGCCCGAACACATGGACTGGCATACACCTGTCTTGAAAAAAAAGATATGAAAAAACTGGGTATGGGCGGTATTCTGGCTGTCAACCAGGGCTCGGCCATCCCTCCCAGGATGGTAATCCTTGAATATAAGCCTGAAAAAAAATCCGATACCATCCTTCTTGTGGGAAAAGGCATTACATTTGATTCCGGCGGAATCAGTATAAAACCTTCATCCGGCATGGAAGAGATGAAATATGACATGTGCGGTGGTGCGGCCGTATTGGCAACCATGCAGGCTGTAGGAGAAGAAAAACCATCTGTCGGTGTTGTAGCCATCATTCCTGCCACAGATAATATGTCAGGCAGTTCCGCGGTTCGACCCGGGGATATCATCCGCCATTTCAATGGCGTCACTTCGGAAATCGTGAACACGGATGCCGAAGGCCGGATGATTCTGGCCGATGCCCTGGCTTATGGCATCAAAACCTTTACACCCGACTGCGTAGTGGATATTGCCACCCTGACCGGTGCCGTAGTCGTTGGTCTGGGTCATCACTATTCAGGGCTGATGAGCAATAATGATGAGCTGACAGACCGGCTTATTTGTGCCGGGAAAGACGCTGGTGAACCCTTATGGCGACTGCCCCTGACAAAAGAATACAAAAAACAGATTGAATCAAAGGTGGCCGACATTAAAAATGTAGGGGGTCGGTGGGGCGGTACCATTACGGCTTCGGCCTACCTGTCAAACTTTGTAGATAAAACGCCCTGGGCTCACCTGGATATTGCCGGGACAGCATGGGATTTTACAGAAAAATCCTATATTCCCAAAGGACCTTCGGGTATCGGAGTCAGAACCTTTTTAAATCTGATCCGCGACTGGAAAAAAGGAGGACTGACATAATACGACGAAAATATTCTATGCTTTGATCATTTGACGCAGCACATAGTGAAGAATTCCGCCGTTTTTAATATAATCAATTTCAATATCGGTGTTGAGCTTGACAATAACTTGAAACCTTTTTTCTTTGTCATTTTTCAAAGCTTTAACTGTTAAAAGACCGTTGGGTTGGATCTGGTTTAAATTGCTGATTTCAAAGGTTTCATCCCCTTTGAGCCCCAATGTTTCAAAGGATTCTCCTTGTTTGAAAATCAGTGGTAAAACCCCCATACCCACGAGATTGGACCGGTGTATCCGTTCAAATGATATGGCAATGACCGCCTTTATCCCCAGGAGACTGGAGCCTTTGGCTGCCCAGTCCCTTGAAGATCCGGTTCCGTATTCTTTGCCACCGAAAACCACAAGATCTGTATCTTCGTTCCAATATTTTTGGGACGCATTAAATATAAATTCCCGGGTTTTTTCAGGAAATTTAAGGGTGAAACCGCCTGTATCGGAAACAAGTTTGTTTTTTATCCTGATATTGGCAAACGTCCCTCTCATCATCACTTCATGATTCCCCCGGCGAGAGCCATAGGAATTGAACTCCCAGGGTTTTACATCATTTTCAATCAAATATTTGCCTGCAGGATAATCCACAGGAATGGCGCCTGCAGGAGAAATATGGTCTGTTGTAACTGAATCGCCCAGCACGAGAAGGGTTTTGGCACCTTTGATATCCTCAAAGTCAGGCAGATCCAGGGAAAAGTCTTTGAAAAAGGGTGGCTTCCGGATATAGGTTGAATCTTCATCAAATTTAAAAATGGTGCTTTCTTCCACTTCAAGTTCCTGCCAGAGCTTATCTCCTTTAAAAATATTGGCATATTGGTCTTTGAAGAATCTCTCGTGGACATAGGTTTCAACAAAATGATTTATTTCTTCAGCCCCAGGCCAGATGTCCTCCATAAAAACGGGCTCCCCCTTTTTTGAAATCCCAAGGGGGTCTGTTTTAAAATCAATATCAATTCTTCCGGCTATGGCATAGATCACCACAAGGATGGGTGACATTAAAAAGTTGCCTTTAACGTCCTGGTGTATTCTTGCCTCAAAGTTCCTGTTGCCTGAAAGAACAGACATGACATCCATATCATTTGTTTTAATGGATTCTTCAATAAGCGGATCAAGGGGGCCGCTGTTCCCGATACAGGTCATGCATCCAAAACCGGTATTGTTAAAGCCAAGTTCCTGAAAATAGTCCATCAGCCCGGAACCTTTCAGATAATCCAGGACGACCCTGGACCCGGGGGACAGGGAAGTTTTCACGTACCAGGGAATGGACAATCCTTTCTCAACTGCTTTTTTTGCTGCAAGCCCGGCACCGATCATGGTGTAGGGGTTGGATGTATTGGTACAGGATGTAATGGCCGCGATCACCACGCTTCCGTTGGTGAGAGGCTGGGGCATATTCTCGGGATTGATTTGCAAATCTTTTTTGTTTGCAAGGTCAAATATCTTTGTTGCCCTTTCTTTTACACCGGAAAGAGAAATCCTGTCTTGGGGTCTTGAAGGTCCTGCAACCGAAATTTCAATCAAAGAAAGATCCACGTCTATTTTTTTAGAAAATTTTATGTCATTATCGTAAAAATTGAAGAGTCCACAGGCCTTACAATAGGCTTCAACAAGGGCAGCTGTTTCCGATCGATTCGTTTTTTTAAGATATTTCAGGGTATGCTCATCAACGGGGAAAAACCCGGCTGTGGCACCATATTCCGGAGACATGTTGGAAATAGTGGCTCTGTCGGTCAACGTAAGGTTCTTTAACCCAACTCCCGTGTATTCAACAATTTTTTCAACTACATTTTCCTTGCGAAGTATATTTGTTACATAGAGGGCAATATCAGTTGAGGTAATCTGTTTTTTCGGTTTGCCGATAAAATTGACACCGACAATTTCCGGAAGGTTCATATAATATGGCTGGCCCAGCATGACGGCTTCTGCTTCAATACCGCCTACACCCCAGCCAAGAACACCCAGGGCATTGATCATGGTAGTATGGGAATCAGTGCCCACGAGGGTATCAGGGAAAGCCACAAGACCATCCTGGGTCTGTTTTGTTGAAACAACCGTGGCAAGATATTCAAGATTAATCTGGTGACAAATTCCTGATTCAGGTGGAACGACCCTGAAATTGTCAAAGCTTTTCTGGGCCCATTTTAAGAGCTGATATCTTTCTTTGTTTCGCTCATACTCTTTCTGGGCATTTAAAAAGAATGAATTTTTTTCCTTGAAATGGTCCACCTGGATGGAATGGTCAATGACCAGGTCAACAGGGACCAGGGGATTGATTTGCCTGGGATCTTTTCCTGACTCATTGACGGCATCCCTCATGGCGGCAAAGTCAACAACTGCAGGAACTCCTGTAAAATCCTGCATAAGAACTCTTGCCGGATAGAATGCAATCAGCCCGGAAGTTTGAGTGCCGGTTTCATAGAATTTTGCAGCAGAGATGATGTCTGACCATTGAATGATCTTTGAATCCATATTCCGTGCCAGGTTTTCTATCAGAACACGGGCTGCAAAGGGCAGAGATTTGATTTCTGCCAGTTTCATTTCTTCAAGTAATTTAATATTATGAACGATAAACTCCTGGCTTCCCAGGGTAAGTTTTTGTTTTAAACTATGATTGATCATTTGTTTGTTCCTAAGAATTTTTATTTTGAAAATTTTTAACCAACATAATAAAGTATTATTAAATTCAGAATAGATCAAGACACAATCAATATCATGCTAAAAATAGATCCAGCCATGGATGATAATCCTATAAATTTTTAATAATTGTTTAAAGAGTTGCGAATTAACATTGAAATTTTCAAATCTTTATGGAAGGATTAAGCGTTTGTTGTTAAAAAACGATTCAATAGATATAACAGATTCATTAAAAGGGGATCTTGAATGAAAAAAATTGATACCACCAAATTAAAAAATATTGTCGGAGGACACAACATTAAAACAGATCCGGCCGATCTCTATATATACGGGTCGGATTCTTCTGTACATCATGCCATGCCCTGGGCTATTGTCAGACCTGAGACGACCTTACAAGTCCAAAAAATCATGAAATACGCAAATGACCAAATAATTCCTGTTGTTGCCCGGGGTGGGGGTTCAGGGATGTGCGGGCAGACCGTTCCGATCCAGGGAGGAATCATCCTGGATATGAAAAAAATGAACAGAATTCTTGAAATCAACCTTGAGGATGTATATTGCAGAGTTGAGCCCGGGGTTGTTGACGATGATCTCAATCTTGCCTTAAAACAATATGGGGTATTTTATCCCCCGACACCTGCTTCCAGCAGAATTGCCACCATTGGCGGTGAAATTGCCAATAATGCCAGTGGTGTCCGGTCTGTGAAATATGGGGCAACAAGGGATGCTGTCCTTGGCATGAAAGTGGTTATGGCAAATGGAGATCTGGTCAGTCTTGGGGCTCATACAAGGGTTGAAGCCTCAGGCTATCAGCTTCATAAACTCTTGGTGGGATCCGAAGGGACGCTCGGGATTGTGGTTGAGGCCACCTTAAGCTTTGTACCCATACCGGAATTCAGATGCATGGGGGTTGCCAACTTTGACGTCCTCAAAGATGCCGGAGAAGCCATTGGTTCTATTATGGCATCAGGCGCGACTCCTTCCATGCTGGAACTGATGGACTCCGTTGCCATAAAAGCCGTCAACAAAACAATGGATCTGGGCCTTAAAGAGGTTGCAGCTGTATTGATTTTTGAAGCAGACGGTATGGTAAAAGAAGCAGTTGATTATGAAATCAATAAAATGAAAAAAATATGTGAGAAGCATAATGGCCAGGATATTCATGCCAGCTATGACCCCAAGGAAAGGGCAAAAATATTTTTGGGACGAAAAAAACTCTTTCCGGCACTCTCAAAATATGACGACAATCTCGCCAGCACAGCCCTTGCCGATGACATGGCGGTTCCCTACTCTAAAATGGCGGAAATGGCAGGCAAAATCCATGAAATAGCAGCGAAGAATAATATTATCATGACGGCCTACGGTCATTGCGGTTCAGGGTGTATGCACACCAAAATATTAATGGATACAAAAAGAAAAGACCAGTGGGACTCTGCCAAAAAGGCGATCACGCAAGTATATGACTATGTCAGGTCTGTTGGCGGGACCACCAGTGCGGAGCATGGTATCGGAATTTCCAAGGCCGAATCATTCAAGATTGAAAAATCAGATTCATTAAATCTTTCGGCCGGTATCAAAAAAGCATTTGATCCCAATAATATTCTGAACCCTGGCAAACTTGCACAGGCCCCGGAAGACTGGGTTACGGCAACCAATTTGAGATATTCTGTGAACAGCTAAAATAAAAAGGTCAATTCCATGGAAAATAAAATAAAAGAATTTAAACATCTTGAAAAATGGCAAGGCACTTTGGCAAATTGCATCAGATGCGGATACTGTTTTGAACATTGTCCCATGTTCCATCACACAGGCTGGGAATCAGACGCCCCAAGGGCAAAAATAATTACCGCTTTCGGACTGTTAGAAGGAGAAATCGAACCGTCGGAAGCTGCAGCCGATAAAATGTTTTCATGCTTTTACTGCAAACGATGTGAGGCTGCCTGTTCCTCAGGAGTTCCCTTAACTGAAATTTTCACCGATGCCAAAAAAGATCTGGTTGAAATGGGGCTGAAAGGCCCTGGGACAACCTCTATAACAGAACTGTATTGTGCCCGCTGCCTCCTTTGTGTGGGGGCCTGCCCCCATGAAGCCAGATTCTATGACGGAAAAGGAATTGCCACTGATCCAGCTAAATGCCAGGCCTGCGGTATCTGCATTGAAGTCTGTCCCGCAGGGGCGGCTAAAATTGAAAATCATTTCGGAACCGCCAAGGATGATCTTATTGAAAGGGCCTCAACTTTTTTAACGACCCACGAATCCTCAAAAGCCATTATTTTTGCCTGCAACTGGTCTTACTACCCCGAACTTCAGGCATCAGTACTGCCTGAATCCGAAACCAGAGAAAAGGCTTATGAAATCCTTGTGAACATGTGCGGCGGACGTCTTGAGGCGCATCTGTTAATGGCGCCTTTTCTTCACAATGCCTGGGGTGTTATGGCAGCCGTCTGCCCTGATGGGGAATGCCAGCATGATGGAAACCTTAGGGCTAAAAAAATAGTTGAAAGCCTTCACAATACATTTAAAAGTATTGATATTAATCCCGAAAGGGTCCGGCTCGTTCAGATCCCGGCCGGAGACAAGACATTATTCCAGGCTGAGATTGATACCTTTATGGACAAACTCAATAAAATGGGCCCGATACGCTAAAGGAGTGGTTTTATGAAGATTGATGTTCCCTATGGAAAAGACGGTTCCATGTCAGCCGTTATTGGTGACGACGTCAAGGTGAGCTTTCTTGAAGCCAATGATGTTCAAATTGGTGATGAAGACGAAAATATAAACGCTGCTATTAATAATCCCATCAACAGTAAGAATTTCAAAGAATTTTTAAGTGACGCAAAAAATGTTCTTGTCATTGTCAACGATGCCACAAGACCCACTCCCACAAAAAAAATCCTTGAATTTATCTTTGATGACTTAAAACAAACCCATTTCAATTTCATTATTGCAACGGGTGCCCACAGGGGACCATCCCAGGAAGAATATCTTCAAATTTTCGGTTCTTATTATGAACAGATAAAGGACAAAATTATTGTTCATGACGCCAGGGTTGAAGAAGACATGGTTTTTTTAGGGCAGTCTACCAATGGTACGCAGATGTATGTTAACAAGGCCGGTGTTAAGGCAGATAAAATCATTATTATTTCTTCTGTGGAACCTCATTATTTTGCCGGATATACCGGAGGAAGGAAATCTTTTTTACCGGGTATTGCAGGGTATACAACCATAGAACAAAACCATAAGCTTGCCCTTGTCCCTGAAGCAAGGGCATTAGCTCTTGACGGCAACCCGGTTCATGAAGACATGATTGATGCCATTAAAACCGTAAAACAGGACATCTTTTCCATCATGACAGTTTTAGATAAGCACCATAACGTCTATGCCACCTGTTGCGGCCATATCAATGATTCATTCCATGCTGCCATTGATCATGCCAACGAGGTCTTTGCAGCCCCCTTAAAAGAAAAAGCCGACATTGTGGTATCCGTGGTAAAATTTCCACAGGATATTGATTTATACCAGGCCCAGAAAGGCATTGATAATGCAAAACTCGCCCTGAAAAAAAAGGGTATCATGATCCTTGTGGCTAAATGCAGGTGTGGTATCGGCGGCAAGGCCTTTGCCGATCTTTTGGGTTCCAGCGATACGCCCGAAGCTGCACTTGAAACCATTGAAAAAGGATATGTTTTAGGGTATCACAAAGCGGCTAAAATGGCAGAAATCGGACTTTGGGCTCAAATGTGGGGAGTGACAGATGTAAAACCGGATGTCATTTCAAAATTGTTCATTAAGCCTTTCAGCCATCTTCAGACTGCCATTGACCTTGCTCTTAAAGAAAAGGGCAGAAACGCAAGTGTGTTGTTTCTGATGGATGGGGGACTTACCGTTCCCTTGATAAAATAGGGTAATAAGATAGGACCGGATTTTTTTGCATAATCACTTTGGGCAGCCAGGCTAACGGCTACTAAGTAAGTTATAGGTTTATTCTTTCTTCAACCCCTTAATGATTATCTTAAATGCCGTTTTTAACGTAGATTTGACAAAATCCTTTTGACTATTTAAAAGTTTTTTGGAATCAACCCATAGGACAACACCGGCATAGGATGACCATAGGATATCTGCAAGAGCCACGGGATGTTCATCAATAAAAGCACCCTGATCAATCCCTTCTTGTATAACATCAACCATGGCCCCATGAGCCATAATTGAGTGTGTTTTGATCTGCTGTAAGAATTCATCCGAAAGATTCTTAAGCGTTTCTCCGGATTGAAGGTGAAACAGATTGATTAAAATATTTGAATCATACTCATACATCTCGATAAATACATCACAAAATTTTTCGATCTTCTCTTCCACTGAAATATCCTGACCAACGACTTTTTGAATCTCATCTGCCAGATATTTCAATATTTCAATGGAAAGGGATGTATGTAATTCTTCTTTGCTCTTAAAATACAAGTACAGGGTTCCGGGACTCAGTTCTGCTTCTAACGCAATTTCTTCAATTGTTGCAGTGTTAAACCCCTTATTGGAAAAAATTTTTCGTGCAGCATCGATAATTTCTCTTTTTCTTTTCTCTTTTTCTCTTTGTTTGCGTTCGTATATGCCCATATATTCCTCATTATTTTTTGAATACGATTCATAAACTGACAGCGATTAATAAATATAAAAAAAAATGAAAAATTGCAAGAAAAAAAGAAAAAAATAAAACCTGTTTGATTTTGTAATTTAATATTCCATTTGATCATACCCGGAAATCATTCGTTTTTTTAAAAAATTAAAAACTCTTAATGATTTAAACGGTGTTTTTATGCTAATATACCACAAATGGAATAAATATATGGAGATACCTTATAATGCCAAAAACAACTTATTGGGCTGACAATTATGTCCAAAAACTGACCCATGCAGAACAAGCATTGCAACATATACAGCCTGGCCAAAGGGTGTTTATCGGCTCTTCATGCGGAGAGCCCCAACATCTTGTCAAAAAATTAGCTGATACCTCTGTCAGGTTTACGGATCTTGAAATTGTCAGATTATTGTGTATTGAAAGTGGCCCCTTGACACTGGTTGCCAACCAGTCTCATTCCCAGCAGTTTAATATCCGGTCCTTCTACCTGGGGTCGGCATCCCCGAAAAAAATTAGTCGAAACAAAAGATTTACTACGCCCATTAACCTTTCCCAGATCCCCCATTTGTTCAAATCAAGAATGATGCCCATAAATGCCGCCCTGATCCAGGCTTCCCCGCCCGACGATTTCGGATGGATGAGTTTAGGGGTATCTGTGGATATCACACTTGCTGCCTGTGAATCTGCAGATATTGTGATTTGCCAGATAAATCCGAATATGCCAAGGGTATTAGGCAGAAGCTTTATCCATGTCAATGATGTGGATCATATTGTTGAACACGAGGAAGATCTTCTAACCATACAGCCCCTTCCTGAAATTGAAACTGCCAATATTATCGCCAAACATATATCACGACTGATTGATGATGGATCTACCCTGCAAACAAACCTGGGTGTGACAAATGAAGCCATCATGCTTTGCCTGTCTGAAAAAAATGATCTGGGTGTCCATTCTCAATATTTATCTGACGGGTTGATGCGACTTTTTTCCATGGGGGTTATCACCAATAAGAAAAAAGGATTCAATGATGGAAAACTTGTGGCCGGAAGTGCCGTCGGATCACATTTTCTTTATGAATTTATTGACGACAACCCTTCCATTGAATTTCATCCATCAGATTATATCAATAACCCTACCATTATTGGCAAACACAATGCCATGGTCACTTTAAACACTGCCATGGCCATAGATTTAACAGGACAGGTTGCAGCGGATGCCCTCCCCTATAATAATTATACCGGTATCAACGGACTTCTTGATTTTACCAGGGGAGCTGCCATGTCAAAGGGCGGTAAATCCATCCTGATGATGACCGCTACATCCGATCATGGCACGAAAAGCCGAATCATCCCCAATTTATCGGATATTGCCGTGGTTGTGCCGAGAGGGGATGTTCAATTTGTTGCAACGGAATACGGTGTGGTTAATCTTTTCGGGAAAACCCTTCAGGAAAGGGCCATGGCATTGATCAGTATCGCTCATCCGAATTTCAGGGATGAACTCTTTTCAAAAGCCAAAGAATTAAATTTAATTGATGTAGACAGAAAATTCAAACAGGCCATTAAAGGAGTTTATCCTTTAAAATATGAAGAAACTGTCTCTATCAATGGAAGTGCTATTATGTTCAGACCTGCCAAACCCATTGATGAAAGAAGCATCCAGGAACACTATTATACCATGAACCGAGGGGATATCGTCTCAAGATTTTTCCACGAAAAAAAGAGTTTTGTCCATGATCAGATCGATACAACTTTTGAAATTGACTATATCAACGATTTAACTATTGTTGCCACTATTGGAGAACTGGGATTTGAAAAAATCATTGCCGTTGGTGAATATTTTCGAAATTCCATCATTAATATGGCTGAGGTTGCATTTTCCGTATCCAGGGAATACCAGGGTATGGGAATCGCACAAGCCCTTCAAGAAAAGCTGGCAAGGGCTGCTATGGACAATGAAATCAAAGGACTTGTGGCATATACCTCTTCTGAAAACAAGGGGATGATAAAACTGTTTCACAAGCTGCCTTATGCGATCAAATCAGAAAGAGAAGAT
>NZ_JABZFL010000082.1 GCF_014237455.1 Desulfobacula sp. | reverse complement strand
ATGCAGTCCCCATGGGTAAAGGAAACCGGAAGTTGTCCGGGGAAATATCCAGGCCAGATAAAAGTAGCCTGCATGACACCCATACCCACGGCATCCAATTGTTCCGCCACTGGGACGATTGCCCCGGGGGCACTGGGTTTCATGACAATACGTCCGTTGGACATTTTTTTAACATAGTCGGACATATATGCGATGGTGTCCCAACTGATTCCGGAAGGTAGCCAGGATGAGGGTTGCCATTTATAGGTTTTAGAGAATGCCGGCAGAGTAAAAGCAACTACCAAAAAAGCGCCAATCAGCGCGACCATCAGACCCCGGGTAAACATACGACGAATTTTCATTTGTTCCTCCTTATAAAAAGTTCTTGTGTATAAATTTCGTACTTAATATTAAACTTATATCGTGGCCTCACCTCCTTTTAATTCTTGCCAAAGTCTTGGGATTTAAAACAAGCCGGTACGCCGCTGTGCCAAATGGTACATCCGTGCTCCGGCTTCGTAAAAAAGTCCGCGAAATCCTCTCATAGGTACTTTTTCGGGTTTGGATACCGGCAGCGGAATACCGGCGGTTGAGCCGGTTTTGATGTATTCGGCCATGAGTTTGCCGAAGACGCTGCCCGGTCCGATACCCCTGCCATTGTAGCTCGTTACCGTTATAAAATCCGGTCCCAGGATATGAAATCGGGGGATATGGTTTAAGGTCATGGCTATACGACCGTACCATGCATGTTCCAGCGAAACGCTGCCAATTTGAGGAAATACCTTTGCAATGCTTCTTTCCACCCATTTTTTATGAAGATTAAAGGCCATGTTGTCCACCTGGCCCACACTGCCGACAATCAAGCGCCCGGCATCGTCGAGGCGGTATGATGACAGGACTAGGGCAGTATCCCAGGCTCCCTGTTTCCCGGGCAGGATGGTTTTAAGGACGGATTCAGGTAAAGGCTGGGTGGCAAATTGGAAATAATTGAAGGGAACCAGGTTTTTTCCCATCTTTTTAAAAGCGCGTTCCGCATATCCTTGAACCGCCAGGATAACAGCCTTAGCTTTCACACTTCCATTTGGTGTCGTTAATTGCCAGCAGGTTTTATCTCTTTTATATGAAAGAACAGGAGAATTGGTATAAATGTTTGCACCGGCATCTTTGGCTGCCCTGGAAAGCCCGTAAGCATAGGCCAGCGGCTGTATCGTACCGGCTCTTTTATCCAGCAGCGCACCGTGGAATTTTTTGCTGCCGATAAGCGGGGTGGCTTCTTCCCGGTTAAAAAGCTTCACGGGCGCACCGCGGTCCTGCCACTGGGCCTCTCTTTGCTGCAGTGCTTTGTACCCGCCACGGGAGTGGGCGCAGTGAAGTGTTCCTGCCCTGACTGCTTCGCACTCAATATTGTGTTTTTTAATCAGATCAAAAACAAGATCCGGTGATTTGCCCAGCACACGAATCAGTTCTTCTCCTATCTCATTTCCAAGTTCGGAAATAACATCGCTCGGCATGAGCCAGAGCCCGGCGTTGACCAGGCCGACATTGCGCCCTGCCCCGCCGAATCCGATATCTCTGGCCTCCAGCAGAATTGTTTGTGTGCCCTCCTGGGACAAGTGCAAGGCCGCTGACAGCCCGGAATATCCGCCGCCGATAATCGCTACATCCGTTACTTTTTCTCCCCGAACCGATTCAAAAGAAGGCCTGTCTGGTGCGGTTTTATCCCACAATCCATGGCTTAATGCTCTGTTATCCATATTTTTTTCCTTTATTCATAACGCTTACATGAAACCTGAAAAAGGGGCTCGCACAAGCGTTGTATGTACGTAATTGATCATGGTAATAAAATCAAATACCGGTATGCCGACTGCTGCCTGAATGGCATGGGCATAGGGAGGAAGGTCGCTGCATTCAAGAAGAATGCTGCCGATGTCCGGATTTTGCTTCAGCAGGATTTCAACCACCGTCACCACCTCTTGTTCAATTTTCCGGGAATCAAGGCTTCCTTTCTCATAAAGAATGGCATCCCTGAATTCCGGTTGATTTTCCATGCCGGCAATCACTATTGGAATATCATCGTTGATGCCTGTTGATGTAAAATGTTTGGGTTGAAGACAGGTGGCATTGGCAGTGATAATTCCTACTTTTTTGCCGGTTATCTGGTGGATAAACGGTATCTGTAGAAGACTGGAAAGAAAAACAGGGATATCAAGGCTTTGTGCGACCTCCTGCTGGAACAGGGCCATAAAGCCGCAGGCACCGGTAATTGCCCGAACCCCGTCGTTATACAATCGCTGCGCTGCATCTATAAAAGGAAGTGCAAGTTCCGGGTCCTGTTGGTTGAGCAGCCGATCGATTGAAGCACCTTCCACTTTTTCGTACCTGACCGGAAAAGGAAAAGTGCTGGCATTGCCGACATTACCAGGGATGCAAGGATAGGAAGCATCCAGTATCAGAATGCCGATAGATTCACCATACCAGGCCTGTTTTGGTCTGCTAACGGTTAATACGGTCATGGTCTCCTCCTGCAAACACCAATGAAGCGTCAGTAAAGTTTCTTAAACATTTCATTAATATATTTATTGACATATCAGTGATCATATCATACTGTCAAGAAGTTTTTTTGGAATTAAAAAAGATTTTGAGAATATTGAATATAAACTGTTTGCCTGAAAAGGCTTGAATTTGATAAGAGGTTAGGATAACAGCAAGAGAATTTATATCAAATATCAGTGGTTTTAATAAAAAAAAATGAAGGGAATGGGATGAAAGAAGCGGTTTATCAAACAATACGGGAACGAATTTTATATCTGGAATATGAGCCTGGTCAAATTTTGAATGAAAAAAAACTGGCTCAGGAATTCGGCGTAAGCCGATCGCCAATAAAGGATGTGCTCAATCACCTTGAATGGGAGCATTTTGTAAGGGTAATCCCCAGAACAGGAAGTATGGTCACTGAAATCGAATTCAGTCGGGCGATGAATGTTTATATGGTCAGATTTAACATCGAATCTTTTGAGGCAGGTATTGCAGAAAGCCAATTTTCTTCTACACATCAGGTTAAGCTTAAAGAACTGTATGACAGTTGTGAGGACATTCTAGACAAAAAAGATCCAAAAGCACTGGCAAAAATTGATACCGCTCTAAGAGAAGTCATACATGATGCAGCCGGCAACCCTGTGCTGGCAGATGTTTCCGACAAATTGTATTCACAGACATTTCGTCTCTGGTTTTCGGTCATGTTAAAAAACGGGTGGCCCGATGAAGTCGATGCCGTTAAAAGAGAACTGGAAAAACTTATAGGATACTTTGCTTCCGGGAATTCAAATGAATTCGGAACCATTAGAAGAGCTCAGCTCGTAAACCATTTCGAGAGGCTTCGCCAAAAATTTTTAGGCATTTAAAGATTTGCCAATTAATTAATTTTACCCAATCCAAATTTAAATCGACTGAGCCCCTTGCAGAACCATTCTTTCTGCAAGGGGCTATACAATAAATTGTACGAACATAATTTCTAATCCACAATATACAGACCAAGATTTGAAAATACGTTTTATCTGCAAGAGGCTCGACTAATAAACATTTTTTTAGCCTGAAACTATTGAGGTTGCTTTGTAATCTCCTACAATATTTTCCCTGTTGACTAATGGTATTATTATCTGCCAGGAGTCAAATTCGACAAATTACCGATCAATATGAGTTCAACATATTGAGCTGAGTGCTTATTTCAGTTAGATACCACTTCTTATTTCAAAATCAGCATATGCCGTCATGCCGTGTTCTCCGACATCGAGACCGCCTATCTCTTCTTCTTTATCAACCCTGATACCCAAGGTTACTTTGAGGACAAAAAAGATAGCATAGGCTGCAACAAAGCAGGTTATACCGTAGGCGACAACACCTATGAACTGGGTCGAGAAGGAATGATCAGCGCTGAAGATACCAACGGCCAGAGTGCCCCAGATACCGCAGACAAGGTGCACAGAGATCGCACCCACAGGATCGTCAATTTTCATGCGGTCAAAGCCCATTACAAAAATTACTACCAGCAGGCCGGCAATAAAACCGATGGCAACTGCGCTCATTACGCTTACCACGTCAGCACCAGCAGTAATACCAACTAAACCGGCCAGAGCGCCGTTAAGGACCATGGTAAGATCAGGTTTCTTCTGTAGGATCCAAGAGAGGGCCATTGCGCCCACAATACCGGCAGCAGCAGCCAAAGAGGTTGTCACAAAAACAAAGGATACAGCAGCTGGATCGGCAGAGAGCACAGAACCTCCATTGAATCCGAACCAACCGAGCCAGAGCAGAAAGACTCCGATTGCTGCCAAGGGTATATTGTGTCCCATGATAGGTTTGATGTTATTATTGACATATTTACCAAGGCGAGGTCCAAGAAGCAATACTCCTGCCAAGGCTGCCCAGCCACCTACGGAGTGGACCAGGGTGGAACCGGCAAAATCATAGAAACCCTTAGCATCCAACCATCCACCGCCCCATTTCCAGCTACCAACCCAAGGATATACCAAGGCGACATAGATTGTAGAGAAGATTAAAAAACTGTGCAGTTTGATGCGCTCGGCCACGGCACCGGAAACTACGGTTGCTGCGGTAGCAGCGAACATCGCCTGAAAGATGAAGTCGGTCCAATAGGTGTAGATGCCCACACCATCATCACCCGCCACCATCATGTTTTCAGAGCTTACACCGATACCGAAGCCGGAGAAGCCGAAAAATTCTCCTATGGAAAAATCACCAGGATACATCAGGTTGAAACCGATCGCAGCATAGGTTAATAGGCCAATGGCAATAATTGCTGTATTCTTAAAGAGAATGTTGATTGTGTTTTTAGACCGAGTCAAACCAGCCTCCAGGCTGGCAAACCCAAGATGCATGATAAAGACCAGAAAAGTAGCAACCAGCATCCAGGTATTATTGGTAACATAAGTAGCAACAGCCCCGGTTACCTCGGCTGCACCATCACCGGCCAAAGCCACTCCCGGCAAAGCTATCACGGTCATCAAAATGGGCAAGATTATCTTGTTAACGGTTGATCTATTCATTGTAACCTCTTTGTTGTTTGATTTATACACTTCCATATCCTTTCCTAAATGGCGTTCTTACCGGTTTCACCTGTTCGAATTCGACAAACAGCCTCAAGCGGCATAATAAATATTTTACCATCTCCAATTTTGCCAGTCTTGACACTCTTTGTGATAGCCTTAACAACCTTGTCTGCAATGTCTGCATCGACGACAATCTCAATTTTGACCTTTGGGACAAAGTCCACCTCATAGTCGGCACCACGGTATACTTCCTTATGTCCTTTCTGACGCCCAAACCCTTTTACTTCAGAGATGGTCATTCCCTGGACACCAATCCCGGCCATCGCCTCCTTGAGTTCATCAAGCTTGAACGGTTTAATGATCGCTTCGATTTTCTTCATTTTTTTCCCTTTCATATTTTACTTTTAAAGGTTCCCTATCTCAAACAAGAACACGTTTGAATTTAATTTTAAATATTACAATATGTGTGCCAAAGCGTCCCCCAAATCCCCAAAATCAATTTAACCATTTGAAATTTAAGAGTTTTATTAATTAAATATATAAATAGGTCTTCAAAATAAAATAAAATTATATTACATTTCTGTTATAATATCGATTAAATTATATTACATTTTTGTATTAAAAATAAATTATTGATTTTATTTTGCTAATTTTTAAACAACAGCATTTAATAGTAATCAAGGATTTAAAAAGCCGAAAAGAATTAATAAAATCATTTAGAATTTATATTTTTTGATGCGATCGTCCTGTTTTAAGTCGGTACGACCATTGCAAATTTTTGATCTTTTTGTTACTCATAGCAGGGTATATTAATTTAATTTTAGAAAATTTAAGGAGACCTTAATGCAAAAGTATAAAAGCTGTTTTCTGGTTCTGATCATTCTGTTTTTTTTCAATATTCAATGTTTTGCAACTGAAGAGAAAGAACAATCTATTGAAAAAGCTGATCTTGAAAAGCAGATCAGTTATGCGCTTGGATATGATATTTTTGATAAATTAAGAGAAAATTTTGAACTTGACCCCGAGTTTTTTATTATGGGGGCAAAGGACAGCCATGAAAAGCAGTCCAAACTGACGGAAGAAAAGCTGAAACAGGCCCTGATATCTTATCAGCGGCTGGCAAGGCAGAAACAGATAGAGAGGATTAAAATGGAATCCAAAGGAAACAGGGAAAAAGGAACCAAGTTTTTAGAGGAAAATAAGCAAAAGGAGGGTGTTGTAACCTTGCCGTCCGGGCTTCAATATAAAATTATTACAGAGGGCGACGGTCCTTTGCCAAAGGCAGCGGATACGGTAGAATGTCATTATAAAGGCACACTCATTGACGAAACAGTGTTTGACTCTTCCTATCAAAGGGGCAAACCGGCAACATTCCAGGTGGGCGGTGTGATCCAGGGTTGGATTGAGGCCTTGCAGATGATGAAGGTGGGATCAAAGTGGGAATTATATATTCCACCGGATCTGGCATATGGTGACAGAGGCGCCGGATCTATCATAAAACCGGGTTCCACCCTGATTTTTGAAGTCGAACTATTGGGCATTGTGGAGTAATCGACTATGCGGGTTCTTGGCATAAACGGCAGTCCGCGCCATAAGGGGAATTCTCAGTATCTTATGTCTTGTTTCATGGAAGAAATGAAAGCCAGGGGATATGACACCCAGGCGTTGAATGCTGTTAAACTCAAGATCAATCCCTGTATAGGATGCGGTAATTGTGAAACAAAAGGGGTGTGTATCTTTGAGGATGATTTTACCCATATTTTTCTCCCGGCAATGATAAAGGCCGATATTGTCGTCATCAGCTCACCAGTCTATTTTTATGCGTTTCCGGCAGTGCTAAAGGCTTTGATTGACCGGATTCAGGTGATGTGGTCACGAAAATACAGGCTGAAGATGGATGAATTTAAGGGCCGCAAACGAAAGGGAGTGCTTCTGGCATCAGGCGCTACCCATGGGAAAGATCTTTTTGACGGCCTGAACTTGACAGCCAGGTATTTTTTTGATGCGGCAGATATTAAATACGAAACATCGCTCTGCTACAGGGGTATGGATGAAAAGGGTGAGATGGAAAATCATCTCACCCTTTTTGAAGATATCAGGGATCTGGCTCGAAATCTTTAATCTTTTTTCCGGGCATCCACCCCATATTTTTTTTTGTTTGAATTGAGTTTCAGCGCAGTGAGCAGGCCTTTGTCCTTTATGGTGTAAAACATGAGGTTTCTTTTATTCATGCTGAAGAATTTTTTGCCATATTTGGAAAGCTTGTCCAAATCAATTTCAAATCCAAGCCCGGGCGCATAGGTTGGGTGAAGAATACCTTTATCGTGCATAAAAGGTTTTTTCAAGATCCCGTCCCGCTTTTCTATGGTCCATGAAGGCGGGTTAATGGGGTATTCCAAAGGCTTGGTGCCGTTGAACCCGCTTGCCAGCAGAACGTTAAGATTGACAGCAAACCCGATACCGTTTGTCCAGGTATGGGGTGTAAATTTCAAACCATGTTTTCTGCAATGGTCTGCCACTTCAAGTGCACGTTGAATACCACCGGTCATAATGGCATCCGGCTGAAAAATATCGTAACATTTTTTTTCAATCATGAATTTGAGTTCACTCTTCCCATTGGTGTGGATTTCACCGCCTGCAATGGGAATTCTGCTGTATTTTGTCAACTGGGAAAGGCTTTCGTAATCATCCATGGGAAGGGGCTCTTCAAGCCAGGCAATATTCATGTCTGCACAGGCATCGGCAAAATATTTGGCGCGTTCAAGATCCCATAACGGGGCATCATTGATAATGGTCACCCGCCATCCCTGGTTGGCATCCACCCCAATGGTCATCTTGTCACCCACAGCCTCCACAACTGCCTTGACATGGCTGATGTCTTTTTCAACATCAAATTCATGGACACGGATTTTTATGGTTTTAAAACCTTCTTCATATCTTTTCCGGGCCTCAAAAACCCTTGAGTCTTTATCTTTGATTTCACCGGTGGAAGCATAGAGTTCGACAGATTCCCGATGGCCACCCAAAAGTTCGTATACGGGTTTGTCTTCAAGTTTACCCCGTATATCCCAGAATGCCGGTTCAATCCAGTTTGCCCGGACACCGAGATAGCTGACTTCCCGGAGCCGTTGAAGCATTAAATCGATATTAGTAGCATCATGACCCAGAAGATAGGGAGCAATCAAATTGCCAAGCCCCAACCTTTCCGAAGCAATGGCAGGGCCTGCAGAATATCCTTGTATCCCATCCTCGGTAGTGATTTTTACAAGGTCAAACCGGTTGTCCATGGCCGGATATCCGGGAATCCAGCTTGGATAAAAGGGTTTATCCAGAGGGATTCTGACATGATACAGTTCAATACATGATATTTTACTCATGGGGTTTCTCTATGCTATAAATATATCCGGTAAAATAATGCTGCCATGGGTATCCTTTAGTGCTGACAATTCCTTTTTCTGTTCGGCCAGTATATCAAACAGGGTCCGGGGAATTCCGTCTTCTTTGGCATAGGCTTCCTGCTGGAGTTCAACCCTTTTGATAATGTTATCTATATAAAGGGAGAATTGTTTGGTATACAGCTCTTTTGAGTAGTCTTTATCAATAATCTGTTTAAATAATAATTTTAAGTCATCGTATTTAGGAAGATTGCCTATGGGTGTTGACATGTATTCAATTTCGTTATGGGCATATCGTTCAAGCCAGGAAAGCCATACTTTTACATCTCTTTTCTCACCGATAAGTTTTGATGACTCTCCGCCACGGGCCTTGTCGGTTAAAAAGTAATTGAGGCCTGCCAGTACCGGTTTGTATTTTTCTTTTATTTTGTTATTTCCAAAGAATTTGAACTGGGCGTCCATATAATCTCCCAAAGCGCCCGGAATGAAGGGGGCGTTGGCCCAGGGGGCTCTTTTAACACCGGTTGCACCCACTTCTGTTGCTGTGGCGGCTGAAACAATACAGGCCCCGATAACAACCCCGGCATCAGACGTTTTTGCTACCCAGACCGGCGGCATGGTGTCGGCATCCCTTCCGGAGTAAGTAAAGACTCTGGTCAGGGCACCGTCAGGGTTTTCAGCTTCCGCAGAGTAATTGTCAAGGGATTCACACTTTAAGGTGCAGCGGGAATTTGGATGGGACAGGGGAACGGGTTTGCCATTATCATCGGTTTTGCCTTCATACCAGTCTCCCTGGAAATTGAACCCTTTGTCCGGATGGTCTTCATTATTTCCTATCCAATGGGGAATTTTTTTGTCATCAATGAGGACATTGGACCAGATCACTTCGCATCCGGGCTGCCTTAAGACTTTCATCAGCATGGGGTCCCCCTCCAGATTGACATCTTCAACAATGCCGAAAATTCCGGATTCCGGGTTAATGGATCTGATACTGCCGTCTTCGGCAATCCACATCTGGGCCAAATCATCACCGATAAATACATTTCCTGCCATGGCCGTGGTTGTTTTTCCACATCCGCTGGGTGCGGCACCCGCAAGCCAGGTTACTCGATTATTGGGGCCGTGAATTCCAGTGATAAACATATGCTCTGACAATTCGTTGCCCAGGTTTTCATACACAGCCTTATCCACGGCAAATCGATGATTTCCTTTTTTAAGCAGCAAGGTGTTGCCGGCATAGGTACATTTCCAGCTGTATGTTGTCTTAAATTTGCGATCCATGAAAACCCTTGCATCTGGGAGATCCTCTGTTCTGTTCAGGCCTTCGCTGTGAACGTTTGTAAAGAAATGGCCCAGGGTTTCCACTTCTTTGTCAAAATCAGCATAGGCATTGCGATAGAGCAGTTCTGCACTATGGGACACATAGGTGGAACTTGTAATTTCCAATGCTGGATTTGATACGGGAGCGCCGACAGGACCCCGCATATAAAATCCAATGATCATGGTCAGGTCTTTCATGATATTCACCATATTGGACCTGACTTCTTCAAGGGCAGTCGGTCTGTCCATCCTGTTGGCAAGAGAACTGACATGATCTTCCGGGTTGGCTATATAATACGTCCGGTCTACGATCCTGCCCTGCTCCTGGGCCAGGTCAAAATGAATGGTATGCCCCCCTATGGCAAGGCTGCGTTCTTCTCCTTTTTCAAGGGCAAGATTTTTAATAAAGTCCTGATCTTCAGGCGACCCCGTATTGACAAAAACAGAAGAAGGATTGCAAAGAACAATTGCATCGGCAATTCTTTTTAAGACGTCAGGGTGTTTGATTTTTAATATCCGACTTAATTGCTCATCATCCAGATATTGTTTAAATACAGCTTTGGCACTCTCTTCGGAATCCACTTTTCCAAGTTCATTAATAATATTTATATCATTACCGGTTTTAAGCATTTTAATCATCGTCTCCAAATTAATGTTATTAAAAGGATTTCCTCTTTTCTACCATTAAATTTCTAAAAAACAAATATTATCTTATTTTTTTCCAAAAAAACTTAGATTGTGTTTTTATGATAACCGGTATAAAAATCAGGTACATGAATAAATTATGGGTGACGGGCCGGTTAAAGGAAACAGATGACTCAAAAAATATTTGCGGATTTACACAATCATACCACGGCATCTGATGGAGATTTTACACCCGATCAGATGGTTGAACAGGCAAAAGCCCTTGGGATAAAGGCAATTGGCATTACTGATCATGATACGCTGGAAGGGTTGAAAAGTGCAGTGGCAGCAGGAAAAAAATATGATATTGAGGTAATTTGCGGTGTTGAAGTCTCTATTCGGTTTAAACGGTCCTATTTTACAGGGACACTGCACCTCTTGTGTTATTTCCCGGCAGACAGACTTTTGGACAATCAATTTATAAAAAGATTTAAAACTATTCTGGCACGGGGCAGGGGAGAAAAACTGGTAAGGGCAAGGGTTGATGAAATCAATAAAATTTTTGGCCCGGACGGGAAAAAGGCATTGCTAAAAAGAAATTTAGAATTTGAAGAGATTGCCGCATTAAGTGATACTGCCACAAGACGTCACTTTGCCATTGCATTGAAGGAAGACTTTGGAATTACTGATGCCGATACCATCAATACAATTATTGGAAATGACAGTCCGGCTTATCTTCCTTCGGGGATAAAAATAGAAGCGGTGGTTGATTTTATTCGGAAAAATAAGATTGTTGCGGTCCTGGCCCATCCGGCAGCCGGATCTTTTCCGGGCAAAGGGCATTATAAAGAAGTTTTGCCTGATCTTGAAATTGTAAAACGAATTTTACCCGAATTTATTGAGGCGGGTATTCAAGGACTGGAAGTTTACTATCCAGGTCATACAAAAGAGCACCAGGTTTTGATGGCATCCTGGGCTAAAAAATATCATCTTTTAATGACCGGGGGATCAGACTGCCATGATGAAACAGAGCGCCCCATAGGTGTGAAGGGTATATCAGAATCAGAATTTAAATTATTTAAGGAAGCACTGGCATGAGAAGAAAAGAAAAAGAAATTACAGACAAAAAAGAGATTGAAAAAGTTTTACAGGAAAGCAATGTCTGCCGTCTGGCAATGGTGGATGGGGATAAACCCTATATGGTTCCCATGAATTTTGGATACCGTGATGCATGCCTTTTTTTTCACAGTGCAAAAGAGGGGCGAAAAATTGATGTGATTCGAAAAAATCCCAATGTCTATTTTGAGGTTGATCAACTCATCAAGTTCAAAAAGGCAAAAATGGCCTGTAAATGGGGGGCTGAATATAAAAGCGTGATCGGATCAGGCAGGGCCCAGCTGCTGGATGATTTAGACGAAAAGATAGAGGCGTTAAATATTATTATGTCACAGTATTCAGACAGGACATTTGACTATCCGGATGAGGCACTTGAAAAAACGGTTGTCATAAAAGTGACAGTTGACCGGATGACCGGGAAGCAATCTTAAGGGGATGATATGAGTGATCAGATAGATAAAATTAATTTTTTAAACCTTAAATCCTGTGATTCTGAAGAGGTTGTTTCCAGAACCGGATGTGAATTTGATAAAACCTCCGGCCAATATATTGTAAAGGTGTGGGGGAATAACTATTGCGTTGATTTAAATAAATATGAAGTGTGGCCTGAAAGATCAGGGCTTAAAACGTATCATGAGTATTTGTATTTATTTATTTTATATTATCTGATGAAATCGAAAAATATTCTTCCTTCAGGAGAATGGGTGTCTGAAAAAGATATTCCTGACGGGGCTGCGTTTTTCAGAGGCCCGCACACCATTCCAACGGATTTGATTACAGGGCGGTTTGGGGATGATATAGACCTTTTTAAAAAAGAAAGTGAAAAATTAAAAGGGATTGCTATCGAATTAGCCGATGCAGCCTATATCTTTCAAATCACACCGACCCTCCCTGTTGCTGTATTGTACTGGCAGGGGGATGAGGATTTCCCAAGTGAAGCAAAGCTGCTCTTTGACAGGACAATAGAACAGCATTTGCCTCTGGATATTATTTATGCCCTTGCCGTGGAAATTTGCCACGCACTTGGGCAATCGTTATTTTAAAGAGCCAGGTAAAGATATCCCCCCATCCTGAACATCTGCTTCTTTGAAACAAAACTGCATATCAATAAATTGTTCTCTGAATTTTTTGATTTCATTTTTAATGGTTGCTCCATTGTTGATGAGATCCGCCATCAGGCCTGCAAGTTCTTGAAAATCCGTTTCTTTCATCCCAAACCGTGTCATTTCAGACACCCCCATCCGGAGCGCTCCGGATGCTGTAAACCCTTCTTCAACAGGAGTTGCCTGATAGTTGACAATGATATTGTTTTCTTCGAGTTCTCTGGCTGTTTTTGCTCCTTTCCCATACCCGACATTTAAAATAACCTGGTGGGTGTCGGTAAAAGAGATATCCGGATCTCCTGCCACAGAAAGTCCCAGTTCCTTTAAAGCCACGGCAAAGGTTTTTGCATTTGAAATGACGGCTTTCTGATAGTCTTCCTTAAAATGATTCATTTCATAGGCGGAAAATAACAGCCCTGTCATGGTGCCCAGGTGATGGTTGCTGACGCTTCCGGGAAATGTCCTTCTTTGTACCGCCTCCCAGAGTCCATATTCCATTTCATCCTCATTGAAATCAGAAGCAATTACACCGCGCTGGGTGCCGAAATAGGTTTTATGGGTAGATCCTGTTACGATATGGGCGCCTTCTTTTAACGGTTTCTGGAAATGCGGACCGTAGAGTCCCAATACATGGGCCATGTCATACATTACAAGGCAACCCGGGGCAAATTCATCCACAAGGGAGCGGATTTCAGCCACCGGCTCTTTATGGATAATCATACTTTTGCCAAGAATGACAAGTTCGGGCTGGTGCTCTTTAATGATGGCCTTACAGGCGTGAATATCAATTTTATAAGGGTTGTCTTTTAATACCGGAAAATTAATGACGGCTGCTTTCTCTGTTTTGGGATCTCTTGCTACAAAATCACGAAGCGCTCCCATGGGCTGCGCACTTAAGTGCCCGCCCTTAATAATATGGTTGTTTATGATTTTACGGAGTCGCCGCTGTTCCTTTTTCCTGTCAGTCCGGTTGAGAAAATCCACAAGCGCACTGAAAAAAGCGGTGTTGGCCATTTGACCGGAAATGACCCTTGATTCAATATTCCGGCATCCTAAGAAAGTCTGGAATTCCCTGTTTAAACGATGTTCAACCTCCCGGATAAATTCGGTTCCCTGGTAATAAAAAACATCTTCTCCAAAGAAGGCCTTAAGCTCTTTGTGTTCTGCATACCGGTTGACCGGGTCACTGATGGATAAGAGTCTTGACAGGTATGACTGGCTCATTTCCGACGGGATCAGATTGATGCACTCTTTCTGGCGCCAGGTATGATTGTTTAACGCTTTTGATACCAGTTGCCGTGCAAGTTCAGGATAGGTTTGGTCATCCCCTGCCTGTTTTACAGCTTTTAATTGATTATGGGGAATGGATCGGACAAAAGGCGGTGCTTCCGAACTCATGTGATAGGGAACAACAATACTGTCACATTGTTTTTTTCGGATTTGTATTTCAAGGATTTCGCCTTCAAGAATACTGCTGTCAACCAAAGCCAGGGAAACAGATCTTCTTTTTGGACTTTCCTTAAACTCAGAATTCAGTCCGCTTCCTTCGGGTTCCTGATACGGGATCATGGTTCCAGACGTAATATATCCCACATGTCTGTCTTTTGAAAACACCTTGTATCCTTCTCTTGCTATCCCTTTTCCCGTGATGGCAAGAGGCATGACCATCTTTGGCAGATGGGAAATGTCTTCAAATTTCTGATCCATAATATTTTTAAATGCAAGATATTGCCGGTAAAGAGCATCTTTTCCAATAAAATTTCCTTTCAGCGGTGAGAAACTGACAGCAAATTTGGATAATCTGGATGCAAATAAAGGGATTTCACTGCCATCATGATCCACACCCAGTTCATGACCATACAAGGGCAGGCCTGCTTCAAGCCTCAACGTGTCCCTTGCGCCAAGCCCGATCGGCACCGCCCCTTTTTCCATTAAAAGATCCCAGATAAAAACGGCATGTTCGTTCTCAACAAAGAATTCAAACCCCAGGGGTTCACCTGTGTAGCCGGTCCTGGCAAGACAGGCTTCAACGCCGCTGATGTCTACAATACCCAGGCAGTTCCGGGCAGGTTCAGGCAGCACTCCTCCCGTAACAATCTCTTCGATAATAGTTTTGGAAAGCGGGCCCTGCAGGGAAATCATGGCCATATCAAAGGTCCGGTCAACCATTTTAATATCGGAAAACAGCTTTAGATGTTTTTCAAAGTGGGCCACATCTTTTTCCCGGTTTGACGCATTAACCACCAGCAGGTACTCATCAGGTTTAAACCGGTATAGATACGCATCATCAATGGCGCCTCCGTTTTCATTCTGGATCAGCGTATACTGGCTTTCACCTGGTTCCAGTGCCATGGCATTGTTGGTCAGAACGTGCTGTAAAAATGGCAGCGTGTCTTTTCCTTTGAAAAATAGTCTTCCCATGTGCGACACATCAAAGATGCCGGCTTTTTTACGGGTTGCCATATGTTCATTAATGATGCCGGAAGGATATTGGATGGGCATTTCCCAGCCCCCGAATTCTACAATTTTTGCATCAAGATCCTGGTGTTTATTAAAAAATACGGTTTTTAAAAGTTCGGTCATAAGATTCTCTCTAAATAAAATAATGGTTTCAGGCAAAAAAATTAATATTAATTATAATAAAAAGAAAAACCGTAATAAAAACAAAAGGATCTGTCAATATGTAATAGATTTGATCTCTCAGATCTTTAAAAAACTTCATCAAGAATTGAATTGATATCCTTGGTGTTCTGGAAGGCTTATGGCAGTTTTCCATGGGATAATTATCCTTAACTGCCAAGTTCTTAATTTTAGGGCTTGAAATATCGAAGCCAGCTGAAGCATTTCATCCTTTCTTTTTTCCTCTATACTTTTTATTTCATCAATTTGATTTCTTTCAGCAATATGGTATTAAGTTAATAAAACCTTTCCGTGGAAGTGGCTATGAGTATAAAAATCGTATTCCATGAACATTATTATAACTGCCAGTATGCGACAGATCCCGCGGCTACCGAGGGACGTCTTAATGGAATCATGGAGATTATTAAAAACAAACCTGAATTGTATGAGATCGTTGAACCAGTCCCGGCCAGCAAGGCCGATATTTTAAGGGCACACAGCAAGAGTCACTATGAGGATATAAAAAGTCAGGTGGTTTTGTATGAGTCATCGGCATTGGCTGCCGGTGGTGCTATCATGGCAGCTGAAATTGCCTTTAATAACACCCCTTCATTCGCGGTGATAAGACCACCAGGACATCATGCATCTTCAGAATCTTGCTGGGGCTTTTGTCATTTCAACAATATGGCAATAAGCCTGCTGAAGCTATATTCAGAAAAGAAAATTAAAAAAGCCTTTATCCTTGATTTTGACCTTCATACCGGAGACGGGAATATCAACATTTTAGAAGATCAAAATGATGAATTCACTGTTTCAATACTCAATCCGAAGTCAACAGAAAGAGGGCTTTACCTCCAGGAAGTTGAGGGCCATATGGAAAACATTACCGATGTTGACATCTTTGCAGCATCAGCAGGTTTTGATCAGGGCATTGATGATTGGGGGCATCTTCTTTATCCCGAAGATTACACTGAACTTGGACGACTGATGAAGGAATACTCACAGAAAATATGCAGTGGAAGAAGATATGCGATTCTTGAAGGAGGCTATAATCACCAGGTAATCGGCTCAAACGTCGATTCCTTCTGCCGAGGGTTTGCATAATGTCGGCATTTGTTTTTTTATGGTAATTGCTCGACAACTATTTTTATTGTGAAGGATCAAAATATGGTACGCTCCGAATATGTAGTCACCCGTGAAGAGAGTATGCTCCTGATTATCGATTTCCAGCAAGCAATGCTCAAGGCCATCGATTCGTGGGAAAAAATTGCCCGTAAGGTGAGTCAACTGATTAGGGCCTCCAATGTTCTTGATATTCCTATTCTGCTAACAGAACAATACAAAAAAGGGCTTGGTAAAACCCTGCCCGAACTGCTCCAGGAAATTGATTCACCGCAGGTATTTCAGAAGGAGCACTTCAGTGCCTGCTTGGAAGAAAACTTTATTCCCACGGTTCAATCGTTCAATCTTAAAAAGATCGTGGTGGTCGGGATGGAAACCCATGTATGTGTCCTGCAAACCTGCTTGGACCTCATGAAGTCCGGTTTTCAAGTTCATCTGGTGGCCGATGCCGTGGCATCCCGTGTAAATAAAAATCGAGACATTGCAATTGATTTACTGAAACAGGCAGGTGCTGTGATCAGTTCCACTGAAATTGTTATTTTTCAATGGGCTTTACGTGCGAACACTGAAGATTTTCGGAAAATTCTGCCGATTGTCAAATAATCAATGTTCTGATCACCGCAGTATTTGCAGTTTATATTGAAACCCCACACTTTCTATTTTTCTCCCCCAATACCGGAATTAAAAGCCAGAACTATTATTAATATTCCGGGGGATTCTTTAGAATCTGAAAAGACAGGACGATAGCCAGTAGTAAACGCCTAAAAAATATTTTTATGTAATCTGCCAAAATGGTGTAAATATATTATACAGAACACCGTATAAAATTTCTTTAAATGAAATTTACAGTGAATATAGTTGAACGAGTGTTGGACATTTAGTGGATATGCTTATTGATTGTTTTCAACCTTAAAATCTTCAGATAATTTTGATTCCATTTTTTTATATTCGCGGTCTGCGATTTGGTAAATTGATCCTCTTCCCTTATAACCCACAAAAAATAAGTCTTTTGCTTCCTTCGATGAAAAATTTAAAGTCCCTTTATATTTCAGTTTAAAAATTATTGCAAATCTTCCAAATAGTTTTTCATAATTTATTTCTAGGTATTTCCCAATATCTTTATCTATTATTGTGGGGTCCATACCAGCTAATTTTACATTAACTGGGTGGTTAAAAATAGCTTCACTGTGAATAATATTTATTATCGCTCTTGATTTGCCTAATTTGTCGAATTTATTCTTCTTGAAATCGAAAAAGCCCCAAGATAGCTCGGTTATTTTTAGTGGTTCTTTGCCAACATTTTTAAAAATAAATAAAAACTTAATCTCAAGCTCGTCTTTGACTACTCGGCTACCTTCAACTTTTACTTCTATCAAAGAAATTGCAGGCTTGGATAGCTCTTTATTGAAGCACCAAGACTGATAGGCCATATAGGCAGAAATCATAGCTGCGAATGCTGCAAAAGCTGCTGCTATCATTGCTATTACATTTACGCTCATTTTATAATCCTATTGGGGGCGGCTTATAAATACAGTCGAATAATCATACGAATCCGTTTGTCTTGTAAATTTGAATGATATCCGGCCAGATAAATAAAAAAATCTGATTCAAGCATTTTGTAACAATATTTCAGAAATCAGTAAAGATAATTAAAAATAAATTTTAGTGAAAATATAATTTAATCAGGAAGGATATGCCGAAATGTTCTTTATTGGAGAAAAAAAGTAAGCTTCAAGCACTGTGAAATGGGGTGTTGACTATGTCTATCTATCAGCTGGGTTGGTCAGTGTTTTCAGGGTATTGACTAATTATTACAGTCCGGGCTCTTTCGCATCATAGCAAGACACAATATTAATTCTTAGAATTTTGTTATCACCCTGGATTTGCCCTGATAAAAACCAATGAGTATGGATATCAGGGCGGCAAATGTGCAGAATCCTGAGATCAGGCAAATGGGCAGCAGTCCGAAATTTGACCAGATGATGCCGCCTGTGAATGCTCCTGCGACCCGCCCGATTCCGGCAACGGCAAAAAATGCAGACATGGTGGATGCTCTTAATTCCGGCACCAGTTCGGTTGATAAACTCATGGAGGTGACAATGGTAAATTCAAAGGTGAAAAAAACAAGGAAAAGTCCTGCCAGAACATAACTTAAACCGATATCCAGAACCGGCAGAAGAAAATAGGCCCCGGCACACAGGGATACGCCGATGATGATGGATTTTTTCAACCCGATCCTGTCAGAGAAAAACACGGTACAGCCCTCACCCAGAATTTCGGAAAGCCCGATGAAAACAGTTCCAAAACCAATGGCTGCCAGAGAAAGGCTGTAGGACTGTTCCAGCCATGCCCCGTAAATTACAAAAAGATTGTCATTGGCAAGAGACATGAAAAACACAAAGGATAAAATTCCCAGGACTTTCCTGTCTTTAATAATGGTTTTCCAGTTTGATATCATCGGTGTTCTGGTTTCAGGTGGTATGGTATTCTTTTTATCCTTTGGCATGATTTTCAATATAATGAAAAAACAGACAAGAGAAAGCCCACTGATAATAAAAAAAGGGGTTTGCCAGGAAAATCGTTCAATGACAAGACCGGCCAACGGAATACCGAATAAGGTCGAGCCTGCCCATGCAAGTTCAGTGATTCCGATGATCTGTCCTCGTCTTTCAAAGGGGACGAAATTACCGATAAAGGCCTGGAGACTGGGATCAAATATGCTTTTGGCAAGTCCGGCAAGGAAAAAACAGATTACCAGGACAGAATAAACCGGGATCAACCCCACGGCAAAGGTGCCAATGGTCAGCATTCCCAGTGACAACAGCATTAAGATTTTATATCCGTATTTGTCGGCAAAGCTGGCCCCGACAGGCCCTAATAAGGATGTGGCCTGGTTGATGGCAATGACGGATGTGATGGCAGAAAGTTCTACATTCAGGCCTCGTGCAAACTCAGGTGCAAAAGGATAAATCAGTCTTCGGGTAATATTAAATAAGAATTTGCTAAAGGTTGTGATGGTGATAAATTCTGCAAATTTTTTTGGATGGTTTGTCATAGGATTTTAATGAACCCGGTTACAGGTTCCCAAGAAGCATGAATTTATCAAATATCAGTAGAAGGCCGATTGCAATCAACAGGATACCGGAAATTTTATTGATCACCCCGATAAATTTTGTCGTTTGTTTCATGATTTCAAGAATGGAATTGATGAAAAAGGACATGATAAGAAACGGAACGGCAAGACCGGCAGAGTATACAGCTAAAAGAGCAACTCCTTCTAGAACTGAATCCTGGTTTCCGGCAACAATCAGAATTGACCCCAGCATGGGGCCGATACAGGGGCTCCATCCGGCACCAAAGGCCATGCCGATAACAAAGGTACCCATCAGATGCAGTGGCTTTTCTTTAACATGGATTTTTTTTTCAAAATTAAATCCTTTGATATTGATAACCCCCAGAAGGTGAAGCCCGAAAACAAGAATAATACCGCCGCCCATATATCTGATGACCCAGGAGTATTTGGAAGCAAACCCGCCCAGAAAAGATGCTGAAGCCCCGAAAAGAATAAAAATAAAGGAAAAACCCGCCACGTAAAAAAGGGTGGACAAGATAACTTTTTGCCGGGTTTCTTTTTTGTCTTCCGTCAGTTCATCAAGGGATAATCCTGTAATAAAAGAAAAATATGCCGGTATCAACGGCAGAATACAGGGAGAAAAAAAAGAGAGCAGTCCTGCAAAAAGAGCGGCCGGGTAAGTTATGTTTTCGGCAAACACGATTTCATCCTTATCTTCGCTTAAATTTCTTAATGTCTTAACCTATTCATTTTTCTTTGTCTATCAAGACTGTCCGTATATTATTTTATTGAATAAATATCCAGTATGGTTATACTCAGTATGATATCAATAAAAAAGAGGGCCCTATGATTATTATTACTACCCATAAGGGATCGGATTTTGATGCATTGGCATCTCTGGTAGCAGCAAGCCTGCTTTACCCTGATGCCAAACCTGTCTTGCCAATGTCAATTAATGCGAATTTAAAAGCTTTTTTATCCATTCATAAAGATATGTTTAATTTTTACTCTTCCAAAGATATTATTTTTGAGCAGGTAAAAACCCTTGTTGTTGTGGATACACATTCCTGGAGCCGCCTGGAAGGGATGGAGCCCTTAAAAGACAGACAAGACCTTGAGATTATTGTGTGGGATCATCATTCTGAAGGCGATATTGAAACCGATCAAAAAAATATCAGTGAAACAGGGGCCGCTGTTACCATTTTGTTAAAAGAGATTGAAAGACAAAGAAAATTGATCACTCCGATCCAGGCCACGCTTTTTTTGATGGGACTGTATGAAGATACCGGAAATCTCACATTCCCGTCAACTTTGTCGGATGATGCATATGCTGCCGGGTTTCTTCTTGACAGAAAAGCAGACCTGCATATTCTTTCCACTTTTTTACGGCAGGCGTATGGAAAAAAGCAGAAAGATATCCTTTTTCATATGATACAGAAAGCAGAAAGAAGGGAAGTCGGCGGATTCACTATCAGTATTGCCAAGATGGAAATAGAGGAACGAATTCAGAACCTTGCCATGGTCCTTCAGATGTATCGGGAAATTGTCAACGTGGATGCTGCATTTGGAATTTTCAAAGATGTTGAACGAAATAAGTGTATGATTATCGGCAGAAGTAATATAGATGAAATCAATATCGGCCTTTTAATGCGAAGCTTAGGCGGCGGTGGTCATCCGGGAGCCGGGTCAGCCCTGTTAAAATCTGTAAACCCGGATATAATAGAAGAAATGTTGGTTGAACTTATTTCAGGGAATCAGCATTCTTCGGTCATGCTGTCGGATATCATGTCCTATCCTGTGGTCACTGTCAGTGAGGATACAAAGGTTGATGAGGTGGCCATGGTTTTAAGAAATCTGGGATGCACAGGTGTGCCGGTTGTTGATAAAGACGAGTGTATTGCAGGGGTGATCTCCCGGCGGGATTTTAAGAAAGTCAGGAAATCAAAACACATGCAGTCACCCGTAAAAGCATTCATGAGCAGAAATATTGTGACCATACATCAAGGCAAAAGTGCCATAGAAGCAGCCAGATTGATGATAAAACATGATGTCGGACGTATCCCTGTCATGAAAGCTGATAAAATCGTCGGGATCGTTACCCGGTCGGATGTAATGATGTATTTTTATGATCTGCTGCCGGATTAACCCAGGTTTTGTTATAAATTTAGTTTTCTCTTTGCTTTACCGGCAAGCTTTTCCCTGAATATTTTTGAGTTGTGCCGGATGTCCACCGGGAACGCCTTTTCAATAAAAATATGGTCGATACCAGCTGTTAGCGGGTTTGATTTTGCAAGGTCTAAAAGTTCTTTAATAAAGGCTTTTTTGTTGCTTATTTTTGAACAGGGTTCAATAAACACAACCGGTGTCTGCATGTTTCTCGGGCCTGCGCCTGCAAGGGCACTTCTGAATACCTTTTCATGATTGTTGAAGATGGCTTCAACAGGGATAGTGAAAAGTGTTTCATCCTGAGTGATGACCCTGTGGTTTTTTCTTCCGCAAAACCATAGTCGCCCCTTTGAATCCTTCCATCCAAGATCACCCATCCTATGCCAGACTTTGCCGTCTGCATCAGGGATTTTTGCCAGCAGGTCTGCTTCACGGTTATTAAAATAGCGTTCTGTCACAAGGTCTGCTTTTACGGTTATCTCTCCTACCTGGTTTCCAGGCACTTTGAGTTTGTCATGGAGCTGGGTGACAGGATCGTCACTGACTTTAATAAGTTCGACACAGGTGTTGCAAATGGGCCTGCCGATACACATGCCATACCCTTGTTCGGAAAGCTTTCTGGTTTCAGCCAGGATTTCATTGGATCCGATGGATATGACCGGGACAGCCTCGGTTGCACCATAGGGGGTATGAATCTGGGCAGGGTCAGACAACATGGTTGAAAACTGTTCTATGTTGGCAGGTGTTACCGGTGCACCTGCAGATATCACACGCCTTAAAGAGGGCAGCTTGATGTGGTTCTCCTTACCGAATTTACCCACCCGGTTTAAGAGAGCCGGTGAGGCAAACATATTAGTGACACCGTGGTTTTCAACTGCTTCAATAATTTTTCTTGGGTCCACCAAGGCCGGTTTGGTTGGGTCCATATCAGGAATGACGGCTGTCATACCAAGGATCGGATCAAAAAGGGCAAACAAAGGAAAGGTCGGCAAATCAATCTCATCCGGATCAATCTGAAAATGGTCCTGGATCTGTTTAATCTGGGCCTCAAAGTTTCCATGGGTATAGACGACGCCTTTGGCAGGACCGGTTGACCCTGTGGTAAATACAATGGCTGCGGTTTCATCTCTTGTTGTCCGGGCTTTTGGATAGGGGTCATCTGTCTGCATCATGAGCTGGTCAAGGGTATATCCTCCCCAGAACCATCTCTTTCCAACCGTAACCCAGTGCTTAACCGATTTGAAAAATCCTGGTTTCAGTTTTCGTAAAATATGGGCTTTTTCAATACCGATAAAGGCTTTGGGTTTTCCTTGCTCAAGGCATTGAAGCATCCGGTCAATCCCCATCCCCGGATCAACAACAACGGGTACGGCACCGACCTTGAACATGGCAAATATGGTGATAAAAAATTCCATGCCGGGCGTCACCATTAAAATGGTCCGGGTTCCCCTGATAATGCCGATTTTTTCAAGGCCGAATGCAAGAGCATCCGATTCTTTTTCAAGCTGGGTAAATGTCATCTGACTGTACAGAACTCTGCCGTTCTTGTCTCTTCCGGCAGGACAAACAACCGCCCTTTTGTGGGGATATTTTTTTTGTATTCTTTTTAGACCCAGTGAGATATTTGCATAAGTTGCCATAAAAACTTCTTTATTTTTTTAAAAAGGTTTCAATCAGATGGGCTGTTTCTTCTGGCTTGTCTTCAAACAGGTAATGGCCTGCATCATGAAAAACACGGGTGGCAGCCCTCGGGAACTTGCGCCTGAATTCATTTAAAAATACCAGGTCAAAAACAAAATCTTTTGCCCCCCATAAAAACAGTAATGAGGATTCATCAAGCTGGTTAAGATGCTGATCTACATGATCGACGATTGGATAGCTTCGATCTTTTTCATTTATGGGTATGTCTTGAACAAATTTTAAGGTCGCAATCCTGTTTTCCCATGAATTATAAGGTTCAACAAGCCCTTTTTTGATTTTCCGGGATAATTTTGTTTCACTGCCAAGATAAAGTGCCCCTTTTGCAAACACATTAAGTCCAAGTACGGCAGGGACTGCAAAGGGCTTGATATGTTTGATGATCCATAACAGGAAGGGGAATTGCTTTTCTTTCGGCAGAAAAAATCCCGAGGTATTGGTAATAATAATTTTGTCAATCCTGTCAATGTGGTCAACTGCCCAGGCAAGACCGATCATGCCGCCCCAGTCATGGAGAACCAGGCTGATTTTTTCATTAATATTCAATTGGTGAATCAGGGAGTCAAGGTCTTTTATCCGGGATTCAAGGGTGTAATTGTAAGCTCCCGGGTCAGGTTTGTCTGAGAAACCGCATCCGATATGGTCGGGCGCAATAGTCCGGAAATCGGGTGAAAGGGTTTTGATCAGGTGCCTGTAATAAAACGACCAGGTGGGGTTACCGTGAACCATGATGACGGGTTTGCCTTCTCCCTCGTCAATATAATGAAGATCATGTCCATTGATATTTATAAACTTGGATTCAAAGGGGTATAGACCTTCAAAATTTTTTGTAGAAGTCAGTTTATTATTAATCAGTCTTTCTACCATTCAACACCTAAAATATAGCAGTTCAGTCCTGACCCGACACCGATAAAGGCGACAAAATTCTCTGGCTGCAGAAATCCTCTCTCATCAGCAATGGCTGCTGTAATGGGAAGTGAAACAGATCCTATATTGCCTAAAAAAGGAAAGGTACAAAAGTCCTTTTGTATATCCTGGTTCAAGATCTGGTAAAATCTTTGGTGGTGTGCTGCCCCGACCTGGTGTCCGATAAATTTATCTGGTTTGTCTTGAGGAAGATCAAATTCTTTTTTAAATTCATCAAAGGTTTTTTTAGCAAGGACAAGACCATTTTCAAGAACTTCCTGGGCCAGTGTTCGCATGATGACTTTAGACTCCGTGGGCATGCCTTTATGTTTAAATCCCCAGTTGCAAAGATTGTGATGCTCAGTGGAATTTTTTACAATTCCACCTTTAAGGGCGTGTTTCCGGTTATCCGGGTTGCCGATGGTACCATTAGTTAACAGAACGGCAGCAGCCCCGGAGCCACCGGTCATTGTAGCAATGGTATTTTTATAAAACTCAACATCTTTTTTGGTATTGATCTCGTTAATGGTTGAATCAACAATCTGTCGTGCGGTTTCACAGGAGACTACAAGACCGGCTTTAATATTGCCAAGCTCTATTTCATTGGCCACCTGGACGATTCCTGTTACCATTCCTAAACAGGCGCTTTTAACATCATAAATATGGGCATTTTCCCCAATGTTCAACTGGTCAGCCACGGAACAGGAAGTGGCCGGTTCAAATCCATCCTGGCCCACTCCGCAATATACCAGGGCTCCGATATTGTCAGGGGAAATATCGGCTTCATCAAGTGCCCTCTGCCCGGCAATAGCTGCATGATCGGCAAGACGATGGTCTTTGTCCCAATACCGTCTTTCTTTTATGCCCGTCAAAATTTCAAGCTGTCCCGGCCCAAATCCCACAGCATCATAAAAAGGTGTCAGTTTTTCTTCCAGCTCTATTGTAGTTACTACGTGGGGGGCAAGTTCATATCCAAAGGATTCTATGAACACGTTTGAATATTTCATTGTTTTCTCCAAAAAAAGTCTAAGTCGCTTTTTGTCAGGCCCACGAGTTTCATTCCCATGTTTTTGTACAGGACAATTCTCAAATCATCGGAAAACATGTGCGCATCAGCGATTACATATGGTTCCGGGGTATACCCCATCTCTTTTATTTCTATTTCATACCGGGCTTTTTTTGTGTCAGGTGTCACAGGCCCCCGGCATTTTAAATCACTCTCATTGTTTGGAATAACATCATAAAAGACATCATCCCGATCGCTTACCCAGCCCATTCTCTGGGTAAAGATTCTTAAAGCATGGGCACAGCATTCATACATCAGAGTACCGGGCATGACCTTGTCATCAATAAAATGGCAGGTTAGAAACCAGTCGTCCGGGTGGATATCTGCCTCGGCAATAATGGAGCCGAGACCAAACCTGCCGCCGATGGGATCAAATTCAAGAACCCTGTCAATAAGGTGCATTCTGCCGCCGGGAAGTCTCAGGTATTTTCCAAGCGATATCTGTTCAAACTTTTTCCCAAAGGCTTTCCCAAGATCTCCTTGCCTTAGAGCCTCAATCTTTTCGTCTGGAAAACTCTGTTTTTTAACCGGAACCAGGGGAGAAAATTTAAACTCCGGGTTTATCTGTTTTAACGCTTCTGTCTTTAAAATAATACCGCCTGAATTTTCAACCTCTTGTTCCGTAAAAAAACCAGCGCATCCGTCCCGCATGGAAATCAGCAATTGGTCGTTAATATACCCTTTATAATGGAAAAAGAACAGGTATACATCTCCCTGTTTTAAAAATTGGTCAATTTCAATGTGATACTCAATGGTTTCTCCGGGTTCGGGCAATGTCCTGTGAAAGGTGACCCTGGCATCCAGAAGCCTGTACTTTCTTGTGCCCTTGATGACATGGTCAATGCCTAACCAGGCGCATAAAAAAAGATCCGCCTGGCCTGCTTCAATGGAAATGGAAACAGGGGCTTTGCCGCCGTCAAGATACCAGGCATTCCCTTTTACATCGTGCTGGGTAATGATTTTGCCTGAGGTTAAAGACAGCATTTCGCCCTGAATGTCCATGATTCTGTCCACCAGCATCAACGGTTCATCCGGCAGTCTTACCCTGACAGGATAGGTATCTATAATCTCAAATTCTTTTCCAAGCACATGCCCGACTTTTCCAATGGCATACTCAAGGCACTGGTCTCTGTCCAGGAAAGGGGGCTTTACAGGTGCTGCCGGTTTTGTTGCAGGAACGTTGTCAAGGCTTTCCGTTCCGGGGAATGGTTGCTCGTCTGTAGCTTGCATGATGTTGCCGGCAAGCTTTGTCAGGGTTTCAAACTGCTTTTCAAGAAGCCTCATGTTTTCTTTGGAAAATTCAAGAAATTTTTCATGGGCAGTGGATGTTGCAAGGCTGCCTTTGGCAATCAGAGCCGGATCAAGATTGAGAGTATCCTGATGGGTTTGATTTTCCTGCCCGTTTTCTTCAAGGATCACATGGGAACAGGCACCATCCAGAGTGATGGATGCAACACAGGCCTTTTGTACTGTTTTATTCGACAAAGGCATCAGCCTGTAATTCAGGCAAAGCGCTGTCTTGATAACGGAGAATAGGGCGGATGCACCCCTGGTGTTCCCAACGACAGAAGAGGTTGATGTGACAGGGCAGGGGGGAATGCCCGGTTCTTTTGAATAAAGCGTGTTTAACACATTGGTTTCGGTTGCATCATTTTCCTTTATTCCTGATAAGCTGGTTTCATAAAGACAGATATCTTTTAATGATGTATTTGAATCTTTGAGGGCATTTTTAAGGGATCGGGTATAAAGGGCTTCCAACATTGTCGAATCCTGATTCTTTTCACCGGGGATGGTACCACTGCTTGCACCTGCCACACCCGTGATGACGCCATAAATCCTGTCACCGTCTTCAATGGCCTGATCCAGCCGTTTTAACACAATGGCACACGCCCCTTCAGACGGCAGGATTACTTGGGTATGGGGTTTGGCTATATCATTAAGGGCAAACTGCCGGATATCCCCTGCAAGGTCAACACAGCCGCAGATAAAGATATCTGTTTCATGAGCGCTTAAGGAATGAACAGCGGTTTCAATGGCCTTGATGCCGGAGGCTGCTCCGGCAGACAGGGTGAAACAGGGCCCCCCAAGTTTGAATTCCCTTGCCACACGAGACGCCACAATTCCGCCAAGGGCGCCCAAAGTCCGGTTAAAGGTCAACGGCGGTGAAATGGCGTTTTTTTGCTCTTCATCCAGATGATTGATTTTCCAGCGAAGATGAAAATCAGTGGCACCATAATCAAATTCAATCCCAATGGCACAACCGATGTGATCCCTTTGCAGTTCGTCCTCTAATGGCCTTGGATTGATCCTTGCGTTTTCTAAAGCCCCTTTGGCCGCTTTAAGAAGAAGTATATGCTGGGGCAGAATATCATCCATTTGGTTGGGAGGGATATGGAATTCACCCGGCCGGGTTGACAGATGACCCAAATAAAATCCCTGCTTTTCTTCAAAAATTTGAGACTGGTTTTTTTTCCACCTTGATCCCGGGAGTTCAGGGCTTATGCGTGCTTTGCCAAACACAAGATCCTTAAACCGGGACAGAGAGTGACACTCCTTTGCAATGGTTTCCATGCCGATAATGGCACAGGGAACTTTTTTTAACGTCTTTTTTTTATCAATATTTTTTATAATATGACGGGTCGAAGTTTTTCTAAATT
>NZ_JABZFL010000035.1 GCF_014237455.1 Desulfobacula sp. | reverse complement strand
CAAGAAGCCGCGGATCTATAGGGGGAAAGGTTGCCGATTTGCTGGATGTGTTAAAGACCAGATACGATGAAAATTTTAAAAGCGTGCCTTTCTCTTGATATAAAAACCAAAAGTCAGGCCGTTTTCAGCCATTAAAACCCAGGTCGAAAATTAAAATACCGGCAATTTGGCGCACGGGTATGGCTGCATTCAATACCGGGTATTTCCGGTTCCGGGATTTCAATAACATCATTTTCAATGCTTTTGATGCGATTATTGGAAATGGCAACCCGGAACAAATATCTTGAAAGATAACGTAAGGAATTTTGTCCCTGCCCCACGGCCTGACTGTCAATCACCCATTGCTGTTTCCAAACTGCGGGATTTATTTTATCCAGCAGTCCGGCTTTTTTCATCGCATCCTTGAATTTGGCTTTGAAAATGATTTCCAAAGGTTTTGTGTGAACAAACAGATCCTGCCTGGAAGAAAACCATTGATCATTATTATCAGACAGGGCTCCTCCGGGAATGACCAGGTGTAAATGGGGATGATACTGGAGCATGCCGCCCCATGTGTAGAGAGCAGCCAGATATCCAATGCGATCAGATCCGATAAACCGTGTATCTTGTGCCAATTTCTTGAGCGCTTCATTAGTGCATGAAAATAGGGCACCATAAGATTGTTTCTGATGGGATCTCACAACATCTCGAAGGCCTTGAGGGAGTGTAATCGTTAACAGGAAGTAATGAGTCGGCAGCAGTTTTTTCATCTGCTGATTAAGCCATTGATCTGCTTTATTCTGCTGACAGTTGGGACAATGGCGGTTGCCAATTTTTTTGGACTAAGTCTTTAAAACACCAGTGCACGCCCTTTATTTTTCAACGGCATATTGCCTTAAATTTGCTGAAAACCAACAAAACATTTAAGGGCAGTATAAAACAAAGAGGCTTAATGCAGCCATGGATAAAAAATATCTGGAGGAAGTGGTGTTCGGGTGAGCTCTAATCCCACCGACACCATAGGGACTTTGGATTATTTACATGCGTTGGCCCTAGGGAGAGGAATAGTATCCTTTGTAAGGAATGAATGCTTTTGTTAACATGATTAAATCCTTTGAACAGCTTAATGTGTCATTGATTGTATTTTTTTAAAATTGCTTCCAGGACACTGCCCCCAACGGCCCGCGCTTTTTCCGATATCAGGGCGCAATAGTCCACATTTCCCCGGGGATCAATGTCTCCGATTTTTAGTTTGTTTGCCACCTGGGTGTTGTGCCGGATCTGACCGCGGAGAATGCCGTCAATCTGGGCTTTAACGGGGGTGGTATCCACATATCCCACAATCTGTTCCTTCTGGACCCTGTCCCCGATATCCAGATCCGAATGGAAAATACCTTTGCACGGTGCCCGAAGAACCCTTTCATAGGTATAGCCGCTGGTATTTCCCGGGATTCCCGTATCCGGTTCAGGGCAGCCCTTTAAAATAACCCTTCCAAGGTTGTGACCCCTGTTGGTTTCAATAACCATATGCACATCGCACCCGGCCTCAAATCCAGGACCCAGGCCGATCACCAGAGGGGCTTCATACAAATTTGTGCCCAGGTTTTTTTTGGCAATAATGGCATCAATCACCACATGGGGGTGAAGTGCTTTTATGGCCTTCCACTCTGGATCCACAAGGACGGGAATGTCATTGTTCTGCCATGCTTCTTGGATTTCATCAGGAAGAAGGACTTTTTTGGCCTTAACCCCTTCCACAATGATTTGTCCATCATGGATGGCCTCGCAAAAGCTGACCTTGCGCCTCACGGCCATGGGGTTTGAAATTTCCATCATGAAAATATGTTTAAAATTTGACTGAAAAAGGCGCCAGGCCGTACCTGTTGCCATCTCTCCAGCCCCTTTTACCGCAATGACAAGATCTTTGAGGTGTTGTGGTTTCATTTGTTTTTAATGTCCATAGGCACAAAAGGTTGTAAGGTTTAAAATTTTTGCCGGGGCTGTAATGGTCACCCCATAGAAGATAGCGGGTTTGTCCGCTTCCATAAAGGTTGAAATCGTGTTGTTGACAATGGTTGACCCCGTTGCAAAAATACTGTCGCACCAGTTGATGGCTTCTTGGGTATGGTCTTCAGGTTCAATCATGACAGTGAAGAATGTTTTTCCAACATTGTCTTGGTCAAGGTCCACTGCCCTTACCTGGCAATGGGAGGACAATGTTTCAAGAAACCGGGGCTGATGACCCACCAGAAGCACTTTTGAACCTTCAGGGATAATGCTGGAAAGCTCTTTGGCGCAAAGGACAGGTTCCTTGTCCCGGCAGTGAATGGTCTTGTCTGCAAGCAAAAGATGCCGATAAACAGCATTTATGCTGGCAATGAACGAGGCGCGTTTCTGGTTTGTGGAAAGGTCCATGGACAAGAGATCTTTAATGCGATAGGACCTGTTTTCAAAGGCATCCGTGAAACTCTGGCCCTTTGCATCCAGAAAACTGGCCTCAACCATGACCTCTCTGCCTTTGATAATCGGGTAATCGTCATGGTCTGGGGTTCCAATGGCCTGCTGGGCGGAAAGGGCTTTGCAGGTAATGTCAATGGGCTGATCCGCCAGATCATGAAGGATTATTTTTTCTTCCAGCGCTTTTTTTAAGGTGTCGTATATAGGGTGCGGCATTTATGCTTCCTTTATATCGGGTTTTTTTCGGGTAAGGGATAAAATCGCCCTGACCATGGGGTGTAATAGATAGACAAGGGCAAACCCCATCAAGATGATGCCAAAGAATTGCTTGAGGAAAAAGGATGGCAGCAGTCCGGATATGGACGAGCCCGTTATGGCGCCGACAAGTGATGGGAGGAATAAAGCTTTGAAAGCCTTGACGTTCAAATTTTCAAATTTGCGGTGCATAAGTGTGGCAGAGGTGGCCAGAAAAAACATGGTGGTCAATGATAGGCAAATGGCATTATGCATATTAAAATCCATTATGATGACAAAAAATGGGACAATGAGCAGGCCGCAGCCCACCCCTAACCATGAGGCCAAAGTGCCGATAACAATACCGAATACCATGATGAAAATGGCCTCGTGGGTCCAGGAAATTTCATTCAGGCTTGAAAACATTAAAAAGGGAAAATCAATGAGTTTTAAGATCCTGAAGCTTGCAATGAGAAGAAAAAGAGCAAAAATCCATTTGAGCCACTGGCTGTTCCATTTATGGATATAGGTTGAACCAAGGATGGTGCCGATGACGCACATGGGAATAAAAACAAGAAAATACCTTAAAGAGGGTGCATTGGAAAAAATAAACAATTGAGACACAGCCCCGATAAAGGTGATGGGAATAATGGTGGCAAGGGAGGTTGCAGCCGCCTGTTTAAATTCAAATTTAAAGATTGAGATAAAGGCGGAAACAACTATGGTTCCCCCGCCAATACCAATACCGGCACTGAAAAGCGCAACAAAAAACCCCAACAGGGTCAGCATGGGTTTATGAAAATTTTGAGGTGTGTTTAACATGAGAAAACAGCTCCTGAACCTATCGGCCAAAAGAACAGACGGGATAGTGGCAGACTTTGCAGTTCATGCACAACCCCCCATGTCCTAGATCGGCAATATCATCCCCACTGATTTTTTCCCCCGTCAACACCCTGGGGAAAACCAGGTCAAACACGGTCTGCTTGTAATAAAACACACAGGCTGGAAGGCTGATAACGGGTATGTCACAAAGCTGTGAGATCATGAGCATGGCCCCGGGAAGAACGGGGCTTCCATAAAAGGTAACATCTGCTCCAGTCCTGATAACCCCCTGGCGGGTGACATCATCCGGGTCCACGGACAGCCCTCCTGTGGTAATGATCAGTTCACACCCCAGGTCTTTTAATTCCAGGATGGCATTGGAAATGGCCGTCACATCGTCGGGTACCAGAATTTTTTTAATCAGGGTACATCCGGCCCGGGTGATTTTTTTGCCCACGGAGGGATTAAAGTCATCTGTAATTAATCCGTTATAGACCTCAGAACCCGTTACCACGGCCCCCACCTTTAAAGATTTATAGGGTGTGACGGATAAAATGGGCTTTGTTTCTCTGGCCAGTGCCTCCAGTGCCTCGATCTTTTCTGTGGGGATGGACAATGGAATGATCCGGGTGGCCGCAATGATTTCCCCTTTTTTGCACGGAAAGGTATTTTTCAAGGTGGCAACAATAATGCTCTCCATCTTGTTGACCTTGAGCAGTGCATCCACATCAATGTTTAAAAGACCGGCATGGGGGGTGATAATATTAATTTTACCTTCCTGGGGGTCTGAAAATTCCAGGGTCGAATCTGAAATAGCCTTTGAAATCCTTCGGGCCGCATCATTTTCATGGAGCTGATCTTTTCCTATATCCAGAACATAAAGGGTTTGTTTTCCTATTTTTAACAATCCCGGGATGTCTTCTTTTTTTACAACATGTCCCTTTTTACTGAAGTTTCCCATAAAAGCATCATGCCACTAGCCGGAACAGAGCGGCTACAATGGAATTATTAACCAGTTTGCCACTTGGCGGGCAAAGTAATGTAAAATTATCATCCAGCGCGGC
>NZ_JABZFL010000011.1 GCF_014237455.1 Desulfobacula sp. | reverse complement strand
CAGTTTGGGCAGTGCTGATATGCCGAAAAGCGACATCCGTGACGGAAGATTATCCGTGTTAATAATTTTTGTAGAAAATTTTTCCAGGAAAAGACCCGCTTTAAAGGCCAGATGATTTTGGGGGCCTTTTGATACAACCTTTCTCCAGAGATTTGCCTGCCATTGGGCTGCAGGATCTTTAAAGATTTTATGGGATGGATGGTTTTGCCAGTCAACGAGCATGTGAGGTCGGTAAACCTGATAATCATCAAACACTTTTGCAATCTTCATGGAGAGCTGATAACGCTTTTTCCCTGTTCCATCTTCCTTAATATAATCTTCAACACTTGAAAATTCTTTTTGTGACCTGTTCTCATTGAGCAACTTCATGACGGACCAGAAAAGAAACTCTTCATTCAAGCTATCCTGCTGATCTTCCAGAGGTTTGAAACTTGTAAGAATTTGATCCACCATCTGCCTTGGAAAAAAAAATTGCGTGTTTGCACAGATGCCAACATTTTGAGCTATCTGCATTGCGATCCACTGTTTCATCCCCCTGGACTGGATACCGATCCATTCAGGTATCATCGGGTTGTCCGGCACATGCTTTAAAACAGATGCCAGCGCATCCATCAGGTTTTCCATTTTATTGCTTTTAAAGATATTGAACAAAACTTAATCCTTATTTTCACAGGTTTTGTCACACTATCAAACCCTGCGACAGCAATCAAATGCATTTATTTTCTAGCTGGATTCATCCGGCAGGATAATTTTAAAACCGGTTTCTTTTCCTTTTATGGACGTCACATGAATTGATCCGCCATGCTGGTTGATAATAGAGTTGGAAATATAAAGCCCGAATCCGGTTCCTTTTGTACTTTTTGAAGAAAAAAACAGGTTGAATATTTTTTCTTTTGTTTGACTGTCCATGCCACAGCCATTGTCTTGGATCAAAATCACCAATTGATCTTTTTGTCTTGAAATTTCAAATCCAATTTCATGATCTTTCTTTTGGGTATCAGCCAGGCAGGCATCAATGGCATTATCCAGGATATTGATCAGGGCCGCCAGCATAAATTCTTTATCAAAATACATGGTTTGAGAAAAATTAATTTTACTACATGTAAAGACAATTTTTGTTCCTTTCAATTTCAACTCAATTATTTCTTTAATCTGTTCAATAAAGATTTTTGTATCAATAACGGTTCTATTGAGTTTTCTTTCCTTGGAATACAATAAAATATCCATGATCATCTTCTTTATCCGATCAACTGCCTGCTCAAGCAAGTCAAAACCTTCTTCGATTGTTTTATTCTCTTTGCTTTTCAGCCCGGATCGCGCCACATAAATACCACCATCAAGGCTGGTTAAAAGCCCTTTGATATTGTGTGAAATAGTTCCGATCATCAGCCCTAAGGATGACAGATGGTCTGCGAGTTTTGATTTTTCAAGAATGAGAAGTTCAAGTTTTTGCGTGTATTCGGCAAGCTTTTGTTTTGACACAATTTTTTCAATCGCTTTTTCAATGGCAATTTCAAGGATATCCACATTAACAGGTTTGGTGATAAAATCCATGGCCTCATATTTAAGGCTTCGAATGGTTAAATGCATATCCCCGTGCCCTGTGATCATCAAAACTTCTGTTTCCGGGCTTTCGCGTTTAATCTGTCTTAATAATTCAATACCATCCATAACCGGCATTTTAATATCAGTGATCACAATATCCGGTCTTTTCAATTTGAACAGTTCAAAGGCCTTTTTACCATTTTCAGCAAGAAATACCGTATATCCGATATCTTTTAATGCAATCTCGAGAACATCCCGGATATCTTCTTCATCATCGACAATTAAAATGGATACTTGGTCTTTATTAATCATAATCCCTCAATATATATGGTTTTCATACACCAGATCATCCTCATGCGCATCAAGCACAGGAAAGGATAGAATAAAAGCAGCCCCCCCCTGCTCTGATTTCTCTATCCGGACCAAACCTGCGCACTCTTTGATAATGCCATAGCTGATAGACAGCCCGAGACCGGTCCCTTTTCCAACCTCCTTGGTGGTAAAAAACGGTTCAAACAACTTATCCGCAGCCTCTTTTTGAATCCCTGTACCCGAATCATGTATCTCAATGATGACCATGTTATCAGCCAAGCGTGTGAGAATGGTGATCCTGTCATTATCATCCGATCTTTTGCCCTCTTTTCCCCATTTTTCTTCTATGGCATCTTTAGCATTAATGACAAGATTGACAAATACCTGCTCAAGCCTGTCAGGATCGGCCAGTATTTCCGGCAACGCATCATTTCTATCCCAGATCACATCAATGCCATGAACTTTAAGTTGCTGATCAAACATTTCAAATGTTCTTTGAAGCACATCATTTACTCGTATCCGGACAAGTTTGACTTCTGATTTCCTTGCAAACTGGCGCATATGATGGATGATTTTTTCAGCGCGATCCACATTATTATCAATCTTTGAAATGAGTTTATCAAAAATTGCTTTTTCAATAAGCTCATTTTTTCTCATCTTTTTCATACAAAAACTGGAAGATGATTTAATAACCGACAAAGGCTGGTTCAATTCATGGGCAATACCGGTTGACATTTCACCCAGGGTAGCCATTTTGCTTGCATGCATTAGATGCTGCTCTGTTTCAAGGCGTTTGGTAATATCATTAATGGTTACAAGAAGCACTTTTCCGCCCGAATAATTGGATGGCGATACCCACATGTCAACATAGATAGAACCACCATTTTGAATATGATGCTTTACCTTGTTAATCTCCTGGCCCGATTTCATTTTTTTGATAAGTTTTGTTTTTTCTCCTTTAATAAAGAAGTCGGAAAATAACTTCTTTAATAAAATTTTCTTGGAATATCCATACACTTCAAGTGCCTTGATATTGCAATCCAGTATCCCAAATGTTTGAATGTCCACCACAAACACGGGATTTGAAATATTGTTAAATATGGCGTGATAATTTTCTTCCGACCGGTGCAGTTCTTTTTCAAGCCTTCGCCTTAATGTGATATCAATGCTCATCTCCATGGCTGCAACGATCTTTCCCTCAGCGTCCGTCACAGGGGATGTGATAAACATCCAGTGATTTTTTCCACCATTCTTACCCATCCCTTCTGCTTCACCGTAATGGGATTTTCCATCCACAAACGTTTTTTCAACCGGACAATCAGTACATTTTTCTTCCAGACCTTTATAGGCAAGATAACAGTGAGATCCGGGTTTTGGATCAAATCTGTCTTTAAATACTCTATTCCATGCCTTCAACCTGTAATCTTTATCCTGAACCGTAATCATACAGGGCACTGTTTCAAAAAGAGACTGGTATTCATTCTTTTGTTTCTTCAGTTCTGCCTGATCAAGGCCGATCTGGGTACCCATCTTTTTTATGGCTTTGCCTAGAAGTCCTATTTCATAATCATTTCCAATATCAATAACTTCGTTGTATTTACCTTCTGCAATCATCCGGGTTCCTTCAATCAACTTGCTGATCGGCTTTTTTACAAATTGCAAGGTGAAAAAAAAGATAATCACCGATGTGATCAAAATGGTGTAAAGGGCAAGATTTATGATCCCTTTTTTAATTTTCAATATCTGAAGGTCTGTCTGCTCAAGGGAGACAACCACATCAAGGGATCCCAGTATCTTTTGATGCTCTGGGTGGAAATGGCACTCAGTGGAACAGCCGGACTCATTGCAGATAGGCTGGATAATTCCCAAAAGTCTGTATCCTTTTTCTGATTCAAAAAACCGGGTTCTTTTTTGCATATCAATTCGGGCCGGCGGCGGATCCTGCTTATGACAGATATCACAAGCCACCTCCTTGATATCAACGACTTTATCAACCTCTTCTTTTTGGTTGGTAAATTTTATCCGACCCTCTTTATTGTATATCCTGATATTTTCAATTTCCGGCTGGGTGGCAATATTATTGATAATCTGTGTAATTTCATCCCTTGAGTTCAGCATCATGGCATAATGGGTACCGAGCTTGATGGAATTTGTCAGCCGGTCTGTACTGGCAATGACATTATTCATGATCTGGACATTGATATTATTAATATTAAAATAAGCCCAGGCCGATATGGAGAGGATGACTGTCAACCCGACAGAAATAATAAGCTTTGAAACTAGGCTGTGTTTTAAATATTTTATAAAATTACTCATACCCTCGCTTTTATCAATTTTCCTGTGTCTGACAGATTTAAATCCAGACGGACATCATTTTGGGTCTTTCCCATGGCAAGTCCTAAAAATTGTGGAAGGAAAAGAACCGGAATTTCAAGATCAATCCCTTCTTTATGAGATATCTTTTTCTGGCTGCTTTCAAGATTCATCTGGCACATGGGGCAGACGGTTAAAATAGCATCTGCTCCTTTAGCTGATTTCAAGATCCTTCCCACAAGCGCCATGCCGGCTTCCGGTTTTGTGCTGGTATTGGATGCACCGCAGCATTGAGCACCCATATCCCATTCAAACGGCTGTGCCCCTGTCGCTCGTATCAATTCATCCATGGAATGGGGATCTTCAGGATCATCAAAAACGGTAAAAGGCCGCAGACACTGGCACCCATAATAGGGTGCAATGACAAGACCCGACATCTTATTTTGAGATATCTCTTTAATTTTCTCAATATCCACATCATTTGACAGAACATCCAGAAGGTGCTTTACAATCACATCCCCTTTTAAAACAAGATCTTCTTCGGCAAGCACAGCATTAATTTTTCCCAGCAGATCCTTATCCTTTTTAATAACCTCTTCGACCTTTTTAAGATTCAGGTAACAGGCACTGCAGGGTACAAGGATCTGCCTTTCGCTGTTCATTTTCTCTGCAAGGGCAAGATTTCTTGCCGGGAGTACATAGGACAGCAAATGACTTTGAGATTCGGCTGCCGTAGCACCGCAGCAGGTCCAGTCCTCAATCTCCTCCAGTTGAACATCAACAGCTTCCAATAATATTTTTGTGGAAATATCATATTCAAGAGAGGTTCCTTCCAATGAACAGCCCGGATAATATAAGTATTTCATCTCATTCCTCCAGTTCCGCCACTTTTTTAAACAACGCAGTTAACTTTCCGCTGCCGCCTGAAGGAAATTCAGGCCGGACCTTTCCCTTGAGCATCAGCTTGAGCCCTAAAGGCGCAAAGCCAAATGGAATCATGGGATTTTTCATTGATATAAAAAAATGAGTCATAAATTCTATCTCCTTGACCCTGCCATGTTTTTTTACACTGTCTAAAAAGGCTTTATAAAAAAGGGAAGACCGCTGAAACTGCTTTAATTTCAATTTTGATGCCGTCTGCTTTAACAGACTCATGGCATTTGTCAACTCAAGTCCCCTTGGACATCTTAAGGTGCAGTAATAGCAGGAAGAACACATGATAAAGGATTTACTTAAAAAAAGTGCATCTACATGATCCATCAGCAGCAACCGCCACATATGCCTGGGAGTAATATCCATAAATTCAATATTCGGGCAGGAAGCCGTACAGGTACCACATTGAATGCATGTTTGTATCATTGTTTTGATCGTTTCGGTCTGTTCCAAATAGCCTTTATTATTTGCCTGGCCCATCACCTTTCCCCTTTTTATTATTTCATCCAAATTCTCACCCGCCTAAAGATATCACAACAATGCCATATCGATTACATCAAGCATCAGCCGACGATCAAGTCCCTCTAAAACAGCAGAGCCGCTAGGACAGACAGCCGCGCACACACCACATCCCTGGCAGGCAGCAGGATCAATCACAATTTTTTCCTCCAGGCTGTCAACAAATCGGGCACCATAGGGACAGGTATCCACACACATCTCACACATGCTGCAAGTCGCCGTACGGGTATCTGCAACCATTTTTCCAGAGACCAGCCGCTCATGGGAGAGAATACGTACAGCCCTGATTGCCGCAGCTTCAGCTGAAGCGACAGCCTCTTCAATGGTACAGGGTTTCAATGATAACCCGCAGGAAAAAACCCTGTAATTCATACTGTCAACCGGTCGAAACTTTGAATCGGCTTCCTTAAAAAAATGAAATGTATCCAGATCTGCCCCATATTGATCTGCCAATTCTGCTGGAAGATCAGGCAGAATCCCGGTGGCATGAATAACGCAATCCGCCTCGATCTCCACAGGCATATCAAGCAAGAGATCACGGGTTTTGACAAGAACCTTGTCTTCCTGTATCTGGGTCAAAGGCTTGTTTGCAGAATCGTATTGGAAAAAAATCACTCCCCTGTTTTTTGCCTCGGTGTAATATTCCTCATAAAATCCATAACTCATCATGTCCCGGTAAAGAATATAGACCTGGATATCAGAATTCTTATCTTTAAGAAAAAGTGCGTTTTTCAATGCCCTGATGCAGCAGACCCTGGAGCAGTAATTGCGTTTTTCATCTCTTGTTCCGGAGCACTGGATCATCACAACGGTTTCCAGTTTTTCAGGATCAATTTTATGGTCTTGAACACCCATCTCAAACTCTTTCTGGGTCAGCTCTTTTTGCTGCGGGTCTTCATTATCCTTCATAAGTGGCGCCTGGCTTCCCCCTGTGGCCAGAAGGGTCACCCCATGCAAAATCGTTTCGTCTGGTTCACCATCCTTTTTTAAGAAAGTGAGAAATTCTCCGGGATTCTGTGCTGTGCTTTCAGTTTTTGTTTTTTTATGAATCGTAACCTGGTTATGGGATTCAAGTTCTTTTACTTTTTCGTCCAGATAGGCTTGAATATCAAGGTTATCAACTGTTTTGTCCATCCAAAGCAAATTGCCGCCAATGGCATCATCTTTTTCAACCAAATCCACATGATATCCGCAGTCTGCAATTGACAGGGCTGCCGTGATGCCGGCAATACCGCCTCCAATGACCAGGGCATTCTGATTTGATTCCAGTCGTTCTCCGGGCACGGGATTTTTAAACCTGGCTTTTGATATCAGAGCTTTTAACTCTCTTTCAATCCGCTGGGTTGTTTTAGGGATTTGTGAATCCGGGTATTGCTTTAAAATGGAAATAATGTCCAGAGTTTCCACAAGACTTGAATGAAGTCCTGATTCCTTTGAAAGTTCTTTCACCCTTTGTTTTTGGATACAGGGAAGGCATGCTCCCAGGATCAGCCGGTTGGGATTTGTTTTTTGAATCATGTCAGCTAAGGTTTTCCATCCTTCATCCGTACAGAACTTATCCATTATTTCAACGGATTGATTTTCCGGAATTCTGTCCAAATCCAATTTCAATTTCTCAAGATCAAGCGTTTGAGAAAGATCCTTATCGCAAGAACACAACACCGTTAAAATTCTTGGATTTTCCCTTGCCAAAATAGTCAGATCATCCATATCAATTGCATGTGCATCAATTGGTTGCTTCCCCGCCTCATGCATAATCTTACAGGCCCCAAGAGCTGCTGCTGAAGCACAGGTAACGGAATCGCTGATATCTTTAAGCCCTGAAAGAGAGCCCCCGGATAAAATCCCTGCCCTTGATGTTTTGATGATTGAAAAAGGTGTGGTTTCAATAAATCCCCACGGGTTGATGCCAATATCATTTTTGACTGCAAGCTCTGTCATCTGTTTGGCCGGTCTCTGACCTGTTGCCAGAACCACCAGGTCAAAATCATCTTCATGGATATTTCCCTGAAGATCCACATACCTTGCCAAAAGACTGCCGTCCTTTTTTTTCAAATCCTCATCAAGGGAATGAATCCTTGCCCTGACAAACCTGACCTGATTCTCTTCCTGGGCTTTTAGCCTGTATTCATCAAAAGATTTGCCTATGGTCCTCATATCCATGTAAAAAAGCGTGGTTTCAAGGTCCTGGCCATACTTTTCTTTGGCAAGAATGGCCTCTTTTATGGAAATCATGCAGCAGACACTGGAACAAAACCCGGCATCTGCCTGGACATCGCGTGATCCCACGCATTGAAACCAGGCAATTTTTCGTACAGGTTTGCCCGTTTTCGGATGAATCAATTTTCCTTTACCAAGCCCGGTACCGCTGATGAGCCGTTCAAACTCCATTCCCGTGACAACCCCGGGCAAAACACCGTAACCATAAGGATTCTTACCCAATTCAGGTTTATAAAACTGCGTACCTCCGGCAAGAATCAAGGCATCCACCTGTTCAACCCTTGCTTCGGCAATTTCAAACTCATGATAGACTTTCAGTGCCATGGAAATCAGCACATCCGGATCAAAGGGTTTGGTTAAATAATCAAGTGCCCCCTGCTTCATGGCATCCACGGCTGAATCAACGGCTGCATAAGCCGTCATCATGATGACACACAGGTCCTCATTTTTTTCTTTCGCTTTTGCTAAAAGCTCGACACCATCCATACCCGGCATCTTGATATCGGTGAGCATCATATTAAACAGCCTGTCATCCATCAGTTCAAGGGCTTTTTGCCCTGAATCCGCCGTTGCTACAGAAAACCCCTCTTCTTTCAGCCATTCTTTCATGGAATCCCGGACGATTTTTTCATCATCCACCACCAGGATCTTAAATTTTTCTCTGTCCTGGTCTATGAATTTAATGGCCCCTGTGGGGCATATTTTTTCACACTCTCCGCACCGTGTACATGCGGTATAATCAATGGTATAGGCATTGGAAAAAGACTGGGGGCTTGGAAGATAAACCGCCTTTCTTTTTGTCAACCCTTCATTAAAGGGGTCATCAACAAAAACAGAACAAACACGTTCACATTCACCGCACCCCGTGCATAAAGACGGATCGATCAGGGAAGGATTTTGTTTAAGGGTTACTTTTAGATCACCCGGTTCTCCCTCAACTGACATCAATTGTGTTGATAAAAGAATCTCAATATTTTCATGGAAAAGCCCTTTTCTAAGACAATGCTGAGATGATCTGTCCCTGTCAAACATGGGCAGCATCCTGCAATACCCGCATTTGGATGTGGGAAACTGATTATCGAGTTGACATAAAAGACCGCCGATGTGATCTGATTGATCAATGAGCAGAACCTTATATCCTGTTTCAGCCAAATCCAGTGCAGATCTGATACCGCTTAACCCGGCTCCGGCAACCAAAGTTTTACCAATTGCCATATTCATTTTACCTCCAGAAAAATCATTTTATACCGACAATATCCTCAAACTCCCTCTCGTTGAAAACTGACAAAGGGGGTGGTTCATTTTCATCTATCCCGGGTGAATATCCAAAGGCTGCCTGGGTAGTTTGAGCCACGCTCTTAAAAACCTCAAAAACATTTATATCGCTGGGACACGCATTTGAACACTGACCGCACCCCACACAGGCATGACTGATATGGGCCAGGCGGGTGAGATGATAAAAGACCGTATCTGTGGGCAGCTTGACAAGCCCCTTTTTCTCTGCCCACTGATGGTATTGAACCGGCTGATGATAAAACACATCTGTATTAAAAACACACTCTTTGCAATAACAGACCGGGCACATGTTCCGGCAGTTATAGCAGTTGATGCACCGGTCAAAGAAAGCATTGAGTTTCAAAATACTGTCTGTCTTTTCTGTGATGTCTTCAACCATTGCCTCATTTGCCTTTGAATTCACCTCTTTTATCTGTGCCATGATCTCTTCCCGCTTTTCCGGCATGGATGCTTCCGACATATTCAGGCTTTCCAAAATATTCCGGCCTGCCTCACTGCCGGATTCCACTATCATACCGTCTGAAAAATCAACACCCTGCAGGAGAATATTCATATCCGTGTTAACGGGAAACGGATTCTCACAGGTATTACAGGCGCTGCTGAAATTAAATCCATTAAGGGTTTCCTCATTTGCTGAAAACACCTTTTGGATATAAGCATCATCATCCAGTGGATCTTTTTCCATATACGCCGCATAATCAGATAATGACAGTGCTTTGGGGCAGTCAATCCCAATAAGGATCAATTCCTGCCGAGAGCCTTGTTTGAGCTTTATCAATTCAATAAAAGCCCTTATTTCACAGGGTCGTAATAAAACAGCAGTTTTTCTTCCCGATTCCTTATATGAAAGACGTGATACCATCCTTCCTGAATTAAGCGGAAAGGAAGGGCTTAACGGCACTGCAGCCTCTATCTGAGCCGGATCCGTCACCAGGGACGGCATTATGGAAAATGAGTCTTTTAACCGAACCGGCAAAAAAAGGGCATCAATCTCTTCAGACTCCAGAAGTCTTTTAAAAAACTGCTGCAACCCTTTGGTCAGACTGTTATCCTCTTGCTCTATTTTAATCATCATGGCAAAGATTTCCTTTACATCATATGGCCTTATTCAATCTTGTCTGAGAAGGCCCCATTTCAATTATTTGATCATTCAGCTGGGTCATGATCTCGGCAAACTCAATGCCGTCACTGGCCCCAATCCAGGTCAACCGCAACCGATCCCTTTCAATTCCAAACCGTGGAAGAATTTCTTTTAACAGCTTAATCCTGCGTCTTGCCTTATAGTTTCCGTTAATATAGTGGCAATCCCCCGGATGGCATCCACTAATTAAAACACCATCCGCTCCTTCAAGAAATGCCTTGATTACATATTGGGGATCAACCATCCCCGTGCACATGACTCGAATCAAGCGAATATTTGTGGGGTAGGACAATCTTGAGGTCCCTGCAAGATCCGCAGCCGTGTAGGTGCACCAATTGCAGACAAAAGCAACTATGACCGGTTCAAAGGTTTCCATATTATTCTCCTTAAAAAATTCCGCCAATTTCGGCAAAAATCTGTTTCTTGGTAAAATGTCTGCTTTGTGCAGCGCCGCTTGGGCAAACCCCTGAACAGCTTCCGCATCCTTTACAAATGGCTTCATTGACAATAGAAATCTGCCTTCTGTCGTCAAATTCGATGGCTGTATACGGGCAAAGGCTGATACAGGTTTTACAACCGATACAGACATCAGGGTCTATCCATGAAATGGTAGGAGCGATATCAACTCTGCCTTTCGTAGCAAGTGCCAAGGCTTTTACCGCCGCTCCCGAAGCCTGTGAAACTGTATCCGGGATATCCATGGGTTTCTGGCAGCACCCGCAAAGAAAAACCCCTTCGGTAGCCGTATTCAAGGGTCCAAGTTTGGGATGCTCTTCAAGGAAAAATCCGTCCGCCCCCTGGTTGACACCAAACACACGCCCCACATCTCCGGCATCTTCTCTTGCCTGGATGGCTGTGCAGAGAATCACCATATCCACGGGTACCCGGATCAGTTCCCCTAAAAGAGTGTCTTCTGCAATGGCAATCAGCTTTCCCTGTTCAGAAGGATCCTGTGGTTTATCCGTGATCTGGCCCACTTTCCCCCGGACAAAAATCGTTCCCTCTTCCTGGCATCTTTGATAAAACTCTTCATACCCTTCACCAAAGCACCGCATATCAATATAAAAATCATAAACTTTTGTGTCATGCCCCACTTTTTCCTTGATAAGATGCGTATACTTCAAAGCATACATGCAGCAGACCCTTGAGCAGTACTCGTGATAATTTACATCCCTAGACCCGATACAATGGATAATGGCTACGCTTTTAGGTTCTTTTGTAAATTCATTATTTGTGTTCCGCATTAAAATCTTACCACCGGTAGGGCCGGTGGCATTGCTTAACCGCTCAAATTCCAGGGCGGAGAACACATTGGCAAATCTGCCAAACCCGAATTGTTTCAAGGGTGTCGCCTCTAAAGCGTCATAACCCGTCGCAAGAATAATACTGCCTGAATCTATCTGCAGGGTCTCTTCCTTCATAAAATGATCAATGGCCTTTGCCTCACATACATTGATACATTCCATGCATTCACAGCAAGTGGCACAGTTCAGGCACCTTCCGGCTTCCTTTACGGCCTGCTCTTCTGTAAAAGTTGCTTCTACTTCTTCAAAGGACTGAACTCTTTTTTCAGGATCTGAACATTGAACACTAGCCCTTTCTTCAACCAATGTGTTTATGGGAATATCTGCATAATCTTCACCATTCACCCCCTGATTTATCTCAGTATCATGGTCATCCTGATCCATTTCGATCTTATTTATAAAGTTGTCAATTCCAATGGCTGCTTTTCTTCCTTGGGCAATGGCTTCGATGACAGTGGCGGGTCCTGTTACCATATCTCCACCGGCAAACACATTATCAAGGGATGTCTGCAAAGTGCCGGGATGTGTCTTTATCCTGTTGTATTTTGTGATCTCAAGACCGGGCATGGACTCTTCTGCCCAGGACAAATCTGTTTTCTGACCAATGGCCGGGATAAGGGTGTCACACTCAATGATAAATTCAGACCCCGGGATATTCACGGGTCGCCGTCGCCCGGAATCGTCCATTTCACCCAGTTCATTTTTAATGCACTCCAACCCGACTACCCTGCCGTCCCGGCTGATAATTTTAACAGGGGCCGTCAGGGTTAGAATTTCGACATCCTCCTCAAGAGCCCCTAAAATTTCTTCCTCATAGGCCGGCATTTCATCCCTTGTCCGCCGATAAATAATGGATATTTCACAGTCTCGGGTTCTTTTTGCACACCTTGCCGCGTCTATGGCTACGTTGCCGCCGCCAACGATCATCACCTTTTTACCGCAGTCTGTCTTATTTCCCAGGTTTATATCCCGCAAAAAAGAAACAGCATCAATGACACCTTTTGTTGAGTCTTCACCTTCCAGACCAAGTGAGAGAGATTCATGGGCACCGGAACTTAAAAAAACGGCATCAAACCCTTCCTTTGTCAGGCTTTCAAATGTGATATCAGATCCAAAAGCCGTGTTGGCCATAAGACCGATTCCGTGGGCCAGTATATAATTGATTTCTCTGTCAAGAACATCAGCAGGCAGCCGGAAGTCCGGTATCCCTGTTTTCAGCATGCCACCGGGTACAGGTAATTTCTCATAAACTGTGACCTGGTATCCCTTGAGGCGCAAGAAATAAGCGGCTGTCAGTCCAGCAGGGCCTGCTCCGATTACAGCAATTTTTTCTTTTCGATCCATTATCTCCGGGATATCTTCTTTTTTAAGATTTGCCCTGTCTGCAGCAAATCGTTTCAGCTCTTTAATGGCAATGGGTTTATCAACCAGTTTTCGCCGGCACTCAGCCTCGCACGGATGGGGACATACCCTTCCCAAAACACCCGGAAACGGGGCTTTCTCCATAATCAAACGGGCAGACTGATCATATTTTTTCTGTTTAATCAGTTGAATATACCCCTGTACATTGATCCCGGCAGGACAGGTCAATCGACAGGGAGCTGTATCTTTTTTCTCAATATTAAAAGTAATGGGGATTGCCTGGGGAAACGCCCTGCCAATAGCCTTTCTTGATGCCATGCCCAGATCCCACGGATTGGGGATGGAAACAGGGCAAACCTCTGCACATTCACCGCAGCCGGTGCACAGATCTTCGTTGATATAGCGTGATTTTTTTTTGACATCCAGTGTAAAGTTGCCGATAAACCCTGAAACATTGGTGACCTCACTAAAGCTGAGCAGCTCAATATTCGGATCCTGTCCGACTTCCACCATTTTGGGAGTACCGATACAGGCTGCACAGTCAAGAGTGGGAAAAGTTTTGTCAAATTGAAGCATATGGCCGCCAATTGTGCTGTCTTTTTCAATCAGGTATGCCTTATGGCCTGAACTGCCAATATCAATGGCCGCCTGCATACCAGCAATGCCACCGCCGATGATGACCACGTCCGGATTGACACTGGATGTTTTTGTTTCAAGACGATGATGGAACTTCACACGTTGAATGGCTGCCGTCACCAGGCGCTTTGCTTTTTGAGTGGCAAGGTCTCCATCCTTGGTAACCCAAGATACCTGTTCTCTCACCGAAGACATTTGAAAATAGTAGGGATTGAGCCCTGCCCGCCTACAGGTTTCCATAAAAGTTTTCCCGTGAAGTCTTGGAGAACACGAAGCCACCACTACACGGTTTAGTCCCAGCTCCCGGATGTCTTTTTCAATCATGGCCTGACCGGGTTCCGAACACATAAATTTATAATCCCTTGATATCTCAATCTCTTCCAGGGTTTTGACATAATCCCTGACAGCTACGACATCCACCTTGCTTGCAATATTTAACCCGCAATGGCAAATATAAAAACCGATCTTACAGGGTTGAGATCTCAATCGGACAGACTTTCCGGATTCCAGTTTTCCAGCTCCCAACTTTTCAGGCTCCAAGTTTTCAGACCCCAGGTTTTCAGACATGGATACCTCCAATTTGATTTATATTATTTTTAATCTTAATTTTCTTTAAAACTCCTTTTTCTCCGGGGGAAGTTTAATGATGAATTCAGAACCGTGATCCAAACGGCTTTCCACAACAATGGTCCCTTTATGTTTTTCAACAATCCCATAGGCTGACGACAGCCCCAGCCCTACCCCGTACCCTTCACTTTTTGTTGTAAAAAAAGGCTCAAAAATAAAATTTAAATCCTCTTTTGAAATGCCCTTTCCATTGTCTTTTATAGAAATAAAAACATGTTTTTCTTCCGGATTAAACCCTGTCTCAATCTTCAGGTTCCCGCCATTTTCCATGGCATCAATGGCATTAAAAATCAGGTTGATAATACATTGTTCAAGCTGATTAAAATCTCCAAAAACAGGAAGAACATCAGGATTGCATCTGACATTTAAAACAATATTGCTCAACTCAAGTTTATGATTACACAACAAAAGGCTGTGTTGAATCAGATCAGTGACATCAATACTTTTTTGTTCCAGGTTTGTTTTTCGCGAAAACTTCAACAGGCCGGACACAAGATCAGAACATCTCTGAGTCTCAGATTCTATAATTTCCAGATAGGAATTGAACTTATTGGCCTGATCCTGTCTCTTTTCCAGTGTCAGATTCGATTTCAGATTGTTGTCTTTCCCACTGATACGGATCATGAGTCTGATGTAGTTTAGAATTCCGGACAATGGATTGTTGATCTCATGAACCATGCTTGCAGCAAGACGTCCCAAAGATACCATTTTTTCCCGATGAAGCAGTTTCGCCTGATTCGACACTTCCTGCTCCATGGTTTTAAGATCCCTTTCAAGAAGGGCGGTGTAATCCGATAATTGTTTTTTATCAATATACCGTTGCCTGGCCCGTTTCAATGCCATATGCAGAGCGGCGTCATCAACGGGTTTTGAAATAAAATCAGATGCATCATATTGCAAGGCTTTGACAGCCTTTTTAATATCACCAAATCCTGTGGTAACAATGACTTCGGTTTCAGGCTTTATTTTTTTTATTTTTTCAAGAACTTCAAGACCGCTCATACCCGGCATTTTAATATCAGTGATAACGATCTGGGGTTCTTCTCTTGCAGCAAGCATGAGGCCTGTATGCCCGTCCGGGGCACAGATGACTGAATATCCGGCATCTTTCAGGGTAATAGACATGATATCCCGAATATCTTCATCATCATCTATCAAAAGTATCTTCCAATTTACTGGCAGGGCCATAAGACTCCTCTCTGTGTTGTTTGTCTTAAAGAGCAAACAACATGCCAGAAGGATGTAGATCAGGCTTTAATCATAGGCCCCTTTATTCATAGGGGATTTAAGAATCATCTGAACTATATGGAAAAAGTTGCATGGAGGCAAAAGAGCAATATTGCAACCAGTAATGATGCAATATTGCAATTATACCAAAGAACCGCCTTCCCTGCATCCCGGCATTGAAAAGGCAGGGACAAGAGGATTGCCTTTGGCATAGGAGTCAAGAACTTCGTTGACATTACCGTTGATAAAAGGGATTAACTGAATGGTCCTTGCCTCAATCAATGTTGAATACGCTTGAGAAATAGCGCCGCAGATAAGAACCTCAATGCCTATAAGACTTAGTTCCTCTGCAAGGCGTGCCTCTAATTCCGGGTCAAAGGATTTATAGGATATATTTTTTATTTTTTCATTTTTGATGTCCACAATTAAAAGCTTGTGAGCAGAATCAAAAACAGGAGAAATTTTCTCATCCCAAACCGTAATTGCAACTTTCATCCTAAATTTTCCTCCCTTGAATAATTAAGATGTATCGCAAAGAGCATGCCATCCAGGACCAAAATTGTGTAACAATACAATTTTAAGACTCTATCATCAATTTTAACGGTTACCGCGTCCCATGCCTTGTCCGCCTCCCATACCACGTCCACCGCCCATACCTTGTCCACCACCACCGCCCATACCTCGACCGCCACCACCAATACCGCGCCCACGGCCAATTCCTCGTCCGCCTCCCATACCTCTTCCCTGGCCTTGTGATCCATTGTTGCCTTGACCCGTATCATCAGCCACTCCGAATTTTTCGTTAACTGTTGGAGTAACCGACGGTTTTAATTTACCTTTTTTGAACTTTCCCACAGCATTTTTAATTAACCCTGCCTGGCCTGTAATCACATCGATGTTGCATTCAGAAAACACATTCATGGCATTGGGACCGCAATTACCGGTCAAAACAGCCTTAACATCCTTTGAATGAATGAAATTTGCAGCCTGGATACCTGCACCGCCCCCCATGGATTTATATTCATTCTCAAGCACCTCAAAACTCATGTCGTCTGTCTGAATAATCATAAAATAAGCACATCTGCCAAATCGCGGGTCAATCTGGGAATTCATATCTTTCCCTGTTGAACTTATACCAATTTTCATATAGTGCACTCCTCTATGTAAGTATAATAAAATCGGAGGTTATTGATTTATATCTCCTTTTTTAATTTGACTATGACGAATCATAACCGCAAGGAGCATGCCAACTTCAATTATAATTTTCAGTAAAAAAATAATATAATAATTATAGATAGTTAGGAAGGCCAACAGATAGAATATTTTTTTAACGGAGTTATAAAATTGCAGAACTGCAACGGTATAGAGGCTCAAAATTGCAGTATATCAAGCAAATTTCATCTTTTAAATCGTCCATCGATTTTAGGAAGCTTGATTCCGAGTTTATTAATTTTCCGAAACAATGTGCTTTTGTCTATACCAAGATCTTTGGCAGTGGCTTTGCGGTCATAATTATTTTTTTTCAAAAACGCCTTAATAACCTTAATTTCTGCGGCTTTCAATGGAAACTGTGAAGCATTATCTTCTATTTCTATCATGGATTGCCGTGTAAGCGTGAACGGCAGATGCTCCTTTGTGATATCCCCTTTGGAACACAGCACAAACGCATGTTCGATAATATTTTCAAGTTCCCTTATATTTCCCGGGTAATCATGTGCCATCAAAATCCCAAGGGCTGTTTTGTCTATTCCGCTCACAGATTTTCCGCGTATTTTATTCAGGCTGGCAATAAAATGATCCACAAGAAGAGGAATATCCTCCATTTTTTGCCGAAGCGAAGGCAATTTTAATTGCACAACATTAATACGGTAAAAAAGATCCTGCCTGAATGTATCCGCATCAACCATTTTAGATAAATTTTTATTTGTGGCGGCAATAACCCTTATATCTGATTTTTCCTTTTTAAGAGCTCCAAGAGGCAAAAATGCCTTCTCCTCCAAAACCCGAAGAAGCTTTACCTGAAAAGAAGGGCTCGTATCTCCAATTTCGTCCAAAAGGATGGTACCTTTATTTGCAGTAGCAAATAATCCCGGCTTATTTTTAATTGCATGGGTAAAGGCACCTGCTTTATAACCGAACAATTCCGATTCCAGAAGTGTATCCGGAAGTGCCCCGCAATTAATCGCAACAAAGGGGCTATCTTTTCTTGGGCTCAGATCATGAATCGCCCTTGCTATCAACTCTTTACCCGTACCGGTTTCCCCTCTGATCAGTACGGTGCTGTCACTTTGAGAGACTTTCGGCAGGATTTTAAATATGTTTCTCATTACCTGACTGCGGCTAATCATATCTCCCATTTGAAAACTGTCATAGAGTTTTTTCCGTAATTCCTCCACGAGACTGTGATCCCTGAAGGTCTCAACGCCACCGATAATATTTCCATTTTTATCTTTTAACAAAGATGTAAAAACGGTTGTGGGAATCCGTTTTTTGCTACTGTTAATGATATAAGTAAAACTGCTGAAGAATGATTTGCCTTCCTGCATGGTTTTTTTTAATGCACATTCATCCTGGCACATATTTGATCGAAACACATTCCAGCAATGCCTGCCAATTGCATCTTTCCGTGATATGCCGGTAATTTTTTCAGCCGCACGGTTAAAGGACATAATTTTCCACTCATGATCAACCGTGAAAACACCGTCAGATATGCTTTCAAGAATAATTTCAGTTGTATTCTGAGTGAATGTATCCAATGGGTTCCTTTTTTTCTTCACCGGCATCTTTTAAAATTGTTGTTTGGACAAATTGGGCTTTGTTATCGGGTCAAGTTTATTTGCTTTATAAAGGGTAATAATATCTTTTACTTTCATTTCCTTATCAACTTTAAATATGTCAACATAATGATTTTTTAGCAAGTGAAATGAAATCTCACCAATACTTAAAACAAATAACAGATAAATCGGATACCCGATCAGTGATTTTGCAACATTGAGCCCGATATGTCCTCTTTTATCAAGAAACTCATTCCCCATGCATGAATCAATATCGATCCTGCCATTGTCAAGATTCAATATAATAAAATAGGGGGCCTTGCCAAAATGCGGATGGAGTTTGGATTCAAGACCATTTTTATCTTGGACCGGTATCGCGGCGATTTCAACAATCTCTTTCTCCGGTTCAACATGAATAAAAACAGATTCAATATTCTCATATTCCGTTAACAGCATATTTTCTGCAATATCCGCCAACTCATGGGATTTGTGCAATATCAGAGACGGGATTGTTTTAATAATGCAATTGACTATTTTGAAAGGACCGGAACGTCGTATTTTGACTCCGGTAACACCCTTAACCCCATGTATCCGGTTTAATTTTTCCTCAATTGACAGCTTTAAATCCGTATCCATATCTGCATCCATCAAAATCATGATGGATTTCCAGACGGTTTCGATCCCAAGCTTTAAGATCAACGCTGCGATCAAAATAATAATAGCGCCTTCCACATAGGGGATCTGCGCATATACACAGACAATGCCGACCAATACAAACAACGATGTAAATATATCAAAAAAAGCTTCTTTGGCCGTCGCCAAAAGGGCCTGGGAACCGATAGCCTTTCCAATGGCCCGCTGTTTGACGGCAAGAAAAGATGCAACGACACATGAAACAATTGAAGCCCCAATAGGAAATATGGGAAAACCATCCGGGGAATCCATCAGGAACAACTTATGCCAACCATCCTTAACCATATCAACCCCGATAAAGGCAATCAGTGCTCCAATCAAAAGACAGGCAATGGTTTCCGCCCGGTAAAGCCCATATGGAAACCGATTGGATTTTTTCTTAGAGGCAAGTTTAAGCCCGATAAGTGATGAAAGGTTGATTAAAATATCAGCGCCGCTGTGCCAGGCATCTGCAATCAAAAGCGGAGAATTGAATGTATAGCCGACAAATGCTTTCAGAAAAGCCAAAGCAAATATTAACAGCGTTGATAAGAGCGCAATCCGCTGCCCCTTCTCCAGTTGTTCTCTTTTGTCGATAGGTCTCGTTCCTTCCATTTTGTCAAAACAATTTGATCCAATTATACCCATACGGACAGTATAAATATTAGTAGGTTTATAACAGGTTTTTCTGTCTCAGTTGATGGATAATTTCAATTTTTCAATTTATATTGCAATCCATGTGCCATGAAAATAGAACCCAAACAAATGTAAACACGATATTTACAAATCCGCTTTAATTATCTTTCTGAAACTTAAGAAAAAATGGAACAATAGTACCTGAAAGAATTAATCCGCCTGCAACAATAAACCCCATGGAGAAAAAACCTTTTTCTCCTAAAAGACCGATTACATTTGGAACAACGCCCCCACCTACCAGGAAGGCAATGGGTATTGTAAAAGAGATGGCGATATTACGAATTTCTTTAGACCCGATATGTGACAACGCTGCAAATGCAGGAGGGAAAAAACAGACGGCAAATACTGGCTGACAAAATATAACAACCTGTATGAGGCTATCTGTTACCACACCGATTAAAAGAGTTGAAATGCCTGTAAAGAACAGTACAGATGCCAGCGTCGGTTTCAGACCAAAATGATCTGACAGCCATCCGACCAATAGTGCCATGGGCAATGTTAAAATCCTGGACATAGTAATCAATTTATTGGCCTGGGACTGAGGCATGCCATGCTCGTTAACAAGATATAACGGCAGCATGGAATAAACCCCCAGGGTCCCGATCACACCTAGGCTGAATAAAATTATCATCATCCAGAAAGAGGGCGTTGCCACAAGGGGCAAAAACGATTTCAGCATAGGGGGTTCTCCGGGAAAATCCTTTACAGTGGAAAACTTAAAAAAGGAAATGCCAAACAAAACGGATGTCACCCCGATAACAATAAGAACACTTCTCCATGAGAGCCACAACAGCAACCCTTCACAGATCATCGGCGCCAGCAGAAAACTTAAGTTCGGGGCCAATTCATGGATACCGATTGCCTTTCCCCAGTTTTGACTGCTTATTGAAGATGTCAGCATGGCTATACCGGAAGGAAGGTACAATGCTGATGTCATGCCTACAACAAATAGCCCTATACGCATACTCAACAGATTCTGGCTTAGACCGGTGACTAAAAAAGCAACGCCTGTTGCTACTGCCGAAAAGACAATTGTTTTTTTATGCTTAATGCGTGATGAAACAAATCCTGAGCATAATAGTGAAATGAAATATCCTGATGCGGATATCAGAAAAAAAGAGCCGGCCTGATCATGGGTCAGATTCATGTCAGCTAATATGGTAGGCAGTAAAGGGGCAAGGATTATCCGGATGGTAAAATTCAAGAAAAAAATAGAGGTCAAAAAAAACAGAGGCAAAAGTTGTGATTGGATTGTGCCCGGAGGCTCTATGCTATTCACCTTCAAATTCTGTGATGACAAACACTTTGCAATCTTGAATCTGATCTCTTCCTTTCAGATCCGGAAGCTCAACAACAAACGCACATTCAATAACATCAGCACCCAGTTTTTTGACAAGTTTGACTGTCGCCCCTATTGTACCGCCGGTGGCAATCAAATCATCGACAATGATCACTTTTTCGCCTTTTTTAACAGCGTCTTCATGGATTTCAAGGGTATCTTCTCCATATTCCAGACTATAGGTTTCCTGGATAGTTTTCCAGGGCAGTTTGCCCTTTTTTCTGACAGGGATAAACCCGATACCCAGTTTATAAGCCAGGACTGCACCAAAAACAAAACCTCTGGCATCAATCCCCACGATCTTGTCAATATCCATGTCTTTATATCGTTCATACAGAACATCACAAGACTCACGGAAAGCTTGCGGGTTTTGCATCAATGTGGTCAAATCTCTGAATATCACGCCTTTGATGGGCCAGTCCGGAATACTTCTGATTGTCTCTCTCAAATCCATTTCTTTTTCCTTTATTCTTTCTCGCTGCTATTCTTTTAATTCTTCTATTACATTTACAAGCAATTTCTTTACATTATTTGCATTTTGATCGAATACTGCCAGGATCTCCTCCCAGGTGACAGGCGCTTCATCCTCTTTCCAGCAATCATAATCTGTAGACATGGCAACAGCAGCATAAGGAATTGCCGCTTCATTTGCAAGCATGGCCTCAGGAGCAGTTGACATATTGATCACATCAGCCCCCCAGAGTTTGAACATTTTGGACTCGGCAATAGTTGAAAACCTTGGCCCTTCTATTGTGACGACGCATCCTTTGTCATGAACTCTCAAATCAAGATATTTTGCCGTTTCATAGAGTTTTTTTCTTAATCCTTCATCAAAGGGATGAGCCATGACTGGATGAACCAGGCCATTTTCAAAAGAATCTGCAAACGTATTCTTTCTGAACCGTGTAAAATCAATGAATTGATCTAAAATGACCAGGTGTCCCCGGTCTATTTCATGTCTTAAACTGCCACAGGCGGTGGTGGCAATAATATGGGTGACCCCTGCCTGTTGAAGTGCTTTGACATTGGCACGGTTATTCACCTGGGTGGGGCTGTACTGGTGGTTTTTGCCATGCCTGGCAAGGATAACAATCTCTACACCATTTATTTTCCCGGACAATAAAGGAGAAGACGGATTTCCATATTCCGTGGTAATTTCAAGTTCATCTGGATCTTTCAAAATACCAGGGTCATCAAGTCCTGATCCACCGATAATACCAAGCTTCAACATTTTTTTCTCCTGTCATTTTTTTAGTTATAGATGCGCCTAACATAATTGGATTAACTTATCAAGAATTGGAAGCAAAAACTTATTGATCCAAAATTTTCAATACCGCCTTATCCATACACTTTGCATCCAGCATTTTTGCTGCATTAGAATTTTTAAGTGCGATCTCCATGTAGGACGACGAAGATCCAATCAAAAATAATTCACCGTCTCTGGCCTGTGAATAACTGGAAAATACTTTTTTGATCTGGATATCATTGATTGTCAAAACAAACCATCTGTTTTGAATGAATTGTCGATACCCTTTTTCTTTAAGATTTAAGGTTATATTTCCAAACCGGTCAATATGAATGACAGTTAACGCCAGTGAAAACGCTTTCCTTTCTATTCTGGGAAACTGATATTCAACACATTTTTTCAAAGATTCCCCTAAACAAGAAATGTCTTCAATCCCTTTTGAAATATGGGCAGCAACAGGGGCAAAAATATCTCTTCCGTGAAAAGTAATTGAAACTGAATCAAGAAAATAGACTTTGTTTGTGAGATGAGTGATTCTTTTGATCTTATTTTTTTTGGCAGCTTTCCAGAGCACGCCGTTATCCGGACCGACAAAATAATAATCCCTGGTCTCTATGCAGATTCCTTTCCGGGCCGATCCCACACCGGGATCAACAATAACACAGAACACGGTTCCTTTTGGAAAGTATGAACAGGATGCGGCCAAAAGAAAAGAACCCTGATGGATATCCTGTGGATTTACCCCATGGCTCAGATCAATCACTTTTGATTCAGGACTGATGGAAGCAATAACGCCTTTAAGAACCCCTGCAAACGTATCTTGTTGACCGAAATCAGTCAACAGCACTATGGGCCCGTTGTTTTTCCTGACCAAATTTAATGCCTCCCTTTGATTTGATATGGTATTTAAATCATGAATGCACTATATCAAGAATACGATAAGAGTTTAAAGTATTTTATACAAAAGGAATTGAATAATGGCCATTGAAACAGAAAGAAAATTTCTTTTACATTACCTTCCTTCCTCTTTGCTGGTTAACAGTACCCTTATCCGTCAGGGGTACATAACAAACAAAAAAGACAGGGTTGTCAGGATTCGCCTCTCAGGGGACAGCGCCTTTCTTACTGTTAAAGGTGCCACACACAATGCCTCCAGAAAAGAGTATGAATATCCAATCCCGAAACAGGATGCAAAGGAAATGCTGCAGCTTTTTTGCAAAAAACCCTTAATAAAAAAAACAAGATATCAAATTGAATTCAAAGGTTTTGAATGGATTATTGATTTATTTTCAGGTGATAACCAGGGGCTTGTTGTTGCTGAGATAGAGCTGGATTCAATTGATCAGGCTTTTGAAAAACCTGACTGGATCGGAGAAGAAGTCACCCATGACCCCAGATACTTTAATTCCAACCTGATTGAAACGCCCTATTCAGCCTGGCAATCAAAAGACCATTAAGCCATTTATCCGGCAAAGGTTAAAGGTCTTTTAATGTTAAAATATGTTAGCTTACCCACCTTTTTTTCCGGATCCTGGTATAGAGGCTGATACATAACAGCATCATACAAAGGCTTAAATGGACAAGATCCAAAACAATAATTGCAGTATGCCCAAAATAGATATTGGGAAGATTCTTTATGACCATTAAACCACCCGAGACAATTAATCCTGCTATTATCACTATTTTGAAATACCCGGACCCGGTAATCGTATTCAATCCTGATCTATTGAAGATAAAATCAAATAAAACATATATGACAAGGGCAATCAGCACTGTGGCGGCAATGTAATGTATGATATGCGTAACGTAAAACTGGGCCAGCCACCCAAGCCCCGGAATATCCGCAATATAATACCGCTTGAAAATCGGCATCTGACCAAAACCGGACAATGTTATAAAAAACAGGGTAACCGCATAAATATAGCCCCTCAGCTTTCCTGTAGTCTTCATTAGTTATCCTCCTTTGAACTCAAGTAAAACTTCCCAAATGCAGCAGCGACACCTGCGAGAGGCGCAATGAGCATGGCTTTGGCAAGGTTGGTCCCATCCGCCATCATATTTTTGACTTTATTTAAATGGGGTTTTCCTTTTCCTTTTTCAATACTCTGGTTCAATTGTTCAAAGGGGACAGGAGAGACATAAATAGTATTGGTCCCGCCATTTTCGTGTTCACCGTAAATATACCCGTTCATCTCTCTGGCAAGGGCATGGGCCTTTTTCAGGATTTCACTTCTCGGTCCAATGGTTTGAACATCTTCAGGACAGACTTCAATACAGGCAGGCACTTCGCCCTTTTCAAGCCTGTTATAACACCGGTCACATTTATACATAACACCGTTTCCGGCAAAAGCCGGCAGCAGGTCAAGATAAAGCCCGACACCGGTCTGTCTTTCAGGGATATCCCATGGGCAGGCTTTTTTACACTTTGAACCGCCAAGACAAATGTTTGAATCAATCCTTGAAAGCCCGTTTTCTTCCTGTTTTGCTGAACCCCAGGGACACAGCTTGACACAGGGGGGATTATCACAGTGCATACAACGCCTTGGAAGGGTCAATTCAATCTCCTCCCCATTGACCGTGGCAGATGCATGCTGAATGAAAAGCCAGTTATAAGGCGTCAGACGGTCTGTCACATCTCTTTTATCCGACCAGTCCTGTACCGGGACCCTGTTGGGAAACATTTTGGGAAACGGTTTTTGGGGCTCAGGATACTTATCTGCATTTGCTTCCTGGCATGCATAGACACACTCTTCGCACCCAATGCATTTACTGATGTCAAGCAAGGTTACCAAAGGCTCTTTTTTTTCACGGGTCATGGATTTGGCAGCACGGGCAATGCTTGTGGTTGCAGCCACAGACCCTGCAACCGTGATCGAATTTTTTAAAAATGCTCTGCGCGAAATTTTAGAAGTGGCTTTTTTGATTGTCATGACTTCTCCTATAGTGTTTTTACGAATTTCTGAAAACTAATTTTGTCATAATTTTCCGTATGGATATATTTCAAAATGCGTAAAAATTGTTTTTCATTAACAAACCCAGGGAGACTGGTGATCTTTGAATTGTCCGGGTTAAGAAACCATAAGGTTGGCAACCCCCTGACTTTCCATTGTGTGGTAAGTTCTTTTTTTTTTTCGGTATCCACTGAAATACTGATAAAATTGTCTTTTAAATAAGTTAACACTGCTTCATTTCGAAATGTCGTCTTCTTGAGTTTCCGGCAATAGGTACACCAGTCTGCATGAAAATATAAAAAAATGTGTTTGTTTTGACTTTTTGCCAATTCCATGCCCTGTGCGTAATCCTGCCAATCTATGGTTAAGGCGTCGCTGATCTGGACAGATCCTTTCCCTGAAATGAATTCTGCCGGGTTCCCGGATTTCGAATTATTGTAAATCATAACACCGGCAACAGCGATACAGATAATCGCAACAACAAGTATATTTTCTTTTTTCATGCTCAGATCCTTAATTTGAATTCAATTTTAACGAATATCGCTAAGGTAACAATTAAGCAATGACTATACCAAAGACGAACTTTTTTTTTAATAAAATCCTTCATTCCCCTAATCAAGCGGCTATAGCACCCCTAAAATATTTACTCGATATTTTATCACACCCCGGCACAAAACGTTCCCGTTAACAATGTTAATAATTTGTTAACACTCTGCAACAACGACTGATTGATCTTGATGTGATGTTGCAACCATCCATCTTTAAACGATTGAATCAAGCTACTTAAGCTGTATCCCATGTTTCTTAATGCGCTTCCACACGGTGATCCGGCTGACGCCTAAAATATTAGCTGCCTGGGTCTGATTCCCGTCAGCCTGTTGAAGTGCATTAAGAAGCGTTTCTTTTTCAGACAGTCCAACTTTGACTATACCATTATGTTCTACCTTTTTTAGAGATTTGGTATCCAGAGGATTAAAGCTTGTGATCTTTTCAGGCAGATGTTCGGGGCCAATGCTTTTTTCCCTTGCCAGAACAAAGGCATATTCGACACTGTTTCTCAATTCCCTGATGTTGCCGGGCCAGGGATAGGCCACCATTAACCGCATGGCTCCCGGTGTAAAACCCAAAATATTTTTTCCTGTTTTTTCTGCATGAAGGCTGATAAAGTGCTGGGTAATCAGCGTAATATCATCTTTGTGCTGACAAAGCGGCGGACAGATTAAAGGGAAAACATTTACCCTGAAAAAAAGATCTTCCCTGAATACCCCCTCCTCTATCATTTTTTCAAGATTTTTATTTGTTGCTGTAATTATCCTGACATCAATGGGAATGGATTTGTTTGCGCCGACCCGCTGAATCATTTTTTCTTCCAGAACCCTGAGCAGTTTAACCTGAACCGAAAGGGGGATATCTCCGATTTCATCCAGGAAAATGGTTCCTTCGTGGGCGGCTTCAAACCTTCCTATCCTGTCACTGTCTGCACCGGTATAGGCACCCTTTACATGGCCGAATAATTCACTTTCAAGAACATTTTCACTTAACGCGGCACAATCTAATTTAATAAAGGGTTTGGTTGCCCTGTTCCCGGTTTCATGGAGTGCTTTAGCAACCATTTCCTTTCCGGTACCGCTCTCCCCCAAAATCATTACCGGTGTATCGAGTGCCGCCACACTCTCTATATGTTCATAAAGCCCCTGCATCACCGGCGTTCTTCCGATAATGCCATGAAAGCCGTCATCAATGTAATACATCCGCTTAATGGATGCCAGTTCATTTTTATAGTTGATATTTTCAGATATGTCTTTCAGGGTCTCAACTGCACCAACAATCTCATTTTTCTCATTAAAAAGAACGGTTGCACTCTTAATAATCGGTATGGTCCTGTTATGGCTGTTGGTAATCACACATTTTTTTTCCCTGACAAGTCCTTCAGAAAAAAGTTCGCACCACTTTTTCCCTTTGCCTTTCCCGACAAGTTTACATCCGGTACAATTCAATATCCGGCAGGATTGGCCTTTCAACTCTTTTTCAGTGTACCCTGTGATCAATTGGGCAGTCTGATTAGCTGCAATAAAATCCCCCTTGTCATCAACAATGATGATGCCCTCCTGGACAGAATCAATGATAGGCCGCCATTGTTTTCCGATATCCATATTGTCCTCGCAATTGTTAACACTGTTAATCAACAAGTTAACACATCATTAACACTCTTGCAATAAAAATAATTTATTAAAAACCGCCGGAAAAAGTATTAGGCTATAAATATCCTTTAAATTTAATTCGTTATAATAATAGGCGATAAATGTTTTTATAATGGCACATTCATTGCTCTTGTTAGTTAAGATTAAAAAAACATTTGAATGGCGATATTCATAAACATAACTTTAAAACTTTAAGGAGAACAAATGAAAGCAAACAATGTAAAAACCTTGATTTTGGCCTTATTGGCAGGTCTGGTACTGTTGACAGGATGTACGGCAACAAAAACGGCAAAAACCGGTGTAACTCCCGTCCAAGATACGTCATGGATGTTTCATGGCATCGTGGATGCCAAGTTTGTAAAAGCACACATGGCTGTTCCCATGCCTGAAAACGTTATGATTATAGATGCAAGGCCTTACAAGGTAAAATATACAAAAGGTCATATCCCCGGGGCGGTAAGTATTCCATTTTCAGAATTTGATAAAAAGGCTAATCTTCTGCCAAGAGATAAAAATACCCTGTTAATTTATTATTGCGGCGGACTTAAATGCAAACTCAGCCACAAATCAGCTAAAAAGGCTGAAAAACTCGGGTATAAAAACATTAAAGTGTTTGCCAAGGGATATCCTGACTGGGTCAGCCGGAAAGGGAATTATGCCTCTGTAAGTGCTGAGTATGTGGCTAAACAGATTGCTGAAAACAATACAGTAATTGTTGATGCAAGACCTCAGAAAACCAAATTTAATAAAGGACATATCCCCACAGCCATCAATATTCCTTTTACTAAATTTGAAGCCCTTAATGGTAAACTGCCAAGGGACCTTAACACCCCGATTACTTTCTATTGCGGTGGTCTCAAATGCAGATTAAGCCATAAATCAGCAGCAAAAGCCCTTGAAATGGGATACACCAAAGTCAAGGTGTTTTCCAAAGGATACCCTGAATGGAAAAAGTCCTATGGTGAATCCAATGAGACCGTACAGGTGCAAGCCGGTGAAGTTGAAGGTTCTATTGACCTTGAACGATTCAAATCCATAATCGCAAATAATCCTGAATCCATCATGCTCATCGACGTAAGAGATGCATATGAATTTGCAAAAGGGTCATTTAAAACAGCCCTGAATATCCCTGTAGAAAAACTTGAGCCTAAAATCAAGGGACTTCCTGATGACAAGCCAATCGTTTTTGTATGTCCAACCGGTGCAAGGAGCGGGGAGGCTTATTACATGATAAAAGATGTAAGAGAATCCTTAAAAGACGTCTATTATGTGGAAGCTCAAATTGATTTCAAAGGTGACGGAAAGTATGAGATTAAAAAACTTCAATAACCCATTTCTATAAAAAATAAAAGAACACAAGGAGATATAACATGTTTAAAAAAAGTATCATTACCAT
>NZ_JABZFL010000021.1 GCF_014237455.1 Desulfobacula sp. | reverse complement strand
TTTAGGGTCTCCACAAACCCTTTTTAAGGAGGTATTCTGTTTTTGTAAATCTCTCACTTACCCGCAAAGCAAAGCTTGGACCATCAGCAAAGCTGAAGGTTTAATTTATTAATTAAACCACCAGCAAGATGGCTAATTGTGAGATTCGTATTTTTCTTCAAGCAAAAGGCCGACAAGAAGAATACTCCCAATTTTCGCGGGTGATATAAACAACTTGCCTTGAACGCTGTATGCTAAGTCCGGGATTAACTTGATTAAACCCATTGTTTGATAAAATTTTCAATGGCTTTATAAATTCTTTTAGCACCCTCCCCTATTAAGATCCCATGGCATTCACAATCAAAGATATAATACTCTTTGATATCAGATCCTATCCGTTCAAATAATTTAAGGGTTCCCTTGGGATTCACCACAGGGTCTTTTCTGGACTGGACCACCAGAGTCGGCTTGGCTATGGTTTTCAGTTTTGGTTCAAGGTGTTCCATGAGTTTTTCAAGCTGATGGATGCCGGCAATAGGATTTCTGACGTAATTAATATGCGGGTTTTCAGGATTGTTTTCAATAAATTCTTTTGCGACTGCATCCAGATGAATCTTTTTTATCATAGAATTCCATGCATCAATGGCCGGAACAAAATATGATCCTAAATCCTGAAGTCTCATGGGAGGTGCAACAGCAAAAACAGCCTCAATATCATCCAGTCGTGTGGACAGTTCCAAAGCAAGCCCGGCACCGGTTGAAAAACCACCGACAATTATTTTCTTACACGAATGTCTTAAGACAACAAAGGCTTCTTCAACAGATTCCACCCATTGTTCAAACTTGGTTTTGGCAAGATCTTCAGGTGCAGTCCCATGCCCTTTCAGCCTTGGTACATAAACCGTAAAAGATTTTTCATGCAGATAGTGTGCAAACGCTTTCATTTCTTCAGGGGCTGCCATATAACCATGAATCAATAAAATGCCCGCGCTTTCGTTTTCATGCTTAAGGAATAACGGCCTTCCGATTCTTTTTCTCTTTGATTCTTCTTCAATATAGTGATCATTATAATCCCGGGAAAAATCCTTCTCTATCTTTTCTATAATTTTGCCTTTCACAAGGTCAATAATTTCATCACGAGATTTTTGAGCAACCTTTTTTAAAAATTTTTCAACCTCTTTTACCGGTTCCAATTCATTGGCCATGACAAGAATGGGATTTTCTATCCTGATGGTATGAAAATTTGATTGGGTGATAAATTTGGTCTGATCTTTAAATATCTTACCCTCTTTAATTTCAATAACATTTGTATTCTCAGCAATGGCAAAAAAATCCGCAAATCGTTTAAGCCGATCATCCGTTAGAAGGTGGATCTGATTTTTTAAAAAAGACTCGGATATGCAACATGTTTTATTGGACACAAGCCAACAAATTGCAAAATACACCTTGCATTTAAATTCATAGATATCAATACCGTCTTTTCTGTATGGAAAATGCTTGAGGATACATGCCAGGACATGATCATAATTAAGGGTTGTCATGGCATATACGGCTGACATATATTCTTCCATGATGGTGATGGAAAATTGCCGTGTAATCTGCTTTGAGCTGATATCATCATCAAATTTAATTTTCCGTTTGACCGTCAGCATGCTTTCAATATAGGGATCATTTAAATATCCCTTAATGTTAATGGGTTCCCCAAATCGAATATTGATATCCACATTAGAAAACAGCATGCTGCCTTCAGTCATCAACTCGTCCATGACTCTTTTTGATGGCTCTTTCATGACAATCTGGGCTATCTTGCTTAAAATATTTTCCTTTGGACTCGCAGGGTAATAGGTGATGTTAACGGGAACAATATATGTTTCCCGGCTAAGAACCTGATCAATATTTTCTATTTCAAATGTTTGAGCAAGCCTTTCAAATTCAGGCTCACCCATATCTTTCATTCTTCTGAGACGCTCACGGTAAAATTCACAGCGCAGGGCCACAATGGCCGCACCGGTATGAGGTCGCCTCATTACCCCTTCATCGGTCAGGGCAAATTGATCCTTTTTGATCAATTTCTTATTTTTAACCATCATGCCTTCAGGAAAAATAATCCACTGAACATCTCCTGACAGGAGTGTTTTTAAGATGAGTTCATCCCTATGGGGATCTTGTGTTGATACAGCACCCAGGTTATTTAAAAATCCTTGTAAAACCGGCACCTCAAATAATTCTGCCGCAGCAAGAGACCAGACCTCTTTTTTTGTGATATTATGAATGTGATAAGGAAGAAAAATGGTTTCTATCCGTGTAAAGTGGTTGGCCGTAAAAATGACAGAACCATCCGGAATATGGTGCTTTCCCGAAATTTTGATATTTGCCTTGGAAAAACCGGAAAAGGTTTTAAGGGTATAGCTGGATAACTCGAATGCAAATCTGTTCATAGATCGAACCTTTAAAACAACATTGTCTATCTGTTGTATTTATTATATAAATAAGTGATGTTGATATAAATCTTGACCTATTAAGTAATAATACTTAAAGTGAGAACTTTGTCAAAGAGAATTATTCAGAACCGTTTAAAATCGGAGGCTTAGATTGTATTCCAAAATAGTAATACTCAACTTTCCAGCAAAAGTTACCCAAAAAGCACTGGTCTGTCAATTAACAAAAAAATTTGATCTTTTGTTTAATATTTTGAATGCCAGAATATCCAATAAGAAAGAGGGATATATGGTTCTGGAGATTTCTTCAGGGTCTAAAACTGCTTTTAACAAAGGGGTAAAATTTTTAAAAGACCAGGGAGTATCCGTATCAAGTCCTGAACATCAAATTTACAAAGATGAAGAAATCTGTACCCATTGTGGGGCATGTACGGCAGTTTGTCCGACCGATGCACTCTATATCAAACGACCTGAAATGGAAGTTATTTTTGATAAACAAAAGTGCAGTGTGTGTGAGCTTTGTGTTGTAACCTGTCCGACACGGGCCATGGGATTATTCTCGGAAGTTTCCCAAAAAGTTGCCTGATGAAAAACCCGGTTATTGCAGTCGCATTAAGTGGCGGAGTTGACTCTCTTGTTTCAGGATATCTCTTAAAACTCAAATATAAACATGTTTTTGGTGTTCATTTTACAACCGGTTATGAAAAAAAACCTGTAGATCTAACTCTGCTTGAAAAACAGATGGGGTTCCCGGTCACCGATATTGATCTTTCAAAAGAGTTTGAAAAAAAGGTAATTCAATATTTTGTCCAAACCTATCTTGAAGGTAAAACACCCAACCCCTGTATCATCTGCAACAAAGAGATAAAATTTGGTGAACTGCTAAGGCATGCTCAAAATATGGGGGCTCACTTTCTGGCCACAGGTCACTATGCCACCATCGTTAACCCGATCTCTTTTCCCGATAAAAAAATTTCCCGTTGCTATCTTGAAAAAGGGTCAGATCCATTGAAAGACCAGAGCTATTTTCTCTCCATGTTGTCCGGAAAGCAGCTTGAAAAAATTATTTTTCCATTGGCAGGGATGACAAAAGAAGAGGTTAAGCGATTTGCCAGGTCAAAGCATCTTGAGCCGATCCACCTCAGTGAAAGTCAGGATATCTGTTTTATACATGACAACAATTTTCCCCGGTTTGTTCTTCAAAAGCAGGAGATTGCTCCCAATCATGGCAATATTATAGACCATGACGGGAAAATAGTGGGTCGCCACAAGGGCCTTCACAAATTTACCATAGGACAAAGACGTGGTATCGACTGCCCTGCAAAAGAGCCCTATTATGTTAAACAGGTTGACGTAAAAAATAATGTTCTGAGGGTTTGCTTTAAAAAAGACCTGGGCAGAAAAAAATTTAAAGTCGGCCAAATAAACTGGAATTTTTCAGACCCCAAAACTATCCCTGAAATAATTACCAAAATCAGATACAGCCACAAAGGTGCCGTGTCGACACTCACCTTAAACGGATCTTGTGGAGAGGTTGTATTTAATGAGCCCCAGAGTGCGATTACTCCCGGGCAGACAGCAGTATTTTACAAAGATGCCAGAGTGTTGGGAGCCGGTATCATTCAATGAAAAAATTTCATGTCGAAACGTTAGGATGTAAAGTCAATCAATACGAAAGTGACGGAATTTCGTTAAGCCTTGAACGGCAGGGCTGGATAAAGGGTAAAAAAAAACAAAAAGCTGATGTGTTTATCGTCAACACCTGTGCTGTCACATCAAAGGCCAGCATGCAGTCAAGACAGATAATTCGAAAAATTATCAGAGAAAATCCCGATGCAAAAATCATTGTTACGGGATGCTACGCTCAGACCGATCCTGAAGAAATAAAAAAAATAGGGCAGATCGATCAGATTGTCTGCCATAAAGATAAGAACAGAATAGCAAACCATATTACGTCTATTTGTAAGAACAGCTCCCCCCTGACATTTAAAAAGATTGATCACGGCAAGGCAAACACCTTTCTTGGGTTTAATCCTGCTGTTAAAGGTGAAATGACACGGGCATATCTTAAGATACAGGATGGCTGTAATGCGTTTTGTACTTATTGTATTGTCCCCCATGCAAGGGGATCTTCGGTTAGCATGCCGGAAAAAGAAGTTTTTCAACATTTAAAAGAGTTGAATGATTCAGGGTTTAAAGAAATCATTATCACCGGGATCCATACGGGTGTGTATGGTCGTGACCTTGAAAAAAAATTATCGCTTTTGCAATTGCTTAAAAAAATCAATGATGAAAGACCCGTTCACAGGATAAGGCTCAGCTCCATTGAACCCGGAGAAATCAATGATGGTATTATTAATCTTGCCAGACCGGGGAATATTTTATGCGATCATTTCCATATTCCGCTGCAGTCCGGGGATGATGACATATTAAGAAAAATGAAACGA
>NZ_JABZFL010000094.1 GCF_014237455.1 Desulfobacula sp. | reverse complement strand
TTTGCAAAAATGGAGTGAAAAACATGTTTACTGATGACCAGCAGGAGGAGACCGTAAGCAAAAAAACATATTTTTTGTTAATGGATAACTATTTTTTATTGACTTACTTTCTTATAGGCACTCAAACACTTGGCGGTTTTAACGCTCCACTGCGTTAAGACCCTGTACAGAAGTCCAATCAACGATTCCCTGCAACCCCATGCCCCGACCTTTTCGACAAACCCCAGTCTGAAAATATGGTGTACAATTAGAATAATCTGTCCCCTGTGAATTTGCTGCACCTGCCAGTGGTAAGCCGGCACTACCTGGATCTTTTTTAAAAAGGAATCCTCAAAGGTTGAGGTAATCTCAATCTCCAATTAAGTTTACTCTGGCAAAATCTTTCTGAATCAGCTATAATTTCCGTACTGTTTATTCATTGAAATCTCTTCAGCTCTTCATAAAATTTCAATCAGAATTCACTAATCCAAATTGCAGTTATTAAATCGGTTATCATTCAAATTTACAAGATAAACAGAATCTGATGATTTTTTTGCGCGAGAAAAAAGCAAGAGTCCGAAGGAGGTATAAAATGAAAATAATTTATAGAGCGTATCTATGTTTATTTGTATTAATTTTGCTAAATTCACCCACTTTTGCAACAGAGCATGATAAATCAAAGATCGAATGTGGAGTCCAAGCAGGCGCTCAGGTTGAAGTTATTATACCAATTGAACACGAAATTTCTCTAAGAGTAAATTACCAAATGGATGATGGACTTATCATTCACATTGTCCTGAGTATTCCAAAAAATACTCAGATTAAATTTCAGACAAATTCTTTTGCAATAAAGGACTTTTTATCAGGGAATTCTTTTGAAAGAAAAGTTACTTCAATTTATGAAGGTAACGTTGATTTTAATCTTAATAACCTCCCAAGTAGAAAAATAGATATATACAGAGCCCTTCAAGGCGATACAATAACTGACAGCAAAGTAGGCAAGTCGCATAGTAAAAGCCATAAACCTTACTCTATCTTGCTAAGTTTCAAAGGAATAGAACCTAAACAGTTTAAATTAATACTCCCTGAGATCGAAATAAATAAACAGCCTTACCGTATTTTAAGTATTTGCTTTGACAGAACAGTTTACGAATTTAAAAAGATACAATTAAAATCTAATACCCCCATTACCATTCGATCTGTTGATTATCCGAATCAACTCTGGATTGGTCTCGATGCTACTGTAAATGAAATACATAGAGATGGTAGAATATCATTGTTCAAGATATCTGAAGAAAAAGGCACCCAAGGTGCCGGAGCCATGGCCAGATTTTTAGCGTGTTGTATAACCTATTTAGCAAATCAAAGGGGTTATAAATATTTCGTCTCAGGTTTGGAGGATTTGGATAGCCGGATCTTGGTAGTATTTTTGAAAAAAAAGGAAGAGGATATTAAGAAACTATTGGGGAAAGAATATAGCAGCTATATTCTCGAAGATTTTATAGTAGATACTGGGCTTTTTAGTCAAATGTGTGGATTTGCCCCACTAAACGAATCTGATTTTAAAACTAAAGTCATAGATGAAATCATGGAAATGAATCCTAACGATGATACAGCTTACTATATGCGGGCAGAGACATATCTCCGCAAAGCTCAGTATGACAAAGCAATATCTGATTACACTAAAGCCATTCAGATAAATCCAGAATATGCTATGGCCTACTATTATCGAGGACTTTCCTATGTGCGTAAAGGCCAATATGAAAAGGCTATCATCGATTTTACACGGGCTACCGAGATAGAACCAAAGTATGACAACCCGTTCTACAATCGAGGACTCGCCTATAAAAACCAAGGTCAGTATGACAAAGCTTTCCATGATTTTAGCAAGGCAATCGAGATAAACCCCAATTATGAAGATGCATATCTCAGTCGGGGAGTTATATATTTAAAAAAAGAACAATTTGGTAAGAGTATTTCTGATTTCACCAAAGCCATTGAGTTAGATCCTAAATTTAAACAAGCCTACTACAACCGTGGAATTGCTTATAGAAAACAAGGCAAATACCCCCAAGCAATACAAGACAATACCAAAGCCATTGAGTTAGATCCTAAATATGTAGATGCCTACTACAACCGTGGGATTGCTTATTGGAGGCAAGGCAAATACCCCCAAGCAATACAAGACAATACCAAGGTTGTTGAGTTAGATCCTAAACATGTAAATGCCTACAACAACCGTGGGATTGCTTATTGGAGGCAAGGCAAATACCCCCAGGCAATCCACGACTATAACAAAGCCATTGAGTTAGATCCTAAATATGTAAATGCCTACTACAACCGTGGGATTGCTTATGATAATCAAGACAATTACACCCAGGCAATCCAGGACTACACCAAAGCCATTGAGTTAGATCCTAAATTTAAACAAGCTTACAACAAACGTGCATATGCTTATAAGAAGCAAGGCAAGTTTGCCCGGGCAATCCAGGACTTCACCAAAATCGTTGAGTTAGATCCTAAAAATGTAAAAGCCTACAACAGTATTGGATGGATTTACGCAACTGCTAAAGATAAAAGTTTTAGGAATGGGCCCAAAGCGGTGAACTTTGCATTAAAGGCGGTTAGTTTATCAGATACCGTTGGCATTATGGACACTTTAGGAGCAGCTTATGTAGAAAACCAGCAGTATGAAAAAGCAATCAAAACCTACAAAACCATAGTTGGAAAAGACAAATCACTTATCAAGGTATATCAAAAATCGTTAAAAGACAAAGGGTGTTATTCAGGTCAAGTCGATGGTGTTTATAGCCAGGAATTTGAAAACGCTATACGATCATGTGTCCTGGAAGGAAATTACTTGTGACAACTCATTTCAACTCGGATTTTTTTACTTCTTACCAAAAGTTAAGATTCAATTTTATTTGCTGACAAGTTTCAGATTGGCCATTTTCCTATGGTGTTTTTTTAATATATTGAGTTGATTCTGAGTTAAAATAAAAATTTTAATTTTCTGATATTGCTTGCCTTGCGTTTGTCGAAAAGGTCGGGGCATGGGTTGCAGGGAATCGTTGATTGGACTTCTGTACAGGGTCTTAACGCAGTGGAGCGTTAAGACCGCCAAGTGTTTGAGTGAGGAACGAACGAGTTTTGGCGGTTAGCGCAACGGAGTTTAGAAACTGTAAGAAGTTCAATCGGATTCTGCAACCCATGCCCCGGCCGGGTTACCGCAAAACTACCATTTTAAGCTTTGTGATTTTACACACGATTGCCCTTGTTAAAAATTATTCAGGCACCAGGGCGGATAAGACAGCCTGGATCAAAACGGGTTGGTGTAAAAAATCCTCACCGGAAATTGCCGGGCCTTTATAATACAGCTTTACAATATCTGACTCAAATGGTATTCTCATCGAATCATCAGATGATCGATTTAACAGCATCATCAGGAGTTTTATATGAAACACATAGAAATTCGGTTTGGAGATAATATTGAAACACAATCTACTGAAGAAAAATCTTTTGAAGATATGTTTCATTCTGTCAATCCCATGTTCTGTTTTTCAAAACGGGTATGGAAACCTCAGATGGATATATTTGAAACAAGAAGTGAGATTATTATCCAGGCTGAGATAGCAGGTGTAAGAAAAGAAGATATTGTTATTGAAGTGAGTAACAAAGCCGTCAAGATGTCAGGAATCAGGAAAAGTAATCATCCGGACCAGACAGCCACATACAGGCTTGCAGAAATACAATTCGGACAGTTTGAGCGAGTCCTGTATCTGCCAACTATTATTGATGTCGAAAAAGTATCCGCCACATTTTTAAATGGATTTTTGGAGCTTACTTTGGGAAAACTGTTCAGTAAAAATATTAAGAGCAAACGAAATGTTTCCCTGGATTTCATTTAAGCCATAGATTCCAAAAGGAACCAGACTATAATGGATGATCTTAAGGCTTCCCCACGAAATATAACATCAGATAACATCCCGAACATCATTCCCATTCTTCCCATTGTTGACACCAATCTTTTCCCTAAAATGGTGTTGCCCCTGGTATTGATTCAAAACGAAGCGGTCGAGCTGATTGATGAGGCCATGTCCGGAAACCGAATGCTGGGACTGCTATTATCCAAGCGATCTGATATTAATTCCAAACATACGGCAGACGATCTTTATCGGATCGGCACAGTGGCCGTTATTTTAAAAATGTCCAAAATGGAAGATGATAAAGCCCAGCTTTTAATACAGGGATTAAACCGTTTCAGGGTCATAAAGTTCCTCCAGGACAAAAAGTATATGCAGGCCAAAATTGGTGTCATGGAAAGCAAAAATGCTGGCAAAAACAAAGAAAACAGAGCTTTGATGGCCAATATTATTGAACAGTATGAGAAAATTGTAGAGCTGTCTCCGGGGCTTCCCTCAGAAATGGGTCATATGATCAAATCATTGCAGGAACCCAATGTTCTTGCGGATATGGTGGCCTCCACCATCAATGCACCTGTCAAAGAAAAGCAGAAAATTATCGAGCTTCTGGATGTCACTAAACGCTTGAAAAAAGTGACCCGGCTGGTAAATGACCAATTGGAGATTCTTGAAATGGGTTCCAAAATCCAGAGTCAGGTAAAAGAAGATATGGATAAGCAGCAGCGGGAATACTATCTTCGCCAGCAGCTGAAAGCCATAAAGGAAGAACTGGGTGAAACAGAGGATGAAAGTGTTGAGATAAAAGAATATCAGACTATAATTGAAGAAAAGAGGTTGCCGCAAGAGGCACAAAAAGAAGCGGAACGGGAGTTGCGGCGCCTGTCAAGAATGCACCCGTCATCTTCTGAGTATGTAGTGGCCTCAACCTATCTGGATTGGTTGACATCATTACCCTGGAAAGAGAGATCTGAAGATAATCTCGACATTAAAGAGGCAAGAAGAATACTGAACCATGATCATTATGGCCTTGAAAAACCTAAAAAAAGAATTCTTGAATATCTGGCCGTTCGAAAATTGAAAGATGATTCCAAAGGCCCGATTCTCTGTTTTGCAGGCCCTCCCGGAACGGGGAAAACATCCCTTGGCAGATCTATTGCGAGAGCCCTGGGCAGACAGTTTGTCAGAATTTCCCTGGGCGGGGTTCGCGATGAAGCTGAAATCAGGGGCCATAGAAGGACCTATGTGGGTGCACTTCCGGGAAGGATTATTCAGCATTTGAGAAAAGCCGGTACAAAAAATCCCGTGTTCATGCTGGATGAAATAGACAAGATGGATTCATCTTATCATGGTGATCCTTCTTCCGCCCTCCTGGAGGTCCTGGACCCGGAGCAGAATTTCTCGTTTTCAGATCACTACCTGAATGTATCTTTTGATCTTTCCGATGTGATGTTTTTAACCACAGCAAATGTACTTCATACGATCCCGGCACCCCTGCGGGACAGGATAGAAATTTTGGAACTGAGCGGTTATACGGAAGAAGAAAAATTAAAAATTGCCACACGATATCTGATTCCCAGACAAAGGGAAGCGAACGGCCTTAATGCGACTCAGATTAAAATTACCTCCAGTGCGGTTAAAAAGATTATTTCAGGATATACAAGGGAATCCGGCTTAAGAAACCTGGAGAGACATATCGGATCTGTGTGCAGGGGGGTTGCAAGCAAGATTGCTGAAGGAGAAGCCAAAAACCTGGTTGTGGGACAAAAAAATCTGCATGGATATTTGGGACCTGCATCCAATATGCCGGATCTGCTTTTGAGGATAGAGAATCCCGGGGTTGTTGTGGGGCTTGCCTGGACACCCTATGGCGGAGAGATTCTTTTTATTGAAGCTGTGGCCATGAAAGGTGGAAAAGGACTTACCTTAACAGGACAGCTTGGGGATGTTATGAAGGAATCAGCCAGCACGGCCTTAAGTTTTATCCGGGCCAACGCAAAAAAATTAAAAGTGGATGAATCCTTTTTCAGCAATCATGATCTCCATATCCATGTGCCTGAAGGATCTATCCCCAAGGACGGTCCTTCTGCCGGTGTGGCCATGTTGACCTGTCTTGCTTCCTTGATGATGGGGCGGGTTGTGAAAAAGCGTCTGGCCATGAGTGGAGAGATTACGCTTAGAGGAGAGATTCTGCCGGTGGGCGGAATAAAGGAAAAGGTGATTGCAGCACACCGGGCAGGAATCAAGAAGATTATCCTGCCGTTATGGAATCAAAAAGATATGGAGGATGTGCCGGATCATATAAGAGGTTCCATTGATTTTTATTTTGTTGATAAAATGAAAGATGTATTAGAATTAGCGCTTAACTGATAATGTTAGATATTATGGAGCAATCTTTTTGAAGTTCAAAACCCAGATCATGATATTGTTTTCATTGGCCCTTTTTGGTTGCGCAAGCACCATGGATACCCCATATAAGAAAGCCCATACCCCGCCTTCAGAATCATCAACATATAAAACAAGTCCATCGTCATCCACCGGACAAAAAAGTCCTGCAACCCAGAGACCCTATAAAATAAAAGGGGTTCGGTATACCCCGATTGCCAGCGCCACCGGATTTGTCCAGACCGGAATAGCATCCTGGTACGGCAGAAAATTTCATGGAAGAAAAACGTCCAATGGCGAAATTTACAACATGCATGCCATGACCGCTGCTCATAAGACACTCCCCATGAATACCTGGGTCAGTGTTCATAACCTTAAAAACAACCGGAAGATTGTGGTGAGGATTAATGACCGTGGTCCGTTTGTTTATGGGAGGATCATAGACCTTTCTTACACTGGGGCAAAACGTATCGGGATCACAGGCGCCGGAACAGGAAAGGTAAGGGTAACCGCCCTTGGAAGGGCCACATCATATTCCAAGAAAACAAAAGATCCTATTGCCTTTAAACCTGTTGATTATTGGAAAGGCAACCTTACGGTCCAGGTGGGGGCATTCCAGGTCAAAGTCAATGCAGAAAGATACCGGTATAAATTATCAAAAACTTATCAAAATGCCCATATTACTACTTTTACGGATGACCGGGGGACATTTTACCGGGTGAGAATCGGCAGGTTTACCAATTTGAAAGATGCCATAAGGTTCAGTGAAAAAATTATTGCACAAGGCTTTGGCAGTGCCTTTGCAGTTGCAGAATAAAGAAAAGATATTATGGGATATATCGTTTTTCTGGATCGGGACGGAGTCATTAATATTGATTCTTCCGAATATGTTAAAAATGAATCAGAGTTTGAGTTTATCCCAAAAAGTCCTGAGGCGATTGCCCTTCTTTGTAAAAATGGATTTCATGTCATTGTGATCACCAATCAGTCTTTGATTGGCAGAAAGATGGCCACCCGGAAAGCTTTGGATACCATTTTTAAAAAAATGAAAGAGGGTGTTAAAAAAGCGGGTGGAGACATCAAAGATATTTTCTTTTGTCCCCATACCCCGGAAGCGTGTTGTTCCTGCAGAAAGCCAAAACCAGGACTGATTCTTGATGCCCAAAAGAAATACCAGATTGATCTTGCTCAATCCTGCATGGTGGGGGACAGTGCAAAAGATATTGAATGCGCACGCAATGCAGGGTGCTCAAAAACTTTATTAGTCAAAACCGGGAATGGATCAAAGGCAGAGCAGCAGCTTTATCAAAAAGGCATCACGCCTGATTTTATCGGTTCGGATCTTTATGAAACCGCTCTTTGGATCATCAAGAATGTGAAGATTTAAATGATCACCATCAAAGGCATTTTAGACCGACTGACCTATCAGAATCAGGACAATCATTATACGGTTGCCAAACTTCGGATTGCTAAAATCAGTGATCCTGTCACCATCGTGGGTCATCTTGCCGGGGTGTTTGAAGGTGAAAGCCTTGAGGTTTCAGGAAAGTGGACCACTCACCCCAAATATGGAGACCAGTTTAAAGCAGAAGTTTATAAGGTTGTTTTACCCGCCACGGTCTCAGGTATTCGCAAATATCTTGGCTCGGGTATGATTAAAGGAATCGGCAAATCACTGGCCGATAAAATAGTGGATCAGTTTGAAGAAAGAACCCTGGATATCATTGAAAACGAGCCTGAAAAACTAAAAAAAATTTACGGAATCGGAGAGGCCAAGAAAAAAGTCATTGAGCAGGCCTGGAACAAGCACCATGCCGTCAGAAGAGTCATGCAGTTTCTCCAGGAAAATGATGTGGGCGTGTATCATGCCGCCACTATTCTTCAAGCCTATGGGTCAGATGCCTTGAATATTTTGCAGCAGGACCCTTATGTCATAGCAAAGGATATTCCACAGATAGGGTTTGCCATAGCGGATATGATTGCAATGAAAGCCGGTGTTAAAAAAGATGATAAAAACCGTCTTCAAGCCTGCCTGGTCTACGTACTTTTGTTGTTTGAGCAGGAGGGGCATGTTTATGCATTAAAAAAAGAATTGTTCAAATCGAGTTCAAAAACATCAGGCGTGGAACCGGATAAATTTGAGCAGGCGCTGGAAGCATTGATCGATTCCGATGAAATCAAGACCGAACCGGATGAAGAGGATATAAAAGTTTATCTTTCAAGGCTTTACAGGGCTGAATCAGGTATTGCATCAAGGATGAAAGCCATTTTGTCCATGCCTGTAATTTCCCGTCAAATCAACAAAGATCAAATCCTTGAAGAAGTGCTGATAAAGCTTGCCATAAAATTATCCGCAGAGCAATTGAGTGTTGTCAATAATGTATTACATGAAAAAATTGTTGTGATTACAGGGGGGCCGGGAACCGGAAAAACAACCCTGATACGGGCATTGTGCGCAGTCTACAAATGGCGGGATTTAAAGGTGGCATTGAGCGCCCCCACAGGAAGAGCTGCCAGACGCCTTTCCGAAGTAACAGGAAAAAAGGCTTTTACCCTGCACAAACTTTTGGGATTTGACTATGAAAACCAGACATTTGAGAGAAATTTTGCCAATCCCCTTGAGTTGGATGTGTTGGTTGTGGATGAAGCCTCAATGGTGGATACCCAGCTTATGTACCGGCTCATTGAAGCCATGCCGGTAAGTGCAAGCCTGATACTTGTGGGCGATACATTCCAGCTTCCTTCTGTGGGCCCCGGCAATGTATTGTCTGATATTATTGAATCTGATCGAGTAAAAGTCTTCTCTTTAACAACCATATTCAGGCAGGCTAAAGAAAGCCCTATTATCATGTATGCCCACAAAATTCGGAACGGAGAGATGCCGGATTTTCAGAAAGCTAAGTCGGGTGAATTGTCAGAATTTTATTTTATTGAGAACCGGGAATCTGAAAAAGTGGTGGAAACCATTCTCGAACTTTGTTCAAAGCGGGTGCCCAAAGCATTTCCCCACATTGATGAAATACAGGTCTTAACTCCCATGCATCGGGGGCAGGCCGGTACCATTAATCTGAACCAGCAGCTTCAAAGGGTATTAAATCAATCCAAGGGCGGCATAGAGGCCGGGGGCATCATATTTAAACCCAATGACAAGGTCATGCATCTAAAAAATAATTATGAAAAAGATGTGTTTAACGGGGATATCGGTATCGTTCATGAAGTCATTAAATCCAAAAGCCGTGTTCTGGTGGATTATGACGGCCGCATCGTTGAATATGATATCCTGGAACTGGATGAACTCACTCTGGCCTATACCATATCTGTCCATAAATCCCAGGGCAGTGAGTATGCAGCTGTCATTGTTGCACTGACCACAGCCCATTTTCCCCTTTTGCAAAGAAACTTATTATATACGGCCATGACCCGGGGGAAAAACCTGGTGATCATTGTAGGGTCTTCAAAAGCCCTTAAGATGGCGCTGAATAATAATAAAACCGCTTTACGTCTCTCAGGCCTCAAACAAAAATTGATGTCCCCGTGATATCGGTAAAAGTAGTAATATGGGCATTTTGATAGGTTGTTGATAATTTATACCGGTAATCATCCATAATATTTTTATGCACGACGATTTCATGTACCATCTGCACAAACAGCAATTCTTTTAATCATAAAACACCTCTTTTTTTTAATTTTAAATCAATGACATGATTTATTAGCGGTTGGAAGCCACTAATACGGCATTCAATAATATCACCATTTTTTAATGGTACCGCTCCAGGTGTCCCGGTTGAAATAATATCTCCTGGAAGCATTGTCATGATTTGTGAATGATACGCGACTAAAAAATCGAGTGGAAATGTCATGTTTGCAACAGTGTTTTCGGCATGTAATTTACCATTGATAATTGTTTGGACTTTGAAATTGAATACATCTTTTATTTCTTCAATTGTATATAAAATCGGCCCAAAACTAAAAAAGGAATCAAAACTTTTGGATTGTGTTAAATTTCGAGGATTCCTTTTTAGAATATCTTCTGCTGTCATATCGATAATCGTTGTGACTCCAGCGAGAACAGAACGCCAATCATCCCGCTTCACATTTTTACACTTTTTTCCAAAGATCAGTCCGAGTTCTGCTTCTCCTGTAGTTTTTTCTGATAGTACCGGGATTTTTATTGTATCTTGATGACCAATAATCGCGGTATCGGGCTTCATAAAGCTCGCAGGTTCTGAGACAGGTACTTTTTCAGAAAGGTCTTCCGCATGAGCTTTATAATTTAAACCAATTCCCCAAATTTTTCTCGGTCGACGATACAGAGGTGCAAACCGGATCTTTTTTTTCAGGATAGAGATTTCCTTTAATTCTTGAGTTAAAGCGTCACTGTTTTGATAAAACCATTTTTTTATCTCTTCCAATTTTTCTTCAGCAAGTATGCTGAATAAATCACGCGGCCAATTTTTATTAAATCGCTCATTAATGAAAGATATAGGTAAGCAACCATAATCTGTTATAATACCGGCAACTTCTTGTCCATCAAGTAGAATAGTAGCAATCTTCATAATACAGTCCTATATTCAAATCTTCAATAAAGGGTTATAAGTCAATTTTTAATGAACATCCTGTTCTTTTGGGATTTTAGATTCACAAGGAACCTTTGTCTGACAGAGACCTCAGCCATATCCGTCAAGGGCATAGTTTGATATCACATAATCCTTGGTAACCGGAAAAAGGTGTTTATAGCACAATTCTTTATTTTTTCCAGCTTCCGTGACAGCTCCTGCGGGACATCTGGATATGCACTTCCCACAAACGCCTTTGGTAAAAAAGAGGCAGTATTCATGGTGATCTGTATAAGGTCTTGGCGTGGGAGAAACCGGAATTTGGGCAATAATGGAGCCTGTACGCATTGCCTTGCCTAGGGGGGTGATAAGCCCGTCACAAAGGCCGAATGTTCCAAGTCCTGATGCATAAGCTGCGTGTCGTTCAGACCAGGTAGAGGCATATCCGTACTTTGGCGAGATTCTTATGCTGAATTGGGGAGTGAGTACAGGGGCGACTGCCCTGTATCCTTCTGACTCCAAAGAGGTCACAACATGTTTTCGGAGGATTTCATTGGTTTCTTCACCAAAAATGCGCCCTCTCGTCCATCTTTCAGCAGGATAAAATTTTTCTTTTCGGTTATCGGCCTTGGTGGCATTATTATGCGGCAGAATCCAGCTAATGACCGTCAGTTCCTCAGCCTTTATGCCGAAATCCCTGAAAGTAACAGTAAATATTTCCAAAGGTGTTAAGTAGAACGGCCCCACATGATCTTTATACGCCTCATATAAAGGATCGTCTCCTCTTGAAAACCCTACCAGCGGCATTTCAAAGGCTTTATCATTGTTTTGATTTTTTAATGTGTTTTCAGGCGAGGTTTCAATGAAATTTTTTATTGTCTTTTCTATCCATATGGCATTCTCTGCAGATTTATCTATATGCACAATTTCACCTCCTACAGCATTTTTTTGTTGGGTTTTATTTCTTTAGGATGATTTGAGAATAGTATCTCTCTTACAATCATTTCCTATTTTTGAAAATGCGGTAAAAAATAGTGATTATAAATATTTTTTGGCTTTAGTGTTGTCATATGGGCCGAGAAATTTATCTCCATTAAAATGAATCATATGCTCAGGTCTGTCTGCAATCCAGACTTCTGTCTCCCATGCTATGTCTGCAACAAATTTGCGAAAAGTTGCCTTATCCAGAAATGCAGATATATATATTCTATCTGCCGTGCATTTTTGAGTCAATTTCTCCAGCTCTATTAACCTTGTTGGAGATACAGGCCCTGAGCTGTGGACGGCCTCAATTAAAAATAACCAATTTTTATTTTTATTGTATGCAACAACATCTGGAAGTTCTCCTCGTTTCAATTCGAAAAAAGCAAGAGCCTCAAGAGCAGGCCTATTAATGTGAAGAAATTTATCAGAAGCGTCACCAACATACAAAATTTCTGCACCAGATCCAAATAAAGGTAGAAAGCTTTCAATTATTTCTTTTTGCAATTCGTTATGCTTTCCGGGTGAAAACTTTAGTTCAGTTCCCGATGGCAGCTTTACATCGATTTTTTCCAGGTCTCTTTTTTGACTCAGCACTTCTTTTAGTGTTTTTTTACCGGCTAAAAGTTTCTTCACGTTTTCGGGCCACTCATTAGAACCATATGACCTAACTGCTTTCCCATACTCTGGAGACAAACAATAACCTCTGGTCGGATCATTTCTCGCCGCATTGGGGTTTGTATTGCTGATAAGTCCGTCAAGGACCATCATTTTTAGGTCTTTCCTTCGAATATCATCATATGAACCTGAGCTTATATTTTCTTCAAGATGCTCATTCATATACTCAATAATATCTCGTGATTTAAGGGAAATAGCATGACTTCTATCTTTAGTCTTGTTCCAACTTCGTGATTTGCTTATCTGTGCCACCGAAATAAAAACAAGCGCCATTTTTTCAAGGCCTCTTGGTTTTTTCTCATCAAGGGGAATCCCCATGCTGTGAATGATATCAAGGGCTTGATTTATAAGTTTTTGGAGTTTTTTAGACTTTTTATTGAATGTTTTGCACTTGCTTTTTAGCGTAAGATAATTTTTCATATTTTAAAATAAACTCATCTGTTGGGGAATTTTGAACCTCATACCATCCATTTCATTAGCTTCATACCGAAGATCGGATTGTAAATAGTCCTTTACAGAAAGAGCAAGCTTAAATGCAAATAGTGGAGGTACTGCATTTCCAATCTGATAAAATTTACTGCTTAAAGTTCCCTCAAATTCAAACCAATCAGGAAAGCTCTGGAGTCTTGCTGCTTCTCTGACTGTAAGCATTCTCCTGCTTCCATCTTCAAGTCTTATTCTATGCATGTCTCCAGTAGCACCTGCTAAATTTCTGCAAGTTAATGTTCGTGAAGGCCTGTCTAAATGCAAATCTCTTGGGTTAATGCACTGTGAAGCCTTTTCATATTTTTTTATATAGACATCCATATTCGGAGTAACCCATCTGACATCTTCTGGTATTTGGGTTGCAAGCTCTTGGAGAGCCTCTCCGGCGGTAACATCTTTAATTTCTTCTTCTGGGAAGGTAAAGGCACCTTTATGGCCTACAACAATAACTCTTTCCCTGTTTTGAGGGACACCATACCTTTTAGCATTTAACAGTTTTGATTCGATAATGTAGCCAAAACTTTCCAATCGCTCTTTAATTTCTTCAAAATACCACTTGTTACGATAAAGCAACCCCCGAACATTTTCAAACATCCAAATATCAGGGTTGATTTTTTCAACTGCTGCAATAAAAGCAGGGAAACCATCACGAGAATCGTTAAGACCTTTTTGTTTTCCACCAACACTGAAAGGTTGACAAGGAGGACCGCCGATAATTACATCTGCATCAGGAAATTCTGTGTCTTGAGTTAAGTTTTCGGTTATGCATTTCCCGTTAAGATTATTCGAATATGTTGCACAATAGTCTTCATTAATTTCATATCCAACCGTTCTGAAACCGCAAGCTTCGAAACCTAAACCAAGCCCTCCACAACCGGCAAACAAATCAAGGACCGTAGGGCACTTGCTATTCCCACAGGGAACAAGCAATTCGTTTATATACTCAACATATTTTTTTTCTTTTGTTTTACACGCTTTCAAGGGCTGAAATAAACCTCTATTTATAATCAATTTTTATTTAAATAATCACTTTCTCATATAATCTATATTGACCATTATTGCTATTTATATCAACCGAACATAATTTTTTTTTTCATAACCGCGGTTATGGTCAGCTTCATGAACAAGTAATTGTGCGGTTGCCCGCAGAGCATTCATTTTTTAGGGATATTAATTTTAGGAATAACATGATGATTAAAATACCGCAATAATTATCACTGCATTTTGACAACTATCTGGGTAGGAAGGAGCTTCCTGACAGGCAACATAAATTTTATGTTCATAATGATTTGATTAATCATCAGAGGATGTTAATATTCACCCGCCGGTTTCTGGGGCCGTCAAATTCACAGAAATAAATACCCTGCCAGGTGCCAAGAACAAGAGAGCCGTTTTCCAAAGGTATGGTTTCTGAAGGGCCGAACAGGCTGACCTTTATGTGCGCGGCAGAATTGCCTTCCATGTGTTTGAAATGATCATCCCAGGGAATCACCTTGTTGATGGTATTTAGAATATCTGTTTCAACGGCAGGATCTGCATTTTCGTTAATGGTGATCGCGGCAGTGGTGTGCATGGAAAAGACATGGACAAGGCCATTTTTTATTTTGGATTCTTTTACAGCATCTTGAACCTGGGAAGTGATATCGACCATCTGGGTTCTTGCGTTTGTTTTAACACTGATCTGCATGTTCTGCCTCCTTATTTTAAAACCCGGGAGCCAAAGAATTTTTGGCACCGGGTTAGATGCTACTTAAGGTTTGTTATTTTAAAAGATCAAGCGCGTTATTAACGATATTTTCCGGGGAGAATCCATACTCCTTGAGTACGGTTCCGCCGGGTGCTGAAGCACCGAATTTGTCAATGCCGATGGTTTTACCTTCCTGGCCTGTGTATTTTTCCCATCCCATGGAAATTCCTGCTTCAACAGCCATTCTTTTTGTCACACCGGACGGCAGAATTCTTTCCCTGTAGGATGCAGGGGCCTTTTCAAAGAGTTCCCAGGACGGCATGGATACCACGGCAGCTTTGATGTTGTGATCTTTTTCAAGTGTATCGGCTGCCTCAACGCAGATATGGACTTCGGAACCAGTGGCAATGAGAATCATATCAGGGTCAATTACTTTTTTCACTGTATACGCCCCATAATTAAACTCGCCGTCCCGTTGAGACACATCCAGGGTCGGCAGTTTTTGGCGGCTTAATATCAATGCCGTTGGTGAATCAATAGTTTTTAAAGCCTGTTTCCAGGCAAGAGCCGTCTCATTGGCATCGGCCGGCCTTACAACGGTAAGACCCGGAATAGCCCGCAGCGATGCCAGGTGTTCAACCGGCTGATGGGTGGGGCCGTCTTCGCCCACGGCAACGCTGTCATGGGTAAACACATAAATCAGCGGTAGTTTCATTAATGATGCCATACGGATGGCCGGGCGCATATAATCGGCAAAAACCATGAAAGTCCCGCCATAGGGTCGGATGCCGGAATGAAGATACATACCTGACATGATGGCACCCATGGCATGTTCACGAACGCCAAATCGAATATTTCGCCCTTCCCAGGCATCTTTTTGAAAGTCGGTTGAATTGTTAAGATAAGTTTTATTTGACGGTGCAAGGTCGGCAGATCCCCCCATTAATGCAGGTAGACTGTCAGCAATGGCATTGAGTACCTGGCCCGATGCAGCCCGTGTGGCAATGGGTCCGTCTTCAGGATCGAATTGAGGAATATCTGCATCCCAGCCCTCAGTTAAAAAGCCGCTGATAGCATCAACAAACTTGTCAGCATGTTCCGGGTATTCAGTTTTATAGTCGTTAAAGAGGTCCTGCCAGCTTTGTTCAAACCCTTCTCCATATATCAGGGCTTTTCTACAGTTCTCCAATACCTCTTCGGGTACATAAAAATCCTTATCATCCGGTACTCCATAAAACTGCTTAACCAGCTTAATTTCGTCCACTCCAAGGGGTGCGCCATGGGCATCGGAAGAGTCCTGTTTGTTGGGGCTGCCATAGGCAATATGCGTTTTTATCTGTACCAGTGTCGGTCTTGCAACAGCATCTTTGCCTGCCTGGATGGCTTTCTGGATTTCTGCAAGGTCGTTGCCGTCTTCAACCGTGACCACATGCCAGTTCTGGCTTTCAAATTTTGCTTTCACATCTTCTGTAAATGAAATGTCTGTTTTTCCTTCAATGGTAATGGAATTGTCATCGTAAAGGCAGATCAGTTTTCCAAGTCCAAGGTGTCCTGCAAGGGAGATCGTCTCAAGGGCAACCCCTTCCATGAGATCCCCATCACCGCACATCACATAGGTATGGTGGTTGATAAGTTCTTTTTCTTTCATGTTGAATCTGGCTGCCAGATGACGTTCTGCAATGGCCATGCCCACAGCATTGGCAATTCCCTGGCCCAAAGGACCGGTTGTGGTTTCAACACCCGGGGTATCTCCGCGTTCAGGATGTCCCGGGGTTCTGGAACCCCATTGTCTGAAGTTTTTCAGATCATTAAGTTCAAGGCCATAACCCATAAGATAGAGAAGGCTGTAAAGCAAAGAAGAGACATGGCCTCCGGACATAACAAAGCGATCCCTGTCGATCCATGCCGGGTTTTTGGGGTTGTGTTTTAAAAAGCGTTTGAACAAAACATATGCTGCAGGCGCTAAGCCCATAGGTGCACCCGGATGTCCGGAATTTGCTTTTTGAACCGCATCCATACAAAGGGTTCTGACTGTGCTGACGGTTAATTGATCAAGATTTGTTTTGGCTTGGGCCATTGTTTGTTTCTCCTGTGTCATTCAATTTATGTTACAAGGCTCTCATGAATTCCGGCTTAAGCTCCACCTTTCCTTTGAGCGCCTGTGATATCAGTTCAAGTGTTTTTTCTTTTTCCTGGGGCAGTTTTGCCCTGATGGGAAGATAGTTGGATGCATGGTTTGCATGGAAAAGCCCGTCTGAAAGATGGGTTGAGGCGATCATCAACCCCAGTTCTTCAAGCATTTCTTCCGGGTTGATGAGTTCAAAATCCCCCTTTTCATGCTGATCGTTGAGTTCGGTACCCGGTACCAGCATCAGGGTTAACGCCCCCACAAAATCCGGGTCAATGGCAGATAGAACCCTTCCGGTTTCCCTGGCATGGATTTTAGATCTTTCCCGTCCTCCAAGACCGAGAAGAACAGTGATAGACAGCTGAATGCCGGCTTGTTTAACCCGTTTTCCCATTTTGATCATTTTTGCGGAATCGGCCCCTTTTTTAATCTCCTTTAAGATCTGATCATCTCCTGATTCAAGACCCATATAGGCGATTTTAACTCCCAGGTCATGCAGCTCTTTTAATTGCTCGTCGGTTTTCATGCCAATACTTTTGGTGTTGGCATACAGGCCAACCCTTTCCACCCAGGGAATCCGATCCTTTATCTGTTTAAGAATATTGACCAGTCTTTTCTGGGGAATGATCATGGCGTCTCCATCACAGATAAACACCCGGTTCTGCCTTTTACAGTGTTTTCTGGCAAATTCTATATCTTTAAAGATCACGTCATCTTTTTTTATATTAAAGCGTTTTTCCCTGAATGTGCCACAGAATGTACATTTATTATGGGAACAGCCTAAAGTGACCTGTAATAAAATACTATCGGCCTCACTTGGCGGCCTTATCATCATACCTTCATAATGCATATTATTATTCCTTAAAAATTAAAGCCAATTAATAGCAGGTATTGTCAAAAAATTCAATGTGTTGATTTGGTTCAAATCCTCTTTGGTTAAACATTTTAATAAATATGACCCGGGAGGTTTTTAAACCGCAAGATTCGGGTGGCTAAATCTATTAATTTAGTCTATTAATTTGGTTTGTCTTATTGTAAAAACTATAAACCGCTTTTGGTTTTAAAAAGGAAAATTAGGAATGCAAAACATGAATCAGGTTATGGGGGCCCGGCTATGGTTCCTGATTGTCATTCTTTCAATTATCTGGGGGGCATCTTTTTTCTTTGTAGAGATTGCTGTAGAAAGGATGACACCTTTGACCATTGTGTTATGCCGGGTGGGATTTGCCGCCTTTCTCCTGTTGGGATTTGTTCGCCTTACGGGACGTGAAATGCCAAAGAATCTTGGCATCTGGGGAGCATTTCTGGCCATTGGTATGCTGAACAATGTGATCCCCTTCAGTCTTATCACATGGGGACAAAAATATATTGATTCAAGCCTGGCAGCTATTTTAAATGCAACGACACCTGTTTTCAGTGTGATTCTTGCCCACTTTTTAACAAAAGACGAACCGCTGACAACAAACAGGCTGGCAGGCGTCTTATTCGGATGGATGGGTGTAGCAGTTCTGATTGGCATAGAAGCCTTAAGCGGTGTTGGAATGAAGATCGCAGGTCAGGCCGCTGTGCTGGGTGCAGCTCTGCTCTATGCTATTGCAGCTATTTTTGGTCGCAGGTTCAAGGAGTTTGACCCTGTGGTTGTGTCAGCAGGAATGCTGACAGGCTCTACCATTATGATGATTCCTTTGGCATTTATCATCGAACGGCCATTTACCCTTGACCCCGCACTTGTGACATGGGCTGCTCTTTTCGGGCTTTCCGCCGTTTCAACAGCTTTGGCCTATATTATTTATTTTCATGTACTGTCCAAGGCAGGAGCCACCAATATTTTGCTGGTCACCTTTTTAATTCCCGTGAGTGCTATATTCCTGGGAATGATGGTGCTGGGAGAAACACCTGGATGGAATGTTTTTGCCGGCATGGCATTAATTTTTATGGGATTGATCTTTATTGACGGCCGGCTGTTAAAAAGATTTAAAAAATAATAAGGTTACAAAACCATTTATTGCCGCTTGAAATTCCCCTGGCATACCTTGACATTTTGATTTTTGCTACAATTATTATTAATAATTAAAAAAACAAAAAACAGGAGTAAACATGGGAACAAAAAAAACACGTAAGTTTAAAACCGAGGTGCAGCAGCTCTTGCACCTGATCATCAATTCTCTGTATTCCAACAGGGAAATATTTGTACGGGAGCTGATTTCAAATGCTTCTGATGCCATAGACAAGGCAAGATTCAAAGAACAGACAGGTCCGGACTTGTTTGTCGATGATAATGATTATCATATTCGTCTTACTCTTGATTCTGAGAATAAGACTTTCGAGATTTCCGATAATGGGATTGGAATGACCTTTGATGAGGTCAATGATAATATCGGGACCATTGCCCAGTCAGGCACGGCTGCATTTATGAAAGCCGTGGAAAATTCCAAAAAAGAAAACACATTGTCACCTGAACTGATCGGCCAGTTTGGTGTTGGATTTTACTCGGCATTTATTGTTGCCGACAAGGTCAGGCTCGATACAAAGGCACCGGGTGAAGAATCGGGTGTCAGATGGGAATCGGATGGTAAAGGATCTTATACGGTTCAGGAGATCGAGAAAGAAACACGCGGCACAACAATTACACTTAATTTAAAAGACCCGGAAGACGGTGACCAGGATTTTACAGAAGAATACACCATCCAGCATATTGTAAAAAAACATTCTGATTTTGTGACCTATCCTGTCATCATGAATGTTGAAAAAAGTGAGCCCATTCCTGAAAATGAGCTCATTAAAGATTCAGAAGGCAAACCCATTGGTGATACCTTCAAAAAAGTTAAAACAGATGAAACCCTGAATTCCAGAAAAGCCATCTGGTCAAAAGCCAAAGATGATGTGACCGATGAAGAGCATGAAGAGTTCTACAAACATATCAGTCATAACTGGGACAAACCCCTGGAAACTATTCATAAAAAGTTTGAGGGAGTAACCGAATACGATGTCTTGATGTATCTGCCTTCCAAAGCGCCTATGGATCTGTTCAGACCGGAAAGAAAGCATGGGATGCAGCTGTATTGCAAGCGGGTATTTATCATGGATGACTGCAAGGAACTTCTGCCGGAATATTTTGGATTTGTTCAGGGTGTTGTGGATGCGCCTGATTTAAACCTTAATGTAAGCCGTGAGATTCTCCAGGAAGACCGCCTGGTTCGAAATATCAGGAAAAATCTTGTTAAACAGATTTTTTCCGTGCTGGAAGGCATGGAAAAAGAAAAGTATGAAGAATTCTTTAATGAGTTTGGTCAGGCCTTGAAAGCCGGTATCCCAACGGATTTTGAAAATAAGGAAAAACTGGCATCCCTTTTAAGATATAAGACCACCAAGTCAGACGGTAAATATGTCACCCTGGATGAATATATTGAAAACATGAAAGAAGATCAGAAAGAGATTTATTATCTGACGGGTGAAAGTCTGACATCCTTAATGAACTCTCCTTTGCTTGAGTCCTTGAAAGAAAAGGATTATGAAGTCATTTTAATGGTAGACCCCATTGATGAATGGGTCACCCAGTCCCTGCCCGAGTACAAGGAAAAGAAATTTAAGAGCGCAGAAAAAGGGGATCTTGATCTGGATAAAGTGGATGATGAAAAGAAAAATGAATATTCAGCCCTTTTGTCCTTCCTTAAAGGGAAACTTGAAGAAAAGGTCAAGGATGTGGTGGTATCCAACAGGCTTAAAGATTCAGTCTCCTGTCTGTCCGGCGATGACTATGGCATGAGTGCTTACATGGAAAAAATCATGAAAGCCTCGGGCCAGAAAACACCGGATCAGAAACGGGTGATGGAAGTCAATTTGAACCATCCTGTCATGGGTAAAATGAAAGAAATATTTGAGACCGATACCACCAGCCCGGTTTTAAAAGAGTATAGTGATCTTCTGTTTGATATTGCTGTCATCAGTGAAGGCGGCAAGCTGGATAATCCCTCAAGATTTTCCAAACAACTGGGAGACCTCATGACCAAAGCAATATGATCATTTTCCTTGAAACCCTTGGATGCTCAAGGAACCAGGTTGACAGTGAAATCATGCTGGGAAAGCTTGTGGCAAAAGGTCACAGCATAACGAAAGACCCTTCCCGGGCCCGGGTGATTATCGTTAATACCTGCGGATTTATATCAACAGCCTCGGAAGAGGCTGTTGATGTTCTTTTGGAAATGGCAAGATTTAAGGAAACAGGAAAATGTGAAAAGCTTATCGCCACCGGATGCCTTTCCCAGCGGTATAAGGATGATGAGAATCTTGTTGCCATCCTGCCTGAAGTGGATGCATTTTTAGGTACTGCCGCTATTGATCAGATTGTGGAAGCTGTTGAGAATAGCGACATCAAACCCTTAATCCTTTTTCCTGATCCCAGCAAAAGACCGTTCCAGGACCTTTCCGTGCAAAGAGAGCTGATCACAGATTTTTATGCCTATATCAAGGTGTCGGAAGGGTGTAACCGAAAGTGTACCTATTGTATTATCCCTCAGCTTCGCGGCATCCAGCGGTCAAGACCAGAGGATGATATTTGCAAGGAAGCCAAAGGTCTTGTTTCCCGGGATGTCAAAGAGATTATCCTGACGGCTGAAAACACCACCGATTATGGTCAGGATTTTCAGGATAAAACAGGGTTTGAACATGTTCTTACATCCCTGGCAGTCACCCTATACGAGGAGCATGTCTGGATACGGTTTTTATATACCCATCCCAACTCATTGACAGAACCGATCATTCAGGCGGTAAAAAATAATAAAAACATCTGTTCTTACTATGATGTCCCCATCCAGCACGCCTCTTCAAACATATTGAAAAAAATGGGACGTCCCTATACTTGTAAAGATCTTTATGCGCTTTTTAAAACCATCAGGAAGATTGATCCCGAGGCGGCTTTAAGAACCACTGTTATTGTGGGATTCCCGGGTGAGTCTGAAGAGGATTTCAACATACTGATGAAGTTTATTGAGGATATCGGGTTTGATCACCTGGGCGTATTTGTCTATTCAGATTCCAATGATCTTAAATCCCATCTTCTAAAAGGGCATGTCCCTTACGAGATTGCAGAACAAAGGCATGACATGATCATGGCAGCCCAGGCAAAAATTTCAAAAAAAGTGAATGAAAAATATGTAGACAAAATTTTTAAAGTCCTTGTTGAAGAAAATCCGGAACCCGGTGTGTACCTTGGCAGAACCATGTTCCAGGCTCCGGAGGTGGACGGGATGATATTTATTTATGCCAATGGGCTTGAAATAGGCACCATGGTTAATGTAAGAATTACAGATGCGTTTGAATATGATATTGCCGGAGAGATTGTATGACAAAAGGGTTAAAACAAAGAATCCTTGAAAAGGTGGCACCTGATCTTAAAAAGGTTGAAATCGCACTTGAACACCATTTAAAGCCCAATGTAGAACTGGTCAGGCAGATTGCATCCCACCTTCTTTTCAGCGGCGGGAAGCGTCTGAGGCCGCTTTTAATGATTCACAGTGCAAGGCTTTGCGGTTACAATAGGGGATTTGAAATAAAATTTTCCATTATTTTTGAATATCTTCATGCCGCCACCCTTTTACATGATGATGTCGTGGATGAGGCAGACATCAGGCGGGGTAAAAAAGCCGCTCACACGAAATGGTCTGCGTCCAAAGTTGTACTGACAGGAGATTTTCTTTTGGCCCGGGCCCTTGATATTGCTGCGAAAACGAAAGAACCGGATATCATCTCAGTCATTGCAAAAATTACCCGTGACATGTCCCAGGGGGAAATTGACCAATTGACGAAAAAAGGAAAACTTGATCTTTCTGAACGAGAATACCTTGAAGTCATTGAAAGGAAAACAGCCGTTTTGATCCAGGGGGCCTGCCAGAGCGGGGCCATCCTTGCAAAGGCAGAAAAAGAAAAAAAAGCTGCGCTGAATCAATACGGGTTTCATTTAGGGATGGCCTTTCAGATGGTTGATGATCTTCTGGACTATACGGCAAGTGCCAAAGATTTAGGAAAGAATCCAGGCGCAGATATGCGGGAGGGAAAATTGACCCTGCCACTGATCCACAGCCTTGCCAACGCATCTTCAGAGGATAAGGCGTGGATGCAGGATGCCATATCGGCAGCAGAGTTCAATCCGGAGCAGTTTGAAAAACTAAAAGAAAAACTGACTGCGTATAAGGGAATCGAATATACCCGGAAAAGAGCCCAGGAACATGTACAAAAAGCAAAGGCATGCCTGGATGGTTTTGAAGACTGCCAATCTAAACAGCTTTTGTGTCTGATCGCAGATTATTCCATTGAAAGAAAGGTATAAGAAGGATGTTTAAGAAAACGCCAGCTATCAGCTTCATTGTTTTATTCGTCGGTATCATATTCATATCCGGGCAATCATTTGCAGCCAAAGGGTCTGACGTTTTAACCGGTGTGACTACAGGCAAAAGAAGGATTGTCAATCATAATATCCAGCAGGCCAAGCAGAAGGCAGTATCAGACGCACTGAATCTTGCGGTTCAGAATGCCTTTGCCGAACTTGTTTCAAGACAGGTTTTTGCCTCTAATCTTAACTTTTTTTACAATCAGATACTTTCCCATACATCGGATTATATTATTACGTATCGTGTTCTTGGTGGAATTGAAAATAAAGGCCATTATCTTGTGGGTGTGGAATCCAAAGTGGATATCAAACTGCTTGAAAAGACACTGACAGATGCCAGAATACTCAATGCCAACCATGATAAACCCGTGATCCTGTTTTTTATTGCAGAAAAAACTCCATCAGATCTTCTGCCCAAATACTGGTGGGGAAACAATCCAGTCCCTTACCAGTCTCTCGCAGAGGAAATCATCATCAATAAAATGCTTCAGGATCGTTTTATTGTTACAGGAAATGACGTGGATCGCCCTGATCCGTCTTTTTATAATATTACGTTTGATTCTATCTATGATATTGCTGCTGCCAAGGATCTTGGCAGAGAAATGAAAGCCGACATGATTGTGTTTGGGAAAGCAAGCTCGTCAGAAGCCATCAACCGTATGGGTGAAGAAAAAACCTTTAATGCGAACATCAACCTTGAAGGATACAATCTTGAAACCGGAGAAAAAGTCATTACATCACAGGTAGAGGCTACGGTAAAAAACGAGATGGACAAGCAGGGAAATATAAATGCAATTGTTAAGGCCGCCAACCTGTCAGTCAAGGATCTGAGTGAAAAAATTGATGCGTACTGGGCGCAGAATTTGAGAACAGAGCATGCCTTTGATGTCATAATAGAAGGGGAGAATTTTCTGCCCAGGTTTATCGCATTAAAGCAAATATTTAAACAAATGCCCGGGATTGAGAACCTGCAGCCCAAAGAAATGGGGACAAACTATACGGTTATGCAAGTTTTTTATAAAGGGAAACCGTCTCAGTTTGCTGATGCCGTCATGCTGAAAACCTTTGATTCTTTTGGGTTGGAGATTTCAGATGTAATAGATGACATCGTCTTCATCAAGTTTATTGAAAAAGAACAACCCTCCCTGTTTGATGAGTCTCAAAGCACGACAAATCCAGAGGAGGAAAATCAGGACACAACAGAATAAGCAGCAGAAATTTGCGTTAGTTTTTCTTGACATAAACCAAGGCTTTTGGTAAAAAAACAAACGATTCAGGCGCGTAACTCAGTTGGTAGAGTGCTACCTCGACACGGTAGAAGTCAGCGGTTCAAGTCCGCTCGTGCCTACCATAAAAATAAAAGGATTTAACTTGAATGAGAGTTAAATCCTTTTTCGGTTGCACGGCATGGCGGGCAAAAGCCAGGAGTTGACAGATAAGCTTCTGTTTCGTATACAATTACTGCAATTCATAAAATTTGGATTATAAAGGGCAGTATCTTGAATCAAATAAGCCCAACTCACATTTTTTAAAAAGGTTAACATAAAATGTTAATATTTTTCTTGACAGGGATGCTCAGTGGATATATCATTTAAGTCAAAGAAATTACAAAAAATATGCTCGACACGTAAATCTGCATTAAAAGAATTAGGACAAACCAAGGGGAATAAGCTTATGCAAAGAATGTCAGAGCTAAACGCAGCAATAGCTTTAAGTGATATTTCCCACCTACCACCAGCCCGGTTGCATGAACTCACAGGAAATAGGAAGGGACAATTTTCTGTAGACCTTGAATATCCATACCGTTTATTGTTCATACCGAATAATAAACCAATCCCTATGAAAAAAGATGGGGGATTGGATAAAGCAAATATCAACAAAATAAAAATTACAGAAATTGAAGATACACATTAAGGGGAAAAATGGTTGAAACAAAAGAAAAATACGGTTTCGAGCCTGATTATGCCATACCACCTGGGGAAACATTAAAAGAAACCATTGAGTCAATTGGGATGACCCAAAAAGAACTCTCAATAAGAACAGGATTGACCGTACAATCAATAAATCGAATTTATAAGGGTGAGCAACCCATTATTTATGAAACCGCAAATAAACTTGAACTTGTTACAGGTGTTCCTGCAAGATTCTGGAATAACCTTGAGGCTAAATATCGAGAGCAACTCGAAAAATCAAAGGAACTTGATGAATTAAATAACAATCTTGATTGGTTAAAAATAATACCGATTGGTGAACTAAAAAAAAGAGGCGTAGTTGCTAAAACATCAAAACAAAGCGAACAAGTAAGAGATGCTCTCAAATTTTTTGGTGTAAGCAATGTCTCTGCCTGGAAAGAGATATGGACCGAACCCAAGGTTGCTGCACGTAGGTCCGCTTGTTTCGAGTCAATGCCAGGACATGCCGCCACTTGGATTAGACAAGGAGAACTTATTGCTCAAAAAATTCCATGCGCCCCATATGACAAGAACTGTTTCAAAGAAGCCATAGCAGAGATACGAAAACTGACAGTGGAAGACCCCAAAAAGTTTGGTCCAAAAATGACAGAATTATGTGCCCAGGCTGGTGTTGCTCTTTCTTTGGTGCCTGAAATGAAAAAGGTACCATGGAGTGGTGCAACAAAATGGTTACGCGCGAACAAAGCAATGATCATAATCAATTTAAGAGGAAAAAGTGAAGATAAATTCTGGTTCTCTTTTTTTCATGAAGCCGGGCATGTGTTAAACGATAACAAGAAAAAATTATATATTAATGATGAAAGCGATGACCCTGTAGAAGTAAGAGCGAACGATTTTGCGGCAAGTGTTTTGTTTCCAGGGGACAGTAGAGAAATAATACCTAGTTTAACAACAAAATTAAAAATCAAATTGTTCGCCCAAAAAATAGGACTTAGTCCCGGAATAGTTGCCGGGCAATTTCAGTTCTTGACGGAAAAATGGACATGGTACCATGGTTTGATCCGAAAATTTGTATGGAACAACGAATGATGAAGGAGCAAATTGTGACCATGTTAAAAAAAAACAGTAAGAATTAACAAAAACCAACAAAAAAAATAATTACTCAAAAAGCCCATTAATAAAGTCTTTCAAGTAATAAATACGAAGTGTTAATATAATAAAAACAGGCTCTTATCAGATTGACACGGTAGAAGTCAGCGGTTCAAGTCCACTCGTGCCTACCATAAAAACAAAAGGATTTAACTTGAATGAGAGTTAAATCCTTTTTTGTTTGCACGGCATGGCGGGCAAATCCAGCTATTGACAAACTATTCAATAAACTATTATAAAATCGGGCTGATTCCAAATATTCCGGGCCATATGGTTAGTAAAATCAGAATTAATCCTTGAATAAGAATAAAAGGGATAACGCCTCTATAGATATGCATTGTAGCGACACTAGGAGGTGCGACACCTTTCAAGTAAAAAAGACTGAATCCAAAGGGCGGCGTTAAAAATGAGGTCTGCAGGTTCATTGCAATCAGGATGGCATACCATACGGGATTTATTCCAATGGCCTCAGAAATTGGCACTAAAATGGGTACAATAATGTAAGAGATTTCTATAAAATCGATAAAGAAGCCTAAAACCATAATGGCTGCCATTGAAAGGATAATAAATCCCCACTTCTCACCGGGAAGCCCCAGCATAAATTCCTCAACAATCAAATCACCGCCGGTATATGTAAAAACCATAGAAAATGCGGTGGCTCCAATTAAAATACCAAATACCATGGCGGTAATTTTTGTGGTTTCCAAGGCGCTTTCATGAATCAGTTTGAATGAGAACTGGTGGTATAAAACAGCTAAAATAATGGCACCGATACCGCCGACCGCAGCAGATTCTGTCGGGGTTGCTATCCCTGAAAAAATCGAACCTAAAACCAATATAATTAAAATTAACGGCGGTAGAATCGTTTTTATGGCAGTGATAACCTGAACTGTTTTGGTGCCGTGAGACGCCAGCAGAATAATCGGGGGAGCGGCTTCCTTCTTGAAATATGAATAAATAACGATATATATAATATAGGCACCAACAAGACTGAGCCCGGGCCAGACGGCTGCGACAAAAAGGTCTCCAACCGGCACCTGGAAAACATCTCCTAAAATGATAAGCACAATGGATGGCGGGATGATCTGTCCCAGGGTTCCGGCGGCGCAGATGGTTCCTGTTGACAGCTCTTTATTGTATTTATATTTGAGCATTACCGGCAGAGAGATGACACCCATGGCAACAACACTTGCGCCGACAACACCGGTGGAAGCGGCAAGAAGGGAGCCTACAAGTATGGTGCTGATGGCAAGCCCCCCCCTTATTTCTCCAAACAAAAATCCCATGGATTCCAATAATCTCTCGGCAAGTTTTGTTTTCTGCAAGACGATTCCCATAAAAATAAACAATGGAATGGCCATCAGAATCGTATTGTTCATAATAGACCAGATACGATGGGGCATAAAAGCAAACATGTTTTTTCCCACCACTAATCCTTCCACTAAAGAACCATCAAGCCCGATTTCAACAATACCTGCAATAAATCCAAAAACAACGAAAACCGCTCCAAATGTAAAGGCCACAGGAAAACCAAACAGCAGCATGAACAGAGCGACAAAAAACATTATAATCCCAACCATCTTATGCTCCTTTTTCTTTGTGACTTTTTACATGTACGCTTTGATAGAGGTTGATGTTTTTTACGATAATACCGATGGTTGAGAAGACTAATAAGAAAAAGGAAAAAGGAAGCAGGGCCTTAATCAGCCATCTATGGGTCAAGCCACCCGGATCGCCGCTGATTTCACCCGTGTGAAAAGCTTCCAGGACAAAATCAATGGAACCAAAAGCAATTAAAAGGGAAAAAGGGATTAAAAAGATAACAGATCCTGCGATATTAATAAGCGCTTGTTTTTTTACACTCAACTGGTCATAAATAATATCAACCCTCACATGTCCGTTTTTAAATAAGGCATATGAAATGCCGATTAAAAATACCAGCGAAAACAGGTGCCATTCCATCTCCTGCATGGCAATAGAACCGGTTTTAAACAGATACCGCATAATGACATCATAAAATACATTCAATAGCATGGCTATCATAATAACAGCTGTTAAATGCCCCATGGCATCTGCAAAACGGTCAAAAAAAGTTTCTATTTTTACCAACATTGACACCTCTTGTTTTGTATGGCTTTTTTTATTTATTCACAAAAAAAGAACTGACCTTATATGTGAATACGGTTTTAATTTAAAGGTAACCTTTACAGGCTTTCCCGGCAAAAAGCTGTGCTGAGGAAAGCCTGTAGCAAATATGGTTAGATATTATCTCTCAAATATGAATAATCAGAGATTTTTGTCCACTCCCTTGCCTGTTTCGAATATCCCTGTTGTGAGTCCAGAATTTCTTTTAACATCGGATTTGTCTGGGTTTTTTCTGCAAGCAATTTCTTATTTTCAGCTTTCATCGCATCCATAACTTCTTTTGGAAACGTCCTGACTTTAATATTCGGAAAATCTTTTTCAATTTGAGACCAGGCAACCGAACTCATGTGGTAATTCTGGATATACATGTCATATGCAGCAAGTTTCATGGCAACTGTAAGAATTTTTTTATTCTTATCTGAAAGCGTGTTAAACTTTTTCTGATTGACTAAAAATTGAAGTTCGGTTGCCGGCTCATGCCAACCTGTATAGTAGTAAGGTGCAATTTTATGAAACCCCATTTTTATATCCATACCGGGCCCGACCCACTCTAATGCATCAATGGTTCCACGCTCCAAAGCCATATAGAGTTCGCCAACGGCAATATTCGTGACGGTCAAGCCAAGATTTGCCAGAACTTCACCTGCAAATCCCGGGATTCTCATTTTAAGGCCTTTAAGATCTTCCAGGCTGTTAATCTCTTTTGCAAACCAGCCGCCCATCTGTGCCCCTGTATTGCCGCCGGGGAAAGAGAGAACATTATGTTTGGCATACGCTTTCTGCATTAACGCCATACCCCCGCCATGATAGAACCATGAGTATTGTTCAGGCGCCGTCATGCCGAAGGGCATGGTTGTTAATGGCAGGAGGGCAAGATCCTTGCCTTTCCAGTAGTATGAAGCCGAGTGCCCCATATCGTACTGCCCGAGTTTGACCATGTCCAGGACGCCAAATGGGGATTTATGTTTGTTGGAAGAATCGATCCGGATAGTAAAGTTGCCGTCACTCATGGTTTCAACCATTTTTGCCATGTTTGCAACACCATCGGTAAATGGCGACAGATTGGTGCCCCATGTCATGGCCAGCTTCCACTTGACCTTTTTCTCGGCAGCATTTGCCAAGTCTGCAGATACAAGAAAAGCAGCCACTGCCAGGATAATTCCCAGGGTACTCAAAGCCTTTTTTGAAAACTTCATTTTACATCTCCTTTAAAACGTTAACGGGTTGATATATTATTGCTTTTCCCGGGGAGGTCACATATGGAGCGCCCTGAAAAAGCAAGAAAAGCCTTTGTTAACCCCGACTATCGTTCATGAAAATTTGCCGGAACCGACCATCAAACTATTTATTAGATTTTTATCAGGGACGCTTTTAAAGAGACAAGAATATTGGACTGGAGTGTGTTTTTATATGCCTGAAATGGTTTTTTTCAGGATTGAAATGAAGAGGATCAAAAAAAAATGATCAGGGCTCACACAAAATATCAGGTATTTTAAATGTAATAAAAGTGCCTTTACCCGGACTGCTTTTGATGGTTAACCGATACTGTGGGCCATAAATCTGTTCCAGTCGCAGATTTGTATTGACTAAACCCCAGCGTTGCAAAAAAGATAAAATGAAGTTCTTAGTTTTTAAGCCGCTTTTTGCAACGAGTCCATAAAATGTAGTAAATCTTTTTTCACAGCCTGGTTTGAACTCATTGTGAG
>NZ_JABZFL010000039.1 GCF_014237455.1 Desulfobacula sp. | reverse complement strand
GTCGATATTAATCGAACCCTAATCCACAAGAATAGAAATAACGGGTGTGGAAAAGAGGAAAAACAGCAAATGTAGTTGACTCAATGTATCAAGGTCAAGCGAATAACTTAATTTTCGTTTGGGGAGGTGTTTTTTCTCTTGACCTGCCCTTTAATGGGTGACCTGCCCTTTAATGGGTGACCCCGATATAGATAAGAAAAGAAAAAAGGAAAATAAAAAGTAAGTGCATATCATTTTGCCAAGGTTTATTTTTGGTATATCAACCAGCGATTGATACGTACGAAGAGGGAAAGTATCAATAATATATTGGCCGATAAGGTCCTATTCTTTTGTGAGTATGCACCCTCTAAATTTCCGTAAATTTTCATAGGCTTTCAAGTCTCTTAAAGATGTGTGGGAAAACAAATACTATTTTTTATTTCCTTAATTTCAATGAAAACAAATGTCATCGTGAATAAAAATAACGCTGGTATACATTAAACTTAAATTTAGTAAATTGAAGCAGTGAACTATTAATAGCATAAATACGGGATGCCCTAAAAATCAAAAACATTTGAAAGGGTAATGGAGAAGTTTTTTCTTGATTGTTTGTTCCAAAGATATATTATAAAAATTACAGTTGAAGAATGGCCTATAACACTGCTACAAGGTCATAAAGTTGAACCAAGAATTCAAAACTGAAAAAGTCCTATACACAATATGTGGGGGGGGCCTTCAATTTGTCTGGACTGAGTCTTTAAAATACCAGTGAAAGCCCACAGATAGGACCTTATCCTAAGCTGTTATAGACAAAGTCAACAGTCCCATATATATTAAGAGGTCCCAATATTTTCTTTATTAATAATTTTGGTACTTTAACAATTCTTCATAAGTTTCTTCGAATGAACTCATAATGTCTTCGATTGACTTGAGTGTGCCTGCTTCAATACGGGCATATCTTCCATTATTTCGATATTCTAATTTGGTTTTACCGCAAATTGCTTTGACAGCATCCCTATTTGTGTGTATTTGTGTGTTTTGATGATAGTGTTAAATATGTTATTGGCCATTAAGTTAAATAGTATTTATTAAAGGAATTGTGATTGAAAAATAATAATAAAATATAGGTTAGTTTTTTAATTATTATTCGAATATTATTTCGAATAAAATATAGAGTTGATTGAGTTTGCCATGATTAAATTATATGCCCATCGTGGGTCACCTGAAAAAGAACCAGAAAATACTATTGTATCCTTTAAAAGGGCAATTCGTGAGAAGGCTGAGTGGATTGAGTTTGATGTCCGGAAAGGAAAGAAAAAGCATCTCTATGTAGTTCACGATGACAATCTTCAGCGGATAGCCGGGCATGATATTTCACTGAAGAAAGCTAATTTTACAGAAGTAAGAAAAGTTAAGCTTGGTTCCAAGAATGAGAGGGTTCCTCTACTAGAAGAAGTGCTTCTTCTGGCAAAGGATACCGATATTATGCTCAATATTGAGTTGAAGGAAAAGCACCTGGAAAGAGAAATCATTGATATGATAGAACACTATGAAATTTCATCACAGATTATCATTTCATCGTTTTTTCATCTACCTCTTCTTGTCCTTGCTGACTACAGGCCAAAATTGAAGACAGCTCTTCTTATAGATGAACCACCAGCAGACCTGAAAGCCTGGCTTATCGAAACAAAGGTTAATTATCTTCATCCCAATATTAAGCATCTTACTGATGAAACTGTGAAGATTGCACGTTCTCTACGAAAAAAGATAAATACTTTTACTGTCAACAGTAAAAAGGATCTTAAGAAAGCTCTTCAATATAAAGTACATGGGATTTTCACGAACAGGGTACCTTATATGCGTAAGGTGTTGAAAGAGATGGGTGGTGAAGATTAGATGTTAAGTCAGGAGACGAGATAAGAAAATTTTTTTTGTCAATTCAATGATGCCCGGAACTTATGTTATCTTGGGCAAATTGATAGTATCTTAAATATTTATAATAAGGTCAAGGAACGATGATCAAATTATAGAAAAAATAATATTATTGGGGCCGATTTCCTCCTGAGTCATTATGGTATTATCTGTCAGGAGTCAAATTCCCCGAGCGCTTCTTTCACCAGTCCGGGCTTTTAAGAAAATATAAGCTTACCACATATGGTATGGACTGTCTTTTTAGGCACTGGTGGAAAATTAAAATATATGGGACAAGGCAGAATTAAATTTATCAAGATTCATTTTACCTTTTATTGGAGATAAAAAACATTCATTCAATTCAATGGGCATCTCTTAAATTTCGATCAGCCAAAAGTTATGAATACTTACATAATTCATAACTTTTCAAATATTCAACCATTCAAATAGTATCCTTAGCTCCGTTGAGTAAACGAGCCCAGAGGCTTCATGATATTATTTTCAGATTTTCCATCAAGGGTTTGTACACGGTTATAGAATTTTGGACAAATCCGGAGGAAAGCAGTGCATCAACACTTTCAAAAGGATCGTTATTCTCAACACAAAGAGAGACATACCGGTTTTCCTTTTCCCCTGTTTGATAATACCCGCCATGCCAGCTGGTCTTGGTCTTTGAGTGATTCATGGCTTTAAAAACCAACTCCCTGTCAGGCTCTGACCGGTCCAGATCAAAATTTTCCTTTGACAGGGCCTGTATAAATTGCCAGGAAGTTTCGCTAAAAAAATAAAAAGGATATTCTCTCCCTTTACCATAAATTTGAATCAACTCCTTAAAATATTTAAGTGCGACCGATTCCAGGGAAGGAAACGAACAGGCTACAACTGGCTCTTTCCCTTTGGGGTCCCGTCCGATAAGGATGGTTTTCTTGGGATAGTCAACAGGGGCACTGATATTTAAAAACAGATGCCTGATCCAGCCTGAAAGCAGTCTTGCACTAGTAAGCTTTCCATACGTCACAAAGTATAATCCGTCTTCCCTGATATCGGGGAAACTTGTTGAAACTATCAAGCTGTCTATATTTATCTGTGCAGCAACAGGGGGCAATAATTTTTTAGCTGCAATGTCCCTGGCGGCATTGATGACAGGCCCGGCAAGGTTGACCGTTTTTTCATATTCAAGTTTACCTTTCTCTCCAAAAGGAAGGCTGCCCATGGCCTTGAGCACTGGATAAAATTGAGTTTCCCTGAAAGATTCAGACTTGGAAGACTTTAATTTTTTTTCAACCAAAAGACTGCCAAGGGTATATTGATCCAGCCCGGATAAGGTGAAGAGTTCCCTGTCATGGGTCTGGTCTTCCATGTCCGGCAGCTTTATGTGCAATCCTTCTTTCATGTACCCTTGAACAGGATTCTTAAAAAAACGGATCATCTCATCAAGGGTAAGGGTCGGTGGCGGATCTTTTGATTCTTTTTTGGAAGATGGCCGGACAAATACCCGGGTTCGGGATCTGTCCTTTCCTGATCTGTTTGGGGAAAGCGCCTTTGCAATATTGCAATTGTCCTTTGAAAAAGACAAAAACGAATCGGTCTGGTTGAAATATTTTTCATTAAAGGAATGAAGCGGATGAAAAAAATGACGGGAGACCCCTTTTTGAAAAACAAAACTTTGATCCATAACGTCCAAAAGTTCGCTGATGACCCCGGCACAGGGAATATTTGAGTTATCCTGTATGCTCATCCCCGTATAAGTGATAATAAACTTTGACCTTACTGACAGCAGAGTCTCAAGAAACAGATACCCGTCATCATCCCTTTTTGATTTATCACCAGTCTCTGGATATTTTTTTATCAGGTTGAATCCCGGGCTGAAGGCCTGCCGGGGAAAGGATTTTTCATCCATTCCCATCAAAACGACAATCTTAAAAGGAATGCTGCGCATGGGCATGACATTACAAAATGTGATGTTCCCTGACAGAAAATTTCCCTGGGAAATATTGAGATCAAGCTTCTGCTCAATGGCAGCAAAAATCATGTCAAACGAAACCATTCCATCAAACCCTGCCTTTTCAGCGTCTTCTTTGAGCTGATCAATGGTCTGGATCAAAAAAGTGAGGTCTTCCCCATTTTTAAAATTCCGGTCCATCAGTGAAACAGCTATTTTCTTTAACGCCTCACACCATTTCTCAATTGTTTTTTGACCGGCAAGGGTTTCAAGACATGAAAACAGGGCATGACAAAAGGCTGCTAATTTGCCCAGCACCTCAAGATCAAGCCCTTCAAAGGACTGACACGGCAGGATATTCTGTACCAGTACATCTTGATTTTCCGGCATGGCCATGCCCATAAAAAGCCGCTGCAATCCAAACTGCCAGGTATTTTCTTCAAAGGGCGGCAAGCCTAAGGTTTCTCTGTGCCCGGCATCTCTGCCCCAGAGAATCCCGGCATCCTCAGCCATTTTTTCAATCATACCGATCTCATCAAAGGTAATATTAAACTTTTTAGCAATCGATTCAGACAGCAGAAGATCGAGCACATAACTTTGCTCAAGCCGGGTGTTCCTGAGTGCCAGTATCTTTAAGAAAGCATCCAGAGGCTCTGATTCAGATCTTTTCCTGCGGTCACTGATGGAGAATGGCAAAGACGTTTCCAAAGAAAAGACAGATTCGATAAACGGCGCATACGCTTCAATATCCGGCATCATTACAATGATGTCATGGGGGGCAAGGTCAGGGTCTTTTTCAAACTCGTTTAACAAAAGATCTTTTAACACCTGGGCTTCCCTCATGGGGGAATGACAGGCATGAACACAAATAGATGTATCAGATGCAGCAATGGTGACAGGAGCGTCCCGGCATCCTTGTTTTCGATGGATAAGATTTAATATGTCTGACTGGAGAACTGAAAGCATGGTATTGGATTCGGATGATTCATTTAAGGGATCCTGAAACAGATCATCAAACGGCTCATGATAATTAAACGCTTCAAGGCAGGAATGAAACCCTTTTCCCGATATTCCCAGAGATGACAGCAGCGGATTTGTCATCTCATAGTATAATAGTTCGGGATCTATCGATGTGTCTTCCCTTAAGGCCATTCTCCCTATCTGTCTTTCTGATTTGATATCAAAAAAGAACTGATTGGATGGAGTAAGGAGGAACAAATTTATATCCATTATTTCAGACATTTTTTCAAACACC
>NZ_JABZFL010000085.1 GCF_014237455.1 Desulfobacula sp. | reverse complement strand
GCTTCTTATTTGCTACTTTGGATCTGTCTGCCATGTTGTAAGCCTCCTTTGATGTTAAAGTTGGCTTATCATCTCATGCCCTGAATCCAATTTGAAGATGCGGTTCCTTGAGCGCTTACCGTGGGAAAGATCTTTCTATACCCTCTGATCTTAGATGATGAATTATATCAACAAAGGGACGTCCCGCTCCTATTGGTGGAAGTTGTCGGTGATCGCCAACCAAAACAAACCGTTTGACACCTCTCAAACAATCTAAAGTGGTGGCCAGCATTTCTTCTGTTAGCATAGATGCTTCATCAAGAATCACTGTTTCATAATTTTCCGCACAAAACTTATTGGAAAATAAATATCGGTGGAGGGCACCATCGTATCTTCGATAATTTGATAAAAATTGAGCCAATGTTTTAGCTGTAACATTTAACCCCCTTGCCATTTCCTGCATCCGGACTCTGGCCTTACCTGTCGGAGCTAATAGCAACACTCCATTACTTTCAACTTCTTTTTGGCCTGCTAAAATAGTGAGCAAAGTAGTTTTACCTGTTCCTGCCGAACCTATTAACACTGAAAAGCGAGACTCTGAGATCTCCTTTAGTGTAACTGCCTTTTCTTTTCTCGCTTTACGTTCTTGCTCATCAGGCTCCCCTATCGTAAATGGGGCAAGACATTTATCTAACAATGCTTCCCAATTAGCTTCTAAAGTCAATCGCTTTCCCGAAATTCTATCATTAATTTTCTGGCTAATAATTCTTCTTGCGCATGAAAATCTTTCCAATTGATAAGCACGATGCCCATCTTTCATCTCTTCTAACACTATATTTCCACTAAAACATTCTTCTGATAATTCATAATAGTCACTATTTAAAGGGCATGAGGGTTGCATAGACAAATCTCTTATTTGTTTAATTAATTCTTTCCGAGGTAAAAGTGTATGCCCCTTTAAGGCTGAAAACTCTAACTGTTGTATTGTCAATGCACGAATTCTAAATTCTGACAATGGATCGGCAACAGACAAAACGTTTGGTAACAGATTCTCAGGTGATTTCTTAATACACAACCCTAAATCTATTGTCGATAAGGTAACAGGTGTAATTGAATGCCTCAAATCTTCATAAATTAAATAAGGATTCTTCAAGTATTCTTCATCTTTTCTATCAATACCATTTTTTTCTCTTTCCTCTTGAACAAACAAAGTACAGGCTTGCTCGATACTTAAATCAAAACGACTTAGTAAATACAGAAATGCTAACCGAGGATGATCCTGTTTTGACCTAAACGAACGATATAATTTTTTTGCGTTAGTAGAGATTAATTTCTCAATATTCGTGGATAGAATTCCCTTTGAATCGTCTAACGCCTTTTCAAATAATAACCATGGATTAGATTTTTCATCTTCCATTCTATTAATAATTTCCGCTGCTACAAAATGACCTTTATCTATTCCAAAAGCACAAAGAGCTGCCCCCATGCCTGGATAAAAACCTCTTAATTTTTCAATCCGAGAAATTTCATTGTGAATCCATTGAATTGCATTCTGATGGTTTTCACCTATATTTAGCTCCGCAGCTTTTTCAAGTGATTTCTCACAGGCTAAAAGTATTTGGATTGCAGAATCATTGCTTACATGCTCTGCAGCATATGAAAACTCAAACCGTTTATCGTTTGCAACTATAACGGCTATATCCATCATATCAAAGCCAATATTTTCTTCTTGGTAGGCTAAGGCAGCATGGTATGGTAATAAAAAACCTTTCTTACAATCGTTCCGAATTGTATGTAATGTCATATGTTCCCAGTAAGCAGCACTAAAACGGCGGTTAGAGCCGTCGTAAGCTTCTGAGGGGACTATCTTCTCAATACGCCCCACCCCGATTAATACCCTTCCTGACTCTTCAACAAATGGAACTTGTTTTGCGTAAAAAAAGACCAAAGACGTTTCTTCTTCAAGATGCCCGAAAAAACAATTTAGCAATGCCTTTTGATTCTGATACTCTTGAACCCAATTATTTTTTCCACTTTTAGCCCAATCAAGATAGGGTTCTCGCTGCTCATCATAGTTCAAGTCAAACAAAGATGTTTTGTCTTTTGCATTTTTCTTAAGCATCCAATGATAAGGGACTGCAGATGCTGAAAATGATGGGAATCTTACTCTTGTTGGCTTTAAATGGCCATGTGTAGAAGGTGATGACTGCACATAAGGATGTTCAAGTGTTTTGATAATTGGGAATTTAGACATGAACGTTCCTCGTTCCCCTATACATACTGGAAAATCCTCTTCAGGTAATTCATCCAAAGATAGCCCCGCCAATTTTTGCTCTTTTTCGTCATCACGATTTAACGAACAATTTTTCAAAATTAAACAAGCCCCGTTTGCTTTTGGATCATTACATATACTGCCATTCCAACAATTATCATGCCACGGAACTCTAATTGACAAATGCTTAAACGCATATAGTTGATTTCTCATTCTACTATCCGCCCTTATTATTAAATTAGGTTTTTTATCATTCGGCTTCTACTCTGAAATATTAAATTATTCAAATTCAAAAATTATATATAATAAATAGGAAATCACTTCGCTTTAAAATTCAATTACTATTTAGAATATAAATTGTATAATTAGAACTTAAATAATGATATAAGGAATGTAAATGGAAAAATTATAAGTGGTCAACAAGTAGTCAACATGTTATCAAATTTATCTCATTTCTTTGATTGTTTTAGTTACACTTCAATTTAATACAAAAAATAGATAACCAATTGCAATCATAAGTGCAATTTCACTTTATTTAGTTAGACGCCATACTATTGAGTACTTCTTAAAAAGAACTGAAAATCCCCGTGTCGGCAGTTCAATTCTGTCCCTGGGCACCACAACATAAAAGGCTTTCAGCGTTTTTCGCTCAAAGCCTTTGTTGTTCAGTAAGCATCAGAAAAATATTTTCTGCCCACCAAATAAAAAACCCCGGCTAAAAATATGACCGGGGCTGTATTGACATCTCTTTCATCATTTAGTAATTTTATTACACTACACAAACCATATAAACGGACTCCCATAGTAATTGGAGGCAGCCTCATGAAACAAAAAGAGAGTATTGACCAGAACATCAAAATTAAACTCATAGACGGCACTCAGATTAACGCAAAAATTAATATTAGAAGAGACCCCGGGTATGACAGATTAAGTGATATTGTGGCAAGTAAAAGAGAACCGTTTCTGATCCTATCTAATGCATCTTCATTTCATGCAAAATTAGATCAACCTGTTCTGAATAAGGTTCTCTTTGTTAACAAAGACCACATTGTTTGGGCTGCCCCTATGGAAGAGGATCAGGAAGACTTATAACTTTTTTGCTAATAGGATTGTTTTTTCCGTTCTCGATCAAGGTCCCGTTTCATATCTTTTTGTTTGATGCTTTGTCTTTTATCATATAGTTTTTTGCCCCTGCCAAGACCGATCTTAACTTTAATGTTTTCATTTTTAAAATATATTTGCAGCGGTACAAGCGTATACCCTCTTTCTTTAATTTTACTCCAAAGTTTTTTAATCTCATATCTATGAAGTAAAAGTTTTCTTGTTCTCAATGATTCATGATTGCTGTTGTAGGCATATTTGTAGGGTGAAATATGCAATTGTCTTAAAAAGATCTCATCGTTTTTTATATCTGCATAAGCATCCTGAAAGCTGACTCTTCCTTCCCGGATCGCCTTAACTTCGGTTCCAACAAGAACAATTCCTGCTTCATATTCTGATTCAATGGCGTAGTTGTGCCGCGCTTTTTTATTGGTTGCAATGATTTTAATATAGTCTGAGTTCATTGATTATTCAGCCAATTTATCAAAAGGGAATATGTCTTTATATTCTTCTAAAATAAAGTTAAAAATGTCTTGAACACAGCTTAACGTCATGATTTTTTTAACTGTCTTTTTTGCTTTTTTAGTATCAAGACTACGAATCATTTTTTTAACCGCTGGAATGGAGACTGAATTCATGGAAAAATCAGTTAACCCCATACCAACAAGAACAGGCATGTTAATTGGATCTCCTGCCATTTCTCCACACATGACAAGGTCAATCCCTTTTTTCTTTGCTGCATCACAGGTCATTTTTATCATTCTCAGTACAGCCGGATTGAGTGCCTGGTAGAGATGGGCCACCCGTCTGTTTTGCCTGTCTATGGCCATGGAGTACTGGATCAGGTCATTTGTTCCAATACTGAAAAAATCCACATGCTCGGCAAGGTGTTCAGCAATAATTACAGCCGATGGAATTTCAATCATGACTCCCAGGGGAATGTCCTTATTAAAAATTTTCTTTTCAAGTTCAAGTTCAAGAATTGCCTTGTTAATCACCTGTTTAACCTGAACAATTTCTTCAACACAGGAAATCATGGGAATTAACAATTTTATATTTCCAAATGCCGCTGCCCTGAAAATAGCTTTTAACTGTGTGATAAAAATATCCTCATTTTCAAGGCAGAACCTTACCGCTCTCAATCCTAAAGAAGGATTGGCCTCTTCAATAGCCGTCAGATAGGGGTTAACCTTGTCTCCATTAATATCAAGTGTCCTGATGGTAACACTCTGTGGCGTCATGAGTTCAACAAGTTCTTTGTATTTAGATAATAGTTCGTCCTCGGTTGGGAACCGTTTTAAATCAAGGTATAAAAATTCTGTCCTGAAAAGCCCGATATCGATTGCCCCATAATCTTTGGCTCCAACGACTTCTTCCACAAGTTCAATATTGGCCATGAGGTTTAAGGAAATGCCGTCTTTTGTAATCGCAGGCAGATGGCTTTCTCTTTCCAAACCTGCTCTGTATTCTTCGAATCTTGTCAGACGGTCTTCATAATCGAAGAGTGTGTCTTCTTCAGGATTAATGATCAGTGTTCCAGAGGAACCATCAACAATTAAAATATCATCATTTTTAATACTGATGGTTGCTATACCTAATCCTAAAATAGCAGGGATTTTTAATGATTTTGCAACAATACTTGTATGGGAATCTTTCCCTCCACGGTCGGTAACAAACCCTTTTATCCGTTCCAGCTGTATCTGGCTGGCATCGGCAGGCGATAAATCATGAGCGACTATGATGACACGTTTATTTATATCTGAAATCTTAATATCCTGAGCACCCACAAGATATGACATGATTTTGTCTGATACCTGAACTATATCATTAACCCTGGCCTGTAGATATATATCATCAATCTGCTGAAACATGGCTTTGACTTCTCTTGATACTTTTCTTAATGCCCATTCAGCATTAATTTTTTCATTGGAAATGGTATCAATGGTCTTGCCATACAGCATTTTATCCTTAAAAAGCACCATGTGTGTCTCAAGAATATTTAAATTTTCTCCCAGATCTTTATCAAGCGAATCAATTATTTTGGCATGATCGTTTTTTGCTTTTAAAACAGCCTGTTTAAATCGATCTATTTCTTTTGGCACCAAAGCATCACTAACCGGATACCGTTTAATGAGATTGACGCCTTCTCTATCAACAATATATGCTTTACCAATACAAATACCGGGCGAACCGCTGATCCCGTTGATAGTTATCTGTCCTGATTTTGAAATATTCATCTTTATGTTTCTCCAAACCCAGCTTCAAAGAAATCAACTATCTGATCAAGAACCATCCTATCTTCCTGATTTTTAATTTCGATCACAATCTTAGTTCCTTTTACAGCACACAAAGTCAGTATGTCGATGATACTTGTTGCATCAACTTTTGTCGAATTTGCACAAAGCCATACATCAGATTGAGCTGACTCGGCTATTTGTGCAATTTTGGATGCCGGTCTTGCGTGCATTCCAAGTTCGTTTTTAACCGATGTTCTGCGAGCAATTATTCCACTGTTCTTCACTCTTATTCGTTCCATGAAATTTTTTCTTTTCTTTATATCTTTCCCCAAAAAATGTCAATGTAAGGGACGGCTTATAATTGACTGTTATATTTTTGTATGATAGGCCTTTGGTTTACTGGATAAAATAACATATATTGGTTTATTTTACCATATTCTGTCCATCACACGGATATAAAGATAAGAAAGTTATTGGAATAATCAACATGGAAAAACATATAGTCAATGGAAAATATCCCATTAATGATTTTAAACCGGGGGAGTCATGGCGGTTGTTTAAAATCATGGGAGAGTTTGTCGAAGGAATTGACGCATTACATAACCTTGGTCCTGCCGTATCCATTTTTGGATCTGCGAGAACCAGCTGTGAACACCCATATTATAAAAAATGCGAAAATCTTGCGGCATTGTTTGCCCAAAATGGATATTCTATTATTACCGGCGGGGGCGGCGGAATTATGGAGGCTGCCAATAAGGGGGCAGCTGCAGGAGGTACCGATTCTATCGGATTAAACATTACACTGCCATTTGAACAAAAACCGAATCCTTATGCTACCACGCAAATAGAATTTAAATATTTTTTTGTTCGAAAGGTTATGTTTTTAAAATATGCCCAGGCCTTCATTATTATGCCGGGAGGGTTTGGAACCCTTGATGAACTGTTTGAAACCATTACATTGATCCAAACGCAACGCATCCGGAAGGTGCCGGTTATTCTTGTAGGTAAAGACTATTGGGAAGGCATGATCCAATGGGTGAAAAATAAATTTTTAAAAGAAAAAATGATTTCCGAAAAAGATCTTAATCTTTTTCATCTCCTGGATGATCCTGAAGAAATTGTCCGGGTGGTAGCGGATTTTAACAAGAATCAGTAAGAAAATTATTTAAACAAACAAAATCTGTGATTAAAACAGCCCTGATTATAATTTCTTCATTTTTACATTTATGAATAAAAATGATATAGGGGTATGTTTAAAATCTTTATGGTTAACTAATATTTATACTACAACAGCATAATTTATGAAATTATTTGAGCCAAGCAACAAAAATAAAGACTTAGCCAATGCATATAATGCGGAATCAATCGAAGTTTTAAAAGGTCTTGATCCGGTCAAAAGAAGACCCGGGATGTATACAGACACTTCAAGCCCGGATCATATGGCATTCGAAGTCATTGACAATAGCGTTGATGAAGCGATTGCAGGTTATGCGACTCAAATTGATGTTGTATTAAAGACAGATCAATCTATTATCGTTTCGGATAATGGGCGGGGAATGCCGGTAGATATCCATCCTGAAGAAAAAATATCCGGTGTGGAATTGATTATGTCAAAACTTCATGCCGGTGCTAAATTTTCCAATAAAGACTATAGTTTTTCCGGAGGCTTGCATGGTGTCGGTGTTTCTGTGGTCAATGCATTGTCTTCTCGTTTGACAATTCATATCAAGCGGGATGGACAAAAATACCGTATTGGTTTTGAACATGGGTTTAAAACCAAAGACCTTGCCATTGTAAAGAAAATTAAAAAAAAAGAATCCGGAACATCTATCCGATTTTATCCGGATGGTTCCTATTTTGACACCCCGCTGTTTTCAAAAAAATCATTAAAAACTGCTTTAAAATCAAAAGCAGTTCTCTGCAAAGGGCTTATCACTTCTTTTTATGATGAAGCTTCCAAAGAAAAAATTGTCTGGAAATATGACCAAGGGATAGATGATTATCTAAACGAATATTTAAAGGATAAAAAATGCATTTTCCCTTCTCCTTTTGCAGGAAAGCTTAAAGGGGAAGATATTCATCTCATCTGGGCCGTCAACTGGACCCTGGAATCAGGATCAAACCCTGAAGAAAGTTATGTAAATCTTATTCCTACAAAATTAGGCGGAACCCATGTCAATGGATTTAGATCAGGACTGTTGGAATCGGTCAGAGAATTTTGCAAGTTCAGAAATCTTTTACCAAAGGGCTTATATCTTGCTCCGGAAGATATCTGGGATAGGGTTGGCTATATCCTTTCCGTCAAGCTTTCCGATGCCCAGTTTTCCGGGCAGACAAAAGAGAGGCTTTCCTCCCGTCATTGTGCAAATCTTGTCAATATCCAGGTGAGAGATGCATTCAGTTTATGGCTGAATCAGAATATCGAGGAAGGTGAAAAACTATCCGCTTTTGCCATTGAAAATGCAAAAAATCGTATAAAAAAATCCAAAAAAGTTGCCAAAAAAAGGACATCAAACGGTATCACGCTTCCTGCTAAATTATCTGACTGTTCAAGTGTTGATCAAAATAAACGGGAATTATTTTTTGTTGAGGGGGATTCTGCAGGCGGCTCTGCCAAGCAGGCAAGAGACAGGCGGTTTCAGGCCATTATGCCCTTGCGCGGCAAAATTTTAAATACATGGGATGTTGACTCTTCTGTTATTAATGAATCCAGAGAAATCAGAGATATTTCCCAGGTTTTAGGCGTTTTGCCAGGAGCAGAGGACATTTCCAAACTCAGGTATAATAAAATATGTGTTTTAGCAGATGCTGACTCTGATGGACTGCATATTGCCACATTGCTGTGTGCCTTATTTTTAAAACACTTCCCTCAAATTGTAAAAGACGGACATGTATTTATTGCCATGCCGCCGCTATACAGAATAGATGTTGGCAAGGAAGTTTTTTATGCATTGGATGATCCGGAAAAAGACAATATTATAAAAAGAATAAACCGGCGTAAAAAACATGGAAAAATAAATATTCAAAGATTTAAGGGCCTCGGCGAGATGAATCCGGCACAGCTTAAGGAGACAACCATATCACCGGATTCAAGACGACTTGTCCAGTTATCTGTAAGCAATAGTTGCGAAGAGTCAATAAAAGAGGTCTATGAGATCATGGATATGCTCCTGGGGAAAAAGAGAGCGAAAGACAGAAAAATATGGATAGAATCCAAAGGCAGCATAAAAGAGATTGAGTCATGAAAGAAACACTTTTGTCTGAGATTGAAGATTATGAAAAAATACCTTTCCAGGATTTTGCTGAAAAAGCGTATTTAAACTATTCCATGTATGTTATTTTAGATCGTGCCCTGCCCCATATCAGCGATGGGCTGAAACCGGTCCAAAGAAGAATTGTTTACGCCATGAGTCAATTGGGGTTGTCGGCTACGGCAAAATTTAAAAAATCAGCCAGAACGGTAGGGGATGTGCTGGGTAAGTTCCATCCTCACGGTGATACCGCCTGCTATGAAGCCATGGTGCTTCTGGCACAGCCTTTTTCTTTGAGATATCCGTTGGTTCACGGGCAGGGGAACTGGGGCGATCCCAATGATCCGAAATCCTTTGCAGCCATGAGGTATACGGAATCAAAATTATCAAAATATGCTCAAATTTTTCTTCAGGAACTTGATCTGGGGACCGTAGACTGGGTACCCAATTTTGACGGCACCCTTACCGAACCCACTATTCTTCCGGCTCGCCTGCCAAATATTTTATTGAACGGTTCGACCGGTATTGCCGTTGGTATGGCTACCAGTATTCTGCCCCATAATCTGCGCGAAGTGTCTAAGGCTTTGATCCATTTAATAGATAATGAGGACGCAACCCTTGATAAAATTTGTAAATTTATTAAAGGCCCTGACTTCCCGACTAATGCGGAAATTATCACGCCGACGGCTGAAATAAAAGACATCTATAGAACAGGTGCCGGCAGGATAAAAATGCGGGCTAAATTCCATATAGAAGATTCGGAAATAATTTTTACCGCCCTGCCCCATCATGCCTCTACAGAAAAAATCTATGAACAGGTTGCCGCTCAGATGGAAGTCAAAAAACTTCCGATGGTCACTGATATAAGAGATGAGTCAGACCATGAAGAGCCGACACGTCTGGTGGTGATCCCCCGATCAAACAGAGTTGATCTATCCGCATTAACCGATCATCTGTTTGCCACCACAGATCTTGAAAAATCATACTCTTTTAACATGAATATGATTGGAATGAATGGCAGGCCTCAGGTAAAAAATCTATTGAGAATTCTGACAGAATGGCTTGAATTCCGAGCAGATACCGTAAGAAAAAAGCTGGATTTCAGGTTGGAAAAGGTTTTAAATCGTCTTCATATATTAGAAGGCTTTCTCATTGCCTTTATCAATTTAGATGAAGTGATTAAAATTATCAGAGCATCAGATAAGCCAAAAAAGGACCTGATCAAAGCCTTTCCATTAACCGAACTCCAGGCTGCCGCGATTCTGGAAATCAGACTGCGGCAACTTGCCAAATTAGAAGAAATCAAAATAAAATCCGAACTAAAAGATCTGGAATCCCAAAAAAAACAACTCAAAAAAATCCTTGGTGATGAAAAGACATTTAAAGACTATATAAAAGATGAAATCAAATCTGATGCTAAAAAATATGGTGATAAACGACGGTCACCCATAAAAAAGCGGAAAGAAGCGGAAAAATTCTCGGTTACGGATGTTATAGATATTACACCTGTGACTATTATACTGTCAAAAAACGGCTGGATTCGATCTGCCAAAGGCCATGAGATTAACCCGGAAGCAGTTAAGTTTAAATCCGGAGATTCTTTTATGGACTATTTAAGGACAAAAAGTGACAAACCCATCGTCTTTCTGGATAATACCGGCAGAAGCTATATGCTGTTTTCTCATTCACTTCCTTCGGCAAGGGGCAATGGAGAACCTTTAACCGGGCATTTATCTATTCAACCGAATGCGTTTATCAGATTCATGCTGTCCGGAGACTCTGAAAATCATTTCCTGGTCGGTTCAAACAGCGGATATGGATTTATTATCAAGTTTTCTGATTTTTTAACCCACTTTAAAAATGGCAAATCTGTCATCACTTTAAAACCAAATCATCACTTATTACTTCCCGATAAAGTTGTTGACCTGGGAAAGGACACCATCGCTGCTGTTACCTCTAAAGGCAGACTCTTGATATTTTCCCTGGATCAACTGCCAAATTTAAAAAAAGGACAGGGAAACAAAATTATTTCCATTCCTAAAAAAGAGTTGAGTTTGACAAATCCTGAAAAACTTAAGTTCCTTAAAATATTGCCGGAAAACTCTAATCTTGTTATACATTCCGGCAGGCACTTTCTTAAATTGACCCCTGGAAATCAAAAAAATTATAAGGGGATGAGAGGCCACAGAGGGAAAAAACTTCCCCGTGGATATCAAAAGGTTGATAAAGTGGAAATTGTGCCGATTAAACCTTAGGTTGATCAAAAATGAAAAAATTCTATTTTAATAATTTTATTTTAATAAACCTTGTTGGTATATTGTCTCTTTTTGTTCTTTTGTCCGTATTGATCCACAATACGGAATTCGGTTCTGATCTGACCCACTTAGAAAGAATCAAAAAAACCGGGGTACTGAGGCTGATCACCACTGATTCCATTAATTCCTATTATTACTATAACGGGCAACCCACCGGATTTGAATATGATCTTGCCAGGGAATTTGCCAATTTTCTCAATGTTGATCTTGATATTGTCGCCCCTGGCTGGAACAATATGTTTTCTTATCTTGAACAGGGAAAAGGTGACGTTATTGCATCAGGCCTTACCATAACAAAAGAGAGACTTGCAAACTTCGATTTTTCACTTCCTTATATGACTATTCAACAGCGCATTGTCCATCATAACTTGATTTTCGGACCTAAAAATATTGAAGATCTGACCTTTCGAACCCTTCATGTCCGTCGAGGAACATCTTATCAGTCGCGGCTTGAAGAAATTAAAGAATCCGGCGTTGACTTTAATTATATCCTTCATAACAACATCCCAACAAAAGAATTGATCCGTATGGTCTATGACAGGGAAATAAAGTTTACCGTTGCTGACGATAATATTGCTTATTTGAATCAAAGATATTATCCGGATATCCGGATTGGGATTCCCCTCCAGGGAAAAGAATCCCTTGCCTGGGCCGTCAATAAAAATGATTCGCAGCTGCTGGAACAGATTAACCAGTTTTTTCTCTACGCAAAAAAAACAGGATTATTAAAACAAATCTCGGATAAGTATTATTTTAATATTGAGGAGACAGATCCGTTTGATCTGAAAAAATTTCATGAAAGAATCGAAACCAGACTGCCAAGATATAAGAAAATAATTATTGAAGAATCCATAAAATATGGGTTTGACTGGAAACTTGTAGCAGCTGTTGTTTACCAGGAATCCCATTTTAATCCCAATGCAAAAAGTTTTACAAATGTCAGGGGATTAATGCAGGTAACAACAGCTACGGCAGAAGAGATGGGTATTGAGAATCGTCTTAACCCATCCCAAAGTATAAAAGCCGGCATAAAATATCTTGATAAAATGGTTCAAAAATTCGATTATCTTGAAGATGAATATGAGAGGATCCTGTTTGCTTTGGCCAGTTATAATGTCGGTTATGGACATGTAACCGATGCCATACAAATAGCGATTGATATGGGGTTGGATGAAATAAAATGGCAAAGTTTGAAAACAACCCTGCCGTTATTATCAAAATCCAAATACTATAAACAAACCCAATATGGGTATGCGAGAGGCTGGGAACCGGTACAATATGTTGAACATATCCTTACCTATTATGATATACTCAAACAAAAAAACCATTAAAGAGACAACGTAATGACAAGAAAAATTTTGATTAATGCACTGGATCCTGATGAAAACAGGATAGCAGCACTTAAAGACAACAAACTCGAACAATTTCACATTGAAACAACTGCAAAACAAGTAACACAAGGCAATATCTATAAAGGTATTGTCACAAGAGTTGAACCAAGCCTTCAGGCTGTCTTTGTCGATTATGGCGCCCCTAAAAATGGTTTTCTTCAAAAAAATGAAATTCATAAAGACTATTTCCAGGATATCGAATCCGGCGGGAAGGCGCTGTTTAATTTAATCAAGAAAGGCCAGGAACTTATCGTTCAAGTGACAAAGGACCCCATTAGTCAAAAAGGAGCCATGCTGACAACATATATCTCTCTGCCCGGGAGACTGTCTGTTTTAATGCCGGGAAATTCTACCAAAGGAGTCTCTCGGAAAATCAGTGATGAGGATGAAAGAAAAAGACTTGTCAGTATCATGAAAAAAATGAAAGTCCCTGAAGGATTTGGCATGATTGTCAGAACTGCCGGTAAAAATTCTACTAAAACGATGTTGACAGCCGACTTAAGATATCTGATGCGTGTATGGAAAAATATTGACCAGAAAGCTGTCAAAAACACCGCCCCTTCTTTGCTCTATAAAGAGCAGACGCTTGCCGTAAGATCTTTAAGGGATTATTTTACAACTGATGTTAAAGAGATTCTTATTGACAGTCCTGAAATATTTAAAGAGGTGAGAGATTTTATTGGTGTTATAGCGCCGAAACAAAAAAAAATAGTTAAGCAATTCAAGGGTGAAAAACCCATATTTACTAAATATCAGCTTGAGGATCAGATTGCTTCTATTTATAAAAAATCAGTTACCCTTAAATCCGGAGGATTCCTTGTAATCGAACAAACCGAAGCCATGGTTACCATTGATGTAAATTCAGGAAAATCCACTAAAAAGAAAAATATTGAAGAAACGGCCTTTTATACAAATCTTGAGGCCTGCGAGGAGGTTGCACGACAATTGAGGCTCCGTGATATGGGGGGGTTGATTGTGGTTGATTACATAGATATGAAAGAACGCCGGCATAAAGCTGAAATCACAAAAACGCTGAAAAAACACTTGAAATCAGATAAGGCCAAAACAAAAGTTGGTGGAATAACAACATTCGGGTTACTGGAAATGTCACGGCAACGTATCCGTCACTCCATTACGTTTGGAAGTTATGAAACTTGCCGGCATTGTAATGGCAGGGGACAAACTCCTTCTGTGGAAACCCAGGGGCTTGCATTTTTAAGGCAGTTGAATTTAAAGACATTAAAACCTGAAATCACGGAAGCAACAGGGTTTGTACCCACTGCGGTGGCCAGTTATCTGTTAAACAAAAAAAGAGATGAATTGACTGAAATTGAATCAAAGAAAAAGGTTTCAATTACGATTGAAGGCGATCCAAATATGATTTCCGGAGAAAGCAACATCGTTTTAATAACGAATGCTAATTGAATACCTTTCTTGACATAAATCGTTCTATCGTGTATTTGAAACAATTTCAATCTCAATAAAAAAAGAGAACTTATGCTCCTGAAAAATAAAAAATTAATAATAATAGCAGTGATTTTGTTCGGGGTGGTTTTATTCAGCATCCAGTATTTTAGCAAACCCCAGGAAAAAAACCTGCCGGCAATAAAGGCTGAAACCGCCATACCTCAAAACACCGGAGACAATAAAAAAGCCATTATTGATGAAGAGGACGGAATCGTTCAAGTTCAGGGCGACATTATCGTTATGCCGACCATTGATTATAAAGACCTCGAAAAAAACAAAACTCTTAAAGAACTTATGGCATCACGCAAAAAAAGTTTAGGAATTAAAAAAAGTCTTGATATGATTGTCAATTCTGATGAAGACTTTAAAATTGGTGGTACTCAAGTTTCCATGAGAGATATCCTGGAAAAGGCATTTATTAAAAAAGGAGGGGTCTTTGAAGAAAAAATTGAGGACTCAGGAGCTGTTCGACCTCAGAAAATAAAAGAGTATGGGATTTATGTGGTTACCCCGGGTGATAATATATGGAATATTCATTTTAATATTTTAAAAGATTTTTATGAATATAAAGGAATAAATGTTTCATCAGAGGCAGATGAACCTGTTGATCAGGGGATGAGTTCCGGTGTCGGGAAAATTTTAAAGTTTTCCGAAACCATGGTGATTATATACAATCTTATTGAAAAAAAAGTGGGCTCTGATATTGATTTACTAGACCCATTAAGTAAGATTGTGGTTTACAATATGGATGAGGTTTTTTCACTTCTCCAGGAAATTAACTATGAAAACATAGACAGAATTCAGTTCGATGGAAAAACCATCTGGATTCCGGCTAAAAAATTATAAATTTATATTTTATTTATTTTAAGGAGGATTCATTTTGATTAGCACAGCATATGCAATGGGACAAAGTGGTGGGGCAGGACAGGCCGGTGGGATAGCAGGTTTTTTACCCATTATTATTTTATTTGCAATTTTTTATTTTCTTTTGATCAGGCCCCAGCAGAAAAAAGCCAAGGAACACAGGGAAATGATATCTAATTTAAAAAAAGGAATCAGAATCGTTACGTCCGGCGGCATCTATGGAACTATCCAAAGCATAGATGATACAACCATCGGTCTTGAAATAGCTGAAAAGGTAAAAATAAAAATTTCCCGGGGAAATGTTGCGGCTGTCGTTTCTGATACTGAAGCTGTCCAGAAAGAAGATAAAAAGAAAAAATAAATCCATTAGGAGTAATTAGATTGAAACCGTTTACTTTTAAAACTGTGTTAATTACAGGTGTTATTTTAGCAGCCATTATCTGTTTGCTTCCTACATTCTTTAATTGCTGGCCCCATAAAAAAATTAATTTGGGGTTGGATCTTCAGGGAGGAATGCATCTTGTACTTGAAGTTCAAAATATCAAGGCAGTTGAAGCCGAGGTGGAAAGGACCATACAAGAGATTAAAAAACAGCTTAGAAAAGAAGGTGTAAAACATCTTGGTATCTCTCGACTTAAAGACAATTCCATCCTTTCAAAATTCCAAGGTGATGAAAACAAATCCGGATTTGAGACTGTTCTTTCCCAAAATTTTGAAAATCTTATTACCCAAAAACCTCAAACCGATAACCATATCATCACCTACAAATTAGCCCTGCCGGAAAAAGAGACTGATCGCATTAAAAAGATGGCGACTGAACAGGCACTTGAAACCATCCGAAACAGAATTGATGAGTTTGGTGTAAGTGAGCCGGATATCAGGATACAGGGGGGGAACAGAATCCTGATACAGCTTCCTGGCATTAAGGACCCTGAAAGGGCAAAAGATCTCATCGGAAAAACAGCCCAATTAACATTTCAGCTCGTAGATGATGATGCAGATGTTACTGCTGCTGTTAATGGAACACCTCCGGTGGGAGATGAAATCCTTTATCAAAACAAATATGATTCAATTTCCGGTACATCCACGAAAATTCCTTTTTTAATCAAAAAAAGAGTTCTTTTAGATGGCAGTCTCTTGACCAATGCCAGAGTTGAGTTTGACCAATTTCAACAACCCCAGGTCGGTATTGAATTTAATAGAAAGGGCGCCAGGATTTTTGACCGTATCACCGGAGAAAATATCCACAAACGCCTTGCCATAGTACTTGATAATTCCGTTTATTCTGCACCGGTAATACAAGACAGAATCGCCGGAGGGAAAGCCGTGATAACCGGCAGCTTTACCTTAAATGAAGCCAAAGATCTTGCCATTGCGCTGAGAGCAGGTTCTTTGCCTGCACCTGTCAAAATCATTGAAGAACGCACGGTCGGTCCTACACTGGGTGCAGATTCCATCCGCACGGGCCTTATTTCTATGGTCGTTGGTGGACTTCTTATGATCCTGTTAATGGTTGCATACTATAAAGGAGCCGGTTTAATCGCTGACCTGGCACTTATAATTAATATTATTCTGATTGGAGGAGGACTTGCTGCCTTCCAGGCCACCTTAACACTGCCCGGAATTGCAGGTATCATTCTTACTATCGGTATGGCTGTTGATGCCAATGTTATTATTTTTGAAAGGATCAGAGAAGAACTGCGATCCGGGAAAACAGCCCTGGCATCAGTTATAGCAGGTTTTGATAAAGCAACCCTGACGATTCTCGATGCTAACGTGACCACCATCATCGCAGCCCTGGTTCTGTACCAATATGGGACAGGTCCGATTAAAGGCTTTGCTGTTACCCTTTGTCTTGGTATTATCGCAAGTCTTTTTACGGCGCTGGTTCTTTCAAAAAACATTTTGGTTTTTACGCTTAAAAATAAACAATCGTCAAAACTAAGTATATAAAGGAAACAAATAATGCAGCTTATCAAGTCTGATATCAATATAGACTTTATTGGTAAACAAAAAATTGGATTTGCTTTATCAATTATCCTTATTCTTTTAAGTGTCGGGTCTCTTATTGTTCATAAAGGGCCTAACTATGGAATTGATTTTGTTGGCGGAACATTAATCCAAATAAAATTTTCCCAGCAGGTTCCCATTGGGAAAATACGATCCGGGTTATCCAATATAGGCTTTAAGGACGCTTCAGTACAGAATTTCGGACAGGATCATGATCATGAATTTTTAATCCGAACAAGTAATTTAGAAATGACCAGCAAAGGATTGTCACAATCCATATCTGAAGCTGTCAAAGCATCAACCGGCACTGCTCCTGAAATCAGAAGAGTGGAAATGGTCGGCCCCCAGGTAGGTGCAGATTTAAGGAAAAAAGCACTTTTAGCCCTGTTTTATTCTTTGCTGTTTATCACCATATATATTTCAGGTCGATTCGAGTTAAAATGGATGTTATCGGGTGTCACAGCCGGTTCATTAATGACGGCTGTGTATTTTCTGTCTGTATTTAATGTAAGCATGGCAGTTCTAATCGCAGCAGCCTTAGTGATAACGCTGGCATTGTTTTGGGTTTTACGGCTTAAATATGCCATGGGCGCAATTGTTGCGCTGTTACACGATGTATTGATAACCGTGGGTATTTTTTCAATTTTAAACCTGGATTTTTCTTTGCCGATTATTGCAGCGCTATTGACCATCGTCGGATACTCATTAAATGATACCATTATTGTTTTTGACAGAATAAGAGAAAATATAAAAGGTGTAAAAACTGTGGATACCTTTCCATCTCTGTTTAATAAAAGTATTAATCAAACGCTTTCAAGAACAATTTTAACATCGGTAACCACACTGGTCGTACTTGTCCCACTATATTTTCTTGGCGGTGAGATTATTCACAATTTTGCATTTGCCATGATTATTGGTGTTCTTATCGGTACATATTCTTCCATATTTGTAGCAAGTCCTGTTGTCCTTGCTGCCAGCAAACGATAATTTGGAGACTTTGAATAACTCCTGTTGTAAGAATGCAGAATTCTTTTGAAAAATATTTATCCTGGTTTACTTTACGGGAAGTCCCGTTTTTAGGTAATACAATGTATAAGAAATTGATTGATCAATTTCAGTCGCCTGAAAATGTTCTAAAAGCTTCCGAAAGTCAACTCAGACTGATTGATAAAATATCCTTAAAAATAATAAACAGCATCACAAACCACAAAGTGTTTCAAGACAGGGCAAAAAAAGAATTAGAACTTATTTTAAACAAAAATATTAAAATTGTTACGTTGAGTGATTCCTCTTACCCTGTTTTATTAAAACAAATTCCAGATCCCCCGCCTTTTCTGACATACCTGGGCAAACTGGATAACTGCGCTCCTTGTATTTCTATTGTTGGTTCAAGAAAGGCAACCTCCTATGGGTTAAGTACATCTGAAAACCTTTCATATAATTTGGCCCAGAGAGGATTTCAGATTGTCAGCGGCCTGGCAAGAGGAATTGATGCCATGGCACACAAAGGTGCCTTGAAAGCAAATAAAAAAACCATCGCGGTTCTGGGTTCCGGATTGAACAAACTATATCCCAGAGAGAACTATAGCCTGTTTCGGGCTATAGCGGAAAAGGGAACAGTTTTTTCAGAATTTAAAGTAAATACTGACCCATTCCCATCAAATTTTCCCATTCGAAACCGAATTATTGCAGGATTATCCTGTGGAAGCATTGTTGTTGAAGCAGCCCAAAGAAGTGGTTCACTCATCACTGCTCGACTGGCTGCTGAATATAATCGAGAGGTATTTGCTGTTCCCGGAAACATAAAATCAAAAAAGAGTGCAGGTACACATTCCCTGCTGAAACAAGGCGCTAATCTTGTTGAAAATGAAATGGATATTATTGACGAGCTCCACCATTTTATTCATGAAAAAAAAGAAAGTTGTCACCCTGAGCCTTTACAAAAACAAAAATCGCCCCATTATAGAAGTGATAAATTAAATAGAGGCGAACTTATAGATTTAATAGAACCCTACCCTGTCCATATTGATGTATTGATCGAGAAAAGTAAGATGACCAGTTCGCAAATTACATCCCAATTGCTTGATTTGGAACTGAAAGGTATTGTGACCCGCCATCAGGGCAATTACTATTCTATTTCGGAGGAATACCATTGACAAAACCCCTCATCATCGTTGAGTCTCCAACAAAAATAAAGACATTAAAAAAATATCTGGGGAAAGAATTTAATATTGCTGCAAGTGCTGGCCATATCAGGGATCTTCCTGTCAAAACCCTTGGTATTGATATTGAAAAAAAATTTAAGGCCAAGTATGTTAATATAAAAGACAAATCCAAAGTTATCGCTAATTTAAAAAGCCTGGCCAAAGATACCAAAGAGATTTATCTTGCCCCTGACCCGGATCGTGAGGGAGAAGCTATTGCATTCCATATTATAGATATCTTAAAGAAAAAAGACCGGATTTTTCATCGCATTCTTATTCATGAATTAACAAAAAAGGGCATTCAAGAGGCACTGCAACACCCATTGAAACCTGATGTTCATAAGTATGATGCTCAACAGGCAAGGAGAAAGCTTGACCGGCTTGTCGGTTATCAGATCTCTCCGCTTTTGTGGCAGAAAGTTCAGGGAGGATTAAGTGCGGGAAGGGTTCAATCTGTTGCGGTAAAAATTATTTGTAACAGGGAAAGACAGATTCGAAAATTTGTTACGGAAGAATTCTGGACAATTACAGCTGATCTTCTTGCTCAATTTCCACCCGCGTTTAACGCCGGTCTCGTTAAAATTGATAATAAAAAGGTAAAAATTGATAACGAAACGCAAGCTTCAAATATTTTAAAAGATCTTGAAAAAGCACAATTTATCGTTCACCAAATAAAGGCCAAAACGATCAAAAAGAATCCTTTGCCCCCCTATATTACCAGTAAACTTCAACAGGATGCCATTAATCGTCTTAGATTTTCCGCAAAAAAGACCATGATGGTTGCGCAGCGGCTTTATGAAGGCATTGAGATTGGAACAGGGGGACCGGAGGGTCTGATCACTTATATGCGGTCCGATTCAACCAGAATTGCACCGGATGCAGCACAGGATGCACAAAAGTTTATTTCCCAAACCATTGGCAGTGAGTTTGCATTAAGCAAACCCAGATTCTTTAAAAACAAAAAAAAGGTTCAGGATGCCCATGAAGCGATTCGGCCCACATCGGTTTTTAACACCCCTGAAAAACTCAGGCGGTTTTTATCCCCTGATCAGTTTAAACTCTATGATCTGATCTGGAAACGATTTGTTGCATCACAAATGGCCCAGGCAATTATTGATCAAAAAACAATTTTGATTCAGGCAACCCCAAAATATCTGTTTTCTGTCAGTGGTTCAACAGTGAAGTTTGCAGGATACATGACTCTTTATCCACAAAATGAAAATTCAAATGAAAAAGACACCCAAACACTGCCGGATGTAGAAGAAGGAACGGCTCTTAAACCGTTACAGATTATTCCCAAACAACATTTTACAAAACCACCGCCGCGCTTTTCCGAGGCATCGCTTGTCAAAGAACTTGAAAAAAATGGAATCGGGCGTCCCAGTACCTATGCGACAATCCTTACAGTGATCCGGGATAAAGGATATGTTGACCTTATAAAACGGTATTTTGTCCCAAGTGAACTCGGGTTTATTGTAAATGATTTGCTGGTCTCTTGTTTCCCCAACGTTTTAAATATCTCGTTTACAGCCCAGATGGAAACCAATCTTGATGATGTTGAAAGAGGTCGTTTAGAAGAAACCCAGTTGTTAACTGATTTTTATTCCTCATTTAAGAAGAGCCTGGAAGCTGCAAGTGAAGATATGATCAGTGTAAAAGGTGTTGGTGTCAAGACAGATTTAAAGTGTCCGTCCTGTGGAAAACAATTGAATATAAAAATTGGCAGAAATGGACAGTTTCTGGCCTGCACCGAGTATCCGGAGTGTTCATTTACCAGTAATTATCTTAGAGATGAAAAAGGTAATATTTCCATTGTTGAAAAAATCATAGATAACACCAAGGTCAAAGATTGTATTAAATGTGGAAAACCCATGATTCAGAAAGAAGGGCGTTTCGGCCCGTTTCTGGCCTGCACCGGATATCCGGAATGCAAGCATACTGAATCCGTCAATGGCGAACAAAACGGTAAGGATATCGGTGTAAAGTGTCCTGAAAACGATTGCTCGGGAACCATCATTGAAAGAAAAACCAAAAAAGGGAAAATCTTTTTTGGATGCTCGATTTACCCAAACTGCACATTTGCATCATGGGATAAGCCCGTTGCCAAATCTTGTCCTGATTGCAGCTCACCCTATCTTGTTGAAAAAAAGACCAAAAAGGAAGGGAAATTCTTAAAATGCCCCAACAGGGATTGCGATTTTAAAATTATTCATTAACCCTTTCTACATATTCGCGGGTTCTAGTATCAATTTTTACCAGTTGCCCTTCTTCTATAAAAGGCGGTACCTGAACTTCAAAACCCGTTTCAAGTGTCGCGGGCTTTGTGCTGCCGGTAGCCGTGTCTCCTTTTGCCCAGGGATCTGACTTGATAACTTTAAAATTAATAAAATTAGGCAATGTTACATCAATAGGCTGACCATTGAATAAGAGTATCGTGCAAACAGTATTGTCCTTTAACAGGTCCATTGAATCCCCTAATTGATCCTTGACCAGAAAGTATTGTTCATAATTGGATGTGTTCATAAAACAATAACTGTCTTTATCCGCATAAAGATATTCCATTTCCTGTTCTTCAAGATCAGCTCTTTTAAATTTATCACCGGATCGATAGGTTCGTTCGAATTTGGCTCCAGTAATCATGTTTTTTAATTTGCATTTATAAAGAGATTGTCCTTTCCCGGGTTTTTTAAATTCAAAGCCAATAATAATATGTGGTTCGCCATCTATTTCAAACTTTAAACCCTTTCTCAAATCACTTGCTAAATACATGAAATACTCCTCAATTTATCTTTCAAAAACAACAGATTTTAATATCAGTTCTTCTTTAATCATATTCATGGTGAATTGGCAACCTTCGGATAAAAACAACTTGCTTTTTTGTCAGGATTATAGGAAAGATTGTAGTTCATGAAAATTATTAATACAGGAATTTTTTTATGATCATTGTTATTGATTTCGGTTCACAATTTAACCAGCTTATTGCCAGAAGAGTAAGAGAAAACGATGTGTATTGCCAGGTAGAGCCTGCCAGTATTTCAGTAAACAAAATAAGAGATCTCAATCCACAGGGAATCATTCTTTCCGGAGGACCTTCAAGTATATATGAAGAAAACAGCCCCCGTATTGATAAATCACTTTTTGATCTGGGAATTCCCATACTAGGCATCTGTTATGGAATGCATTATATGGTAGATATCCTGGGTGGAAAAATTAAAAAAGCTGCCAAACGGGAGTATGGCTTTGCAAGCCTTGATATTAAAGATCCCAACCCCTTATTCAAAGATATGGACACCGGCTTTCAATGCTGGATGAGTCATGGGGATTCTGCCATAGAACTGCCAGAAAATTTTGTTATTACGGCTTCCACTGAAAATACTTCCATTGCGGCTATTGCAAATCACGAAAAAAAATTTTACGGACTTCAGCTTCATCCAGAGGTCGAACACTCCATAAACGGTTCATTAATGATCCGCCATTTTGTATTTGATGTCTGCAACTGCCGGAAAGATTGGACAATGAAATCATTTGCCGATGGTGCCATTTCCCAGATTAAAGAAGCCGTTGGCGATAAAAAAGTGATCATGGGGCTTTCAGGCGGTGTGGATTCATCTGTTGCCGCGACCCTTATTCATAAAGCCATTGGTAAAAATTTATTTTGCATTTTTGTTGATAATGGACTTTTAAGAAAAAATGAAAAAAAGACGCTTGAAAAAAGTCTGATATCCAGCCTGGATTTGAATATCAGATTTGTTGATGAAAAAGATAAATTTCTAACCGCATTGAAAGGTGTGACAGATCCTGAGCAGAAACGAAAAATTATCGGCAACCTCTTTATTGAAGTGTTTGAAACCGAAGCCAACAAAATAGAAGGGGCACAATTTCTTGGCCAGGGAACCTTGTACCCTGATATTATTGAATCCAAATCAGCTTTTGGGGGACCCACCTCCATTATAAAATCTCATCATAACGTTGGCGGACTGCCGGAAAAAATGAAACTCAAACTGATTGAACCGTTACAACTTCTTTTCAAAGATGAAGTAAGGAAGCTGGGGACGGAACTTGGCATCAATGATGATCTTATATGGCGCCAACCCTTTCCAGGCCCTGGCCTTGCCATCAGGATCATGGGAGAAATAACTGTTTCAAGGCTTGCTATTTTAAGAGAAGCAGATGCTGTTTTGCTTGAAGAAATTAGAGAAGCCGGACTTTACAGAAAGCTGTGGCAATCTTTTGCTGTTCTTTTGCCTGTAAAAACAGTGGGGGTGATGGGAGATAAGAGAACCTTTGCAAATTGTATTGCGATCAGAGCTGTCACCAGCAATGATGCAATGACGGCTGACTGGGCAAAATTACCCCATGACATTCTAGGAAAAATTTCCAACAGGATTATCAATGAAGTTGAAAATATTAACCGAGTTGTTTTTGATATCACTTCCAAGCCACCGGGAACGATTGAATGGGAATAAAACAATAGGACAGGACTATAAAAAATGGATTCAATGAATTTAAAAGATTTCAGACCTGATAAACCGGATTTTAATGAAGATGAAAAATTGCTTAAACGCACTGACAGTGAAATCCCGGTTTCAACATATCACGAAGAAATCAATACCTTGAAAATAGATAAACTTTCTAACAGGGTAACCATTATTTCCATCATTATTCCGTGCCTGATCGGTGCCGTTCTCATCTTTGCTTACCTTGATATGAAAGAACGGATGGTTGATGTGGATTTGACCAAACAAAACCAGGTCGAAAGAATCTCTCAACAATTGGAAGAAAAAGTAAATGCCCTTGATGTAAAAATAGCTAAAAATAAATTTGAACTTGATAACAAATTGCCTGAACTTGACAAAAAAAGTATTTCACTTGAAGGACAAATTGCAAAATTAACAGGCACAAAAGCTGACGCCAAACCCATTAAAGATCAGTTCGCCAATCTTGAAAAACGTGTGGCCAATAATGCAAACCAGGACAAAACGGCACTCCAGACTATTGAAAGGATTAACAAGCAGACCCTTTCCTCCATTAAAGAAAATCAGGACCAATTTAATAAAACAGCCCAACAAATAAAAAACGAGACAACCCTTTTCAAAGAAGAATTTGATGCCAGGCTGCTTGAATTATCAGACTATGAGCAGCAAATTGGAGAGCTGAGAAAAAATCTAAGTCTTCTGGATAAAAAATTTAAAGGATTTGAACAGGATACTGTCTCTCAACCCGCGGTTGATGAAAAAATCAATCAGTTGAATACTGATTTAAATAATCATATAAAAAATCTTGATCAACAGGTAGATAAGTTGAATCAAAGACTTACTGCAAATATATCCCGGCTTCAAAAAAATCTTGACCAGCTTTCCAAATCTTCGCCATCCAATATAATACCAACCGACACTAAACCAAAACCGCAAATAAATATTGATTCATCCGAGTCTGTTAATATTGAAGAAGACTCCCTGGTACAATAGTTTTCGGGCAAAAAGAAAACTGCCTCATTCAGATGTGTTTAACCAATCCATTTTGGTTCCTGAACTGACTGGTTTTCTTACCTGCCTTTCTTCTCTGGGCATGGCAGCCCGATATATCATGGAAAATGGGTTGAAAGCTTCTTTAAATTAGAGTATATATAACTCATCCTTAAGGGATATAATTAAAAAGGAATAGAAATGTCTAAACAATATCCGGAATGCCCGCTCTATAATCACGCGACTTGCAGAGAATTACACAACCCGAAACTCTGTGCCATCATACGCGATGACAAAATTTGTTTTAAAAAACAGCAAAAGCCCAAAAAAGAAAACTCAAACTCAAATAACACCTCTTCATAATTCTATTCAATCACCAGCCTGTCACCCGGGTGGATCATAGCTTTTACAGAAAGATTATTTAATTTTAACAATGAGGAAAGAGATATCCGGTATTTTTTAGCAATTCTGGTTAAACTCTCTCCTGTTTTAACAATGTGAAATCTCGTTTTAACAGTCTTCTCCCAGTTTTCATAACGGGCTGTAAAACTTTCCTTAAATCCTTTTGCTTTTCCTTTTGGTATCAAAATCGTATTGCCACCTTTACCCAGATAATATCCGCGTAACTCAGGGTTGTAATCTTTAATCGCTTTAAAGGGTATACCAGCACTCTGGGCAATTAAGGCGATAGGTATTTGAAAATTTGATTCTACATTTACTTTGTCAAAAGCAAAAACAGGATATAAATCTGATTTGTTCAAAGAAAAACCGTACAATCGCTGATTTTCAAGAATTAATTTAGCTGAAATAATTTTAAAAATATATCTCTGGGTCTGCAATGGAAGATATAATGAAAAAAAGTCATTGGTCTTCTGAGCTTTAATTTCACCTTTTAACCCATATTCACCCATGTTATATGCAGACAGGGCAAGCAGATACGAACCAAATTGCTTTTCCAGCTCTTTTAAATAGTTACAGGCCGCATGGGTTGATTTAAAGATATTTCTTCGTTCATCTACTTTAGAGTCAATCCTTAGGCTATAGTGTTTCCCTGTAGACTTTAAAAACTGCCAATATCCCACTGCCCTTTTTGAGGAAGCTGCATGGGGTCTTAATCCACTTTCAATTAGCGGAACATATTTCAAATCAAGGGGTAATCCATGTTCTTTTAAAATGTTTTCCACATGAGGAAAAAATCTTGCTGCCCGTTTGATCCAGAGAATCACCTGTGGCCGATTCCATAATGCCAACAACATCTCTTTTTCTAATCTCTCTTTTATTTCCTGGCGATCAAGCGGAATTTTAATATTACAATACTCAATGTTATTATCGAACCGAATGCTTTGTATTAATGAAGGAAAATGATATTGAGATCTCTGATCAATCAAAGGTTCTCCATATAACTGGATCAAGGGAGCAGCAAAGAACAAAACAATTGATATACAGATGGTTTTCCCAAACGTTTTGAATCGCATAAATTTATCCGGATGTTAAATTTTTGTTTTTCAGGATCATCTCAGAATCAATTATCAAAGTCAATAAACTGTTAAAGGAATCAAATAAGCAGAAGGTGCCGAGCAATACAAAAAGGAATAAACCTGTTTTATGTCTCGACGACATGATACATTACTGTTTCGCGCCTTCTTTTTATGAAACAACATGACCGAGTGCATTCATATCAACATTACTAAAATTATTATTTAAATAAATTTGGTAATTCTTTCAAAGCCTGTTGCCATAGGGATACGAATCGTTCATGTGTATTCCTGCTCACCTGTTTTATGTTTTATTTTAATCTCTTTCTTCTTTTCCGGCATGTTACTTGCTTTTTAAACAAAAAAATAATATTAAAATAAATTAACTACCCAACGTACTCATCAAGACATAGCTTATGCAATATAATATTTATACATTTTATCGAGATGGTTTCAGGGGCATGGTTCTCGGGAAAAAACTGTGGAAAATTATTCTGATAAAGCTTTTTGTGATGTTTGTGATCCTGAAATTTTTTTTCTTTCCCAACTATTTGAATACAAAATTTCAGACCGATGAAGAAAAAGGAAATTATGTTCTCGAGCAAATCACAAGAAATGCTTCCTTAAACAAATTAAAATGATCTTTTTAATATAAAACCGGATTGCATTTAACGGGAGGAAAAAAATAATAATGGATTTTGATCTGACTATGGTGAACTGGGCAAGAGCACAATTTGCTTTTACTGCCATGTATCACTGGATATTTGTACCCTTAACACTCGGACTTTCTTTTTTATGTGCTTTTTTTGAAACTATTTATGTCCGCACAGGCAATAAGGAATGGAGGGCCATAACAAAATTCTGGATGACGTTGTTCGGCATCAATTTTGCTATTGGTGTGGCAACCGGGATCATTCTTGAATTTCAATTTGGAACAAACTGGTCTAATTATTCATGGATAGTAGGAGATATTTTTGGTGCACCCCTTGCCATTGAAGGCCTTTTTGCTTTTTTCCTTGAAGCCACTTTTTTTGCTGTCATGTTTTTCGGATGGAACAGGGTTTCAAAAAAATTCCATCTTTTTTCCACATGGATGGTCGCCATAGGGTCTAATCTTTCAGCTGTATGGATTCTTGTGGCCAATGGCTGGATGCAAAATCCAGTTGGCATGACTTTTAATCCTGAAACAGCACGGTTTGAAATGCAAAATTTTTTTGAGGTTGTTTTTAATCCTGTAGCTGTTTCCAAATTTGTTCATACGTCAAGTTCTGGATTTTTATTTGCGTCTTTATTTGTACTTTCCATCTCCTGCTGGTTTCTTATAAAAGGCAGGCATCTTAAAATGGCCAAAAGATCCATTATTGTGGCGTCTGTCTTTGGCCTGCTTTCTTCAAGTTTTGTTGCTTTCAGCGGTGATGAATCTGCCTATGTGGTTGCTCAGAAACAACCCATGAAACTTGCTGCTATTGAAGGTTTATACAAAGGTGAAACAACGGCCGGCCTTGTAGCTGCAGGCATCCTGCGTGGAGATAAACAACCAGGAGACGGTCAAGATCCTTTCCTTATAAAAATTAAAATCCCCTTTATGTTGTCTCTTCTGGCAAATCGTTCCTTTTCCTCATTCGTTCCCGGAATTGACGATCTTGTTTATGGGAATGAAGAACAAGGGATAGAGTCTACTGCATCAAAAATGGCTAAAGGTAAAACAGCAATAAATGATCTTGCAGAGTTTAAAATAGCCCGCAAAGAAAACAATAACCCAAAAGCAGACTTGGCATTGGCGAGATTCAAAAAAAATCAGGATTACATGGGATACGGATACCTTGATAAACCCGAAGAAGCTGTTCCACCGGTTGCTATCCCCTATTATGCATTTCATATCATGGTGGCTTTAGGGACACTCTTTCCTGTTCTTTTTGCTGCCTTTCTTTTTTATGCCCTGAAAGATTCTCTTACCAGAGAAAGCCTGAAAAAATGGTTACTTCCCATTGGCTTAATATCCGGTTTTCTGGGTTTAGTGGCCCAGGAATCCGGATGGGTGGTAGCAGAGGTAGGCCGCCAGCCCTGGTCTATTTATGGTCTCTTACCCGTTAAAGCATCAACAACAAATCTTGCAGCCAGCAATGTCCAGATTACTTTCTTCATGTTTTTTGTGGTATTTACGCTTTTACTTACCGCTGAAATAGCCATCATGCTTAAACAAATATCCATTGGACCGGAGGAGGGCCCGTTAAAATGATTTCAACCCTTGACTATGCAATCTTGCAACAACTTTGGTGGATAATTATCGCCATTGTGGGCGCTCTTTTTTTATTTCTTACTTTGGTCCAGGGAGGTCAGACGCTTTTATGGCAGGTTGCCAAAACCGATCTTGAAAAAACACTGGTAATAACCTCTCTTGGTCGCAAATGGAAAATGCCGTTTACAACCCTTGTCCTGTTTGGCGGTGCCTTGTTCGCCGCTTTCCCTAAATTTTATGCAACCAGTTTTGGCGGTGCCTACTGGGTATGGATGCTGATTCTTTTTTCATTTATTATACAGGCTGTCTCATATGAATATCGAAAAAAACCAAACAATTTTCTTGGATCAACCGTTTACGAGCTATTTCTCTTTATAAATGGTTCTATCGGTATTTTGCTTATTGGTGTAGCAATAGCCACATTCTATACCGGTTCAAATTTCACACTTGATCTATACAACAGAGTAACTTGGAATTATACCCTGCTTGGCATTAACTTAAGAGGACTGGAGGCGGCTTTTTCCTTATTCAATCTTTCCCTTGGTATTTTTCTTGTATTTAATGCCCGGGTCCTAGGGGCACAATACCTTTTAAACAGCATTGACCTTTCTTCAACACCAAAGCTTGAATCAAAATTACGCAAACACACCTGGAATAGTTTTCTGATTGCCCTGCCCTTTTTGATTTATATGGTTATCTGTATTCTTTTTATGAAAGGCTTTAACGTAGATGACGCAGGCATAGTTTCTTTAGTCTCTTCTAAATATTTATCAAATCTTTTAGCCATGCCCCATTTACTTATACTGCTGCTGGCCGGAATTATCCTTGTATTATATGGTGTTCTTCTATCAAAATTTAAAGGAAGCCATAAAGGAATATGGTTCAGCGGATTGGGTACTGTGTTTGTGGGTCTTGTTGTCCTGTGCCTTCCTGCATTCAACAACACGGCTTTTTATCCGTCAAAACTTGACCTTCAATCAAGCCTTACCATCTATAATGCCTCTTCCAGTCATTATACTTTGGCAATCATGACTTATGTGGCAATCGGCATACCTTTTGTCCTTGGCTATGTTGTCTATGTATGGAAACTGATGGATTCAAAAAAACTGACTAAAGAAGAAGTCATCAATGAAGAATCATATTAAAGGATAATAAAAAAAGGAACTTATATTTATGAACGCATTACTTTTGATACTTTATGTTGTTGTGATCGTTGCATCTTATAAAGGAATTATATTTGCTCTTAAAAAAGCGGAACTATTGTAACTGATCTATTTTTGTACTTTCAATACAATCAGTTATGGTATAGACATATTACTAATTAACTATAATTTAAGGAGATTTAAAATGGACAAATACGTATGCGGACCTTGCGGTTATGTGTATGACCCTGCAGAAGGTGACCCGGACAATGGCGTTGAACCTGGAACAAGCTTTGAAGATCTTCCGGATGATTGGTGCTGCCCAATCTGCGGTGCTGAAAAAGACGATTTTGAAAAAGAATAAATGATTGTAACAGCAGAGCAGTCAATTTTCTACTGCCCTGCTGTTTTTTGAAAAAAACAGCCAAAAGCACTTTCCAGTTTTAGGCCTTTATACAAAAATCATAGGGCAATTGCATGGAAATTTAAAAATTTTTAGATATCGCGAAAATCAAATATCAACCCTTGCTCATTAGCCAATATTGGTGATTTATAAAAATTATTGTGAAAGGATAGCTTATACTGCTGTCTTTGGACTATAAAGTTTAATGTTTAGCTCACTGGCTTGTCCACGTGTAGTGGCTTGTTGATAGGCCCGGGGAAGCGGCGCAGCTTTTAGCAGTCCGAGTTAATTTGTTTTGTTATGGGCTGTTTTTTCTTTTATGCTATAAAATGATACCTTTGTACCTAACAACTCACCAAAACTTAACGCAATTAGTCCTGTTACTTGAAGCCATATAAACAAACAATTCCAAAATAATTTGCGTTTTTTATGATCTTTTTCTTTTTTCCTGAGTTTATTTAATTCACTTTGATAATTTATAAATCTATCATTGAGTGAAGATGCGGTTTTTTCACGAATTGGTTCGAGTTTATCGAGTTTGACACTAAATGACATGTTTGGATCTTTAATAATTGAATCGAGTTCTTGCTTCAGGCTTATCATTCCTGATTTGTTTGAACCATTTTCAATTAAACTCCCCTTTTGTCTTACGATTATTTTTTTAGTTATATCTAAGATCTTATCTTCCAATTCATTCCGAATATTAAACCCAGCTTTATTAATGATTCTATTGTTTCTTTCAAAAAAATCAAGTCGTCTTTCTAAAAATTGACCCGCAATGGACGATAACAATTGCTTATAAATTATCGAATTAGTTTTCTGCTGTGAGATCTTTTCACTAATACTATTCAATTTACCATCAATACTTTGAATTGCGACAGAGAAAATAATAGTGGCAGCAATTATAGCTATAGAACCGAACAATTTTATCAATATACTTAATTTTTTTTGGATTACTTTGCATTTATCATTTATCCATAACGGTTGAGTTCAGGGGCCGCCGACTGCAAGGAGGGGACAAGGGGCTCGCCCTTTGCGGTCCACTGCAATGATTTTATGCTTGTTTTGCTCATAACGCAATGTGCTTAGAAAAGACAGCGCGCACCTCTTCTACTTGTTCACTTAGCCAGAGTAATAGCTCAGCATTCTGGTTTACATATTTAGATCGTTCCTCACCAATGACATTGTGGTGTTCAATCATTGTTGCGGTATATCTGAGATCAACAGCTTTCTTGTATAGCTCATGTATGTAAATAGATACTTCTGGATCAAAAAGGAATATTACTTCATCTGTTTCCTTTGCAAATTTGAATAGCGACTCTATGTCAATGTTGGCATCTCGCATGACCAAACCTAAGAAGCCTCTTACAATACGGTATATAGCTATTTTTTCCTCATATATATCTAGTGGCAGGGTTGGTCTATCGGTCAAATTCTCTTGCTCCTTATTGTAGATTGTCGCGTTTTTATCCCAAGGTAATGTCAGTTTGTTTTACCTATGCAGTATAGAGGTAGGCCTGGCAGTACTCACTACCAGGCCTGAGCAGACAGCAGTCTACCGCACTGAG
>NZ_JABZFL010000108.1 GCF_014237455.1 Desulfobacula sp. | reverse complement strand
CAGATTCAAGTGCAGATCGTACATCATGAGTTAGGAGAGTATATAAAAAAGAGAGGAGGCAATTTACATTATCAAGCGGTGGCCGCCTGTTTCTTCCGGTAAAGGAAAATGCCTCTTTCTGAACTATTATCAGCTCATCAAAAACACTGAAATATTGATGTGCCGCGTCTCCTTCGACACCTCTCAGCCTGTTTAAATTTCCATATGGAAGCTCTTTTTTAATATATAAAGAAAGCCGATCAGATACTTTTTTCAGTCTGAATTCATCGATTTTTTCTTTATGATCGCGGATCGCCCTTTCAAGAACGGTTCTGCTGTTTGCGAGTTTGCCGGTCAATACAGATCCTGCAATTGAAGCACAAGTTTCTTGATTATCCGCCATTCTGAACTGTTCCCGTCTTAAAAGAACATTTCCTGAAACCGGCCCTTTAACTACTGCAAGGAATCTGCCATAAGCTGTCAAAAAACTAATGGACACATCATTTTCAGCACAAAACCCCATCAAATAAGGGCTGCAACTCACTGCACCAAAACAAACTATCCCGGCAAGTGTATGAATGGGAAGTCTCATGGCTACTTTTTTTTCAATTTTAACAACAACAGTTTCACCTTCCTTTGACAAATAAGCCCCTTGAGTAGTCACAAACAATGTGTTTAAATATTTTTTCATCTTTATTAAATTTGCCTTAGTCTGTCATTTTTCTTATCCATGACAATACATTTCTTTTTTTCCCAATTGTCTTGGGTATACATAAATTAAGAAAAGAACAGGTATCACACTTTTTTTCATAATGGGGCAGCGGTGTAATCCCAGAGGAAATCATATTATGAAGTTCTTCAGATGTTCTCATTGTAAACTCCCGCAAATTCTCATCAAAAACAACATCCAGGCGGCGTCTTGTTTTCCCATAAAAAAGTGCCCCTGTTTCAACTTTTACACAGACCATTTCTTCAAGGCATAACGCCTGTGCACAAAGCTGCACCTTGTCTGAAAGGTTCTTCTTGGGTTTTCCTCTTTTATATTCCACGGGAAAAGGTATCCATAGTTTTTCCAAACCCTCTTTTAAATGGAACTCAACCACATCTGCCTTTCCGGTAACACCCAAAACACTTGATTTAAGCGGCAGGCTATATTCAACCTTCATCCTGCCTCTGTCACTTTGATCCCCCCTGTCTACCCTTTCATGCATAATTCGACCTTCTGCGGTAAATTTATTTTCAACCCATAATTGTTCAATATGAATCAGTGCGCATTGCCTCTTGCAAAAGAGTATGTGCTGCAGGGCGGATAGTGGCAATAATTCATCTTCAATATAGAGGGTCATTTATTTTTAAGCCTTTTCCTGCTTTCAGGTTCGGTCAGATAGTTTCCTGAACTGACCACTTTCTTTCCGGTTTCAATTTCCAGATTTTCACGAGCGTCACCGGCAATTTTGCCACCTTTTCGGGCGGCTGTTTTATTTTCATCAAACCCTTGAGCATCTTTTTTGCTGGCAATCTCGGTAGTGGCCGCTTCACCCAGCATGGAAAAGATCAGTTCCAAATCGGTCATATGATCTCGGAGGTTTTCCCGCTTTAGTCCTTTCAAATTTTTGTATTCCGAAGGAGTGACACCGAAGGCGGCCTTGGAAATCTCCGAGGTAAGAATTGCATATTCCGGATCTTCTTTGATCCCGCGTTTCTGCCACTCATCGGTTAGTTCCGCCCGAACGGCAATGCCCCGCATCCGTTTTTCTATCCAGGCCTCCGAATACCCCTTGGCACGGTAGATGGCCCTGGTACGCTTACTTGCCAGTTCTGGATCCTCAATCTCCTGAACCCGCTCGTAACCGACCTTAGCCAGCCAGCGTTTGAATGGTTCGGCTTTGGGTGAAGGAATGGACTGAATGATGCGAAAAATGCCTTCGGTGTTGGCGCAATTCATACGCTGAGGCCCGCCTTCAGTCTGAACTGAAAGGGGGGTGGCAATTTGCCCCCACCCTTTGGAAAGTTCTTTATCACGACGCCTCATGTCCTTTATATAGCCACTTGGGTTAATTGAGTCAGTAAGCGCCAAAACTACATCTACAATGACAAACCACCACTCATTGTTATGCAACATCCGCCGAATTTCTTTATTTTTGAAGACCACCAATTTTGTTTCCATGTTAAATCCCTCATCACTTTAGTAGACGTCAGATAGTGAAAGACATCAAAAACCATCAATAAGCTCCGGTTCCAATCCATCCAGCTTGTCAATCTCAAAACTGCCATCCGGGTTTACTGACAGTGTTCTGTGTACTTTGGCTGAAGAATATTGACCGGCCTTACTATTGTGCTGCCACCAAATAACTTTCTCAATCGCCATGCTTCCTTCGGGTCGTGCTGATGATGCATCTCCTTCAAAAAGTTTGGGCAATACTGCTTTAATGGTTTCGGCGTCATCATTGTTAAATCCGGTCCGCTCTGATAGTTGCGGGTTCATACTGCCATAGGTGACATAAACCGCCTGATCTACCCTGTGTTTCATACCCATAGTATCAGAACTTTTCTTGGTTCCATCTCCCTCACCACTGACACTCTTGGTTATCTGGGTACTGGTTACACTAACTGGCACCACGCTAAAAGCGGACTGAATAGAAACCGGGCCACGGATAGGAATAGACACGCCATCATTCGCAGTATTTTTAAAAGCAAAAAGCTGACCAAAGGTTCGAACGTCCAGCCATTTTTCACAGGCAAGTTTCACAGTTTTATCTGGAGTCGTTTGAGTCCTAATAAATGCATCTTTGCCAAGTCCAAATTCATCTGACTCTGCCCTGGCTTTCAAGCTCGGCATTCCATCAATTTTATTTTCATCTGATTGAACAAAAATCGGATACTCTTTTGCCATCAAACGGTTACGAATTTTTCTTTTCAGGCAGACATCGGTAATCTCTCCATATCCGTCATAATCTATGCGGGGTCGATTACCGTTTAAAGGATCACCGTTTGGGTTGGCATTTTTAACGCTAAAAATAATGACAAAATCTATTTTGTTTTCCAGGCTCATGATCTATCTCCTTCAAATTATTAATTTTCGTTATTGGTTTCTTTTTTATTGCGCCAATCTTGTTTCTGGCAGTGATACCCCAACAGAAATTCACCGGAAAGCGGCTTGTCACTGGTAAAATCATCTGGAGAAAAAGCATCTTGCACCGCATCAAGCTCTTTATTGCAGTTGGTCAAAAAGCCTGCCCTTTTCCCCTGTAATCCTTGCATATAGGGCTGTAATCCCAACTCAATATTTCGCCAGGTCGAAAAGGGCCGATCCGCAAAACGCTGCATTAATCTGGCAGCAGTTGTCGGTCTGCTCTCTCCTCCAACATTCAAGGCAACCTCTTCAATTCGTTCGGCAATTGCCAACAGGCGACCATATAAATAATCCCTTGTTTTTCTGTCTTCTTCTAATGTCATTGAATATTCCCTCCTTTTTATTTTATCAGGATGACGCATGTAAAACCCTCTGTACAAGGCACAGGCGACACCAAGATTCTTTTCCCATGCGGCTTTCTCGCTTTTAGGGTTAGAAAATTGTTGTGAAAGCCTTTTTAAAGTGCAATTACTGGCCCGGCGCACCGCTGAAAGCATTACATCTCGAGGAAATTGCCGGCCATCGACAATGCAGGGCAATATCCGCTCCAACAAACTTTTATTCAGGGTTTTATTGCTCTTCAAGATATCACCATAAGCAGCTTCGGCAATAACTCGGGGAACCGGAGAGCTCACTGGCCAAATTGTTTTTCTGATGGGCTTTTTATTACTGTTTGGATTTGGATATTCCTTGGTATGGCGTTGGGGCCAGGCGAACTGGATGTGCCAGTCATGAATCCGATCCAGGAATTCACTGGCCAGGAGTTCCCGGTAATAGATGATCCCCATTCTTCCCGGTGTTGCCGAATCCAAGCCCATTATTACGATTTGTTCATTTGGTTCCAGCTTTGCCCTGTACCCGCGCAAATAATTGTTGAATTTAAAGGCAAAGGATGCACCAATATCTATGCTTTGATCTATCCGATCTTGTGATTCCTCTGGTTCAATTTCTGGCTGTAAGAAGATATCTTCGTCAGTCATCATCGCCCATGAAGACTTCAATAGTTCAGGAATTTTTTTACCGGAAACTGCCCAAGTAATATAAACCTGATCACCATTCCTATAACTATGACTCGGACTGGACAAGAGATAGCGCAAGGCATTATGCGCTTTCTGGGTGACATCAAAGCCAATGACGACTGCTTGTGCTCCATGCTTATCTATACTTGTTTTAGTATCAGTAAATTTTCCACGGAAGGTATAACCACTGTGATCATTTGAAGACACAAGCTTTGCTCCATCTCCCGGCCACCGTAAAAAACGCGGGTGGTTTGATGCAATTCTGGCTTTATCTCCAAGAATGTAGCAAAAGCCTTTTTTACTGTTCTTTTCTCTGTCATAAGAAATCCAAGAGTCAATTAACTCCTCATCTTGCCACGTTCCTGACACAGGATTTCCAGGCTCTTCGACACACCATCTAATAAACACCTTTTCTGGTGATATTTTCTGACTGGTTCCATTTGATTTTTTTACTTTCAAGGGAAATTCAAACTCACTTGAAAGGTCATTCCATAATGTTTGCTTTTCAAGATATTTAAAAATTGCTTTGAGTTTTGGATGTGACTTACTTGAGTTTGCCCAATCTCTCATCTGATCCAGGTAAGCTTGTGTTTTATTTTTGTTTGCCTTCGGGTAGTCAGAAGCGCAGTATCCAATTTCTTCACATAATGGATGTGGCGCAATTTTAGCTCCAGCTCGCCCCGCAGATGATTCTGAGGCAGGAATTAATGTTGGGCTATCTGATCCATGCAAAATTTTTGAACGTCCTTTTAAAAAATTCCCTTCAACATCTATAACTACCTCAATATGCGCATTCTTTACAAAATGGGAAATTGGCCATAAAATAGCCTCTTCTTCTTCCTGATTAGAAGTTACAACGTGATCATAGGTCTCATACAGCTTTGCCATCCAACTCATAATGAGGCCTCCTCTTTTTCAACCGAAAGGATATTCTCATCCAGCCCAAACTCTTTGGCAGCCATCTTGCGGATGAACCGACTG
>NZ_JABZFL010000056.1 GCF_014237455.1 Desulfobacula sp. | reverse complement strand
ACCTCCTTTTGTTTTTTTGCCGAAATACAGTATAGAACTCATTTTTGATTCTATACAGAGTTTATTTCAAACTCTTTAGGAGGTTGCCTTTTATATGATTATCAGGCTTTCCTTATTGTGGTTATTGAGTTCAATAACCACAATAAGGAAAGCCTGACCCCGTTATACCCGTTATAGTTCTTCCACAGTGATATGATGATTTGTATAGATACACAAATTGGCAGCTATCTTCATGGCTTTTTCTACAATTGTTCTTGGTTCCAATTCAGTATTTTCAAGCAGCGCAACTGCGGCAGACTGGGCAGAGGTACTGCCCGAACCAATACTGATCACCCCGTCATCGGGTTCAATTACATCTCCGTTGCCCGATAATAGATAAGTGTTTTCCTTATCCACAGCAATCATCATAGCCTCAAGGCGCCTTAAATATTTATCCGTTCTCCAGTCCCGGGCAAGTTCCACACACGCCCTTGTCAAGCTGCCACTATATCTTTCCAGTTTTTGTTCAAGTTTTTCAGACAAGGTCAATGCATCTGCCGTGGCCCCTGCAAAACCGACGATAATCTTGTCATTATAAATTCTTCTGACTTTTCTTGCTTTGTGTTTTGTGACAATATTTCCCAGCGTCACCTGTCCGTCCCCTGCCACAACCACTTTGTTTTTATACCTTACAGCAAGAATAGTTGTTCCGTGAAATGTCATGTTTTCAGCTCCTTGGATGTGCCTTGTCATATACCTGCATCAGTCTGTCCATACTCACATGAGTATAGACCTGAGTAGTGGATAAGCTGACATGCCCCAGGATTTCCTGAATCCCCCTTAAATCCGCACCCGAATCCAGCATATGCGTTGCAAAGGAATGACGCAGCATATGGGGTGAAACAGGCAGATTCAACTGGCAATCCCTTACTATTTTATCAAGTATCCGTCTTATGGACCGGGAACTTAATCGTGTAAAATTCTTATTCACAAAAACCGGAGCACCCTTCTCTTTCAAAGATGCCCTGTAATCTGTTATGGCCTTCAAGGCTCTTTTGCCAACAGGGACAACCCTTTCCTTTGACCCTTTCCCAAAGACTCTAATCATTTGACTTTTAAAGTCAATGTCCTGGATATTCAAGCCTTCCATTTCAGACACCCGCATGCCCGTGGAATAAAAAGTTTCAAACATGGCAAGGTTTCTCTTGTCAAACCAGGTCTCTGTCTTAATGGAATCCAGAAGCTGAAACAGATCATCAATGGTTAAAAATTTTGGTATGTTTTTCTCAAGTTTTGGAAAAGGTACCGTGTCTGCGGGATTTATCTTCAGTTGTCCCGATTTAACAAGATATTCAAAAAATGCCTTAAGTGAAGACAGCTTTCTTGATACTGTCCTTTTAGATTTGCCTGATCGCACAAGATGGGCAAGAAAACTTCTGACAGCATCCTTATCAAGCCTGTTCAGATGCGAAAGAAACAATTCCTGGTATTGCGTATCGTCCGCTTTTTGATCTTCCAGAAAAAATTGAATAAAATATAAAACATCCGCCCGATATGCCCTGCATGTGTGGACGGAATACCCTTTTTCAGCCATGAGTGTATCAATAAACGTATCAAGAACCATTTTTCAACCCTGATAATGTCATCACTTGTTTCATATCCTCCCAGACTTGGCGTTTGTATTCAGGTTGTTTTAAAAGCCGGGACGGATGAAAGGTGGGCATCACTTTAATTCCATGATATTCATAAAATTTTCCCCTGAACTTTTCCAGGGGCTGTTTAACATTTAGCAGAGATTGCCCGGCTTTGGTTCCAAGGGTTATGATAATTTTGGGAGCAACCGATTTTGTTTTTTTATAAACAGATCTAAAATCACCTGCATTACAGATAAAGACTGAATCAGAAGACAGGTTCATGGCCCCAAGAATCTTGATTAAAAGCGCCCCGCCCTCCCCTTTAAAAAAACTGCCTTCACTGTCTATGATGAAAACAGATGCATTTTCAGAACCTTGAAAAGAAAAGACGTCCTGTGCCCGGCCTAAATGGCCCCAGTTATTCACTATTGTTTCAGATTCTTTTGAAATATCAAGAAACGTATTCCCTGTTTCTTTTTGGCCGGATAGATAGTGTGAAAAATCTTTTATCACCCGCACAAACTCTGTCTTGATTGAAGCCGGATCATTTTGAACATCTGCACCCATTTTAAACGCTATCTCATCCTTTAATATTATGATTACAAAATTACTTATTAAAACATGCCATTGAATAAATCAATTAAATACAAAGGGTTTTATTTTTTTAAAGTTACTTTTTTAGCCTGCAGGCAAAAAAAGTTTTAAAGTTTTTCACCTATAGACAAAAAACTTGACAAAAAACACGAATCTTTTATGATATGATCTATGATAAAAAACAGATATATAACTGATGCAATCCATGATGACCTTTCAGAAAAAATGGTCTTTATCGGCGGGCCCCGCCAAGTCGGAAAAACGACTCTTTCTAAAGATATTATCGCGCCTGAATACGAGAGCTCCAAATATTATAACTGGGATAACAGAGATGACAGAAAAGATATATTGAAACCGGGTTGGCCCGGCAGTGCAGCTCTTTTAATCTTTGACGAAATTCATAAATATAAAAACTGGAAATCATTTATTAAAGGTGAATATGACAAATTGAAGGATCAGTACAAATTTCTTATTACCGGCAGTGCTCGTCTCGACTTATACAGGCGAGGCGGGGATTCAATGCTGGGAAGATACCATTACTACCGGCTGCATCCATTTTCTCTGGCAGAAAGCTGTTCAATAAAAAACAACATCAAACCGCTTACAGAACTCAATATCCCTTTAAAAAGTGAAACCAAAAATTTCCTATCCCTGGATAAATTCGGCGGTTTCCCGGAACCCTTTATTAAGCAAAACAGCAAAACCCTCAGAAGGTGGCACAATGAAAGGGTTGAGCGGATTACCAGAGAAGATATCAGGGACATCACAGCTATCAGAGATTTTTCAGGAATGATTCTTTTTTGTGATATGCTTCCGGACAGAGCGGGTTCACTTCTTTCCATTAACTCCTTGCGGGAGGATCTGGAAGTGAGTCATAAAGCATTGAGTAACTGGCTCAATATTATGGAATCATTTTATTATTGCTTTAGAATTTATCCCTATGTGGGATCAAACTTCCGATCATTAAAAAAAGAGCCTAAACTCTTTTTATGGGACTGGTCGGAAATAAAAGATGAAGCGGCAAGATTTGAAAATCTTATTGCCTGTCATTTGTTAAAATTAGTGCATTTTTTAAAAGATTATGAAGGATATAAGGTGGATCTATATTATTTAAGAAATGCACAAAAAAAAGAGGTGGATTTTCTTGTAACATACGACGGCAAACCATGGTTTGCAATTGAGGCAAAACTGAACCGAACAACCGTATCTCCGAATCTTTATTATTACAGTTCAAAACTTGATATCCCTTTTTTGTTTCAGGTTGTTAAAAAAAAAGAGGTGGATATCTTGATTGAGAAGGTTCGTGTTATTTCAGCAGACAGATTCCTTTTAGCGCTTATTTAACCCATTTTATCAATAATATGACCAATCAAAATATTGGCAACCTTGTTCTTGTCCATCAAGGGGATATCAACAAATGAGCCGTCTCTGAAAAAAAGCTTTACCTTATTGGTATCTGCCTTGAATCCCGAGTCTGTTGATCCCACAATATTGGCAGCAATCATATCAAGATTTTTCTTCTGCATTTTCATTACTGCATTTTTTTCAAGATCGTTGGTTTCTGCTGCAAACCCTACCAGGAATTGATCTTTTGTTTTCTTTTTTCCGATACGCTTTAAAATATCAGGATTTTGAGCCATTAAAATGGAAAGATCTTTATTATTGTCTTTTTTCTTTATTTTACTTGTTTTAGGATCTATGGGTTTATAATCAGCCACTGCTGCAACCTTAATAATAATATCAGCCTGATCAAGGTTGGCAAGCATTTGTAATGCCATCTCTTCACAGGTTACCACATCAATCCGATCAACACCCACAGGCGATTCAAGGCTGACAGGGCCTGACACAAGTGTCACCTGCCCTCCTCTTTTTTCTGCGGCCCCGGCAATGGCATATCCCATTTTCCCGGATGAATGATTACTCACAAATCTGACAGGGTCTATGGCTTCAACCGTAGGGCCGGCTGAAACCAGAATTTTTCTGCCATTTAAATCTTTCTTAGTCAGCATTGCCTCAACCCTGTCAAAAATAAAGCCGGGATCGGGCAGTCTTCCTGCGCCCACAGTTTTACATGCCAAAATACCTGAATCAGGATCAAGAATCTGCCATCCGTCCTTTTCAAGAATATCAAGGTTTCGCTGCACACGGATATTCTGGTACATATCCGTGTTCATGGACGGACAGATCATAACCGGAGCGGTTACCGCCAGCAATGTTGTGGACAGTGCATCGTCTGCAATACCATGGGCAAGCTTTGCAATGGTATTTGCGGTTGCCGGCGCAATAATGGCAGCATCCGCCCTTGTTGCCAGATCAATATGCTTTACAGAGGATTCCGTATCAAAAAACAAATCCGATAATACCGGATTTTCAGATAATACCTCAAAAGTGGTTTTGCCGACAAACTTCTGGGCACTGGCGGTCATGATCACATTGACATTAGCCCCGGCCTTTTTTAACAGCCTTAAAAGCTCAACCGCTTTATATGCGGCAATTCCCCCTGTAACCCCAAGAAGGATATGTTTATTTTGAAAATCCATTATTCTATCAGGTTTGACCTGGAAAAACCTGATCCTCCTGTAACAGTTGGCGCCACACCCACCTCAACATAGGTATATATCTGCTCGTCCCGGATGGTAATAACCGAGGTCCTTGAAGATTTTTGAAAAACCATGATGGTGATACCCGGAGACTTGATCTGGCTGATAACAGTCCAATTGTCTTTTGCCATATTATTATTAAAAAAATTAAACAAAGATTGTCTTTCCACCCTGCCCTTCAGTGTAATGAGTCCTGATGTAAACCCGGGTGTCAATATAACAACGGTCCTGTTTTTTACAATTGAAAGCTCCCTAGGGATTAATACATCTTCAAAATCATAATAAACCGCTGTGGTTTTCCTTGACTTGG
>NZ_JABZFL010000030.1 GCF_014237455.1 Desulfobacula sp. | reverse complement strand
CTCAAGTAGAGTCAAAATCTTAAACTGATATTCAACCTTATTGGAGATATGGTAGAATGACAAGAATTTTGACAGAATATTCTCACGATTCATGCTGTTATATAAAAAATTAAATTTACAGGACTGACCCTATCCCCCATATGTTGGGGTTGGTAATTTAGCAGACTTCAAGACTTTATTTGAATATTGGCTTTTTATTGTGCCAAGGATAATGTAAGTATCCTTGAGTTTTGATCCTTGGCAGGTTTAGCGACTTTCTTTTTATTTCATTGCAATTTCTATACATTCATGTATACTATCTAATTATATTTAGATAGAATCAAATTTTCCTTCAAGGTTTTCCTCGTTAACCTCGTTGTTTAAAAACATCGTTTGTTGCCGCCGAAGTTTCTGCTGATTCAATAAACAGGAGAAACGATGATGACATTTTATAGTATAACCCCTTATCATGTCTTAACAGATACTAACTCGGGCGGTGATCTGCCGATTGCCTTTGGTGCCCTCAGTATAATCGATTCAATCATTTTCCATAAAACTAAATAAAAGAATAATAAACGGATTCTAATGGATCCGCAGATCTTTCAACCGGGCCAATGACCTGGTAGATCATTACGTAATACATAGGAGTATTAATGAGTTTTAAAAATTTTAAGTTTGACCCTAAGATAGAAGCTGGCATCGCTGCCTGCGGCTATACACTTCCCACCCCGATCCAGAAAGAGGCTATTCCTCCAATACTTGACGGCAGAGATATCCTTGGTCTTGCCCAGACCGGGACTGGAAAGACTGCAGCTTTTGCACTGCCCCTAATTCAGCGGTTGCTGGACGGCCCCCGAAAAAAAGTGCGGGCGTTAATCGTAGCACCCACAAGGGAGTTGGCAGAACAGATCCATGCAGATATCACCAAAATGGCACAAAAAACCGGTTTGCGGAGTATCTCCATTTATGGTGGTGTGGGTAAGCAACCCCAGATCAAAGCAATCCGAAGCGGCGTGGAAATTATTGTTGCCTGCCCGGGTCGATTGCTGGATCTGCTTAATGACCGGGCTTTTTCTTTGAAGGCTGTTGAAGCGCTGGTTCTTGATGAGGCAGACCATATGTTTGACAAAGGATTTCTACCTGATATCCGCAGGATTATCAAACAGCTGCCCTTAAAGCGTCAATCCCTTGTTTTTTCTGCCACCATGCCTAAGGAAATCCGTCACCTGGCGGAAAATATATTGATAAATCCGGCAATAGTACAAATCAATCATACAAAGCCGGTTCGCGCAATTTCTCATGTCCTGTTTCAGGTTGCAAAAGAACAGAAGACCTCTTTGCTTAAGACCATTATTCAAGAAGAAAAAATGAAGAGTACCCTGGTTTTTACCCGAACCAAACACAAGGCAAAAAGCCTGGCTCTGATACTGCAAAAAGCGGGCTATCAAGCTGCTTCAATTCAAGGCAATCTTTCCCAGCCAAAACGCCAGAAGGCACTGAACGGTTTTAAGAATGGTACATTCAAGATCCTGGTAGCCACCGATATTGCCGCACGGGGGATTGATGTGAAAGGGATTTCCCATGTCATCAACTATGATGTCCCGGATACAACCGAAGCATACACCCACCGTACTGGGCGTACCGGACGCGCAGAACGAACCGGTCAGGCATTTATTTTTGCCGGTCAGGAAGACAGCAAAATAATTTCACTCATAGAGCGGAATCTGGGAAAAAAGATGCGTCGCCAGAAAACCCCTGGTTTTGCCTGGGAGCCCAAAGAGACTGTGGTTGAAGAAAAAAGGCAACGCTTTTCACGACCAATGCCGGGAGGAAAAAAACCAGCTTCAAGCGGGCGAGCCAGAAATCAGCGTAGCAGTATTTTTTCCCTGGCTGCCAGCAGAAACAGAGCAACTCGTCAATAAGAAATTTGTCTGGATACCCAGACTTGCCAGTCGATGTATCAAATGATGCTTCGGCAATATAACAAAGTGGTTCCCCCTAAGGAACTGATTACAAAGGAGTAATACAAGATGGCTGAAGGAACAGTAAAATGGTTTAACGATGCAAAAGGTTTTGGTTTTATCGAACAGGATGATGGCGGCAAAGATTTATTTGTTCATCATTCCGCAATTCAGTCCGAGGGATTCAAATCCTTAACGGAAGGTGCACGGGTAACCTTTAATGTTGTTGATGGTCCTAAAGGGCCTGCAGCAGAGAATGTTGTCCAGCAGTAAACTGGCATACGCATTTTGAGGACCCTGCAATCTGCAGGGTCCTTTTTTGCCGCAGTCTTTTTTAGGTAAAACACAAAGTATTAATAAGGATTTGTCCATGTTCAAACCAAACTATTCATTTGAAAAGCGCCAAAAAGAATTGGCAAAGAAAAAGAAAAAAGAAGAAAAAAAGCAACGCAAGTTGGAGAGACAAAAAACGACTGTCGAGGAAAATAAGGACACAGCTCCTTCTGAAGAGTAAATTGTTTTGCTTAAGAGTGTTGATACAAACAGATCTGGGACAGCGAGCTATCGATTTTGATATAATTAATTTTTGAAGAGTCCCTCTTATGTCTATTGGGGTACAAATATCAATTGTTTTAATCTGTTTTATTTAAACTCAAATCCTCTTTTCTCCAGGAACGCTTTCATATGAGGGCGTGCGGGCTTACTCATCATGACTGATATCTGGCTTGTCCATGTATCCTCTCTGGAAGAGGTGGAACGGTTTTGGTAATAGTCACGACAGATTTCATTGTATTTTTTCAAATCCGAATTCTCCTCCTGGTAATCATCTTCCTTCAGAACCATATTGACCGGCAGCCTTGGTTTCTGTTCCTGTTTTTCATCCGGGTATCCAAGACACATGCCGAAAACCGGGTAAACATGATCAGGAATCTTCAGAAGCTGGCAGACTTTTTCGGGATCATTCCGGATGCCGCCAATAAAAACACCACCAAGACCCAGCGATTCCGCTGCAATCATAGCATTTTGAGCTGCAAGTGACACATCCACTGTGGCAATGATAAACTGCTCGGTAAAACCTGATACCATCTCTTTGTTTTCATGCATACAGGCACCCTGAGATCTCTTTAAGTCAGCACAGAACACGAGGAACAGCGGACTTGCTTCTACCCAGGGCTGGGGGCCTGCAAGTTCAGCAATCTGTTTTCGTGTTTCCTTGTTTTTCACACGGATAACCGTATAGGCCTGAATGAAATTTGATGTGGACGCCCAGCCGGCCGCTTCAATAATGGCATGCACCTTTTCATTGCTGACGGATTCCGGTTTAAACTTCCGAATTGAGCGATGATTTTTCAACAGATTAATAACCTGATTCATATTATTTATGCTCCTTTATTGATTTTAGTCCCTCTGATAACTCTCTTTCATTAGTGACGAGTTTATCCTTAAGTTACACGAAAAATACAGAAAAAGGCAGAGATTTTATCCTTCATAATGCACCCGCTTTACTTCTTATCCGTGCCCCGAAAGGTGCTCTGTCTTCTCTAACGAAAACTGCAATAAAGCGGGTTCGGTAACAGATAGCAATGGAATTAAACTTACAATAAGATGCTGGCCGCTATTTTTTTCCTTTGGCTTTTTTGGGCGTACTCTCTTTTGTTCCGACTTTTTGTTCCGGTTTTTTAGCGGCTTTTTTCTTTGGCTTGATCCCTCTTAAAATGGGCATCAGTTTATCCCTTTTTTCTGCCAGTAACAGAGAGATGTCCTCAAGTTGGTTCTCATTAAGCTTAATTTTTGAACTTTCCAGAAATTCAAACAAATTGTCGGCAATATCAAGCATTTTATCATAGGCGTCAGCTTCTTTTTTTGTCGCAAATGTCATCTTTTCCTCTCCATTCCTGACAACGATATACTTTACGATTACAGCCATCTTATCTCCTTAGGTCATACAAGAGTAATTATAAAAAAAAATATTATGCGATCTTAATATAAAAAAGGATACAGGTAAAGGGATTTTCCTTTAAACCTGTATCCTTTAAAGCTCTTCTGACGGGTGTTGACTATACTTCCGGTCTTGGATAAAGTCCGGCTCTTTCTACTATTTCAGGAACTTTTTCTTCCCACTCTATGGCCATGATGTGAAATCCTGAAACGCCTTTTATTTCCTTGAGTTCCTGGATATGCTCCACACAGATATCAATACCCTCCTGGGCCTGCTTGCTTTTGTCAACGCCTGCCAGGCGAGCGATAATCTCCTCGGGTACATCCATACCCGGCACTCTGTTTTTCATGTACTTGGCCATACCCACAGATTTCATAGGGGTCATGCCTGCCATGACAAAGGTCTTTTCGGTCAGTCCTCTGTCAGCTGCTATTCTGATCCATTCTTTAAACTTATCCAGGTTATAAATACACTGGGTCTGGATGAATTCAGCTCCACAGGCAATCTTTTTGGCCAGACGCGGTACCCTTATTTCAAACGGATCGGCAAAGGGGTTGGCTGCAGCCCCCACAAATATTTTTGGCGGGCGTTTAATATCGTCTCCACCGAGAAACTTTCCTTCATCCCGCATATATCGAACCGTCTGAACCAATTGCATGGAATCAAGGTCATGAACGTTCTGGCCTTGTGCACAGTCACCAAAACTCTGGTGATCTCCAGACAGACACAGCATGTTCGGAATATCAAAAGAGGCGGCACCCAGAATATCACTTTGGAGCGCCACCCTGTTTCTGTCCCGTGTTACCATCTGCAGAACCGGCTCAATGCCCATGAGTTTGAGATGCACACATGCTGCAAGAGAAGACATTCTTGTCATGGCAGTCTGATTGTCCGTAACATTGATAGCATCCACATAATCTCTTATCAACGCACCCTTTTCCTTGACCTCATCCGCATCACTTCCCCTTGGAGGCCCGCATTCGGAAGTGACACCAATGTGTCCCGCTTTTAATACTTTTTCCAGATTGCTTGCCGTATTTAGATTGCTCATATCTTTACATCCTCCCTGGTGACTGTTCTTGGACCGCCCGCCCTGTCTGTTGACCAATCCTTAATCGGTGCGATTTTCTCATAGTCATCCATTTTATCCAATGCTTTTAACCGGTCTAAAATAAGCTGCCAGGCACAGTCAACATCTTTGCTGATTTCACATTTACCATTTGTTGAGCCGCCGCAGGGACCATTGAGCACTCTTTTGGCACACCTTGAAACCGGACAGATCCCTCCGGTCCTAGCCAGCACACATGAGCCGCAGGCCTGACATCTTTCCGTCCAGAGTCCTCTGTCTTCATTGGCACCCAGACAGACCGTATTCACCCCGGGAATTAAGGGGGTCGTCAGATACTTCTCCGCGGCAAACTGCACACCCACGCCGCAGGCAAGAGAAACAATGGCATCATAATCATCAATACTGCTTCGAAGTTCTTCCAGGTATTCATGATCACACTGACGCTCCAGGGTTCTTTCATCAATCACTTTTTCATCATTCTTATTGATAAAATACATTCTTAATGCCGACGCCAAAATTTCCACTTCTTTTTTACCGCCTGCTTCACAAACCGTTACACACTCGTTACACCCGAGTATCAGGATTCTGCTGAAATCTTTTACTTCATCAATGATCTCTTCAATGGGTTTTTTCTCTGCTATTATCATAAGCCAACCTCATATTAAGCTGTTAATTATATTTTATCTCTTAAGCTGCATCTTTTTTGTTCTGTTTTGCCAACCGGATAGGAGAGGGACCAAGTTCCTTTATCTTGGTATCCATTTCAATGGAATACTGGGCAAACAAAGGACCATCGCCGGCTGAAAGATTGAACATTTTAACCCGCTCTCCTCCCACGCCGATCTTATCAAGAATAATAGCTGCCTGCTCAACTCGCTTTCTGGCTCTGAAATTCCCCTCATTATAGTGGCAATCCCCTTCCATGCAACCGACCACATATACGCCGTCAGCCCCTTTCTCAAAGGCTCTTAAAATATGAATAACATCAACCCTTCCAGTACAGGGGACACGAACAATCCTAAAATTTGTCGGGATCTTCATTCTCATGGAACCTGCCAGGTCCGCAGCTGAATATCCTCAGTAATTACAGCAGAATGCCAAAATCACAGGTTGAAAATCATTTTTCATATTACCCCCTCCAGCAAAGTGTCCACCTTGCTGAGCAATTGTTCATCTTCATACCAGTTAAATTTTATTGTTTTAGCAGGGCATTCGGATGCGCACACACCACATCCCTGGCAAAGGGCCGGATCAATATAACTGACACCCATTTCATTAATGACCGGCACATTATATGGACAGGACCTGACGCAAACAAGACAGGATGCACAATTTTCCTGTATTACTTCGGCTGTCACTGCAGACAGGGTCAGGTATTCCTGGGAAAGGAACGTGGTGGCCCTTGATGCGGCTGCCAGTGCCTGGGCAATGGTTTCAGAAATCAATTTTGGTCCGTGGGCCGTACCGCAAATGAAAACACCTTCAGTGAGCGCTTCAACCGGTTTAAGTTTCACATGGGCTTCCATAAAAAAACCTTCAGGATTCCTATTGGCCTTAATAATGCTTGACAGTTCTTCCGTATCAGCCGCTTTGACACCTGCGCTTAATACAACAAGATCCGCACTGGCTTCTATTTTCTGTCCCAGAACATGATCAGTGAAAGTAACCGTCATTTTGCCGTTTTCGCCATTGGCCACCTCAGGCTGATTTTCAGGATCAAACCGTGAAAAAATCACACCGAGATTCCTTGCCTTTGTGTAATATTCTTCAAGCATGGAATACATTCTCATATCCCTGTAGAGAATGAAAACATCCGTATCAGCATCCTGTTCTTTCAGGGCAATGGCATTCTTGACGGCACTCTGGCAGCAGATCCGTGAACAATTCGGATTCTCTTCGTTTCTTGATCCCACGCATTGAATCATGATGACACGGTCAAGCGCCTCAGCCTTATTCTCCTCAATCATATCGGTAAGTTCAATCTGGGTGACAACCGCTTCACTTTCATTATAAAGGAATTCTTTGGGCTGGTATTCTGTTGCACCGGTTGCCACAATCATGACACCATGGTCAATTTTTCTTTCTTCCATTGACGGGCCCACAAGGACGGTGGTTTTGAAATTGCCTTTGTAGCCTTCGAATCCAACAATCAACGTCTGTTTAAGTACATCTATCTTGTCATGATTCTCAACCGCTGAAACAAGGTCTTTCACATAGGCCCTGATATCGTCGCCTTCAATGGTATGATGCAGCTTGTTTCCAAGGCCGCCAAGGCTGTTTTCCTTTTCAACCAGAGTAACTTCATAGCCTTGATCAGCCAATACTTTGGCAGCATTCATACCTGCAATACCGCCGCCAATAACAAGGGCCTTGTCAATCACTGTGATCTGTTTATCATGAAGCGGTCTCAGGGTTGCAACCCTTGCCACTGCCATTCGAACCAGATCCTTGGCTTTTTCAGTTGCTTTTTGGGGTTCGTGAAAATGCATCCATGAGCCCTGGTTTCTGATATTTGCCATTTCAAAAAGATATTTATTTAAACCTGCCTCCTCTAAGGTATCCATAAAAATGCCTTCATGGGTTTTAGGGGTACAGGATGCCACAACAACACGGTTTAGCTGATGCTCATCAATGAGTTCTTTTATGCTGACCTGGGTATCCTGAGAACAGGTAAAAAGGTTTTCACCGGTATAGACGACATTGGGAAGGGTTTTGGCATAATTTTCAACATCCTCAACATCGATCACCCCGGCAATATTAATACCGCACTTGCAGACAAACACCCCGATCCTCGGTTCTTCACCCAGGACATCTCTTTCTTCCGGCATACTAAGTATTTTTGTACGGGTATAACGAACCGGGGCAAGCTTCATTCCGGCTGCTGCAGCAGAACCGCTTGCTTCCGCCACAGAAGAAGCAATATCCTTTGGACCCTGAAAAGAGCCCGATACATATACTCCGGGACGGGAGGTGCTTAAGGGGTTGAATGTGGGAGTTTTAACAAAATTATACTTATCCAGATCAACATCAATCCTTTCGGCAAGCTCAATACTTTCTTGCGGGATCTCAAGACCCACGGAAAGAATGACAATGTCAAAAATTTCCTTGTGCATCTTACCTTCTTCATCGGCATAATTAAGAATAAGATTATCTGTTCCGGGTTCTTCAACCACAGAATGGATTCTTGATTTTACAAACCTTACACCGTCCTGTTCTGCAGCCCTGTTATAATACTTTTCATAATCCTTGCCAAAGGTCCGCATATCCATATTAAATATGGCCGCATCCAGTTCCTTTTCGGAATGCTCTTTTGCAATCATGGCGTCCTTAATGGCATACATGCAGCAGACTGATGAACAATAACCATTGCCGCATTTATTGGTATCCCGTGAACCAATACACTGGAGAAAAGCAATCTTTTCAGGTTCTTTTTCATCGGAAGGTCTGACAAGATGCCCCAAGGTAGGACCACCGGCACTTAAAATTCTTTCAAACTCAAGAGATGTCATAACATTTTGCGATCTCTTGTACATATAAATATCATCTAGCCCTGAAGGATCATAGGCTTTGGCACCACTTGCCAGTATGACGGATCCCACATTCAGATCTCTTATTTTGGGCTGTTCCTCATGGTTGATCGCTTCTGCCAGACAGACGTCCACGCATTGGTAGCATTCCGAACAGATCCCGCAGGAAAGACAACGGGCCGCTTCTCTTTCAATGGCCTCTCTGGCAAGATCCAGGGTCACTTCCTTGAAATTACCTTCTCTTTCAGCCACACTTATTTTGGAAGGTTTTGCCCGTTCAATTCGGGGCACATCAAAAATATCGGGTTTTTCAAAGTCCCAGGACTTTTCCCGGCCTTCATTCAAATCTTCGCCATTGATGAACCGGTGCATACTTTCTGCTGCGGTCTTCCCACTGGCAATGGCATCCACAACCGATTTGGGTCCGTAAAACGCATCACCCCCTGCGAACACCCAGTCGATGGGGGTCTGCAAAGTAACAGAATCCGCCTCAAGTCCGCCGGGCGGGGTTAACGCAATGCCTTCCTTGTCCGCAAACTCAAGCTCTCCCATCTGACCGATGGCCACAATGACAATGTCTGTTTCATAGGAGGTTAATTTGCAGTCATCATACTGGGGATTAAATCTGCCATTTTCATCAAATACAGATGTACATTCCTGAAATTCAATTTCATCAACCTTTCCGTCTATACCAATAAATCTTAAGGGTCCAAGACTGTTGACAATTTTAACCTTTTCTTCAAGGGCTTCTTCAATCTCATAATCCCAGGCAGGCATTTCATCACGTTTTTCAAGACAGACCATGGTCACATCATCGGCTCCCAGCCTCCTGGCTGTGAGGGCAACGTCAACCGCCACATTACCACCGCCGATTACCATGACCCTGCCGCTAATCTTTTCAGCTTTGCCAAGGGCTGCATCTCTCAGGAGATCAACCCCTTTGATCACCCCGTCCAGATCTTCTCCCTTGACGCCCAATCCGCGGGAGCCATGAAGACCGGTTGCCATAAACAATGCGCTGTAACCATTTTCTTTAAGGCTTTGAAGGGTAACATCCTTGCCAAATTCAACCGAGGTTTGAATCTCAACACCCAGGTTTTCAATCACTTCAATTTCCTTTGCAAGCTCGGCTTTGGGCAGCCTGTACTCCGGAATACCCACTGTCATCATGCCGCCTTTAACGGGCAGTTTTTCAAATATGGTAACTCCATATCCCTTTTGAGCCATATAATAGGCTGTGGTCAGTCCTGCAGGACCCGACCCTACAATGGCCACTTTTTCATCGCGCTTTTCTGCAACTTCAGGAATAAAAATTTCATCACCATCAAGATCCAGTTGTGCCAGATACCTGTGAAGGTATTGGATGGCAACAGGTTCATCAACGTCCCCTCTGGTGCATTCTAATTCACAAGGATGGTGACAGACACGGCCGCAGGATCCGGGAAAGGGATGTTCTTGCTTAAACAATTTCAAGGCTTCGGCATGCTTTCCCTGGTTCATCAGGGCAATAAATCCCTGGATGCTCACATGGGCCGGACAAGTAGCCTTACACGGAGCCGTGGATCGTTTGGAAATTCCATACGCTCCCGGTATGGCCTGTTCATATTGCTTAAAAATAGCCTTTCGAGGGGCTAATCCCTGGTTATGTTCGCTGGGTACTTCCACAGGACAAACCTTGGTACATTCTCCACAGGAGGTACACTTTAATAAATCAACAAACCTTGGATTTTCTTTCACCCTGGCGGTAAAATTTCCTTCTTCGCCCTCAAGTTCAAGAAGTTGTGTGTTTGTCAATAACTCAATGTTCAGATGCCGGCCGACCTCGACCAGTTTGGGTGAGATCACTCACATGGTACAGTCATTGGTCGGGAACGTCTTATCCAGCTGTGCCATCATGCCGCCGATGGCATAAGATTTTTCAACCAGATATACATAGTAACCTGAATTGGCCAAATCAATAGCAGACTGCATCCCCGCGATTCCGCCGCCAAGAACCATGACAGAACCTGCAAGATCTTCCTTTGGTGTTGAATTTTGGGTCATTATTTTAACCTCCTAACTCCTAACCGTTTTTTATAATAGCTTCACCGCTTAAAGCTATGAACCCTGCCCCTTCCGAATTATTCCCAATAGTGCAAACAATGATCCGGGCAAAAAAACCTGATAATCAATTTTTTTTTAATTTAGCAGGTCTTCATATGGTTTCCCGCTTTGAATAAGAGGGTTATAAATCAATGGTTTGCAAGACGATATAAAAAAACCGGTTCTTTGATCACCCTGAAAAACATCTGTCTGATGCTTATCAGGGCCTGAAACCGGCATTCTGCAATAAGCTCTATCTGACCAATAGATTGTTTCGGTCAGTCTATTTATATCAGTGCAATTGGGTTGCACAATAATGCAAAAACCTTCACCTCTCAAGGAAAGCGGACTGGTTAATAAAACAAATCTATAACTTTTGTTATTTTCCAGCTTTTAAGTAAAAAAAAGGCTATTCTTTGTCAAGCACTATTTCCGATATCCAATCAATGGGTTGTCTCCAATTCTTCATTACTTGCATTCCAGGGAGCAATTTTAAACAAAAGCAGCAGTCCCGGAACTGCAATAATTGCACACAAAAAATAAAACACATCCCATCCCAGATATTTTGCCATAAATCCTGTAGCAGAAGCTGCAACAACACCCGGGACAGCCATCAAACTTGTCAGTAATGCATATTGGGTCGCTGTAAACCGCTTATTGGTCTGTATCGCCATATAGGTGGCATAAGCAGCCTGCCCAAGACCTGTGGAAAAAAATTCAAACCCTATAATACACCCCAGAATAACTTGTCTGTACTCCACCCAGATCAGGGAAGTATGATCAACCATAACCATAATGGCAAACAATGCTGTGGAGATAGCCTGAAGTATCCCAAACACCCATAAGGATTTGGCAATACCAAGACGGATCATGATAGATCCTCCCAAAATCACCCCGCCAAAAAGCCCGAACATTCCGATCCCTTTGACAATGATAAAGTATTCTGTTTTGGAAAACCCCATTTTGAGTATAAACGGAATTGTCATGGCACCGGCCATATTATCCCCGATTTTGTACAGCAGGATAAATAAAAGAACAAGAACAGCACCGTGGCGTTTAAAAAATTCAACAAAGGGCTCAATAACCGCTTCTTTCACTGAAACCGGTGGTGCTGCATCGACTTTTGGCTCAGGAACAAAAAGAGTGGTTAAAATTCCAATTCCCATCATCAATGCCAGGATAATATGAATGCTGGCCCAACTGATATTTAATTCTGTAAGAAGTGCGATTCCGATAGAGACATACATGCCAAGCCGCCATGCATTCATCCAGACGCCGGTGCCAAACCCCAGTTCATCGCTTGTTAAATATTCACGCCGGAATGCATCCAGGGCAATATCCTGGCTTGCCCCGAAAAAATTGATGCACAATGCCATGAAAACTATCCAGAACAACGACTTTGAAGGGTCGAATTGTCCTATCAGTGCGATACTCACCATAAGCCCTATCTGAGCGATAAGTATCCACCCCCGCCGCCGCCCTAAAAACCTTGGCACATATCCGTCCATCAAAGGAGACCAGACAAATTTCAAGGTATACGGCAGACCCAGAGCAGAAAAAAGACCGATAGTCGCAAGATCCACACCAGACTCTGTCATCCATAATTTTAATACGTCTTTGATAATATAAAACGGAAACCCGGAAGAGAATCCAAAAAAAAACATGGCCATCATTTTCCAGGACAGCATGGTCCGGGTAATTTGTAAAAGAGAACGTTTTGACATTTGTTCCATGGGGTATAACTTAAACTTTATATTTTTTATTTTTAAAGATGAATTGCCATATTGCAGGAAGCGGCGAAACAATCAAGAACCGAGTTCTTCTTTTTCAGATCCGCCTGGCACTCATTAATAATTTTATCCATCTGGTCATCGGTTCGATATTGGTTCAGGTGAAACAACCCAAGCTTTTTCACATTGGCTCTTACTGCAAGATTCAGGACATCCTGAATCGAAGAATGCCCCCACCCCTTCTTTCGTTTATATTCCTCTTCAGTGTATTCTCCATCATGGAACAAGAGATCCGCGTTTCGTGAAAAATTCAGATACGCATCAAACCCCATGCCTTCAGAATGATCAAACCCCAGCTCATTATCCGTTAAAAACACAAACGATTTGTCGTCTTCAATAAATTTATACCCCAGCCCATCACCGGAATGGCTAAGCGGAATGGTTTCTATCCTGATAGAACCGACAGAAAAAGTATTATTCAATGCTTTTTCAAATTTGATATCTGCTTTCAAATCCTTTAAACCGATGGGGAAAAAAGGCGGCTTCATCACTTCATTTAAAACATCCCTGGTACAGATGCCTGAAAATTTGCGATCCTGGATCATTATTTTAACTTTATTGAAAAAAAGCGGCTTAAAAAAAACAAATCCCAGAATATGGTCCCAGTGAACGTGGGTAAATAGAAGATAATACCGGGGGATGTTGCTTTCAATAAAGGAATTGCCGATGTGACGGATACCTGTTCCTGCATCGACAATAATCGTTTCTCCCGATTTCGCAGTAACCTCGATGCAGGTGGTATCACCTCCGTACTTGAGATATTGCTTTCCTGATACAGATATAGATCCTCTTGAGCCCCAGCATTTAATATCCATCGTTCTCCTGTATCACAACATAAATTCTTCGTCCACCTAATAATCAATTTTTTAAGCTGATCTGACTCAGGCAACGCAATTATCTCAAAATTCATACTTTTTATGAGCTCATTTAATCCAAGAATTTGTTAAGTATTTATAAAAATAGTTAAACGTAATCAAACTTTTTCACGTCCACAGGTTGACAATTCTGTTTATTTTGCTTAGGAAAATACTGTTGGAGTTCAATATATTAGAAACAATTATATAAAAGGAGATAAATTATATGGCACAACTTATCGCTGACAGACGAGATGTCGATTTTGTCTTGCATGAACAGATCGGAATGGTTGAACATGAGTTATTTGAAGAATTTAATAAAAAAACAATAGACCTGATAGTTTCTGAAGCTAGAAACCTGGCTATAAAAGAAATCCTTCCCACATTTAAAGATGGGGATGAAATCGGATGCAAACTTGAAAATGGAAAGGTTACGGTTCCAGAATCCTTTAAACGGGCCTGGGACATCTATTGTGAAGGTGAATGGCTAGCTATGTGTGATGATCCTGAGGTTGGTGGTCAGGGAATGCCAAAACTTATCGGGTGTGCTGCCCTTGAATACATGGTGGGAGCCAACTCAGCATTTATGCTCTACTACGGCATGACACACGGTGCGGCCAAGCTGGTGGAAGCCTTTGGTAATGAAGAACAAAAAAAACTTTATATAAAAAAAATGTTTGCGGGCAAATGGGGCGGAACCATGCTTTTAACTGAGCCGGAAGCCGGGTCTGATGTGGGGGCGCTTACGACATCGGCAACAAAAAATGAGGACGGCACCTATTCCATTCAGGGATCAAAAATTTTTATCTCTGCCGGAGAACATGATCTGTGCGATAATATCATCCACCCGGTATTGGCAAGAATTGAAGGAGCTCCTTCCGGCACCAGAGGAATTTCGCTGTTCCTGGTTCCAAAGTATCATGTGAATGAGGACGGCAGCCTAGGGGATTTCAACAATGTCGTGTGTACGGGACTTGAGCATAAAATGGGAATCCATGGTAATTCTACAGCTTCTCTTTCCCTTGGAGAAAAAGGGGACTGTATCGGTACACTTTTAGGGGTAGAAAACAAAGGCATGCCCGAAATGTTCCAGATGATGAATGAAGCCCGTGCCTTTGTCGGCATGCAGGGATTTTCAGTGGCATCTGCTTCTTATATGTATGCCCTTGATTATGCCAGAAACAGGGTTCAGGGAAGGCATCTTCTCGCTGGGAAAGACCCGGCGGCAAAAGATGTTGCCATCATCCAGCATCCAGATGTAAAGCGTCAGCTTTTGAACATGAAAGTCTTTACTGAAGGCATGCGATCGTTGATCTATTATTATGGTAAATGCTCTGATATTGTCCACGTAACAGAGGATGAAAAACTTAAAGCCGATACCAGTGCATTGATTGAAGTTTTAACGCCTATTGTTAAGGGATATATCACAGATAAGGCCCTGGAAATCTGTTCCCATGGCGTACAGGTCTACGGCGGCTACGGCTATGTCAGTGAATTTCCTGTTGAACAATTGATGAGGGATTCAAGAATTTTCATGATTTATGAAGGCACCAACGGTATCCAGGCAATGGATCTTATCGGCAGAAAACTTTCCATGAATAAAGGCGAAAGCTTTCAATACTTTATTGACCTGATGAAAAAGACTGTTGAAGAGGCCAAAGGGATTGAAGGAATTGAGGGACTGGTTGAAAAGGTTGACCATGCCGTATCAAGGCTTGAAGCCCTTGCCCGGGAAATCGGTCAGAGAGCCAGATCTGAGAAAGCTCTGAATGCCTATGCCTTTGCCCACCCCTTCCTTGAAGTAACCGGGGATGTCACCTTTGCATGGATGCATCTGTGGAGAGCATCTATTGCCGCGCCCAAGCTGGCTAAAAAAGTGGGCAGTCTCAAAAAGGGAGCCGTTGCTGCAAAGGCTGAGAAAAATAAGGATGCTGCCTTTTATGCAGGCCAGATTGAATCAGCTAAATTTTTTATTAATACCCTTCTTCCATCAGCTTATGGTAAGATGGATGCTATCCTGGAAGGAGACACCAGTGTAGAAGATATTCTCACCGTCTCTTTTGGATCAAAATAAACTATTTCTTGGAGGGTGAAATGAATATGTTTGAGTATCTTAAAAAAAGCATGTTAACAGGCGTTGGGCTGGCATTGAGATCTAAAAGCGAAATCGAAGACCTGGCAAAAGAATTTGCTAAAAATTCTAAAATGAACCAGGACGAGGCCAAAGATTTTCTAAAAGACTGCCAGCAAAAGTATGAAGATGCAAGGATCGGGTTTGATAAGAAAATTGAAAAAACCATTGAAAAAATACTCTTAAAGCTGGAACTTCCATCAAAATCCGATATTAAAGCACTCAATGACAGGATTGATAATCTTACAGAAAAATTGTCTCAGCATAAATGATCAGTGACCTTTTATGCTGAGTATTAAAAATATTGGCAGAGTGAGTAAACGATACCGCCATCTTCGGCGGTATCAGCAAATCATCGGCATCATTTTAAAGTATGGGTTTAAAAACATCATTGATGCCATGAATATTGACCGTTACATTGAATCCGGTCTCGGGCTCATTCCTTTTGTCAATCCGCATGAAAAAGTTGAAAAACTCTCCAAAAACCAGCGGATCAGAATGGCGTTTGAAGAACTTGGCCCGACGTTTATCAAAATGGGCCAGGTTCTTTCTTCCCGTCCCGACCTCATTCCGGTTGACCTTTTAAATGAACTTTCAAAACTGCAGGATCATGTTCCTGCCTTTGAATTTGAACATGTAAAAACCATTATTGCGTCTGAATTTGGCAAGCCCCATGACAAAATTTTTGACTCAATAGAAGAAACACCTTTTGCCAGTGCTTCCATTGGACAGGTTCACAGAGCACAGATTAACCACAATGATGAAATTGCTGTAAAAATCCAGCGGCCCGGCATCCGGAAAACCATTGAAACAGATCTTGAAATTGTGCTTCATCTGGCTTCCATCATGGAAAATAATATTGAAGAAGTTGCTGCTTTTAAACCGGTCAAAATTGTGGAAGAATTTGCCAAAACCATTGAAAAAGAACTGGACTACTCCATTGAAGCATCCAATATGGAACAAATGGCCGATCAGTTCAAAAATGACAAAACCATCTATATCCCCAAAGTATATTTTGCCGAATCAAGTGAACGGGTTCTGGCCATGGAGTATATTAAGGGAATAAAAGCTGATGATGTGGAGGCCATTGAACTGGCCGGACTTGACAAAAAGCTGCTCACCCGGCGGGGTGCTGACTTCATAATGAAGCAGGTGTTTGAATATGGGTTTTTCCATGCAGATCCCCATCCCGGCAATATCTTTTTCATGGAAAAGAACCGCATCTGCCCTGTGGATTTTGGAATGACCGGATTTGTAGATCAAACCACCCGGGAGATATTTGTAGATCTGATCCACAGTATTGCCACAAATAACTTTAAACTCACTGCAAGGCTCTTGTGTGAACTGGCTGAATACGAAATCCAGCCGGATCTCACACATCTTGAAAAGGATGTGTCTTTATTTGTATCCATGCACCTTTCAAAAGCATTAAAAGATATTAAAACCGCAAAAATGCTGCCCCTGTTTCTTGAACTGAGTGCCATCCATAACCTCAGGATTCCCCCGGATTTTTTCCTGATGATAAAAGCGGTTATCTCCATAGAAGGGACTGCCAGAAAACTTGATCCTGAATTTGATATGCTTTCCCATGCCATCCCTTATATAACTGCTGCAAAATACAGAAAGTTCAAACCTTCAAGGATCGCTAAAGAATTTATGGGAATTGCAAGGGAATCCTATAAATTACTTCAGCTCTTCCCGACAGATGCCGTTGAGATCATGCGTCTTGCAAAATCCGGAAAACTCTCCTTCAATATGAAAATCGAAGGCCTTGATAAACTGCTGAATACTCAGGATCAGACCAGCAACAGGATTTCTTTTTCAATCATTATAGCCGCATTGATATTGGGATCGGCAGTACTCATTAATTCCAAAGCACCGCCTATGCTTTTCGGGGTGTCCGTGATCGGGATCGCAGGGTTTACTGCTGCTGCCGTTATGGGAATCTGGCTGCTGGTTGCCATCATTAAAAAAGGACGACTGTGATAATAAAATGGTCGTAGAACAAAAAAAACATTAGAAAGGGGGATTCAATGAAAATTACTGATCCGGATGTTATCAAAAATGGTGAAAAGAATCTGATCGAAGCCGTAAAAGATGACATAGACCTAGCTGCGGTCAAGGAGATTCTTAAAAAAAAGATGGCAGCGACAGCCCTTTCATACAAAAGAGGCGAAATAGTTGTTTATAATAATAAAATTGCCTTTAGACTGGATTTTGAGACTCATTTAAGCGGTAGCTTCATGTTTGACAGGCAAGGCAATTATATTCCCGAATCAGATCAAACAGGAGATCAGAAAAGTGAAAACAATGAAATTGAAATGGATGATCTTATCCGGGACGATATAGTGGATGATGATATCAATGATATCCTCAAAGAAAGCCGTGAATTCTGGGAACTAAAAAAAGAGTCGTAGATTATTTCACAGACTTTATCCCTTTCCTTTTGTCAGACAGAGTTTAAATAACGGGCAATCTTCACAAAGCGGTTTTCTGGCATCACAGATGTCTCTTCCAAAATAAATCAATTGCAAAGACAAATCACTCCAGGATGGTTTGGGTATGATCTGCCTTAATTCATACTCAACTTTTACGGGGTCACGATTTTCCGTCAGGCCAAGCCTTCGAGAAATTCTTAACACATGGGTATCCACAACAATTGTCTGGTGACCAAAGGCCGCCGACAACACCACATTGGCCGTTTTTCTACCCACTCCCGGCAACTTGATAAGTTTGCTGATATCTTCCGGTACTTTTGCCTGATACTCATTAAGAATTGCAAGAGCACAGGCTTTAATATTTTTAGCTTTATTATTATAAAAGCCCGTAGAATAGATGATTCGTTTGATGTCATTTAAAGGGGCATGGCTCAAATCTTCCGGACCGGGATATTTTTCAAACAGGTTTTTTGATACTTTATTCACCTGGTTATCTGTGCATTGGGCAGACATAATGGTGGCAATGAGCAGTTGAAAAGGTGTTTGATGTTCAAGCTGGGTCTTGACAACAGGGTACCTGTCTCTTAATGTTTCAAGAATTGTTTTTATGTTTGATGCGTTTAATGTCATAGAGCAGGTATATATGAAGATTGTCGAAACCTCAAGCCAGACTAAAAATCAAAGAAAAGGCCATGTTAAGGGTCTAGGCCTTTGTTCCGGAGGATTGGACAGTATCCTGTCCGCCCTGCTGCTTCAACACCAGGGAGTTGAGGTGACCTGGATTTGTTTTGAAACCCCTTTTTTTTCATCTGAATCCGCCCAAAAAGCATCAATTCAAACCAATATCCCGCTGATCACACTTGATATCACAGATGACTATATGGAAATGATGAAAAATCCCAGGGCCGGGTTTGGGAAAAACATGAATCCCTGTATGGACTGTCATGCATTGATGTTTTCCAAGGCGGGTGAAATTCTTAAAAACAAAGGTTTTCATTTTCTGTTCAGTGGAGAAGTCTTAGGCCAAAGGCCCAAATCCCAGAATAAAAATTCATTGCGGTATGTGGAAAAAAATTCAGGATTTGACGGGCAGATTTTAAGACCTTTGTGTGCAAAACTATTGCCCGAAACCCTTGTCGAACAAAAAGGCCTGGTTGACAGAAAAAAACTTTTGGATATTTCAGGCAGATCAAGAAAAATTCAACTGCAGATGGCAAAGGATTTTGGAATTAAAGAATACCCATCTCCTGCCGGTGGTTGTCTTTTAACGGATAAAATTTTTTCTAATAGGCTCAGGGACTTGATGACTGTTCAAAAAGTGTTTGATAAAAGAGAGCTGTACTTCTTAAAACATGGAAGGCACTTCAGGCTGGATTTAAAAACAAAAGTGATTGCAGGGCGGTCTAAAGATGACAACAAACATCTGCTCAAATATTTTAATACAGACAAAGATGTTTTATTGAAACATGCCAAAATACCCGGCCCTGATGTGATCCTTACAGGAAATGCTACCTCAAAAAACATTCAAACGGCAGCTATGATCTGTGCCGGATATACCAAATCAAACCCGGGAGAAACTACAGACATAAGGGTCATAAAAAAAAATGAGGACATTATCTGCGTCGATACAGTCAAGGCGGTGGAGTTTAAACATCTAATGATATAAAAACCCCCTTTAAGCTTGGCTTAAAGGGGGTTAAGCATCTTTAAATGGCTGATAATTAATTTAATAATAAATCATCTTTTCCCAAAATTCTTTTTCATCCTTGTCCCAGTCCGGCCCGAATTTTTCATCGCAAAATGATGCGAGCCTTGTGTACCAGCTTGTCCAGGTATTTTTTCCTTCCTTTTTAGCCGTCAGTACATCAATAAGAAAAGTTTCAATATTGATCATTTCTTCTTTGGGTATATATGAGCAGGCACCCCCAAGATAGGATTTTTTAATATTATCCGGGCTGAGTGCATGCGCTGTAAGCATCACTGTTATAACATCTTTCTTAGTGGCGGTTTCCAATAGCTGATAGCCGTCAACACCCATGATATCAAGAATTGCCATATCAAATTTCTGGGTCTTCAGAAAATGATTTGCTTCTTCAAAGTTTTGTGCCCTGACTAGTGTACACATGTCGAGCAATTCTTCCAAAGAATCAAGGACATCCGGCTCATCATCAACAATCAGAATCTTTTTGTTTTCCAGGCTGACATTTGACATATTTTCTTCCGATCAATTAAAGGTTTTGATAAGGGTCATGGCAATTAGTGCAGTGCGCCATAAGCTTATTATAAATCATATCCACAAAGATTCAATACAATTTTGCTTTTAGCTGTCCGCAGGCCGCTAAAATATCATCGCCTTTGCTCTTTCTTGTCATCGCTGTAATATTCCGGTCAAGTAAAATCTGTAGAAACTCGCTGATTTCTTTTTTAGATGGGCGTTTGAATCCACTTTTGTCATATCCATTGAAGGGGATCAGATTTATTTTTGCTTTAATCGGAGCTAAAAGTTTCACGAGCCTTAAGGCATCCTCTTTTGCATCATTCACCCCTTTCATTAAAATATACTCAAATGTAATTTTATTTCTTGGTTTCATGGTAAAGGTCCGACAGGCCTCTAATAATTCGTTTAAAGGATATTTTTTATTGATGGGCATTAAACGTGACCGCATCTTGTCAGTGGTTGCATTTAAAGAGACCGCGAGATTCACGCAGGTATCAAGACCTAATTGTGTTATTTTCGGGACCAGGCCGCACGTAGAGACCGTTACCCGTCTGGATGAAAATTTAAGTCCGTAATCACTGTCTGTGATAATCTCTAATGCCTTTACCAGGTTTTTATAATTGGCAAGAGGCTCCCCCATTCCCATGAAAACAATGTTGGAGAGCTTCAAGGGGTCAACGTTTTTCTGAAGCAGGTAGTATCTTGCATCCCTGACCTGGGCAATCATTTCCGAGACATTTAAGTTCCGGACAAACCCTCCTTTTGCTGTCAAACAAAATTGACAATTCTGAACACATCCAACCTGTGAAGACACACAAAGAGTAAAATGATCCTTTTCAGGGATCAGGACCGATTCAATATGCTGTCCATCTGAAAGTTTATGCAAAAACTTTTCCGTTGTATCAGCAGAAATTTGTTTGTCCTCAATAAAAAGGCGTCGGAGATAAAAAGAATCCGCCAGTGTCTTGCGAAAGTCCTTGGAAAGATCGGTCATCTGTTCAAACGTATCGACCTGCCGGATGTAGAGCCACTTGAATATCTGTCCTGCTCTAAACGACCGGATGCCTTTACCCTCAAGCCAGATCGCCAGATCATGTCTTGTAAAATTCAGTATGTTTTCCATATATTTTTATCTGCTTAAAGTTATTATTTTCTTGACATATCACGGAATCTATACTAATTTCAATGATTTGATTTGATATTTTGGGGTTAGGCTCTTTATGTTCGAAAATTTGAGTAACAGGCTTGATTCGGTCTTTAAAAAACTAAAAGGTCATGGCACCCTTAATGAAAAGAACATCGAAGAGGGTCTTAAGCAGGTGCGGATGGCACTGCTTGAGGCTGATGTTAATTATAAGGTTGCAAAATCTGTTATTTCAGACATAAAAGCCCGAGCCCTGGGCCAGGAAGTAATGCAAAGCCTTACCCCGGGTCAACAGGTTATAAAAATTGTAAACGATGAATTTACCAGAATGATGGGCTCCCGCCATCAGGGCTTAAATTTTGATGGAAAGCCTCTGGGTTCTGTTATGCTTATCGGGCTGCAGGGTTCTGGTAAGACCACAACGGCAGGGAAACTTGGACTCTATCTTCGAAAAAAGGGTAGAAAACCGTTTCTGGTACCGGTGGATGTTTACAGACCTGCGGCAATCGATCAGTTGAAAAAGATTGGAAATCAACTGGATATTCCGGTATTTCAATCCACAACTGACATGAAGCCTTTAAAAATTTGTCAGGATGCACAATTGGCAGCCAGAGAACAGGGATGCGACACTCTGTTACTGGATACCGCAGGAAGGTTGCACCTTGATGAAGAATTAATGGCTGAACTTAAACGCATTAAAAAAGGAATCAACCCATCGGAAATCCTTCTGGTGGCTGATGCCATGACCGGTCAGGACGCGGTGAACATTGCCGGATCATTTGACAATGCCCTTGATCTTACCGGTGTTGTTCTGAGCAAAATGGATGGTGATGCTCGCGGTGGTGCAGCGCTTTCCATAAAAGCTGTGACGGGTAAGCCGCTAAAATTCATCGGTGTGGGTGAAAAGTCAACGGCGCTGGAAGCATTTCATCCAGACAGGATGGCCTCCAGAATCCTGGGAATGGGAGATGCTCTTTCATTTATTGAAAAGGCGCAGGAAACAGTTGATCAAAAAGAGGCCAAAGCGCTTGAAAAAAAACTAAGGAAGAATGCCTTTACTCTGGAAGATTTCAGGAACCAGATGAAGTCCGTCCGGAAAATGGGGTCAATGAAAGATCTCATAGGAATGCTGCCAGGGGTGAATAAAAAGCAGCTTAAAGGCTTAAATATAGATGACAGGGAATTTACCAGAATTGAAGCAATTATTACTTCCATGACACCTGAAGAACGGCGTGTATACACCATCATTAAAGGGTCAAGAAAGAAAAGAATCGCCAAAGGAAGCGGAACTACGGTTCAGGACGTCAACAAGCTTTTAAAAAGCTATTCCCAGTCCATGAAAATGATAAAAAAATTTAATAAAGGCGGCATGCGTTCATTAAAAAACATGCTGCCGTTTTAAGGAGAAAGAAAAGAATATGGCCGTAAGAATCAGATTGACCAGAAAAGGCACAAAGAAAAAACCTTTTTACAGAATAGTGGCTGCAGACGTTGAAAGCCCAAGAGATGGAAAATTTTTGGAACTCTTAGGTACCTACGATCCAATGGTTGAGCCAGCCGCCATCACGCTGAAAGAGGACAGAATAAAGTATTGGCTGGGCGAAGGCGCAAAAGCTTCAACCACTGTCCAGAGCATATTGAAACGGCAGGGAGTCAGTTAAGCATAAGCTGTTTTATATACAGTCCCGGTATTCTCAACACCCCATTTAAAGGAGATGCAGTCATGAAAGAGCTGATAGAATACATTGCAAAAGCACTGGTAGATAATCCTGATCAGGTATATGTATCAGAAGTTAGTGGAGATCAAACTTCTGTTTTAGAGCTTAAGGTGGCAAAAGAGGATCTGGGTAAAGTAATCGGCAAGCAGGGAAGATCGGCTCGAGCCATGAGAACGATTTTAAGCGCGGCATCCACCAAACTTAAAAAACGTACGGTTCTTGAGATTATTGAGTAGGGTATGAACAAAGCGACTTCGTTTACCATAGGCAGGGTAACCGGAGTTCATGGGCTTGATGGCACTCTTAAGGTCTGGTCCTTTGCAGAATCCATTGATACCTTTTGCCCCGGCAAAAACGTTCTTTTAAAATCAGAAGAAGGCTTGGGTAAACCCTATATCATTCTTAAGGCTTTGGCCCATAAAAAAGGAATTTTGCTCTCCCTTGATGGAATTGACAACCGGAACCTTGCCGAGGCTCTTATAGAAAAAGAGATTCTCATTGACCGGGATCAATTGCCGGAACCGGCAGAAGACACCTGGTACTGGCAGGATCTTTTAGGGCTTGATGTGGTTGATCATCAAAAAGGATTTATCGGCAAAATAACCGATATCTTTCCAACGGGGGCAAATGATGTGCTGGTTGTAACTGACAAAATCCGGGAAACGCTTGTACCGATGCATAAACACTTTGTTAAATCGATTAATATTGAAAAAAAGACTGTAAGGATAACACTGCCTGAGGAGTATTGATGGACTTTACAGTATTGACATTGTTTCCGGAGCTGATCAGCTCTTTTTTTGAGCATGGCATGATGTTTCGGGGTATTGAAAAAAAACTGATCACAGGGCATTGCATTAATATCAGGGATTTTTCAACAGACCGGCATAACACGATTGATGACAGACCCTATGGCGGTGGAAGCGGCATGGTAATGAAACAGGAACCCTTGAAGGCCGCTATTTTAGCTGCCAAAAAAAGGACGCCCGAATCACCGGTTGTATTAATGACCCCCCAGGGAACCCGGTTCAACCAGGAAAAGGCCATGACACTTGCCTTACAAAACAAGGGACTTATTTTTGTCTGCGGCAGGTATGAAGGGATTGATGAACGGATAACCACCACGCTTGTTGATGAGGAAATCTCCATTGGGGACTATGTCATGACAGGCGGAGAACTGGCATCCATGGTCATTATTGATTCAATAGCCAGATTAATCCCGGGGGTCTTAGGAAGCCCGGAATCTTCAAAATCGGATTCATTTACAGATGACCGGCTTGAATATGCACAATATACAAGACCTGAGGACTTTGAAGGGCTAAAGGTTCCCGAGGTTTTATTGTCCGGGAACCATGGAAAAATCAATCAGTGGAGAAAAAAATCTTCTCTTCAGCATACATTTTTGAAACGACCGGATCTTTTCAAAAAAACCAAACTGAGTGCAGAAGAAAAAAAGATAATAAAGCAATGGTGTCAGGAGCTGGAAATACTTGTTAGAGAGTAACTTTTATGTGGCATTGATCCATTATCCTGTAATGAACAAAAAAGAGCAGGCCATTGGATCAGCCCTGACAACCATAGACTTGCATGATATTGCAAGGGCATCCATCACCTTTGGTATAAAAGGATTTTATGTGGTAACTCCTTATGAAGACCAGGCAATACTTGCCACACAGGTGATTGAACACTGGACAAAAGGGGTTGGCGGCAAGCTCAACCCGTTCAGAAAAAAAGCGCTTGAGCTTATCCGGGTGGCTGAAACCTTTGAGGATGCAGTCAACTCGATTGAACAGGAAAGAAAGGAACCGGTTGTGACCATTGCCACAAGTGCAAAAAAAACACCCGGCTCAATAACAATAGAGGTGTTAAGGCAAAAGCTTGAAAATAAAGCGTCCCATGTCCTTGTTTTTGGAACGGCATGGGGCCTGGCAGATGAATTAATTGATACCTGTGATTTCATTTTGGACCCGATTTACGGAAATACTGATTACAATCACCTTTCTGTCAGGTCTGCGGCATCAATATATTTGGACAGGATTACAAATGGCAGATAGAATACGGTTCTATGTTTGCCAAAAAGGGAAAGGTCTTAGGAGGAACAAATGAGTAACGTGATCGAAAAATTAGAAAGAGAACAGATGCGTCTTGATATCCCTGAATTTGACTCAGGTGACACTGTTAAAGTACATGTAAAAATCAGAGAAGGTGAAAAAGAGCGTATCCAGGTATTTCAGGGTGTAGTGATTAAAAAAACCAAAGGATATGCAAGTGCCCGTTTTACTGTCAGAAAGATTTCCGGCGGTATTGGCGTTGAAAGAATATTTCCGCTTTTTTCCCCTGCCATTGATAAAATTGAAGTGGTAACAAGGGGCCGGGTCAGAAGGTCCAAACTCTACTATCTTAGAAATCTTCGCGGTAAAGCGGCCAGGATTAAAGAAAAACGGTTTGCTTAAAACTCCTTACAGGGTAAGCTAATGTGGCAATTTGAACACAAGGCTTTAACCCAAGGGTATAAAATAATAGCAGGTGTTGATGAGGCCGGCAGGGGACCCCTTGCCGGCCCCGTCGTGTCTGCCGCCGTGATCCTGCCTCAGAATTTTTCCTGTAAAGGGATTAATGATTCCAAAAAACTGTCAGAAAAAAAACGCAATGCCTTCTTTCCTGTGATCAAGGAACAGGCCATTTGTGTTGCCACCGGACTATCTTCGCACCATGAGATTGATCAAATCAATATTCTTCAGGCCTCCTTGCTTTCCATGAAGCGTGCTGTTGAAAATCTTTCAGGCTCACCTGATTTTCTTCTAATTGACGGTAAATTCACTCTGAACATGGACATTGACCAGGCCGCTGTGATAAAAGGGGATTCAAGAAGCATTTCCATTGCTGCTGCATCCATTATTGCAAAAGTCACAAGGGATGCCATTATGAAAGAGCTTCATGAAAAACACCCCCAGTATAATTTTATCCAGCACAAGGGGTATCCCACAAAAGCCCATAAAGAAGCGATTTTAAAACATGGGCCCTGCCCTGTCCACAGGCTGACTTTCAAGGGTGTAAAAGAGGTGATTAATGCCGGATGACCGGAAAAACTTGGGACAACGCGGTGAAACAGCAGCCATATCCTTTCTTCAAGCCCGGGGGTTCACCATCCTTGAGGCTAACTATCGAACAAAACTTGCAGAAATAGACATTATTGCAACAGATAATAATTGTATCTGTTTTATCGAAGTCAAAACCAGGCGAAGTCTTAAAAAAGGGCTGCCAAAAGAGTCGGTCAATTATTCAAAACAAAAAAAGATTATCCTGGGAGCCTCCTTTTATTTAAAAGAAAAAAAGCAGATGAATTCAAGAGTTCGATTTGATGTGGTTGAGGTTCTTGAAAAAAATGGTGTGTTTGATATTAATTTAATTAGAAATGCTTTTCAAAATTATTAGAACGGGCCATTAGAATGAATAACCAACACTCATCCGGAACCCTCTATATTGTTGCAACTCCTGTGGGAAACCTGGAGGATATTACCTTTAGAGCGGTTAAGGTATTAGGGCAAGTCGACCTGATTGCAGCAGAAGATACCCGACATTCGAAAAAACTTCTTTCTCATTATGACATCCGAACAAAACTTGTTTCCTGCCATGAGCATAATGAGGTAAACAAAGCACCTCAACTCATCACCCATTTGAAAAACGGCCTGGACATTGCCCTTATTTGTGATGCCGGCACACCCACCATTTCAGATCCGGGATATAAACTGGTCACAGCCGTTGCCAAAGAAGAAATCCGTGTCATTCCCATCCCCGGATGCAGTGCCGCCATAGCCGGGTTAAGTATTTCAGGACTTCCAACCGATTCTTTCCTGTTTTTGGGGTTTTTGCCTAAAAAACAGCAGAAGCAGCGACACGCTCTTGAAGCGGTTAAAAATCAAACCCCAACCCTCATCTTTTATGAATCCCCAAGACGAATCAAAACCCTCATCGGCAACATATTAAGTATTCTGGGAGACAGAAAAGCATGCCTTGCAAGGGAAATCACCAAAATCCATGAAGAATACATCCGGGGAAATCTGTCTGAAATTCTTCAAAAACTGAACAAAAAAGAGTCTATTAAAGGTGAATGCTCCTTGTTTATCCAGGGCCAGTTGGAACAAAAAAGCATTGATGACCAACAACTTGAAGAAATTATTCTTGAACGGCTTTCAACCGAAGGTCTTGGCACATCAGGTCTGGCAAAACAGATTTCAAAAGAATTCAACCTGTCCAAAAAACAAGTCTACGAAACAATTCTTAAGCTTCAGAATCTGAAAACCATCTAACGGATATGGTAGAGCGCATTTCCTGAACTCATAAAATTTCAAGCGAATGCCATAAAAAAAGAGGGCCGCCTCTTTAACCAAGAGACCGCCCTCTTTATCGTATCTTCTTAAAATATAATTGTCTTTAACAAGACCTCAATTACATCTTAGATCCCTCTGCATGGCTCTGGAGTTTAATTTCAACTTTTTCAGTCAGAGATGCATAGTATTTTCTTAAGATAATCAGAACTTCTTCACGGCCAAAGTGATCAACCACTTCTTCGTCGTTGGCGAGAGCATGACGCAGTTTGGTTCCGGAAAGGATAACCCTGTCATCTTTGCCGTGGGGGCAGGTTCTCATGGAAGCCATGCCGTCACATTTGTGGCAGTAGAAAGTCCAGTCAATTTTCAACGCTTCGCAAAGGAGTGCTTTGCCTTCGCCTTCTGGTGCAGGAATAATATCAAAAATTTCCTGTGCTTCAAACAGTGTATAGAAATCACCAACACCTGCATGGTCACGACCGATGATCATTCTGTTAACACCATAGTTCTGACGGAAGGTTGCATGGAGAAGACCTTCTCTTGGGCCTGCATATCTCATGTCAAGAGGATATCCGCCATTGACAACATGATCAGGAACAAAGAAACCTTTGATCAGGGTGTCAATACATTCAATCCGAACATCTGCCGGGATGTCACCGGGTTTAAGATTACCAATGAGAGAATGGATCAGAACGCCGTCACATACGTCAAGGGCAATTTTGCAAAGATGCTCATGGGATCTGTGCATGGGGTTTCTCAGCTGCATGGAAGCAACGTTTGCCCAGCCTCTTTCATCAAAGATAGCACGGGTTTCAGTTGGGGTCAGATAAACACCTTTAAATTTTTCAGGGAATTCGCCTTCGGAAAGAACTTTTACAGGACCGGCAAGGCAGAATTCTTTTCTGGCCATAACCATCTGAACACCGGGGTGATCTTCCATGGCAATTTTCCAGAACACATCTTCTTCTGATTCTTCACCATGACCTTTGTAAACTTTCTCACATTCCCATTTTTTCTCGTCTTCGGTCATTTCAAATTTATCTTCGATTTTCATGGTGGCAAAAATTTCACCATTTCTTTCGAGAGCCACTTCATCACCGACATTAATCTCGGCTGCGTCTTCCTTGGCGGCATCCAGCATTACAGGAACAGGCCAGAAGGTACCGTCAGCAAGAAGGAAGTCTGCACAAACGCCTTTCCAATCCGCTTTGGTCATAAACCCGTTAAGAGGGCTGAAACCACCGATACCCAGCATGATCAGATCTCCCTTAACCTGGGAAGAAATCTCAATTTTTTTGAGTCCTGCTGCTTTTTTAAGTTCTGCTTCAAGTTCTGCGCCTTCAAGCTTGCAAATTACGAGTCCTTTTCCACCATGAGGTGCTACTAATTTAGACATATACTTCATTCTCCTTGTTAATATATTAACCACCTTTAATAAATGTTTATCCAAACACTTATCTAAAATTTTAAACTAAAAAATCTTGTAAGATTTAATGAGGATTAGCAAATTTGTCAAGAATTTTATTCATTTATCTGTAAAACATCAGCAATTTCATCCATTGAATCCACATTAAAATCTGCTTTCAACTCCGGCTTTTTAAATGCTGCAAATCTTACTTTTGCCCCGGCTGCTGCCTGCCGGTCATAATCAGAATCTCCGATAAAAAAAATTTCATCCGAATGAAGATCAAATTCTCCCATTATTAACAATAATTGCTCTGGATCCGGCTTTGGTTTTTTGACTTTTGCTGCTGTCACCACCACTTCAAAATAGTCTTCCAGATAAAAGTCTTCCAGCACCTTTTCCATGGTATTGGTCCGGTTGGTGGCGATTCCCCGGATATAACCGTTGTCTTTCAGTCTTATGAGAAGGTCTTTGAGGCCCTTTTCCATGGCCATATACTTGATGAATTTATGATACCCGATATTTTCAAGCCGGTCATATACACTTGAAAGATCATCCATTTCCGGAAAAAGATACTCAATCGCCCCTTTTATCGTCATCATATGAACATTGACAAACTGTTCTTCATTCAACGCGGGCTTACCAAACGTCTGCAACACTTCATCATAATATTTTCTGTTGGCCACGGCCGTGTCAAACATGACACCGTCGCAGTCAAACACCACGGCTTTTATTTTTGAAATATCCATAATTATTTTTTATAAAAAAAGTCCTGTAAACTTAAGATTTTGATTCCTGTTTTTTAAGAAAAATGGCATATACCCTTATGGTAAGCGTCGGCCTGTACCGGCTGTCTGTTTTAAGGGTCAGCACATCATACAGGTCATCTGCTTTTTCTGATGTACTTTTAATCTTTATCTGCCAGAATTTCTCATCTCCTTTTGGTTCCATCAGCTGTGCTTTAATTTTTGTATTGATCTTTTGTTCCATTCCCAGGATTGAAAACTTGTATTTTTCAGAAGGGGTAATGGTCACAATGGATTCCAGGGTTTCGCCGGGGGTTCCATCCAGGTAGACCGATACAGGATTAATTTCCACAACTTTCTCAACCGGCCCTGTGACAACCAGGTTGAACTTTTTTTTCCCAGGATCATCGGTCTTGACCAGAATTGTTTTTTTCATGGTCTTTCCACCGTACCCGTTGGTTTTAAAACTTACCTTTATTCTGCCTTCCCCGCCCGGGGAAATTTCCCTGTCAAAAGAATGCTTGTCACAGCCTCAGGGAGGAAGAACATTATTAATATGAAGAGGGGTGTCGCCTGTATTTTTAATGACAAACTCATGGAGTACATGAGCTCCTGCCGGTACTGATTCAAAAATGAAAACCGGATTGTCAATCTTAACCTTTGGTTTAACTTTTGCTTGCGCCAGGCCTTGGTGAGCCAGACAAAACACAAGAGACAGTATGACTATGATGATATTTATTCTTTTAATGGTTTGTTCCCTCCTGGTTTTATTAAATCACAATTTAAAAAGTGCTTCATTGATCACGGAACAGATCCCTTTCCTATGTTCTATGCTTTTTTTGTCAATGGTCAACACTTTAACTGCCCCCATTAATGCATTTGTTAAAATAATATTGGGGTATGAATAAAATATCTCTTTGGGTATCCTTTTTTTTCGGATATCATACCCTCTGTCCGACAGGATCGTCAATACAGATTTCAGTGTCACGCCGTCCAGCACATGATCGGACTCGGGAACCATCACGGTTTTGTCTTTTATGGCAACTATACTTGCGGTATTGGTTTCAGAAACAGTATGATCCGGGTTCAAAATGACGGTCTCATCTGCATCATGCGCTTTGGCAAACCGGCCTGCCTGGTCATAATAAAGGTAATTCAGAGTTTTATAATCTGCCAGAGGTGTCTGCCTTGCGTATGGGTATGTAACAAGGTCCAGCCCTTTTTTATTCAGCGTCTCAAGCCTGTGGACATACTCTCTTGTAAAAGCAGCCAGAAAAGCTTTCCTGCCGGCACCCCGATCATCCCTTGATGCGATAATCTTAACGGCAAGCAATTTATCCTGAAAATTATTTTCCCTGATTAAAAGCCGAATTACATCTTCCCAGGTAATATCCGGCGGCGTGTCAAGGAAAAGACGTTGCCAGGCCCTGTTCAATCGCGACACATGATCTTCCAGATGGAATATGGTTCCCTTTTCCACCCTTATGGTTTCAAAAAGGCCTGCCCCGTATTGAAATCCCATGCTTGTAGCCGATACTCTGGCCTGATCCTGATCAATTATTTTCCCATCCACCCAGGCTTTCAGCTTTCCGGTACTATCTTTTTTTAAAGTGCCTGACAGGGATTCCATCAATGTTTTTCCTTTATCAAGGGTTTCCTGGTATTCCTCTTGAGGGTCTGAATCATATACAATACCGCCGCCCACCGAAAAAAAGACTGTATTGTTAACAATGGTGGCTGTCCTGATGGCAATGGACAGATCCATGGTGTCATGAAAACTGATATATCCGATGGAACCGGTATAGACATGCCGCTTCACAGATTCAAGCTCATCAATAACTTCCATGGAACGGATCTTGGGACAGCCGGTAATGGAACCTCCGGGAAATGTGGCTTTTAAAAGGTCAACGGATGTTTTATCGTCTTCAAGCTCGCCTTCCACAATGGAAACCAGGTGAAACACATTTTCATAGGGCTCAAGCCGTTTGTGATCTTTAACAATAACAGACCCATGTTTGGTTACCCTTGAAAGATCGTTTCGCATCAAATCTACAATCATGGTCAGCTCAGCATCATCTTTGGTACTCCGGGTCAGGCACAGCCCGTTTTCACGGTCCTGCTCTTTTGTTTTGCCACGGGCAATGGTGCCTTTTATGGGCCTTGTTTCAACAGTTCGGCCATCCTGCTTGATAAATCTTTCAGGAGAGGTGGACACGATGGTATGGTCATTGGCATGGATATAACTGAAAAAAGAGGCGGGATTTCGTTCAAACAAATCCAGGAACAATGAATAGCAGTCCCCTGAAAACCCGGTTTCAAACCGCTGGGAAAGATTGGCCTGATAAATATCACCAGCCCTCAAATAGTCAATGATCTTATTTACCGAAGTGATATAGTCAGGTTTAGAAAAACTTGATTTAAACCCTGAACTGTCTATGGAAAAGGATTTTCTTTTAACGTCCTTTTTGATTTTATCAAAGAAAAACTGTTTATTATTTTGAATGATCTCATCTGCCGACTTAAGGTTTGCCCCATGAGACAGCACAGGAATGCAAAGCCGGGCCTGGTCTGTCTCTTTCTCCTGGACAAGGATGATGGAAGGTGCATACAAGCATAGATCCGGCAGACGGGTATCCATGCAGGTTCTATGAAGTTTTTCAATCCGATCTTTCAAATCATAGGAAAAATATCCAAACAGGCCTGAATGAACCGGAAAATCAAAAAAAGTGTCCTTTAATTTAAACCGATTTAACAGAGCTTGAATGACTGAAAACGGATCCTGCCGGACATGGATTTTTTTTCCCAGGCAGTTGATGGATACATTGTCCTGTTTCGCGTACACCTCAAGCCAGGGTTTTACGGCAAGAATATGATATTGGGAACAGTCAAGGCTTGAACCGGACAATAAAAGCACCGTCCCGATATCCCTGTCAAACGATGCGGCTATCTGTTCAAATGGCCGGTCAAGCTCAATCGTTTCCTGATGAACATCTTTTAAAAGAGGGAGATGCTTTAGCAATCCATTCATCTTAAGACCATCATCTTAAAAAAGGATTCATTCTCTTTTCATTACCTATGGTTGTTTCCGGGCCATGGCCGGTATATACGATGGTATCTTCATCAAAGATTAAAAGCTTTTCCCGTATATTTGAAATCAGCGTATCATAATCGCCCCCGGGAAGGTCAGTCCTGCCGATGGAGCCTGAAAACAAGGTGTCCCCTGAAAAAAGATGACCCTTGGTATAAAGACTGATACCCCCTTTTGAATGACCGGGCGTATGGATCACCTGTAGTGTTATTTCACCGAAGATGACCTCATCTCCGTCTTCTAAAAGAATATCTGCCGGGGGTGAATTTTCCGACGACAGCCCGAACATCAGAGCAGACTGTGAAAGCTCGTGCAGCATGGGCTCATCCTCGGGATGTATGGCAATCTGTGCCCCTGTCGCTTCTTTCATTCTTTTATTGGCACTTACATGGTCAAAATGCCCGTGGGTATTAATCAGATATTTTACTTTTAGCTCGGATTTAGCCAGCTCCATCAAGATTCGATCAGCATCATCTCCCGGATCAATCACAACAGCTTGCTTTGTAGATTCACATCCTAAAATAAAACAATTGGCCATAATCGGCCCCACCTCAAGTTTCTTTATAATCAAAACAACCTCCAAAAATTTCTGGCTATTTAAAAACCTTCAAGAGATTTGATACGGTCCAGTACACCGTTGATAAAAGAACCGGAATCCCTTGTTCCATATTTTTTCCCAATTTCAACCGCTTCATTTATAGTAACACTGCAAGGTATGTCAGAGCACTTCAAAAATTCAAATATGGCTATCCGCATGATGTTTCTGTCCACCACAGGCATTCGGGTAATTTTCCAATTTTTTGAATATTTATTTAAAAGCGCATCAATTTGAGAACCCTTTTCCTTAACCCCTTTTACCAAATCCAGAAAAAAAGGGGCAACCCCTTGCGTGAGCTTTTCTTCATTGCTGGCACAGAATATCTCCAGGCTTTGATCTGAATCAGATTTATCCATATCAAAAAAAAATAATGCCTGAAGCGCAAGTTCCCTTGCCCGCCTGCGGTCACCCATAATCTTATCTAACCTTTTTTCAGACTTTCAGAAAGATTTGCCATTTCCACAGCACCAAGGGCGACGTCGAACCCTTTATTCCCAGCCTTTGTGCCGGCCCTTTCAATGGCCTGTTCAATGGTTTCCGTGGTGAGAATTCCAAACATCACCGGAACTTCGGTGTCCAGACTGACGGATGCAATGCCCTTGGACACTTCTGCGCACACATAATCATAATGGCTAGTGGCACCTCGAATGATAGCGCCAAGACAGATAATGGCATCATATTCCCCCTGGTTCAGCATTTTCTTTGCTGCCAAAGGAATCTCAAAGGCACCCGGAACTTTTAAAATAGTAATATCCTTATCCTCTGCCCCGCTTCTGATAAGCGCATCAAGAGCCCCTTCTACCAGCCTGCCAGTGATAAAATCATTAAAACGGGAGGCAATGATTCCAAATTTCTTCCCCTGGGCCTGTAACCCTGCTTCTATAATTTTCGGCATTTTCTTTTCCTTATTCTCATGGGGTCAGGCTTGAAAGCCTGACCCCGATTATTATATCTGATTTACATATGGAGCAAATGTCCCATCTTGGCCTGCTTGCATTTTAAGTATCCCTGGTTGTGGCAATTGGATTCAACCTCAATGGGAACCTGTTCAACAACACTCAACCCATAGCCTTCCAGGCCAATCATTTTCATAGGATTATTGGTCAGAAGCCGCATTTTCCTGACCCCCAGATCAACCAGTATCTGGGCACCCACACCATAATCTCTCATGTCTGCCTTAAAACCGAGTTTTTCATTGGCTTCAACCGTATCCATACCCTGACGCTGATATTCATAAGCTTTCAGCTTATTCACAAGACCGATGCCGCGGCCTTCCTGGCGAAGGTATAAAAGGACCCCGCTTCCCTCCTCTTCCATCATGGCCATGGCTTTATGGAGTTGATCCTGGCAGTCACACCGAAGGGATGAAAAAATATCCCCTGTCATACATTCCGAATGAACTCTCACCAGAATTTCTTTTTGGGGATCAACTTGTCCTTTAACCAGGGCAATGTGGGTCAGGTTATCGATATCATTTTCATAGGCAATGATCTGAAACTCACCACCAGCCCGTGTCGGGATCATAGTCTCAGCCGCTTTTTTTACAAAACTTTCCGTTTTAAGCCTGTATTTTACAAGATCTGCAACCGTGCAGATGCCGATACCATGCTTTTTCGCAAATTTTTCCAGGGAGGGCATCCTTGCCATGGTTCCGTCATCATCCATGATTTCACAAATCACCCCGGCAGGCTTCCTGCCTGCAAGACGGGCCAGATCAACAGAACCTTCTGTCTGCCCGATCCTTATCATGACGCCTCCGTCTCTTGCCCTTAATGGAAAAATATGTCCGGGTCTTGCAATATCATTCGGTGTGGTGTCATCCGCCACCGCCGTTAGAATGGTTGTCGCCCGATCAGCTGCGGAAATCCCTGTAGTCACCCCTTTTTTGGCCTCAATGGATACGGTAAATCCGGTTCCGTATTGTGAGGTGTTATTATCCACCATCATGGGCAGATCAAGCCGATCTGCGATAATGGAATCAAGGGAAAGACAGATCAGTCCCCTTCCATATCTGGCCATGAAATTGATGGCTTCAGGAGTCACAGCCTCTGCTGCCATGGTTAGATCACCTTCGTTTTCACGGTCTTCGTCATCCACAAGAATGACCATTTTACCATTTTTAATATCTTCAACGGCCTGTTCAATTGTTAAATGCGGCATATATAAATCCTTAAGGTTATAAAAATCCATTCCTTGCGAGAAGTTCCATACTGATATCTTTTTTCCCGTTGAACAAAGCATCATTTTTTGAAAGGCTTCCCATTAACATCTTTTTTACATATTTCCCGATCATATCGGTCTCTACATTGACCTTGTCACCAACCCGTTTTAATCCGATGGTTGTGATATCTGCGGTGTGAGGAATAATACTGACCTCTAAATCATGGTCCGAACATTTGTTAATGGTCAGACTGATCCCTTCAATGGCAACTGATCCTTTTTCAATCATATCTGCAGCAAGCTTTGGCAAAACATCAATTTTGATGATCACGGCATTGCTCTGTCGCGTCATGGAAGAAATGATTCCTGTTCCATCAATATGTCCCGAGACCAGATGCCCGTCAATTCGGTCTGACAATTTTAACGCCCGCTCTATGTTGACCCTGGAACCCGACCTCAAATACTTAAAAGTTGTCCGCTCAACAGTTTCAGGTGCCATGTCCACTTTAAAGGCATTTTTCTCAAGACTGACAGCAGTAAGACAGGCACCGTTTACGGCAATGGAATCTCCGATTTTACTTTCAGACAGATCAAGATCACAGCTGATATGGAGAACTCTTCCCTCCCCGCTGGATTCAATCCGCTTTATGATTCCAAAACTTTCAATAATTCCTGTAAACAATAGTCTTATTCCCTTTTATTTCAAATACCCCTGCACAAGGATATCCGTGTCAAACAGGGTAACATTCATGCTTTTAAGTTCAAAGGCATCCTTTATCAATTCAGAACCTTTTCCCTCAAATACCGGGATGCCGTCACTGCCCCCTAAAAATCTGGGAGCCAGAAAAAACAATGCCTTGTTTACAATCCCGGCCTTCAGCGCTGATCCTGCCACCACACTGCCACCTTCTATCAGAAGGCTTAAAATTGACATCTGCCCTAACTTAATCATCAGTTCATTTAAATCAAGTCTTTGTTCCTTTAGCGGGACTTCAAAAATTTGAGCTCCTTTACTCTCAAGCAAAGCTTTTTTTTCTTCAGAAACATCAGGGCCTGTAACAATAATAGTTTCGGCATTAGACTCCTGGGTCAGCACTTTTGCATCTTCTTTAATACTTAAATGGGTATCCAGAATAATCCTTGCGGGATCTTTTGTTGCAACGCCTTTGATTCTTGAGGTGAGCGACGGGTCATCAGCATGCAAAGTTCCGGAACCCACCAGAATAGCATCTGCTTCATGACGGATCTGATGGACAAACGCCCTTGATTTTTCATTGGTAATCCATTTTGAATCCCCTGTGGATGTTGCGATTCTCCCATCCAGAGTGGATGCACATTTTAAAATCACAAAAGGTTTTTTATCATTTTGAATATACCAGATAAACTCTTCGATCAAGATTTTGGCTTCTTTCTCTAGAACACCTGAAATCACTTCAATGCCATTGTCCTGCAGAAACTTTATACCGCCTCCGCTGACAAAGGGATTGGGATCTTTACAGCCCACCACAACTTTTTTAATTTTCGCTTTGATAATTTTTTGGGTACAGGGCGGGGTTTTCCCAAAATGATTACACGGTTCCAGAGTGACATAGAGAGTGGCATCCTTTGCCTTGGAACCTGCATCATCTAAGGCTTCTACTTCAGCATGGGCAAGGCCTGCTGCCCTGTGAAATCCTTTTCCGACAACCGTTCCATCCTTGACAATGACAGCACCAACACAGGGATTAGGGGATGTGAATCCTTTTGCTTCTCGTGCAAGGGCTATTGCCTGCTCCATGTATTCATGATCAGTCATCAGCCTTATCCGAAATCGCATCAAATTCAATGGGCAGACATTCTTTTGGAATCAGCCCTTTAAGCTCCTGGATAAAATCGGCCACATCCTTAAATTCTCTGTAAACAGAAGCAAACCTGACATAGGCGACATCATCAATTTGCTTTAGGGCCTTAATAATTTTTTCCCCCACAACCTTTGAAGGAATTTCCCGGTCATTGGTTTCCCTTAAGTCCCGCTCAATGGTATCCACGGTTTCTTCAATCAGATTAATGCTGATCGCTCTTTTTTCACAGGCTTTTTTAATGCCGGTCAATACTTTTCCCCGGTTGAACTCTTCCCTGCGATTGTCCTTTTTAATGATCATGACAGGCACTTGTTCAACCCGTTCATAGGTTGTAAACCGCTGAACACATTCCTGGCATTCTCTGCGCCGGCGAACTTCAAAATCGACTTTACCGGGACGTGAATCAATCACTCTTGTATTCAGGTTTCCGCAAAATGGGCACTTCATGTGGGCCTCTCTTGTTTAAGTCTCAAGCCGGACAAGTTCCACTTTGGCTTTGTCAAACATATCCAAAGTCAAGGGATCATCATATCCATCTTTATAATATACGGTTTTGATTCCGGCATTAATAATCATTTTCGCACAAATGGAACAGGGCTGATTGGTACAATAAAGAACGGACCCGTTTACCTGGATACCGTGATAGGCTGCCTGGATAATGGCATTCTGCTCTGCATGAACCCCGCGGCACAATTCGTGTTTTTCTCCGGACGGTACCTTTAACTGCTCTCTTAAACATCCGGTCTCCCTGCAATGGGGAACCTTTGACGGCGCACCATTATATCCGGAGCAGAGAATTCTTTTTTCCTTCACCAGGACTGCCCCTACTTTTCTTCTCAAGCAGGTGGAACGACTGGCAACGAGATCAGATATTCCCATAAAATATTCATGCCACGACGGTCTGTCAGAATGCCTTTCTGTCATCGGTCTATTTTCCAATATATAACGGGTACTCAATGCAAAGATCTCTTACTTTTTTTGCCACCGCATCAACAGTTGACTCATCATCCAGAATATCGCAGATAAATCCGGCGATTCTTTTTCCGGCCGCCTCCTCCATGCCCCTGGAAGTGACAAGAGGAAGCCCGATCCTTATACCGCTGGTGACAAAGGGGCCGCGTTTTTCATTGGGAACCGTATTTTTATTTACTGTGATACCTGCCCTGCCAAGTCTTTCTTCAGCCTCTTTACCGGATATGGTCTTCTGTGTAAAATCAACCAGTACCATATGATTGTCAGTTCCACCGGAAACCAGTTTATACCCTCTTTCCAGCATCACGGCTGCAAGGGCAGAAGTATTTTTAATCACCTGTTTCTGATAGTCTGCAAAGGATTTGCCAAGTGCTTCTTTAAAGGCAATCGCTTTTGCTGCAATGACATGCATTAAAGGTCCCCCCTGAATACCCGGAAATATCTGGCTGTTGATCGTCTTTGCAAATTGTTCCGAAGACAGAATCAAACCGCCGCGAGGCCCCCTAAGAGTTTTATGGGTTGTCGAGGTAATCACATCTGCAAACCCGACCGGACTTGGATGGACACCACCTGCAACAAGACCCGCAATATGGGCCATATCCACCATAAAAAAAGCGCCGACAGATCTGGCAATTTCAAAAAACCCTTTAAAGTCAATGATCCTGGGATAAGCACTTGCGCCCGCCACAATCAGTTTAGGCCGGTATTTTTTTGCAAGCATCTCGACCTGGTTCAGATCAATCATCTCGGTTTGCTGCGATAGTCCATAATGGGCAAAATCATATAATTTACCGGAAAAACTGACAGCAGCACCATGGGTCAGATGACCGCCGTGGGAAAGATCCATGGCAAGAACCCGGTCCCCGGGATTTAACAACGCAAAATAAACCGCCATATTGGCCCCTGAGCCTGAATGGGGCTGGACATTTGCATATTCGACGTTGAACAGTCTTTTGGCACGCTCAATGGCCAGATCTTCCGCCTGGTCCACATACTCACACCCACCATAATATCTTCTTGCAGGATACCCTTCAGCATACTTATTGGTCAGGATGGAGCCTTGTGCTTCCATCACTGCCAGGCTGACGGTATTTTCAGAAGCAATCAGATTTAAGCCGTATTCCTGCCGGTCTGCCTCCTGCTGGATAATCTTTGCAATTTCAAAATCCGTTTTGTCAACAACTCCCATTTTATCTACCTCTTCCGGACCATCTAATGCTCTATACTTTGAATACGGTCAAGATGCCGGCCCCCTTCAAACTCGGTATCCAGCCAGGTTTGAACAAGAGCGAATGCAAGGATATCACCCACAATCCGGCCACCAAGGACCAGGATATTGGAATCATTATGAAGCCGGCTCATCTTTGCTGAGAAAATATCAGAACAAAGGGCTGCGCGGACATTGGAAAACCGGTTGGCTGTCATGGACATGCCAAGCCCGGTACCGCAGAGCAGAATCCCTTTTAAATAGTGGCCGTTTGAGACAGCAGCAGCAACCTTTTTCCCATACTCTACATAATTTACAGATGCTTCACTGGTTGTCCCTGCATCTTCAACACTATATCCCATATCAATGAGATATGTCTTGATCTTTTCCTTCAACTCGTAGGCTGCATGGTCACTTCCAATGATGATAGACCTGTCTTTACCCATTTTATTTACCCGTTTTTTAAAATTTTGATTTGATAAAATCAATGGCGTCCTGAACCGTGACCAGTTTCTCAGCCTCATCATCATCAATTTCAATCTCAAAAATTTCTTCCATTGACATTATCAGTTCAACAATTGTCAAGGAATCAGCACCCAGATCCTCTATCAAAGAGGCTTGTGGAACAATATCCTCAATATCCAGATCTGGAATTTTTTCTGCAATCACTTTCTTTACTTTTGTTTCAATCGTCATGATTCAGGATATCTCCTTATCTATTCTTCGTCATCAGCCGGGTCATTTACATTTCTTCCTTTATACGCTCCACACTCCGGACAGGCGGTATGGGGAAGTTTGGGTTCCTGACATTCAGGGCACACACTCACTGTGGGCGCGCTTATTTTGTAATGTGTCCGTCTTTTTCTACCTCTTGCTTTAGAACTCTTTTGCTTTGGTACTGCCATTGATCTCTCCTAACTACATTATTTTATTTGAGTTTCCATTATGATATGCCAATATAATAAAACACACATAATTACCCCAATTTCCCAAAAGTGTCAAGAAATTAAAACGAGATAAAAGGATTGATAAAAAACAGTTGCCGCTACATTACAGAATAGTGAAGCGCCCATCTAATCACAATTTTCAAAGGAATGCGGGTTTTATTTTATCAAAACATTGTTTATTTAAAAAAACTATTTGACTTCAATACGATCTCATGTTTATTTTACCGCATGATCACAAATTATATTAAGGAGGAAGCAATGAAAAAACTGGGTATTATATTGTTTATTTTGGTGTTTTTTTTAACGGGATCTTCGTTATTATGGGCTGGCGGATCTGACAATAAAACCAACTGGAGTGCTGAATATATCGGCATTCTGAACCGGAACGCAGCAACTGATGCTGCCGATATTGTCATGTACAATCCTGCCGGGGTTATGAAAATGGAAAACGGGCTTTATGGAAACCTGTCCGCCCATTTTATTGCAAAAGACTACAATAATAAAATCAACGGGACAGATTTTGATCAGGATGAACCCTCTGTTGTGCCCGGCTTGTTTACAGTCTATAAAGAAGACAAGTGGGCTGCTTTTTTTGCTGTTTCCAATGTTATTGGTGGTGGGGAAGTTGACTACAAAAATGGAAATGCAACCACCGGTGAAGCGGGATCCGCTATCATAGCTGGAGCGAATGCCCTTCTTGATTTCAACCAAATCCCTTCAGCTTTTTGGTACACTGGCATTTCCAGCCAGAATTTAAAAGCCGAGGCCATGGGGCTTGGATTCACGTTGGGCGGGGCATATGAAATAAATGACATGTGGTCTGTCTCCCTTGGGATACGATATGTAAAAAGCACGCGGGAAATGGAAGGCTCCATGACCGTCACTGCCACGACTCCATATTCTCCTTATAGTGACCCTTTAACTGCGGACGTGGCCTTTGAGGAAGAGGCGGATGGGTTTGGGGGAATCATCGGGATCAACTTCGCACCTTCCGATGCCTTAAATTTCGGTCTGCACTATGATACAAAAGTTGATCTGGATTATGAAGCAGACGTAAAAAGAGATACGGCGGGCATTCTGCCGCTAATGGGTATTGTGGACGGTGCTGAAAGAAGCAGAAACCTTCCTGCTGTTTTGGCAGCCGGCGTGTCCTATAAGATTAATCCAAAAATAAGAGTTGAAAGCAACCTGACCTTATATTTAAACGAAGATGCCGATTTCGAAAACAGTGCGGTAGATAACGGATATGAGATCGGTATCGGTGTTGACTATGCTTTCACAGACACGTTAAATGCCACTTTAGGATACCTTTACACAGATTCGGGCGTGGATAAAGCCGAAGACATGACCCCGGAATTACCGGAACTGAATGCCCATACCCTCGGCGCCGGTCTAAGATATCAGATGAATGATAAATTAAAATTAACCTTTGGTTTAGGTCATGTTTTTTACGATGATGCTTCCTTTGTGCCTGCCCCTGGTATATCCATAACTTACGAAAAAGCGGTTACTTTCGTTGCTTTTGGAATGGAATATAAATTCTTTTAAAATCAAATAAGAAAGCTTAAAAAAATATTCAAGCCGACGTTTGTACGTCGGCTTGAATAAAAAGACATCTTGTGATAATTAACATCTCGATTTTACACAATATTTATGAAATGGAGAACAAATGGATACAATTATCACACGGTTTCCCCCCTCCCCCACCGGAACCCTTCATATCGGCGGGGCCAGAACAGCCCTTTTTAACTGGCTGTATGCAAAAAAAACAAACGGAAAATTTATTTTAAGAATTGAAGATACGGATACGGCAAGATCCACAAAGGAATCTGTGGATGCCATATTGGAGTCGCTTAAATGGCTTGGCATTGACTGGGATGAGGGCCCTTATTTCCAGACTGAAAGATACGATATTTATAATGAATACATAGAAAAACTGGTTGAATCCGGGGCTGCCTACTATTGCTCCTGCACCCCTGATGAGGTCAATGTCATGAGGGAAGAGGCAAAGGCCAGGGGATTAAAACCCATGTATAACGGAAAATGCCGGCAAAAAAATCTTAAAAAATCTGACAACACTGTTGTCCGCCTTAAAACCCCGGATTCAGGCGTTACCATTGTCAAAGACATTGTAAAGGGAGATACGGCATTTCAGAATTCTGAAATGGATGATTTTATTATCCAGAGAAGTGACGGATCTGCCATGTACAATCTGGCCGTTGTGATTGATGATATCACCATGGGAATCAATACCATTATCCGGGGGGATGACCATCTGATCAACACCCCCAAACAGATGCTGATATATAAAGCGCTTGGCGCAGACCTGCCGGTTTTCGGCCATGTGCCCATGGTTCTGGGGTCTGATAAATCGCGATTAAGCAAACGCCATGGCGCCATGTCGGTTGGCGAGTACGAAAAAATGGGATTTTTACCCGACGCCATGATCAATTACCTGGTTAGGCTGGGATGGTCCCATGGTGACCAGGAATTTTTTGAAAAAAATGACCTCATTGAAAAATTTGACCTGGAACACCTGGGCAGATCTGCTTCCATGTTTGACACTGATAAACTTGTCTCTCTCAATTCAAAACACATTCAAAACAAAAGCCCTGAAGAATTGGCAGACCCTCTTTTATTCCATTTAAAAAACATAGGGATTAACGCCAGAAATGATGCCTTTACCCAAGGGGTTATTGAAACGCTTCAGCCGAGAAGCAAAACCCTTGTTGACATGGCGCAGGGTGCGGTTTTTTATTATCAGGATACTGTGCAGTTTGATGAAAAGGCCGCCAAAAAATTTTTGAAGCCGGATATACTTCCTGTTTTGCAAAAATCTGTGGACTATATTGAAGGCCTTGAAAATTATACCCAGGAAGAGCTTGAAACCGTTTTCAAACAAATCATGGATGAAACCGATCTCAAATTCGGGAAAATTGCCCAGCCGTTAAGGGTTGCCATCACCGGCACGACTGTAAGCCCCGGCATCTTTGAAATGCTCCTGGCCCTTGGCAAAGAAAAAACAATTCTAAGAATTAAAAGAGCCATCCACTTTATTTCAGAATCAGGTTTATTTCAGGATAACGCATAAAGAATCCCGGCATATCCGACAAAACTTGCGGAAGCGGATTTCTCAAAACTTGTGGCGTAGTCAAGTTCAACCGCCTTGACTGCGCCCAGTTTTTTACAGGCGGCTGCTGTAGCGGCCGCAGCTCCTGAACAGCACATATTTTTGTTTTCCAGGCCCTGGGCAACAATCTTTGACTCGTCCATTTCCATCATTGCCTGGATAGCATTTCTGTCATTTTTATTTTTTACCCATTCCACAGCCTTTTCACCGGTTCCAGCCGGTGTAAACCCAAAATCAGGGCCATAATGTGTCATATCTGTGGAACCGATAATTCTGATGTTTCTTGACAGTTTTCTGGCTTCTTCCACAGCCATACTGCCGATAACAGCGGCAAAAGATGACGGGGCAACACCGCAGACCACAATTTTTGCATCCGGGTAAAAATACTTGATAAACGGATATTGAAGTTCAAGAGTATTCTCCTCGGGAAAGTTTAAAGGGGTCCTCTGACGGATACTGACATCGGCACAAATTTCATCTACCAGTTGCCTATCCACCTCAATATCTCCAAAGGGTGTCTCAATGGCCCCGTGAGTCAGGATAAAGGGCTCGGACTGCTCATGCATGTGGGCGCCAAACAGAAGAATCGTATCAATTTTTTCGTCAGATCCTTTTTTGGGATCAAGAGCGGCAATCACCCGGCAGGCAATTGATCCGGAAAAGTACCAGCCTGCATGGGGAACAATGCCCCCCATAAAACTGCCATCAAAGGGGGAAGATCCCTGCTTTTCTTTTAAAAAACTCTGTATGGATGCTTTGCACTCACCAGAGCCTGCAGGATACCAGGAGCCGGCAAACGCCATTTTTTTCTTTTCCATGATCTTCCTCTTTTAACCCTGTCTTCTCTTGAAACTATTTCCCTGTTTTTTCAAACACTTTAATCTTCACCCACTCAAGCCAGGGCTCAAACCCCTCTTCTGTTTTGGCAGACATCTCAAACACCGGCAAATGGGGATGCACCTGTTTCATGTTATCCACTGCCAGTTCTGCATCATAATCAAGGTATGGCAGCAAATCAATTTTGTTTAAAATTGCTATGTCGACAGCCCTGAACATCAAAGGATATTTCAAAGGTTTGTCTTCACCTTCGGTTACGCTCAACACAACCGCCCTTGCATCTTCTCCAATATCAAACTCAGCCGGGCAGACAAGATTCCCAATATTTTCCACGATAAGAAGATCAAGGTCTTTACACCCGAGCTGTTTTGCCGATGCAATAATCAGATGTGCTGCCAGATGGCAGTCGCCACCAAATTGATCCGTATTGATCTGGGTGACTTTGGCGCCGGTTACTTTAAGCCTGTCTGCGTCATTGGTGGTACAGATATCCCCCACAATCACCCCTACCCTGACAGTCGGCATCAATTTTGCCAGAGTCCTGCAAAGGATTTCGGTTTTCCCTGAACCGGGAGATGACATCATATTCAGTACAAACACATTCTGGTCCTTGAAAAACATTCTGTTAATATCTGCTTCTGTGTCGTTGGCCTCAAGGACTTTTTTTTGAATATCTATTTCCATTATTCTGCCTGTCTTTATTTTTGGTTTATATCTTTAATTCATCTGCCAGTTCCAGAGAGGTGATCTCAATTTCCCTTCCGGTCAGCATTTCAACATCCCCGTCCTCACAAAAAGGACATTTAAACACTGGGCCTGTCACTTCCCATCCATTATCACAGGAGTTACAATGAACCATTACCGGAACAACATCAATATCCAGCCTGGCATTCTCCAAAGGGGTATCTTTTGTTAGGATCTCAAAACAAAAGGTCAGGCTGTGTTCAACCACAGACGCGAGTCTTCCGATTCTCAGATTCAGTTTTTCTACCTTTGGATTCTCAATATCCCGGGGAATAGAATCTATGGCAATCTGAACCAGTTGCTTTGCAATCCCCATTTCGTGCATATGTCTGCTTCCTTTCAGTTCTGTCATTTAGAATAAAACTCTTTTTTAAAGTCTAAAAATCTGTCTTGTCTTATTGCATCTCTCATTTTTTCCATAAGATCAAGATAATAATAAATATTATGAATCGTGTTCAGCCTGTAAGCCAAAAGCTCCCTGGACTTATACAAATGCCTTAAGTAGGCCCTTGAATAATTCTGACAGGTATAACAATTGCAATCCGTATCAATGGGCCCTTTATCCAGCCTGAATTTTGCATTGGAAATATTCATGGTTCCCCTGGAAGTAAAGAGCTGACCGTTTCTGGCATTTCTGGATGGCATGACACAGTCAAACATGTCACACCCCATGCCGACCAGTTCAACCAGGTCTTCAGGCGTACCCACCCCCATAATATATCTGGGTTTGTGAACCGGCAGCAACGGCAGGGTATGGTCTGCCATTTCATACATGAGATCTTTTGGCTCCCCCACACTTAATCCCCCGATGGCAAAGCCCGGGAAATCAATCTGCGTCAACTGGTCAGCGGAAAGAGAGCGAAGATGCTTGAACATCCCCCCCTGTATAATTCCGAACAGATTGTTCACCGCCCCTTTTTCCTGCCAATGATCAAAACCTCTTTTGGCCCACATGCTTGTCTTGTCCAGCGCCTGCCGGGTCTGTTTTTCGCTGGCAGGATGCCCGATACACCAGTCAAGGGACATCATGATATCAGAGCCCAGGATTAGTTGAATCTCAACCGCTTTTTCAGGAGAGAAAACATGTCTTGATCCGTCAATATGGGACTGAAAAGAAACCCCTTCATCTGTAAATTTAGCCAGCTTTGCCAGAGAAAAGAACTGGAATCCCCCGGAATCTGTCAGCAGGGGCTTATCCCAGCGGATAAATTCATGAAGGCCTTCCATTACTTCAATCACCTCGCACCCCGGCCGCAAATACAAATGATAGGTATTGCCAAGAATAATCTGAGCCCTGCAATGATCAAGGTCTTCTACACTGACACCTTTTACTGACCCCAGTGTCCCCACCGGCATAAAAATAGGGGTGTCAATGACACCATGATCGGTTGTGATGGTTCCGAGCCTGGCCCTGGACTGCTCAGATCCTTTTTTTTCATTTGATTCTTTTAATAATTCAAAGGTTAACATGATTTTCCTATTCAATCAGCATGGCATCGCCATAACTGAAAAATCGATAGTCTTTTTTGATGGCTTCCTGATATGCATCCAATATTTTTTCCCGGTCATAAAATGCAGATACCAGCATCAAAAGCGTGGATTCAGGAAGATGAAAGTTGGTAATCATGGCATCCACGCATTTAAAGGTGTAACCGGGGTATATAAAAAGGTCACACATACCGGTGCTGGCGGTGACCCTTCCTTTTGTATCGGAAAGAAATTCAAGAGTTCTTACGCTGGTGGTACCCACGGCAACAATCCGGCGGTTCTGGCGTCTGGCGCTATTAATTTTATCTGCTGCTTTCTCTGACAAGGAAAAATATTCGGAATGAATCTGGTGATCCCTTATATCCCCCACTTTTACCGGCACAAATGTTCCATATCCGACATGAAGGGTAATCTGAGCAAATTCAATTCCTTTTTTTCCAAGATCATTCATCAAGGTTTTTGTAAAATGAAGCCCTGCTGTCGGTGCAGCCACTGCCCCCTTTTTTGATGCATAAACCGTCTGGTAGTCTTCCCGGTCATTCCGGCCAAAGATCACTTCATCTCTTTTTATATACGGCGGCAGCGGAATTTTACCAGATCTTTGTAAAAATTCTGAGAATGCTTTCCCATTTAAAAATTTTATTTCAGAGACAACTCCTTTTACTGCTTCAACCCTTGCTTCGACCTCATCTGCCAATAAAAGTCCGGCGCCTTCTTTCGGACTTTTTGATGCCTTAATCAGGCAGTCGCACTTGAAAAATCCGATTTCCTCAAGGTTTTTCATACCGGCTGCATAATCGATAATCAACACCTCGACCTTGCCGCCGGTTTCTTTTTTCCCCAACAGTCTTGCCGGAATTACCCTGGTATTATTAATCACCAGAAGGTCATCGTCTCTCAGTAATGCTGTAATGTCTTTAAATTGATGATGGCAGATGGTTTCAAATTTTCTGTTCAGATGCAACAGCCTTGATTCACTCCTGTTTTTACAGGGTGCCTGGGCAATCTTTTCCTTTGGCAGATCGTAAGCATAGTCTGACAGCAAAAACATTATCCGCGTCCATCCATGGCAAAATAAATAATGCAGAGCCCCGCAAACATTAAAACAAATCCGAACTTCCTGAGATTTGTATTATCAAGCCCTGTAATCATCTGAACCATTTCTTTCATTTTTCCGGGGAATGCAAAGTATGGCAGCCCCTCAACAATCATGACCATGCCGATGACACAAAAGAAAAACTTCATCTAAACCCCGTCTTCTTTAATACCTGTGAATTTCAAAACATCAGGCCATACTTTTATATTTTTCACGGGGTTTATGCAATAAAAATTATATTGATTAATAAAACCAACACAGGTATAAAAAGAGGTTATTATTAAATAAAATTGTAAGGGAAATAATGATTCATGCAGTTTGAACCTGTTATAGGTCTTGAAGTCCATGCGCAGCTGAAAACCAAAACCAAAATTTTCTGCGGCTGCTCCACTGAATTTGGAAAACCCCCCAATGCCAATACCTGCCCGGTTTGTACGGGTATGCCAGGCGTTTTGCCTGTCCTGAACAGACAGGTGGTCACCTTTGCCATTAAAGCGGCTCTGGCCACCCATTGCAGGATCAATCAGGAAAGCCGGTTTGACAGAAAAAATTATTTTTACCCGGATCTTCCCAAAGGATATCAAATATCCCAGTTTGCACTTCCCATTGCCGAGCATGGATACCTTGAAATTGAAACTCAAACATCCGGCCAAAAAAAAATAGGCATCACCCGAATTCATATGGAAGAAGATGCGGGAAAACTCATCCATGATCCGGCCAGGGCCAGAAGCATGGTGGATTTAAACCGGACCGGGGTTCCCTTAATCGAGATTGTCAGCGAGCCCGACATACGGACGGCCCAGGAAGCAGGTGCCTATTTAAGAAAACTGCATTCCATATTAAAATACATTGATGTGTGTGACGGCAACATGGAACAAGGAAATTTCAGGTGTGACGCCAATATATCCTTAAGGCCGGCAGGACAAAAAGAATTTGGTACCAGGGCAGAACTTAAAAATCTCAACTCTTTTAAAAATGTTGAAAAAGCCATTTCCTATGAAATTGAGCGCCAGACCTATGTTTTAGAAGAAGGCGGCCAGGTAATCCAGGAGACAAGACTCTGGGATCCTGCCAAAAACAAAACAACCCCCATGCGCAGCAAAGAAGAAGCCCATGATTACCGGTATTTCCCTGATCCCGACCTTGTGCCGCTCATTGTGGATGATAAATGGATACAGGATGTTGAAAAAGACATACCTGAACTTCCCGATGAAAAGTGTTCAAGATTTGTTAAAGAGTATAAACTTGTGGGCTATGATGCCGGCGTTTTGACTTCATCCATTGAGCTTGCTGATTTTTTTGAAGAAACCGCCGGCCCCCTTAAAGACAAAAAACTGGCGGCCAACTGGATTATAACTACCTTTCTGGGCATGCTGAACAGCAAAGGGATAACCATCGGCAACTCCCCGGTTAAAGCACCGGCCTTTTCAAAACTCATCCAGATGATTGAGGATAAAAAAATCAATGCCAATGCGGCAAAAACCGTATTTGAAGAAATGGTTGAATCCTTGAAAGACCCGGAAAGTATTGTAAAGGAAAAAGGGCTTGAACAGGTGTCTGATTCATCTGAACTTGAAACACTGGTCCAGAATGTCATTGCTGAAAATCCGGATGAAGCAGCAGCATATAAAAACGGCAAAACCAGACTTTTCAGCTTTTTTATGGGCCAAATTATGAAAAAAAACCGAGGCAAGGCTGATCCGAAGATCGTCACACAATTGTTGAAAACCAAATTAAAATAAACGGAGTTTATAGTGAACAAGTTAAACAGGTTAAAAAACCAAATATCTTTATTGTTAATCATTTTCATACTTATTCCCATAAGTTCCGGTATGGCAGATACAAAAAACATGAAAACCATAGCCATTATCCCGTTTGAAACAAACTCACAAGAAGATATCTCATATATCACATCAGGCGTTTTAAACATGCTTCGGTCAAGACTGTCGTGGAAAGGCAATGTGGCTGTTGTTAAAACAGGTATAGTAACAAAAGAATTGTCCGGCATAACCGAATCTTCTGAAAGTGAAACCATCATTAAACTTGGGGGAAAAACAACTGCCGATTATGTGATCACGGGCATAGTAACCCAGTTTTCAGGTGCGTATAGTATTGATACAAAAGTTTACAACTTAAAAGAAAAATCCTTTCTGACCTTTTACGGGCAGTCGAAAACAATTGACAAGATTATCTCGCAAATCGATATTATTGCAGCCAAAATTAATAAAAAAATGTTTGATCGAACGACTGTTTCCTATGAAAAGTTTAAAAAAGAAAAGATCATCACTGAAGAGGACTTAAGGCGGATGAATCCAGAACGGATGATGCCGACCCGCCCCACAGGAGAAGATGAGGAAAAACCCTGGTGGAAAATATGGTGATCTGCCCTTTTTCATGTTTTTTTACTGAAAACACCCCAAAAAGGCATTTTATCATTGACACCTGCCCAAGTTTATGGTTTATCATGCAAAGCATTAATCTCTAAAGAAAGGGGGGATGCCTGGAAAATAAAGGTTCTTAACGTTTTTTTAAAGATCGTGCTCAATTTAACTTTTTTTTATTGTATTTAAAAGGAGTACAATAAAAAATTTAATTTAACTTTTTTTAAAAGGAAAAAAGATGAAAAAACTAGCATTAGTACTTGCGATAGCTCTTATCGCAGCATTTTATGTTACTCCGGTAATAGCATCCGACTTTTCTGCAGGCGGTACTTACCGTTTTGAAGCAGTCAGTAAAGACCCAGGAGAAGCAGAAAAATCCGATTATTTTGATCAAAGAATGAGAGTTGCGTTTAACTGGAAAGTGAATGACAATGTCAGCGCACAGATTCGTACTGACATTTCAGAAGCTGCATGGGGTGATGGTTACAGACCGGAACAAGGTACTGACACTCTCATGGTTGACCGTGCCTGGGTTAAAATCAACCAGGGCCCGCTGACATTGACTGTTGGTCAGCAATACGGCATGTTTGGACTTGAAGGAACTCTTTGGGGTGATCAGTTTCAGGGTATTCAGGCTGCGGTTGATTTGAAACCTTTTACCCTTACCCTTGTTTATGTCAAAGAATCTGAAGGCGGTACAGATGGTAACGTACTTACAGATGACGGCGCCAATGATGATACTGACACCTATGGCGTAAGCGTTGGTTATGCCGGTGACGCATTTTCAGGCGGGCTTTCCTTTGCAACCACAGTTAATGGAGCTGATGATACTGACTTGTCTGGTCTTGGTCTCCATTTTTCCATTCCAGTTGCTAACTTCGCCATAAACGGTGAGGCGAATACGTATTTCGGCGATGATGGTGCTGGGGCTGATTATGCAGGAACTCAATTCTGGGTTGCTTTAGACGGAAAATTTTCTGACTCATGGAGTGGTGGAGTAACCGCTATATGGGCTGATGATGTTGATGCCGGTGACACACAGGTTACAAATATAGTCGATGACGCTAACTTTGTAATGTTAGATTGGGCCGGTGCTTTAGGATATAATAATTCTCCTAATCCCTCCTGCGACATCTTTGATGTTTCCGGTAACGGCAAAGGCGTTATGGGTGTTGTTGGCGATATTAAGTTTGCAGCTAGTGACGCCTTGACTCTGTATGCAAAACTTGGATATGCAGAACCGAATGAATCTGACAATCTGGATTCTAAAATTTATGCTCTTGCTAACTTTGATTATGCCTGGATGCCTGCAGTAACTTTCTCTGGCGGTGTTGGGTATATTGTTCCTGATTATAATAGTGATGCCAATGATGATGCTCTTCTTACTCTTACTGTTCAGTTAGGCGTAAGTTTCTAAGTAAAATTATTTATAATTATATAAATACTGCTTAACACTAAATGGGGTTTGCTTTTAACAGCAAGCCCCATTTTTTTATTCACCAGGCAAAGCTTTGACGTCTGCTAAAACTTTCCCCCATGGTCGCATAAAACAAGAAACGGGCTATACGACAAGATGAAAATTATGGGAACAACTACAGTAAAAATGCTGTCCGGTATAATTCTGAGTTTTCTTGGGATGGCCTTGACTGGATGTACTTATTCCGAGATTGTCAGAAAAGACACACTCATTATACCCATGTACCAGACAAAGAGGGATACTCTTGAAAGGGTTATAGTCTATGGAATTTCTTTCGAGCATCTGAATACCATATTAAGGATAAAAAAATTCGGAATACAGCACTTGGACAAAACTACAACCAGGGTAATCCATGGACTTTCATATGCTTTAGAATATAATGAAATCAGCAGTTTTACAGCCATAAAACTAACAATGCTTTTAAAACGGTATCATTTTGACTCATTAATGCAATTCACAAAAAAGTATTCAACTGCCGAGTCTATTTTACCGGATACTGATTTTAAGGCTATACCCCAAAATATAGGTCAAGAATTGTTCTTTTTAGCCCAGGACAATCATCTTAATGATCCTGATTCCTCTATATGGCCAACTACTCGCAATCACTTTTAGTCAGCATAAAGCAGAGTGTGTATCGGGAATAAATTCAATCAAGATCATATGCAACTAATAAACTCTTTGAATCACGGGAAAACATATTATCGCTTTTCTTGATCATTGTAACAAGCAATTCATTTTTCAAATCATTATCATAATCACCAATATCAATGCTGGTAACAGGACCCGATAATTTTTTAGGCGCATTTTCAGATGTCAACCCCATTTCATTCCAGTTAAAAATTTCAATACTTCCTTTTTTAAATACCCGGGTGTTCTTGAAAAAATAATCAGAGGCTTCCTTGTTTTTTATGACAAACAACTCAGCTTTCCCATCGGAATTTCTATCATAAGTAATAGTTTTGGGTTGCAAAAAAGCATACTCCTTATCATATAACTCATCAGCAGTCTTCTGGGGGAACGTATAAAAAAGACTGCTGCCGCCATATCCTTTGTCGCTGGACCATTCGATACTGCCGGAATCATTAAAAACAACAAGCTGTCCCAGTTCGTCCGTGTACAGGTACATTGCGGTATCATTACTGACTGCTTTGCCGCTTGTCATGCTCAACACGGAAAACCCTTTTTCCGGTACCCTAAGACGGGTTCCCTGAACATATGAATTATTCTGCCACACGACTTTAAAGACATCATTTGAAAGCCATGGACCTTTTGTGGTGTGTGCCTGGGCAAACAGTTCCGAATTGCCTTTGGCATCTTTTATCACTCTTAAGTACCAGGGATATGTTGTTTTCCCTTTTACATATTTGCTGCCATTATATTCAATCACACAGGAGGCAACAGACTGGTGGTTGTTGTTGATCCGGGTAATAAAAATTTCTGAAAAACCATTTTGATTAATATCTGCCACGTCAACACCCACAATACGAGTGGATACTGAAGTGTCTTCAATTTTTTGGACCAGGCTGATCTTTCCGTTAAATGCATATTTAAAAATCTGTACGATTCTGTCCTGAACAACAACAATTTCATTTTTTTTATCACCGTCAAGGTCTCCTGTGGCAACCCCGTTCATAATTCCATCTACAGTAAGAAGGGCCTTAAATTTTTTAAGTGGACTTGCATAACTTTCCCCTTCCCTTGAATAAGTTCTTTGCAGGGCCTGTTGAGATTGAAACTCAAGTGTTTCCCTGCCAAACACTTTATAATTGATTTCTTCTGCAATCTTATCAAGTTCCGGTATAACAGCACCTGCTTCATTGCCCTGCCGGAAGAAGGTAAGTGACGGATTATCAGGTCTTATATCAACCATATTCACATCAAGACTCATGCTGTTTCCAAAAAGGGTCAGGCTCCCAAAAAGCACATAGTCTACATTCAGAAAATTGCCCAGTTCCTTTGCCTTTGATTCATTTACGCCCTTGATTATAGAAGAGAGATCGGCACTGCCAAGCTTATTTTCAAGATTTTCCCGGGTCAGCACCTCGACCTCGTCACCATAGGAGATCCTTGATGAAAACATGTCAAAAATACCCTTTTGCAAAAACATCAGATCCTGCTGGGTATTCATTACAAATGGAAGGACGGCCACTTTTTTTATCTCTTTGGAAAAACAGGGGTTGCCTGCTGTCACACCCCAGATTATCAAAACAACAGTGAAATATAACACTTTCCAAAAATTCTTTTTAGTTTTCAAAATCAAACTCCTTGTAATATAAATTTTTATTTATACCCCATCCCAGTTACTCACACAAGTCTTTTAAACAGCTTTTCTATTTGATTTTTGGTCCAAAAGACCATGATAGGGCGGCCATGGGGACAGTGACGGGGGTTTTCACATTGTTCAAGGTCAGCGAGCAATTTTTCCATTTCAATCTGGCCAAGATTCAGGTTTGCACGGATGGCCCCATGACAGGCCATCAAAATCAGACAGTTTTCAAGCCAGTCCTGTTTCGAAAATCCATGTTTTTTAACCAGGGCTGTTTCAAGGATTTCAAAAAGTATCGGCTTGATCTCTTTTTCATCAATGATGGCCGGTACCGCTTTTACAATAAAGGTGGTGTCTCCAAAGGGTTCAATGATCATGCCCATCGCTTTTAAATCATCCAGAATTTTGGACAGAAGATCTGCCTCCTTAAAATTTAATTCAAGGGTTTCCGGCACGGCCAGGTTCTGGGTTTGAACCTTAAGCGACTGATACCTTTGTTTCAGGTTTTCATAGACAATCCTTTCATGGGCGGCATGCTGATCTATCAATATCAACCCGCCTTCGGATTCTGCCAGGATATAGGTTCCCAGGATCTGGCCGATAATTTTAATCTGGCCAGAGGCATATTGGTGCGGCTGCAAAGCTTTTTGCTGCACTGCCTGTCTGTCAACAAAGTTTTTTTCATTTTCACCCGAAGCCATCGGCCAGTCCATGGAAGATTGTTCAACCTTATCCATTTGGTCCGGTTTAAAGGCTTCATCAAAAAAATTAAATTTTTCAATCATTTTTTTCTGAATCACATCAGAACCGATCTGTATTTTTGAATACGCCGCCATGTTCTGCTGCTCGCGGAATAATGCAGTTCCAATTGTTTCTGACACAGCCCGATATACCCGCCGGCCGTTAAAAAATTTGATCTCTCTTTTAGACGGATGAACATTAACATCCACCTGGTCAAACCCAATATCAATAAAAAAAACTCCCAGAGGAAATTTTCCCTTCATGATCCTGCCTCTATATCCCTGGAAAATCGCCGAGATAAGTCCCCGGTCATACACAAGCCTTTTGTTCACAAACAAAAAAATCTTTGACGAAGTGCTTCTTGTGACCAACGGGTTGGAACAATACCCGTGAATAGTGATAAACGCGTCTGAAAACTCAAATTTATACAATTTGTCGGCAACATCCCTTCCAAGAATGCCAACCGATCTTTGGAACAAATCATCCGATAATGAAAAACTTTTCTGCAGCTTATTATTTAAAAACAGCCTGAACTGGATATGAGAATTGCCAAGAGCCATGCCGTATATGACATCGGCAATATGGCTTGTTTCCGTGTTGTCGGATTTTAAAAATTTTTTCCTGGCCGGTGTGTTGAAAAAGAGATTTTTCACTTCCACCATGGTTCCCACCGGCGCTCCGGCATCAGAAACATCCCGTACTTTCCCTCCGATGATATCAATTTTTGTTCCGATATCAGACTCTTTTGTCCGGGTCACAAGACTGAATTTTGAAACCGATGCAATGGAAGGAAGGGCCTCTCCCCTGAATCCCATGGTTGAGATGGAAAAAAGGTCGTTTTTAGTAAATATCTTGCTTGTGGCATATCTCTCTATGGATAAGAGCGCATCATCTCTTGAGAGACCGATGCCGTTATCAGAAACCCGTATGAATGATTTTCCGCCTCTTACTGCCTCAATGGTAATACGGGTAGATCCGGCATCAATAGCGTTTTCAACCAGCTCTTTAACCACGGAGGATGGTCTTTGTACCACTTCACCTGCTGCAATCTGATTGGAAAGGATTTCAGGCAGGATTCTGATCGTCGTCATTTTTTACAAACCTTAATAGAAACTCAGAATCTTTCGGGCTTAAATCAAATTGGAAACCAGCATCATCCACCAGTTTGGGAAGATTTATATCAGGATTTTCCTTTCTCTTCTCTGATATCCATTTAACCGCCTTTTTTAATTGATCACCCTGGGGTTGTACAGTTGACATATCTCATCTCCTTTATATTTAAAGATCTGGAAACTTTTTATCCAGCCGGATGCTTTTTTCAAACCCATACCCTGCCCTTAAAAGAGCCATTTCATCAAACCGGTTTGCCATCATCTGAATCCCAATGGGAAGCCCTTTTGAAGAATATCCCGCAGGAACCGATATCCCGGGAACACCGGCCATATTGGCGGAAAGTGTGAAAATATCTGTTAAATACATGGTTAAGGGATCATCAATGTTCTCACCAATTTTAAACGCCGGGGCCGGCGCCACAGGAGACAGGATGAAATCGCAGGTTTTAAAGGCGTTTGAAAAATCCTCCATGATCAGTGTTCGAACCTGTGATGCCCGTCCATAATAGGCATCATAATAGCCGGCTGAGAGCGCATAGGTTCCAATAAGAATTCTTCTCTGGACTTCCGGGCCAAACCCTTTTGATTTGGTTTTTTTGTACATATCCATAAGATCATCAGATGTTTGATCCCTGAAACCGTATCTCACGCCATCAAATCTGGCAAGATTGGAACTGGCTTCACAGGGGGCGATAATATAATAGGCGGCTACCACATAATCCGTGTGCGGCAGAGAAACTTCTTTTATCTGAACACCCAGATCCTCAAGAATCTTTTTTGCCTGTTTAAACACTTTTTCAACGTCAGGATCAATTCCGTCAACTGACATGTATTCTTTTGGAATCCCTGCTGTCATTCCTTTTAAAGAGCCCTTTTCAAACTGATCAAAAGCGCGGGTAAAATCAGGTACATCAACCCTTGCACTGGTTGAATCCATTTTATCGTTTCCCGATATGATGTTCAGTAATAGTGCAGCATCCCTGACATCTTTTGTGATCGGTCCAATCTGATCAAGAGAAGATCCATATGACACCAGGCCGAACCTGGATACCCTGCCATAGGTGGGTTTAAGCCCCACAACCCCGCAATGGGACGCCGGCTGACGAATGGAGCCCCCCGTATCTGTTCCAAGGGCAGCACAGCAGAACTGTGCTGCCACAGCAGCAGCAGATCCCCCGCTGGAACCCCCGGGCACATATTCTTTGTTCCAGGGATTTGCTGTAATTTTATAAGCAGAATTTTCAGTGGAAGAGCCCATGGCAAACTCATCCATATTAGTTTTGCCAATAATGACAGCACCATTGTCCTTTAGCTTTGAAACAACGGTTCCATCGTATTGGGGTATAAAATTATCGAGAATCTTTGAGCCACAGGTAGTTTTCATTCCTCTGGTACAAAAGAGATCTTTTAAGGCAATGGGCACACCGGTCAAGGCTGATATGTTATTATCGGCAATATCCTGGTCCGCCTTTTTCGCCTGTTTTAGGGCCAGATCTTTGTTAATCGTTATAAAAGCACCGATTTTAGCATCATATTTTTCAATCCTCTCAAGTAATGCAGTTGTCAGCTCAAAAGAAGAAATTTGTTGCTCAGAAAGTAATTTCTGGGCGCCGGCTATGGTAAGTTCACAAAATTCCATTTAATATTATCCTTATTTCACAATTCTTGGAACAATATAAAAATCTTCATCTCTCTGTGGCGCATTGGCAAGTGTCACATTCGGGCCGGGTGATACCTTCAATTCATCCTCTCTCAATACATTATTCATAAAAGCAGCGTCTGAAAAAAGCTTGACACCCTCAACATCAACATCTTTTAATTTATCAATATATTGCAGGATATGGCTCAGCTGCTCTGCCATTTTCTCTTTTTGCGACGCACCAATCTCCAGCCGGGCAAGATGGGCAATCTTTGTGACTTCATCTGTTGATATCTTCATTTTTATCCCTTTTAATAATCATTGAGTTTATTCCGGCTTTATCCAACTTCTCTTTAAATTTTTTTGCCTCATCCCGGGTTGCAAAGGAACCGGTTCTGATCCTGTACCAGGTCACACCCTCTTTTTGCCCTTTTACCCTGTAGGATGAGAATCCTTTTTTTTCAAGTGTCGCCATTTTCGTAACAGCATCTTTAAAATTTTTATAGGCTGCGATTTGAATCGTGTATTCCCCTTGTTTTGCTTTTAAAGTTTCACTTGTTTTTGATGTTTCCCTGATTTTAATATCCGCCTTCACCTTGTTTGCAGCTTGTTTAAACGTCTGTTTTTTTCTGCTTGTCTTTAGCGGAATCGTATCCGGGGTAACAATTATTTCTTTTTTAGGAATAATTTCTAAAGGTTTCTTTTGGGAAGGCACACTTTCTTCAGGTACAGGATGATCAAGGACATCGTAAAATTTTAAATCAATTTTCTTTTGAATCCCTTTTTTTTCTCCAAATTCACTGGCAATGGTTTCAAGTCTTTTTTGAAATTTCTGTGTATCAAAATTCACAGGAGAAGATCCCCGCCCCACCATGATGCCCAGTAAAAACATCCAGCCGGCAATAAATATGTAAATTGAATATTTTAAAATCCCCTTAAAGGGTATCATTTTTACATTCTTTCAGGTGCTGTCACCCCAAGAAGCGTCAAGGCGTTTCGAATGACTTTTTTCACTCCCAGAACAAGGCTTAACCGGGCCAGCGTTAATTCTTTGTCATCTGTAATGACCTTGTGTTTATTATAATAGCTATGGAATGCAGATGCAAGACTCATCAGATATGTAAAAATCACATGAGGATGCAATGTTTGAGCGCTCTTTTCCACATTCTCTTTAAACGCATCCAATATTTTTATAAGATTAGTTTCTTCCGCTGCATTGAGTAAATAAAGATTTTTACCCTTATTAAAATCAATGTCTTGAATAATATTTTCCTGTTTTGCCTTTAAAAGGATACCGGTTATTCTTGCATGAACATATTGGACGTAATAGACGGGGTTGTTGGAATTTTTCTGTTTGGCAAGTTCCAGATCAAAATCAAGGCCGGAATCATAACTGCGGCTTAAAAACATAAATCTTGCAGCATCTTTGCCGACTTCATCAACAATATTTTTTAAGGTGACGAAATCACCCGCCCTTTTGGACATCTGAAAAGGCTTGCCCCGGCGAAGCAGGTTAACCAATTGGACCAATATGACTTCAAAATGTTCACTTTTCCGGCCCGAGGCAACAACAGATGCGTCAATTCTTTTAATATAGCCGTGGTGATCTGCTCCCCAGACATCAATGACCCTGTCAAATCCGCGTTCATATTTCTCCATATGATAGGCAATATCTGAGGCAAAATATGTTGTCAGACCATTATTTCTGACAACCACCCTGTTTTTCTCGTCACCAAAATCCTGTGACCTGAACCAGAGTGCGCCATCTTTTTCATAAATCAGATCTTTTGATTTAAAATCATCAATGGCTTTTTGAACCCTTCCTGCATCATACAGGCTTTGCTCACTGAACCATTGATCAAACGTAACGCCAAAATCTGACAGATCTTCTTTTATACCTTTAAGAATTTTCTTTGCTGCAAATTTTGCACAATGGGCAATGGCTTCGTCCTCATCTTTTTGAAAAAACCTGTCACCCTCTTTTTCATGAATCTCGCTGGCCAGATCCATGATATAATCGCCTTGATAACAGTCCTCAGGGAACTTGATTTCTTTCCCTGCCTTTTGCAGCAGTCTTATCCAGACAGAGGTACCAAGGGTTCTTATCTGACGACCCGAATCATTAATATAAAACTCTTTTTGAACATCAAACCCGGCAAAAGAAAGAATGTTACCCACAGAATCTCCTACAGCGGCACCCCTTCCATGCCCTACATGCAAAGGTCCTGTAGGATTGGCACTGACAAATTCCACCTGCACTTTTTCATTCTTCCCCATATCAGAGGCGCCATATCTTTTATCTTGCTCAAGAATCCGATCAAGCACTGGATACCATGCTTTATTTGAAAGAAAAAAGTTGATAAATCCAGGACCGGCTATCTCAACCTTTTCAATCAAACTTCCGATTTCACCAGAGGTTTCAGCCAAGGTCTCAATTGATGATATCAGACTTTCAGCAATTTTCCTTGGCGGCATTTTTTGAATGGCGGCTGAAATCATTGCAAAATTTGTAGAAAAATCTCCATGGGATTGATGCCGGGGTTCTTCTATCTCCATTTCAGGGACCTGATCTGACAGCAACGCACCATTTTCATAGGCTTTTTGAGCAGCATCAAGAACAATTCTTTTAATGGTATGCTTCATCATCAACTCTAATTTTCATGTTCAGAAGTATCTTCAGGGGTAAACTTAGGTGTGTCGTCTTTGGAATCTATTTCCTTAATCTCATCTTCATCAGTGGTCCCATCTTCCTCCAGTATTTTATCAATCTCTACATCTTCATCATCCAGCTGGAATTCTTCCTCTTTAGGAAAAGCTTCTACATCATCATATTCAATGACAACCTTTTTTTCTGCCTTATTTTTAAAAAATTCCATGGTATTCTCAAACAGCTTCTTACAAAGGTATGAAGCAGGGAAAAAACTTCGCCTTCTCAATAATCTGGAAAAAGCTTGAAAGCCTTCTTCAGAAGCCTTTGCCATCTTTTCAAGACTATACTCTTCTTCATGAAGCAGTATGACAACACCGGGATCCACTTCACTGAATTCCAAAATTGTGACTTTCCCGCTTTTAATATTTTTCTCAAATCTTATTTTCTGCCTCATTTATTATCTCCTGTTGATTCGGTTAATTTAAAATCCTTTAACTATAGCGCAACTATTTATTCTGTCAATAAGAAGCTCCCTTTCAAGGGAATATCTGCCTAACTAATTTTTTTATATTAAATCGTTAAAGGTAATGATCTGTATTTGTTTATGAACGGCAAGACGTTCAAGCAGGTATTCAAAAAAAATAAATGCCTGCTCATTCATCCGCATGTGATGGATCATAATACCACAAGCCGAAAATTGCATTCCTTTGGTAATTTCTTTGAAAAGCTGTTGCCATCCTTGTTCGGAGATTTTCTCTTTTCTGGTATGCAGATCCACATGAACTGGAAACTCTTCAAGGCCGTCAGGGGGATTCGGCATACTGCCATAACTTCTTGAAATCCCCTTGAATCCAATTTCTTTCAACACCTGCATTGTTTCTATACTACAGCGATTCCATGGTGGTGTGAAAATTGGTGTGAACTTTTCCCCCAAAATGGATTGAAGTCTCTCGCGCCCCCTTGAAATGTCGTTTAGAACCGCTGTTGTGGATCTGATAGAACCAAACTCCTGATTTTTCCCCTGAACTTCATAATTCATATGCCTGTATCCATGCATGTGCCAGCAAAAAAGATCTTGTCCTTTTTTGACAAAATCATCCATGGCTTCCCATCGTTTCCTGGTCAGCCAGGTGGGAACCACCGCCAGGCAAAGAGGGATTTCATATGTCAAAAAAAGTGCCGTCATCCTCGAATAATTCTTTGACGGTGCCCCGATATCATCTGCTCTGAAAAAAAACTTCGGGCTATCATTTAAGGCCAACCCGTCTTCAATACAAGCTGCAAAGGACTGTTTGACCCTGGGCGTTAAAACTGTGTTTGATGATTGGTAAATGCTTGATATCACCTTTTTATATACCCCCTATCCATTTTGCAGTATTAAAGGCGCCCTGAATATTCAGCCCGCTTTTTAAATTTTTCTTCTGCATTCCAAGACAATTTTCTAAAATTGAAGTGAATGCGGGAATCATCAAATCCTTGTCCTCCAGAATCGTCATGGGGACAAATTGTGCTATTTTTTCAGCCCGGATACGTTGTTCCCTGTTCTGATCAAAGGGCCAGACAACTGCTGATACATTGGCAGCAATAATATTCATACAGGTATTGTATCCTGCCATACTGACACAAAGATCTGCCGCACTCAAAAGGGAAACAAAATCATTGGTAAATTCCTCAATTTTAATCCTGCTGCCGGAAAAAGAATGGAGTTCCACCTTATCTTCCTCAGCCATGTATGGCCCTGTATACACGTTTAGCATGATATTTTCATTTTCAGACAATTGCTGATATGCTTGGATGACTGCTTTTAGCAGTGGTGCCCCAACATTCCCGCCGCCTGCGCTTGCAATGATGAGAGTTCCGTTCTTATTCAATCCTGCATTCTGTCTGAAGGCTTGGGCTTTTTCCAGGTCCGGAACAGGTGTGACAAATCCGGTATAGACAATAGGAATATTAATTTTCTCCAACCTTGAAAAAGTTGAATCAAGCCGTATCAATTTTGGATCAGAATGGACAAGGACAGCATCAAAATATTGGTTTAAGGTATCTATCACACGCCTTTCATACTTGGCTGTATCTTTTTTTTCAACCAGGATATCTCTCAAACTGCAAATCACTTTACATTTCATCTGAGGATTCTGAACAATAAAGTCAAGCACAGGGATAAGTTCAAACCTGAACGCTCTTCTACCAAAGGGATAAAGTTCTATGAAAAAAAAATCCGGCTGTTCTTTTTTTATTAAATCCAATAGCAGTTTTTGACGTGCAAGCTTGACATCCTCCAGTTCTTTTTGTGGATTTACACTGTAAAGACCGTTAAAACTGCTATCCATCATGAGTCCGGGAAGGCTGACATGCCTTATATGCCTGGGAAATATCACATCAATATTTCCACCGCCGGTGACAAGAATCACCTGACAGGAATTCATGGCCCTGGCAATTTCCAGTGTCCTGAAAAAATGTCCTACCCCCAAAACATGCTGACAATAGATTACAATTTTCATTATTGAAGCCTGGTGTGGTTTAATTTTTCTATCATCAATTTTTTATTCCATACCAGCACATGGAGATAATACGCCATCATCACTTTTTCTTCATCCGGCAAAAATGCTCTATTCATCAAATGATACAAAATAGATTTCATTACACTATTGTGGGTAACAACAAGAACATGCCTTTCAGCAAAGCTATCAGCTGCTTTTCTTATTGCCTTTAAGGCTCGGTTCAATACATTTTTTCTATCCTCTCCATGGGGCGGACAAAAACCCCATCCCCTTGATTCCTGCATTTCTATAATTCCGGGCTCATTTTTTCTGATATCAGTAATTCTTTTCCCTTCCCAACATCCAAAATCCTGTTCCCTTAAATTGATATCAAATGCGATATCAACACCCATTTTTTCAGAAATAATCTCAGATGTCTGCCGGGCACGAATCATGGGGCTAGACAATATCAGACTGAATTTTTCAAATTTCAGAATGTCACCCCAGCGCGCAGCCTCATCTATTCCCTGCCCGCATAATGCAATGTCTTCTCTGCCCTGAATTTTTTTTTCCAGGTTCCATCGGGTCCTTGCATGCCGTATGATACCAAATCTTACCATTTAAGCGATCACCTGATACAAGATCTGCTCAAACCTGCCATAATTGAGATCAATATCGTGATGTTTTCTGACATGGCCTGCGGCATTTTCTCCCATTCGCCTTAAGAGGGTATCATTGGTTAACAGGCTTTTCAAAGTTTCACAAAAGCCCTTACAATCATACATGGGAACAAGGAACCCAGTTTTTTGATCATCAATGACCTCAGGAATGCCTCCATTTTTAAATGCAACACTCGGAAGCGAACAGGATTGCGCTTCTAAATAAACCATTCCCAAAGATTCTCTTATCCCGGGAAATGCAAACACATCACCCGAACTGTAAAATTCAAACATCTCTTGGGGTTCAATTTTCCCCACAAATGTATGACGGCCCGGCAGATATCTCTGTGCAATTTCTTTCAATTCATTTTCCATTTCCCCGCTTCCGGCAATCACAAGATGAAATCTTACGTTTAATTTAATAAGGTTGGCACAGCATTTTATCAGCCAGGAAAGCCCTTTAGTTTTCACATCATCCCTGAACATGGCAGCTGTCAAAATAACCGGGCAGGTTTCCACACCCCATTGTTTTCTTAATTTTTTCCCTGATGGTTCATCTTTTTCAAATTCATCCGGTTTAATACCCGGTTTAATATAGGTCAAGTGCTCTTTGGGAATAATGCGTTTTAAATTTTTTAAATCATTGATTTTATTAGTAAATATGTGATCGGCCGCCAGCAAAGCAATCCGATTCAAAAAAAAACCAAATATTGTTTTAAAACGCCGCTTCCTTTTTGTGGAATATATTCCCTGAAAGATAACATATTTGATTTTCAAAATCTTACAAATAAATGGTCCAAGAAGGTCAGGTGCTTTATAATAGGTGTGATAGGTCAGCCATGCATCCGGAGGATTTGCGACCAGATTTTTCAAACAACGAATAAAATGAAAACTCAGTAAGAGCCAGAGCCATGGCTTGAAATAAATCCACCTGGCTCTCAGATCGCTTTGAATTTCAATGGTATGCCCCTGTTCCTCAAGATACCTTACAAGACCCCTGGCAATGGCAAGATCTCCGGACGGATTCTTATGGCCAAGCGGTTTGAATGGTGCATAAAAGGCTATTCTCATAACGGCCACTTTTTAGTTTTTCAACTTGATGTTGCCTGATTCCAGACCTGTTATCATTTTACTATAGATTCCGGCAAGATCCATTATCAGTTTTTTATTGTTAAACTCTTTTGTTATTCTTTTTTTTGCTTCCCGGGTGACCTGTTGTCTTAAATTGTTATCTGTTAACAGTGTTTCCATGGCATCGGCAAGCGCCATGGGATCTTTTTGCGCTACCATCAGTCCGGTCACGCGATCTTCAAGAAACTCCGGGATTCCGGAAATATTTGTTGCGACAACCGGCAGGTTCATTGCCATACTTTCTGCCATGACATTAGGGATACCATCCCTGTCTCCATTGTCTGCTATCTTACATCCCAGCACAAAAAGGTCTGACGATGCATAATGGTCTATCACCTGTTCATGGGTTAACGTACCGCAAAGCTCGGTTAACTTTTCCAGTTTCAGTCTTTTAATCAACTCGACAATTTTTGCTTGATCATCTCCTTCCCCGATCAGGGTGTGTTTGAATTTAATGCCCTTATCCCGCATGACAGCCAATGCTTGATACACATCTTCCAGACCTTTTTTCTCTGTCATTCTTGCGACGGTAATGATTTGGTAGGGTGGCCTGCACCCTGTTTTACGCTCTTTTGAAGAAAAGTAATCCAAATTGATACCATGATATACACAAAAAACAGGGGTTTGAGTGTTGTCTGCCAGTTCTGACAAATATGCTTTATTATATTTTGTACATGTCACAACAAATCGTGCCATATCAATTTTTTCTTTAAGCTGCCTTTTATCCGAAGTGTAAATATCCTTTGCATGGGCAAAAAAACTGAACGGAACATCGCTCAGCAAGCTTGAAAACAATGCCACAGATGTGGGCGAATGGGCAAAATGAGCCTGAAAATGCACGATATCTTTCTTTGGTAAAATCTTATGCACAAGGTATCCTGCCTGGAGCAAATGCTTGAGGGTTGCTGTTTTTCTTGTCCGCATCCACCGAACAACTGCTTTTTTTACCGCTTTAAAATAGATTCCGGGCTTTTTTACAGCCAGCAAAACATTATGAAAGCAAAGGGGAAACAAATTACCCCATATGGTACTGGGCAGATAGTCGACACCCGCTTGAATATTTTTTACACTTGCATGTGTAAAAGGCTCGCGCGGGTGGCGCATGGATATGATATGAATCTTAAACCCTAAGGATTCTAAAAGCAGTATTTCGTTTGAAATAAATGTTTCTGATATTCTAGGATAGCCTTTCAAAACCATACATAGTGTCGGGGCTGTCATTTTTTCCATTTTTCCCATTCCAAAATTTCGATATGCGCTCACAAATATTTACAATTCCAGTCATTTCAAAATTATCCATGGCTTTTGTGAAAGACGCTCTATTTTCCAGCATATTAAGTATTTTATTCTCTAAGTTATTTTCATTAAAAAGAGCCCAGGGGATAAACTCAATCAGACCTTCGCGATGAAAGGCCTGGGCTCTTATATACTGCTCCTTTCGTGGCGTCTCCCTTGGAATGATCAACGACATGGTTTTGGAAAAAAGAGCCTCGCATATAGTGTTATATCCCCCCATGCACACGACAATATCTGATGCGGCAATCAAGGTTTCCATGTCTGAAAAAAAACCATAGGATTGGATACCAAGTTCATTGGCACGTTCCAATATAAGGTTCTTGTCATCTCGGGATAAAAAGGGCCCTGTGACCAGAACACTTTGGAAAGCCGGCAGAATGGATTGTGCTTTCATTTTTTCAAGCATTGTCAAATAATTATCCAGCACATAGAATCCATCTCCACCACCTCCCGTTGTAACCGTTATCAGATTCTCATTTTTCATTACATTCAATTGTAATCTGAGATCATCGGCAAGACTTTCTGAAGGAACCTTTCTTGGAATATAACCGGTAAAATGCAGTTTTTTACTGATGGATGGCGGGATATCATATTCCTGGATAGGATTATAAATATTTTTTTGTCCATACACCCAGACTTCACTGTAAAAATCTTCAATAGTTGAATAAATATTTTTTTTATTCCAGTCTGCTTTAACGGTTTCGGAATCATCCATAATATCCCTTAACCCAAGAATAGTTTTTGTGTTTTGTAAATTTTCTTTGATCCATTCCAGTGCAGGCAGGACTTCTTTTTTTAATCCCTGGGGCTCTTTATCCACGATAAACAGGTCCGGCAAGAAGGTTTTCACCGTAGCTATAATAATGCTTTGTCTTATTTCCATTGCCTGCAGGGGATCGATTCTGATAGTAAGCGGAAAATATTCATCATTTGCTTTTTTGATCATGCCCGGAACCCTGACATAGTCAACATATTTGGGAAATGTCAATCTTCCGGCAATGGGAGAACCCGTGAGTATCAGTATGTTGGTATTTGATTGTCGCAATTGTTCGGCAATTGCCATGGTTCTTCTGATGTGCCCGAGCCCATAAGTATCATGGGAATACATCAGGATATTAAAGGTGGGAAATTTATCCATCAGGTTTAAAATTTCACTCCTTTTGAATAAGCTTTCAAAAAATGCTTCATAATCAACTCAACCGTTTCCTTATTGATATGAAAATTCTCTTTCCCTTTTTCAAAGCAGGTTTTATTCATCATCATGGTAAAGCTGGTAGCAATTTCATAGCTGGGAAAATAAAACACATCATTGTGCCGGCATACAAACTCATCTGCAACCGCTCTTAACGTTGACTTTGAATTGCAATTTGCGCTGATGACATCCATATCTTCCCTGAAGGTCGCCCAAAGATGGACAGGGGATATCGTAATGATGAGTTTACAGTCTTTATTATTATTTTTTACAATCTTATAAATTTTTTCAAGGTTATCAAGATTTTCTGAATATCTGCTGACCTTAAATTCATAGTCATCCAAACTGCCCCCCTCATTAAAATAAGGTCCTGACGGCAAACAGATAACGCTCCCATCGGATTTGTCCTTCCAGATTTCAGTTAACCCCAGAGTCAAAATCAGCACTTTGGCCCTCTTTATGGCTCGTTGGGAACACTCAATGTGGGATTTAAAATCTTTTTGGGCCTCATCTATTGAATCATAAAGAATAATTCTCCGATACGGATCTTGAACCTGCTTTGTTTTGGGAGAAATCCACCACCTTGTCTTAGGCCTGAAGGACTCAAAAGTATACTCAAAAATCTGTCTCATGGAAAACGTATTATAGGTTCTCTCCCATGCAGCGCTGGCATGAACCGATGCAGGATGGTCGGTTTCCTCCTGGATATAATCATACCCCTGGCGGATCAAAACTTTTCTGATTTCTCTTGCAAAGCAGGACCCCATGGATGCAACCGGTGTGGTTTTATCAATAAAGAGCCCTGAACTCTTTTTATGGGGATATTGTCCGGGGATAAACTTATTGTCGTATGACCCCGGCCAGACCTGCCAGGATTCAAACCTGTGTATCGGATGCATTTCAGAAATGGCCATGATTTATCCTAAAAATAATTACAACAGAAATTAAACACGATACTCTTTATTCGCCTTGAGGCTACTTGTAACGAAACATAGGAATCAAGTCAAGAAAATGGAAAAAATAATGGCAGCTATTCTCTTTTATTGAAGTTTTATTGGAAGCGACGATCGATTAAAATCAATTGTTTTTTGATTGTTTTCCGGTATTGATTGCATTTCATTCGGCAATAGGTATTTGTTTTTGATTTTTCCAAAACCTCTCTAAAATACGGGCCTTGTATGATATCTTTGAAGGATCTGGTTTTATAATTAATCTCGTCATGATATTTTTCTATCAAAGGCAGAATAAAATCAAACAACTTATTGTGCTCTGTGATATGCATGCAATGAGAATAGCAGCATGGATGAACCGCTCCATCAGCAGCGATATAGACAGATCCGTTTGCAAAGGGTTTACATACTGCAACGGCTTTAGAAGATGCTGTTTTTTCATCATAAAATTGAAAAATATCTCTTTTTATCTGAAATTCAAATTTCGTAGACTTTTTAAGCTGCTCGTTATAATCTCTGGAGGGGACAACAAAAAATCTTTTGCAGCCGATCTGCCTGGCCTTTTGTTCTGCCTCATCTACCTGGTGCTCATTGTGGGAAAACAAGATAAATTTCCAGTGTGCAACACCACCTGCACTCGTAAATGCCTTAATATTTTTAATAATCTTATGATAATCGGTCCCAATCCTGTGGATGGCGTGGGTGTCAACGAGGCCGTCCACTGAAAACTCCATACTTCCGTCCTTAAAAAATGGTCCCAGCTCTCTCCACCATTTTTCATCTTGAACCGATCCATTGGTCTCCCCGCCTAAAACAACATTTTGGTTCAACTCCTTTATGTAACCTGCAATTTTTACCATATCCCTGTTGGTGGACAAATCACCAAAATTCCCGGCAAAAGTGATCCATTTTAGTTGCCGGATAAGGGTCCTGGGCAATTTTCTAAAATCCTGAAATGTGATGAAATGATTCCCATATGGACGAACTTTTTGATCCCGGCTGCAAAACGGACATTTACCAATACATTTGGATGAAATTTCAATATTGAGCGCTTTGATATCTGTAAGGTTGAGCATAACCGTCCTGATGTTTAGAGTTTTTGCTCTTCTATCCAAATCTCAGAATAAAGTCAAGGTGTTGACAAGCATACAGTTAAAAAGGATAAAAAGTTGGTATTTCTTGACTTATCGCCTAAATTTACTTACCAATATTATATCTTGAAACAAATTGGACTATTTATTTTAATTGATGCAGCCAGAAACGAAACTAAAAAAAAACCTGCCCAAAAAACAGGTTGTTCTGCCGTTTTTAAAATCTGTTGAAATTGCTGTTAAAAGCATCAAATCAAGATTTTTTCGGTCTCTGATAACAACAATAAGTCTGATTTTAGCCATTTCATTTTACAGCTATATCAAAACCAATTCCTATATTATCTCCGGGATTGTTTTTTCTGAAAACAAAATTGCCATACAGACACTGTCACAAGGAGGATATGAAATCCCAGCCACAGGAGAACAATACAACACAACACCAAAGGAACGCTGGATTCTGTTCTTATCTTTGCTTGTCTGCGTTGTCGGCATTGTAAATACCCAGTTGATGGCTGTTGCGGACAGATTCAGAGAGATCGGCACCATGAAATGCTTAGGTGCCCTGGACAGATTTATCTTAAAACTTTTTTTAATTGAAGCCTTTTTGCAGGGATTCATCGGCGCTGCTATAGGCGCCTTGACAGGAGCCGGCATTGCCTTGTGCGGATCTTTAATAAAATTTGGTACATTGGCAATTACTTATGTATCCTTTAATGGTATTTTTATATCCATTGCATCCTCTATTTTACTGGGATGCTTTTTAAGTCTTTTAGGGGTGTTGTACCCGGCACTGCTGGCGGCAAGAATGCAACCGATTGAAGCCATGAGAGGAAGGGACTGATTCTTGGAAAATCCAACTAATATCGTCCGTGTATCCAATGTCACCAAAGATTTTACAATGGGAAAATCAATGGTCCATGTTTTAAAGGGAATTGATCTTGAAATAAAAACCGGTGAATATATTTCTATTATGGGACCGTCAGGATCCGGGAAAACAACCCTTTTTAATATGATCGGAGGTTTGGACAAACCCACAACCGGTTCTGTTTTCATCGATGAAATTGACGTCTCACAGCTGGATGCCTATGAATTAGCCTGGCTGCGTTGCAGGAAAATCGGATATATTTTTCAAACCTTTAATATTATCCAGGTGATGACCGCTTTGGAGAATGTGACACTGCCGATGATATTTGCCGGAATACCGGATGATGCGGCAAGAGATAAAGGAATGGAGCTTCTGGATCTTGTAGGACTTAAACCAAGATTCCAGCACAAACCCTTTGAACTCTCCGGCGGTCAACAGCAACGGGTTGCCGTGGCAAGAGCCCTTGCCAATGATCCTGCCATCATTCTGGCAGACGAGCCCACAGGCAACCTGGATCTGACAACAGGAGATGAAATCATCAAATTATTAAAACTGCTGAGCCGGGAAAAAGGGGTTACCATTATCTCGGCAACCCATGACCTGAAAATGCTGAATGTTTCAGACAGGGTCATCTGGGTCACTGACGGCCGGGTTGATAGAATAGAGAACAGAGACGAACTTTCTATTTCATTGGGTAAAATAGATGAAAAGTGGGGGTAGCATTCACATTGCATAAGCCTGTTTCACATTTTTTTTCCTTTTTATTGTTTTTTTTAATCTTATTATTGCCGGCGACCCTCTCGGCACTGATTGTAAGTGAGCCTTATCATCAAAAAAAATTCGCTCAGTTAATCACTTCTTTTTCAAGTGTTCAAGACAGAAGCAGTGGAACTATTGGCACCACCCAGACAGTTGAATTTATAAAATCCCAATTGAAAAATTTAGGGTATTCCGCCATTGGATCACAGGCTTTTTCTTTGCCTGTTCGTAAAAAGGGAATCTGCCGGATCAAGGTGGGCAATGAGGGGCAGCCTTTAGCCATTGATCCGTTTCTGTCCAATGCCATTTCGCCAGGAACAATCCCAAAGCCCGGCCTGACCGCGTCTATCGTTTATGTGGGCAAAGGAGAGTTGAAAGACTTTAACGACAGGACCATAAAAGGTGCCATCGTTTTAATGGATCTTGATTCCGGCAGCAACTGGATCAATGCGCTCTCACTGGGTGCCAGGGCATTGATATACATTCAAGGCCCTCACCCGGATAAATTTATTTTCAAAGACAAAACTGAAATTTCGCCGGTGCAATTTCCAAAATTTATTATTTCAACTCAAAAGGCCAAGGTCTTGTTCGGTGATTTTAAAAATTTCAGTGCGCTTAAAAAAACACCCGAAGTTACCCTCATTTCAGACCTGAAATGGGAAAGAACAACTGCCCAAAATATTTATTGCATGATACCGGGCACTGATGATGAATTGAAAAATGAATTGATTATCATAGAAAGTTTCTATGACACATCCGCATTCATACCCGGACGGTCACCCGGTGCTGATCAAGCCTGCTCCATCGCAACACTCATGGATCTTGCAGCCTATCTTAAAACCAACCCTGTAAAAAGATCAATCCTGTTAATTGCCACATCCGGTCACGGTAACAGCCTTCAAGGAATGCGCGAATTTATCTGGAGTCTTCAATTGAAACCCAGACAATTAAAAAAAATGCTCTCAAACTATGAGAAGACCATCAATGAATCTGAAAAAAGTTTAAATTTACTGGATGACTATCTTGGAAAAAAGAACTTGGACGTCAATAACCTTAAGCTTGTTCAAAAAAATATTTTAGATGTCATTAAAACAAAAATTGATGGCCAGAGCAACCAACTGATGCAGCTTCGACTTGAGGAAAAGCCGGACGAGATTCAGATAAAAAAATTGGCAGCCCGGAGAATGGCGTTAAAAAGACTTGAAAGTAAGAACGATCTGACGAGTCTTACTACTAGTGAAATTGATTTGGTAAAAGTATTGATCCCCCCTGCTGCTGAAAAATTAAAAAGAATCTTGACTGATTCAAAAACACACAAAAAGAATCTTATGTCATCTAAGACATTAAGAAAATTAGTTGAACCAAAAAATGTCCAAATAATCATTTCATTGCACCTTTCAAGTCATGGAAACGGCATCGGAGCATTTAATGAAGGCTGGTTGTATGACATTAAAGATTCCATAAATACATTCTCACCCTATGTTAAATTAAATAAACTCCTCATTAACAGCAGCAAAAAAGCAGCTGACAATCTCAATTCGGAAAATATTTTAAAGGATTCATTAAGGCCCTCGCTTCACAAATCCTGGCAAAGTTATTTTAAGGACACACCGGCACTAGGGGGCGAAGTCAGCAGGCTGGCGGGTTATTTGGGACTCAGTCTTGTAACGACAAATGATGCAAGACGTTTATGGGGCACCCCATATGATATTTTAGAAACAATAGATATTAAAAACGCTGCAAACCAGAGCCGTTTTATCTCAAATCTTATTAAAATTATTGCCTCCACACCTGATATTTCCGGCACACGACCTCCGCGAAATGATTTTGCCACGGTAAGGGGGCAGGCTAACTTTTTAAGACATGGTGCTGTGTTTGCCGATGCCCCGGCGCCTGGCAGCGTTATTCTCTCATTCCAGGGCCATGGGACATTCCATAATATGGTTGATGAATCAGGTCAATTTATGATCAAAGGTGTGGCAACCAAAAAATCAACCCTCCATAAAGTGATTATTGAAGGTTATAAATTCGATAAAACAACCGGAAATACCACCTGGACGATTGATAAAAGAAAGACCACAAAGGCACGATATCGTGTTAAAGTAACAAAAAAAAATATGGAAACCGATCTTGTTATGTTTCCCTGCAGCCAGACAACCATACTCAATCTTCTTGAACCCAGAACCTTCCAGTATATGACGAAGATAGTGATCCTGGATGCCAGAACGGGTGCCGCCCCAATACAATATTGGTACAGCAGGATTGATACCAGATCCTCTATTATCAACTCCATTTATCTCCGGCCCGGAACCCGTCTGAAAATAGCGTTATCAGACACCCTTCTGACCAAAAAGCTGCTATTAACCCATTCCGACCCAAAACATCATGCTGGCAGAGGATATCGAATTGATGAGAACCCGTTGATTACGCCCACCCAGTATCTTGCGGCGAAAGATATGTGGGCGTTGTTGAACCCGAGGATAGACAACCTTGAACACAAGGGAATTAATAACCGGAAAATCAGGGAATTAAGAATCCAGGGGAACCAGGCATTGGAAAATGCAAAACTGAATTTTGAAAATTTAAAATATGATAAATTTTTTAATTCGGCCGGCACATCTCTTGCCCTTGCCGGAAGGGTATACGACCATGTTGAAACTATCCAGAAAGATGTGCTTTATGGTGTTCTGTTTTATATTATGTTATTTGCACCGTTTGCTTTTTGCCTGGAGCGCTTTGCCTTTGCCTTTATCAATATTTATAAAAGAATTGCCGGTTTCCTGACGATTTTAATTATTCTTATCACCATTATTTATAATGTTCATCCGGCATTTGAATTGGCCTATAGTCCCATCGTTGTGATTCTTGCATTTTTCATCACTGGATTGTCTGCCATGGTGACATGGATCATTTTTCATCATTTTGAGAATGAAATGAAACAAATACAGCGACAGGGAAAAAGGGGAAATGGAGGAGAAATAAGTTTTTTAAAAGCATTTTCTGCCTCTTTCTTCATGGGAGTCAATAATCTTCGGAGAAGAAAAATCAGAACCGTCCTCACCTGTACGACACTTATTATTCTTACGTTTACAATCATGAGCTTTACTTCGGTTAAAAACATTCGCCAGCACTCCAAACTATTGTACAATGATCAAACACCCTATCAGGGGCTTTTGATAAAACAACTGAACTGGAAAGGTCTCCCCACCGAAGCATTCAAAATAATCGAAAATACCGTGACCTCAAATATGATTGCAGCGCCAAGGGCCTGGCTTGAAACCCAAAATCGAACCCGGGCGACAAAGATTCCCATACGTCATCAGGATCAAACCTTTGAAGCAAATGGTCTGATTGGCTTATCTCCCAAAGAACCGGAAATCAGCGGTCTTTCAAACTTTATGACCCAGGGTCGATGGTTTTGGGATACTGACCGATATTCGATCATCATTTCCGAAAGAATGGCAGCCAAGCTAAATCTTTTAAACCGACATCCCGATGACCGAAATATTATGCTTTGGTCCATTCCGTTTAAAGTTATCGGCATTTTTTCCGGGGATAAATTTGATAAATTCAGGGATCTTGATGGAGAACCCATAACACCGGCAATTTTCCCGGATGAGGTTTTTCATATGACCACAGATGCAGAAATGGAAGCCATGGAATCTGGGGAGGATATCAAAGCCTTTCAAAGCCGGTACAAACATATCCCTTTTGATCAAACCGTGATCATTCCCTATAAAACCCTTATTTCTCTGGGGGGAAATCTTAAAAGTATTGCATTAAAACATAAGAACAATCCTGACAGTCATGACTCTACTTATGAAATGGTGGATCGATTCGGATTATGGCTCTTCTCTGGGGAAAAAACAGGAGTTTTTCTCTATAATGCAAGTGACAGCCTCGATTATTCAGGGGTGCCCAATATTTTGATCCCCATTCTCATTTCTATTTTTATCGTACTGAACACTATGATAGGCAGTGTTCAGGAAAGAAAAAGGGAAATTGGTATTTATACTTCCATCGGCATGGCACCCTCCCATGTTTCAATTATCTTTATTGCTGAAGCCCTTTCCTATGCTGTACTCAGCGTGGTTTTAGGGTATATTCTTGCCCAGGTCATGGTTAAAGTCTTTGCAGGAACCGCTCTTCTCAACGGTATCACCGTGAACTATTCTTCTTTGGGCGGTGTGTTTGCCATGGCACTGGTCATGCTGGTTGTCATTTTATCCTCCATATATCCCTCCCGGGTTGCCGCTTCGATTGCCATACCGGATGTTGAAAAATCATGGGAGCTTGCTAAAGCCAAGGGCGACACTCTGGATATTGAATTGCCTTTTTTAATTAAAACAAGTGAAATACAGAGTGTCTCGGGTTATCTCTACCAGTTCCTTAAAGCCCATCAAGAAATATCCCAAGGCATTTTCTCGGTGGATAACCTGGAACTGTCTTCAGACAAAAAACATACGGTATCATCAAAATTATCAGACAAAAATAATTTGAAAATCAATTTTACAGCCTGGCTTGCTCCCTTTGATCTGGGTGTCATGCAGGACATTAGTATCGTATTCCATCCATCACAATATTATAAAAAACATCAAGAGATACGCATGAACATAAGGCGTGAATCCGGTGAACGAAACACCTGGTGGCGGATCAATAAAAGATTTGTTAATCTCATGAGAAAGCAGCTTTTAATCTGGAGATCCATGGACAGGGATGAAAAGGAAGAATATAAGGAGAAGAAAACAAATATTGCCTGAAACTAAAAAAAAATGGGTTGCCATCAGGCCCCGGGCATACATTATTGCAATTTTCCTTGCAGTGTTGATTTGTGCCCTGACACCTTTTAATAATGTCTATCGGAATGCAACGCCTCTGGGTGGCGGGTACTTTCCTCTGGCACCCTTTTACCTTTTATTCTGGTTAACGATTATCACTGCTTTGGCCCGAAAACTGTTTAAGGTCCAAACCCTTCTTTCAGGGACTGAACTTCTTTTTACATGGGGCCTGATGATTCTCGTCTCAGGGATTGCCTATACCGGGTTTGCCAGGACATTTTTCATCAACCTGACCGCACCATACTATTTTGCCAGTGTGGAAAACCGATGGCAGGAAGTTCTTCACCCGTTTCTACCCAAAAACCTTTTCCCCCAGGATGGCAAAGCCATTGAAATGCTTTACAACGGTATTGACGGTGGACAGGACATGGGGTGGCTGGAACTTACCTCCAAGGTCCCCTGGCACACATGGGCAGTGCCATTTTTGTCCTGGGGAATTTTTATATTCATCTGCTATTTTTTAATTCTCTGCCTCATTCATATGATTACCCGGCAGGCCATGGAAAATGAGCGGATGAATTTTCCACTTTTGATCGTACCGAAAATGATACAAAGTGCGCTTGACCAAGACAAATTGTCTTCTTTCTTTGGGAATAAATTTTTATTAATCGGACTTGGAATTCCGATTTGTCTTCATCTCCTGAACGGGTTGAATTTTTATTTTCCCTCGTTCCCACACATTAACACCTTGATTCTTGCTGGCCCTTATTTTCCCAAACAAGGCATCCTGACGGGATTTATCAAGCTTAAATTATACCTTTATCCGGCCTTTATCGGTTTTGCGTTTTTAGCATCAAAACAGGTATCATTTTCTTTCTGGTTTTTTTTCATACTGGGTGCTTTTTTCACGGGTGTTTTGTCTGTCACAGGATACAGTTTTCCCGCATCAGAACTTGGCACAACATTTGGTCCAACGCTGGCAAGTCCTGAAGAAACCCAGATGATTGGTGCATTTATTGTTTTTGCAATATTCCTGATCTGGTTAGCCAGATTTCATTTTATTAAAATGACAAAAAATGCACTCGGATTTGGCCAGAGTGATAATAATTCAAACCATATGGATGATAAACTTGCATTCTGGGGAACCAGTTTCGGATTTATAACACTTGTCATCTGGTTTTCCTTTCATGGTGTCTCTATTTTTCAAAGCATTATTTTAATCACTTTTTTTATTTTATTTACAATGGTTGCCACCCGGGTGATCTGTCAAGGAGGCGTCACATACTTTACATTGACGGTTGCTCCGCTGGATGCCGTTAATACCATTTTGGGTCTGAAAATATTTTCCAGTGTGGCACTGGTCTTAGCCGGGATCAGTCAAAAAATACTGTTTGTAGATTTAAGAGAGTCTGTGGCACCGTCCATCCTGCACACAAGAAGGGTAACCCGACATGCTAGTGGACAGGGAAAAATTGCATTGGCTATTTTGGTGGCCATGTTCCTTTGCCTTCTGGTTTCTGCCATTGCCATGATATTGCTCTGCTACCGGTACGGGATAAGAGAACTCCAGCTTGACTGGGCAACCCGAACAACCGTGTCCATGTATAACAATCTTTTCCCCCTCCTGCAAAACAGTATTGAACAGGGAGATTCCATCAAATTATTTGCAGCCGCAGGTGCGGTTGTAATGGGCATCCTCGTGATTTGCTACCACCGGTTTTACTGGTGGCCTCTTCATCCCATCGGGTATCTGATGGTTTACAGTTCAGCCATGAAAATTCTCTGGTTGAGCTTTTTCATCGGATGGATATTTAATACATTATGTATGCGGTATGGCGGAGTGATCTTATTTAAAAAAATGCGGTATTTCTTTGTGGGACTGATTATGGGTGATTTTCTCATAGGCGGGACATGGGCCATTATTGGATTTTTCACTGAATATGGATACCAGGTACTACCGACATAAATGATAAAGACAAAGGATTTATAAGGCTGTGATACATGTATGATGATAAAGAGCTGAAAGAATACCGCGATCTTTTAAAACCACCCGATCATTTCGAAGAAGGGTTTAACTGGAAGACTATTGTGGGTGCCATTTTTATCGGTTTTCTCATGATGCCGGGAAGCATGTATCTTCAGCTGGTCATCGGCACAGGGATTGGTCCAGCCGCAAGATGGGTGACCATTATCCTTTTTGCAGAAATTGCAAAAAGGGCGTATTCCGACTTAAAACAGCAGGAAATATTTCTTCTTTATTATATGGCCGGTGCAGCAATGGCATCACCTTTTCAAGGGCTTTTATGGAATCAATACCTGGTTCAATCCGATGCCGCCAGGATGCTTGGTTTGACAGAATTTATACCATCATGGATAGCACCCCAACCCGAATCGATTGCGATTCTGGAAAGAACCTTTTTTCACCAGGACTGGTTAATTCCCATTCTTCTCTTGGTCGGTTCACAAGTCATCCAGAGAATAGATCAGTTTGGTTTGGGGTATGCATTGTTTCGGATCACTTCCGATGTTGAAAAATTGCCCTTTCCCATGGCACCGGTGGGAGCACTGGGGACCATTGCCCTGGCAGAATCCAGAGATGAAAAGATCAAAAGCTGGAAATGGCGGGTCTTTTCCATTGGCGGTGTCATCGGGCTTGCGTTTGGAGCAGTTTATATTCTCCTTCCGGCAGTTTCGGGCCTTATTTTTACCGAACCTATTCGACTGATTCCCATCCCCTGGGTTGAGCTGACAAGACATACCGAAGGTATCCTTCCGGCAGTTGCAACCGGTATTCAGCTTGATCTCGGACTGATCTTTCTGGGTATGGTTCTTCCTTTCTGGGCTGTAATCGGCGGACTTATCGGACTTTTAATTACCATCATTGTCAACCCGATGCTGTATCAAAATGGAATCCTTCATAGCTGGCACCAGGGCATGGGAACTGTTGAAACTATTTTTGCCAACAATTTTGATTTTTATATGAGCTTTGGTATCGGGCTTGGACTTTCCATCGGACTGATCGGGTTGTGGCAGGTCATTAAGTCCTTTAAAGGGTCTTCAAACATGGAAAGAGGCAGTTTAAAAGACCTTTTCAACCCTCCCCCGGGCAGGGGAGATTTTGATTTCAGGATTGCCATTGCCATTTATATATTTTCGACCCTTTCCTATGTGGTGCTGTGTACCATTTTAGTTCCTACCTTTCCATGGATTTTTTTCCTTATTTACGGATTTGTCTATACCCCGGTCATTTCCTATATCACTGCCAGGATGGAAGGAATTGCCGGACAATTTGTCAGTCTTCCTTTGGTTCGGGAAGCAAGTTTCATAGCCGGGGCAAAATATTTCGGATATCAGGGAATTGAGATTTGGTATGCACCGATCCCCATCCATAATTATGGTGAAGCAACTGTAAATTTCAGACAAATTGAACTGACCGGGACAAGCCTGAGAGGTGTGATCAAAGCAGAATTTATTGTTTTCCCGGTTGTAATGATTGCAAGCCTGCTTTTTTCACAATTCATCTGGCGGCTGGCTCCCATCCCGTCCAGCAGTTACCCCTATGCCCAGGAACTATGGCACCTTCAGGCATTAAATACACTATTAATGCAATCCTCAACCATGGAAGGCAACTCTCTTTTTTACCAGGCATTAAATGGGAATGTCGTTTTCTCAGGCATGGGTTTTGGTGTCATCACTTATGCAATTCTCACTTTTTTTGGATTACCAATTCTCTTAATTTACGGTATTGTCCGGGGGCTTGGCCAAAGCACTCCCCATGGTCTTATTTTAGAAGTTCTCGGTGCACTTCTGGGCCGGTTCTTTTTTCTGAAACGATATGGAAAACAATGGCGTCAATATGCACCGGTCCTGCTGGCAGGCTTTTCATGCGGAATGGGACTTACCGGCATGTTTGCAATGGGTCTTACGCTCATATTAAAATCTCTTGGAAGTACTGCTTTTTAAAAAATAATACTTGTGGTAAACTATAAATAATGTTTGAACGAAAACCTGAAAACATTTTCGAATACAAGGCGAACGATAATGAAAATAAAAATGCTCTTTTTCTGTTTTTCAATTTTTTTGTTACTCCCAAATTATGCCCAGGCAAAATTTCCAACCCATCTTGGCGGGTTTGAACTGGGAGACAATATTTCCAACTATCCTGACCTCATTGATATGAGAACCTGCAGGGATAATGCATTTAATCCATACCTCGGTGAAGGTAAGACAATCCAACGGGCAGGATTCAAATCCGGGTCGATCACCTACGGATTATGTGATGCACCCAGTAAAATATTGAGAATCAAATTAAAATTTTCTGATTCATCAAAATCCTTTTTTAAAAAATTATTGCGCAGATATGAAAAAGAACTGGGCTCCCCAAGCGAATACCGTGGTGATTCCTTCCAAACAATGATTGCCTGGAAATGGTCATTTGTAAATGACAAAAAAGAAAGAACAAGTCTTATCCTGCAGCACAACACCATGGTTGAGGATGAAAAACTTGGGAATGCAGTAAAACTTACACTGACCAGCCAGGTCGAAAAAGAAAGGGCTTGTTTTATGACAAAATTTCCAAGTAAAAATAGTATAGAGCCTCTGCCCAAGCTGAAAAGAAAAGCCTTGTGGGATCTGTATATCCCCCATTAATGAAAAGAGCTGTTGTTAATGCATAGCCAAGAGGAATTTTTACAGAAAAAATTTGCCTGGAATAGCATCTCGCTCAGACTACCAATGAGTTGGGAAATTGACAGTCTTGATAAGGACCATGTCATTATAGGTGAAGATACCCAGCCACGAATGGAAATAAAATGGACTGATTCTCCGGAAAAATTCACCCTTGAAAAATACTTAAAAAACTTTATAGCCCAAATACAAAAAAAAATTAAAATTAAAATTTATGAGCGTCCGGCACCCGGTTCTTTTAAACAAACCAACCAGGATCTTGAATTTTTCTTTTTTTCATGGGAAAGCGCCTCTTCCTCCGGTAGGGGTTCACTTATTTTCTGCTCTCATTGTAAAAAACTTTCTTTGATACGATTTTTTTCAAAATCAAAAACATTTGACGCGTTGCAAAAGTCAATTCTACTATCATATAAAGACCATTCAAACGATGATCACATATACTGGCGAGTATTTGGGTTGCATTTTTCAACACCGCACAGGTTTAACATGACGGACTATAGTTTTAAACCCGGCTGCTATATTTTAAATTTTGATCACAAAAAAACAAAACTGACTATTTTCAGTTGGGGGCCTGCATTATTTTTGCTGTCAAAAACGAATCTCACAACATTTGCTACCCAACGGCTCAGCCAGCTCCAAGGATTTGCAAAATCAGGTGTTTGTAAATATGGCGATTGTTTTCAATGGAATTATCGGCAGGGTATTTTAAAAAACAGCCATACCCTGCCCTTCCTTAACCGTTACTCACGCTACATAGTTTTTAGAATATGCCAGGAGAAAACAAGCAATAGAATTATCGGTGTTATGGTTGATTCCCGGAAAAAATTTAAACACGATTTAATAAAAGAGTCTATTATCGGTGACATTTAAAAAAAAAAGCGGTCTTAAAAAAAATGATGCCCTCTTGTGCGTTCCTGAAAAAAACACAACGGTTAAAGAAAACTTTCTGGATTCAGGTGATTTGATTCTTACATATCAGGCCATGTATAAGCCATTTTTTTTAAGGATACAAAAAATAGTCGGCCGAAACCAAAAAAATACATTCACAAGGAAAATACAGCTTGACGGGTTAGGAGTTGATGTCTGGTCTCTTTTAGACGGAGAAAAAAATGTTAAAACGATTATCAAAGAATTTGCGGTCCGCCATAGCTTGAACTATAAAGAGGCTGAAATTTCCGTTACACTTTTTTTGCGATCATTGGGAGAGAAAGGGTTGATCGGGATTAAAGAACCTTAATTTCAAATATTATCCATTGCTGCCTTTAGGTTGTTTTCAATATTCAGGTACCCGTCAAAGCCGGCTATATCAAAGACTTCTCTCACATAATCCTGCAATGTACAAAGTACGATATTCCCATCCATACGATTGAGATCCTTTGTCGTTTTCAACATCACTCTTATACCGGCACTTGAGATATAATCCAGATCTTCCAAATTGAGAATCAGTTTACGTTGACCACTTTCAAGAGCAGCATATATCCGAGTTTCAAATTCTGTTGATGTGTTGGAATCAAGACTGCCCTTCACACTAAATATTTCTATCCCGTTATTATTTTCCTGGAAAATTTTCATGAATGATATCCCTTATGATTGTTATTTTAAGTCAAGATTCGACATTTACCTGTTCATTCTTTGTTATATACTTTTTGAGCACAATTATATTTTTACCCTTTTTACGATAATATTTACAATCGTCTGCAAAATATTTTACAAAGTGAATTCCCAGACCACCGACAAATCGTTTCTCAATGGCACATTTTGTATCAGGTGCGGATGCGGCTGTAATATCAAAAGGCTTCCCGTCATCTTCCATACGAATTATCAATAACTTCTCATCACAGGTTAAATACAAATCAATATCATGTTCTTTATCATCGTTGAATCCATGACACACCACGTTTGTGAACAACTCTTCAATAATCAAATTTATTTCTTGAAATTTCCGCTTGGTACAGTCGATGGAGGGGGACATTTTTGAAACAGCCTTTTTGATCCTGTCCAAATCATTCAAACGATTTTTTAATTTTATGGATAAATTAACTTTTCCCATACCAGGTATTGTAATAACACGTAATTAATTTGTCAATCTCACTTTCTCATATCAGGCTGATGCCTAAAAGATTTTTCAAATCATCTCTTCCTTTTGATTCAAACTCAAGAATACATTTTCTTTCTGCCTGCAAAACCCTTTGCCCGACGGATCTTGCGATTTTAAGCGGTATGTCGGGAAACTGATCAGCAACCTTGGAAAAAGCCTCCCGGCTCATCACCATACAGGTCGTATCCTGTGTGGCAATAAGAGAAAACTGTTTTATCATAGGCGCCATTAAAGACAGGACACCAAAATAACTTTCTACTTCATATTCACGGATAAAGTGTTCTTTTTTTTCCAGATTAAGAACAAGCTTTGCTTTTCCGGATAAAATATAATAAGAACATCCGTCATCATCATCCTGGTGAAAAATAAACTCCCCTGCTTTATACGATTGTCTTTTGCAAAGAAAGGCAAAAAGCTTTATACCCTCAATGGGAATACCTGAAAAAAAGTCTATCTGCCTGAAGATATTCAAATTTTCTGTAAATTCACTCTTCTCTTTTGAATCATTTTTGTTTATACCCGAGTTCATAAAAATACCCCTTTTTTGCCATCAGTTCATCATAGGTCCCCATTTCTACAATTTTACCGGCCTTCAAAAAAACAACCTTGTCATATTCCTTAACAATATCAAGCCGGTGAACAACAGCGATCAACGTACTTTTCCCTTTCCAATGTCGGGAAAGTACACTCTGGATTCTTTTTTGAGAATTATTATCAAGGGCTGAGGTTGCTTCATCCAGAATCATAATCGGTGGTGATTTTAAAAAGGTTCTGGCAATGGCAAGTTTCTGCTGCTGCCCGCCGGAAAGCCTGTTGCCTTTGGTACCCACCTTAAAATTCATACCGATCTCAATCATTTTTTCAAGAAAATCCTCTCCAATCAAAAGAGCGATCATGAATTGATTTATTTTTTCCTGGGCTCTTGGATTTGTTGTTTTGACAATACCAAAAAGAATATTATTAAATATCGTCTGGGAATGAATATATTGGTCGTTTTTGAAAAATGCTATGGCATGCGGATTTTTTTGCATAATCTTCTCTCGGAACATGTATCTGCCTTCAAGGATTAGATTGATTAAAAATTCAGGAATGGTTGCAATCCTGTGTTTTCCGGGGGAAAACCGTAATGCCAGTTCCAGAAGTTCTGTTTTCTGTTCTTTGTTTATCTGGTGAAGATTTTTATTTTTTGTCTGTATAACAATATTTTCATATTGTTCAAACTCTTCCAGTTTGATAGGAGTCTGCTCAAAAAACATTTTATCATGGGTAATATTTTTCAAAATATCCACTGTCTGATCTGCGATTTCTTTTCCCAAAGACAAAAGTGGCCTTGTCAAATCTGCATCATCCATAAATTTTAAAAAGAAAGGGTTTTCTGTCAATTTATAATTTTTAAATTCCTCGGAAATCGGTGCACCAAAAATAATGTTATCAGCAATGCCCGCATAAGAAAGGAATTGCTTTTCATCAAAAAATTCTACCCATTCGCCAATCGAATCTCCAAATTCTTTTTGGAAATTTTCCCTCATCTTAATGATAACAGGAATAAACTCCTCAGCAGTCCCTTCAATAATTGTATTCAATCCGAATCTTAAAACATCTACAAACAACCCGGACTGTTGAAGCACGTGAACAAGCCCATCCAGTTCCGGTTTGCACTCTCCTTCAAGTACGCATTCTTCACCATGAAGTGCTGTATAGGAATACATGAGATTCTCTTTGATGGTACCGGCAAATATAAATGGAGACTGCGAAACCAGGCCCATATTTTTTGTCATATCGGCTTTGGTGAGTTTGGAAATTTCTTTGGTTCCGATAGTTGCATGACCCGATGTGTATTTGTAAAGCTGTGCCAGGCATAAGGCCAGCGAACTTTTCCCGCTTCCTGAAAACCCCACCAGTGCGATATGTTCTCCCGGAGCTATATGAAGATTGATATCATCAAGCAATTTTATGCCTTCTTTTGTTTCCAGGCCCATCTTTTCAACATTGATGGAAACATCCAATTCAAAAGGTTCCCTGTCCTTTGGAGCGAGCTCATGCTCAATTTCAACATCAAAATAATTCATGGTTTTGTAATAATTTATTTTTCCATCCTGATATACCTGATAGAATTCGATAAGCTCTTTCCAAGGATCATACAATTTCTCCTGGGCAGACAAAAACGCCACCAGTGCACCCAACCCCAATTGTCCCTTAATCGCCAGATATCCGCCGACAATAAAAATCAAAAACGGCCCCAGGTTAATAAAAAAATTGCTGGAAACCTTAATAGCGAATTTATAAATACTCCATTTTATTCGGATTTTTCTCAGATAATCAACAATGGTATCAAATTTAGTGTTCTCAATTTCAAAAGCACCGTTAGCCTGAACCTCGTGGATACCGGAAATAGACTCGACAATGTTGGATGATAATTCCCGGGATGCATTCACTCTTTTTTTGTTGTCCCGGTTAACACGTTTCTGGAGCACCGGAATGACATAGAGCATTGCAGGATATATGGAAAATGAAATAATAGCCAGTATCGGATTCAATACAAGCAGGTAACCGAAAAAAGCCAGAAGTGTCACCACATTGGTTAACGGCACTGCCACTGCCATACCCACAAAATTTCCCGGGATAGTCAATTCGTTAATCAAAGAATTAACCACCGTACCAGGCTGGGTATTTCTGAAAAAGTTCAACGGCATATTCAAAATATGATGATATAATTGCTTTCGCATTTCAGCCGTAGCTTTTTGACTGATTTTTGTTTGGATTATATTAATTGCAAGTTTAAAAAGCGATGCCAGAACAACCGCAGCAAGATAAATTCCACTATAAATGATCAGAAGATCCAGTTTCCGTAAATTTATTGCCTCATTGACAATCCGTTTTTGCATTTCAAGGGGAACCACCCTGATAGCAACCGTAACCAGAATAATTGCCACAAGCAATATCTGAAGTTTTATATTTCCATCAAAAATCCACGATGTCAGGGACCTTTTTGTAATCGGTATTTCTGTTTTGTCTGTTTTTGTTTTCAAAGCCATTTTGTTCTGCTAAAATCTTTTTTCCCACTCTTTAAAAAAATTTAACAATCACAATAGTGATATCATCAGCTATTGGGACATCGCCCCGGAAAGCATTAATATCTTCCAGCAGTTTTTTCTCAATGGTTTTGGCTGATTGCGCCACATTTTCTGCTATTGTGCTGGTAATTCTTTTTTCTGTGTACATCTCACCCTGTGAATTTCTGGACTCTTTGAGTCCGTCAGACACAATCGCCAGGACAGAGCCTTTTTCCCACCCGCAAATTTCATATTCATCAATTTTTGCATCCGCATCAACCCCCAAGGCCATTCCATTGCCAAGCAGTCTTTGAACTTTTTTTGACCCGGGTGTAAAAAACAGCGCGGGTTCGTGTCCTGCCCGGACCCATTTGATTCCCCTCTTTCCCTGATCGATCTCTACAAAAAAAACAGTGGTAAACCGGCCGGTTTCATAGCTATCCCTTGCAAGATGCCTGTTAACAGAGGCAATAAGCTGTGCAGGCCCCTTATAATCCTCAACACCATACCGAAGATACGCTCTTATGGTTGTCATATCGAGCCCCGCACCCACACCGTGTCCGGACGAATCCGTCAAAGCAATGCCAATCTTGTTTTCGGAGAATTTAAAATAATCAAAATAATCCCCCCCCACTTCTTCACAATACAAACTGATACCTGAAATTTCCAAATTCTGAAAATCCGGGGCATTGTTCGGCAAAAGATTTTCCTGTACCACTTTTGCAACATTCAGCCGTGTCAGCATCCTTATTCTGTCCCGTAATCCATGAATCATTTTGTTGGTATGGGTAGCAATTACACCGAATTCATCGCTGGTTGCAACTGGAACAAGCTTTGAAAGATCACCGTTACTCACGGATTCCAGAATGCCGGTTTCCGTCTGGAAAAGCAACTTAAGATTTCTTGAGTATGAGTATAAAATATTGATCACCAGTATTAAAAGAATAAAAATAACAAAAGAAATTTCTTTAAAAATAGTCTTGGTCGTCATTCCTAGCATGATATTCATCTGAGCCGGATCCATAGCCCCCAGCCACGCAAGATCTCTTCCTATGATCAGCATGATGATAATCATGACCAATAGATTGGTCACAAGGGCTACAATAAAAAACTTCCGGGTTAAGGGGTAAAATTGTTGGGGAACCTTGATGACATCGGAATTCTCCATAGCATTTTTAATCACACTTCTCTCTTTTTGCAACGACATATCTATTGCGATAAAAAATCCAAACGCGATAAACCCGATAAAAAATACCACCCCGTTAACAAATGGTATGGACAAAATAAAATGGTCCAGAAAAACCATTAAAACACCGGCAGATAATACCAATCCGTATTCACTGAAAAATTGTTTTTTTGCCTGATCTATTAAGGGTGACTTAAGAACAACTTTTTTGACTATTAAAAATCTTACAATAAAAACAATTATAAAAACCAAACCTGTCAATACCCCCAGCATCCCGGGGGGCACACCTTCAAGCATTGGTCAGACTTCACCGCCGTAAAAACTTAAAATCAATGCAGCAAATAGATAATGAAGGATAATTCTCATAAATGCCCTGTCTCCCTTTAGGAAATACCAAAATATCAATGTTTTGATTTTAGCACTTGCGTTTTATTGCGGTATAGTACCATCTCTATTATTTTTAAACCAGAATTAAAAAATCCGGGCGAGTTTATTCTTGACCTGTTTTGGACAAGGTGATATAAGTTTTGGGTCAATTTCGGAGGAGTGGCCGAGCGGCTGAAGGCGGCGGTCTTGAAAACCGTTAAGTGTCAAAGCTTCGTGGGTTCGAATCCTACCTCCTCCGCCATTTTACAAAATGCGGAGAAATGGCCGAGTGGCTGAAGGCGCTCGCCTGCTAAGCGAGTATGGGTGTTATAGTCCATCGAGAGTTCGAATCTCTCTTTCTCCGCCACACTTTTTTAAAACTGAATTGATGTGGTAAATATCCAGATGTCGATGCCATGATCCAGGCCTTTAATTGAGGCATTTGAGTAGTGCATATATCTAAAATTTAAATCAAAAAACCCTTTCCGGGTGCCGAAATCGATTCTGTCTTCAAACTGAAAATTAAACTAATGGTGAAAAGCAAGCACTTTTTCATAATCATCCTTTTCTTCTTCCAAGCCATTGATTAAAAAAATTTTGAGTTATCACTTTCACCCTCTTTTAAGTGAAAAATTCCGTTTGTTCAACAAAAAATCTGGTGTCTTTGTCTGAGGCCTACAATTACTTGTTTTAAGAACGCTCATGGATTACTGTTTGCCGAGCAATAACCCTTGACATACAATTAAAGGAAGTTTATATCCTTCTAACAATTATGATAGAAAAATATTTTAATTTTTATATATTATTTAAAAAAATATGCATTTAAAACAAATACTTACAAAAAATAAGAAGCTATTTATAAAAAAATGGTTCCAGGCAACAATTAATACATATCCCGCACAAAGTGCAAAAGTACTGGGCAAAGACTCCAACCGCTTTGACAACCCTGTCGGTGCTGTCACCCATGAAACCATTGAAGACGTTTTTAATCTTATTATAGGCGATTTCAACCGGGAAATACTTGAAAAGACGCTTGATCCGATCATCCGTATCAGGGCGGTACAGGCATTTTGTGCTTCCGAGGCTGTCAGTTTTGTTTTTTCTTTAAAGAAAATTGGCGAAGATATCCTTGATGACAGCCTGATCAGAGAATTTGACAAGCTTGTCGATGAAATTGCGCTGGCGGCATTCAACAAGCTTATGAAATGTAAAGAAGAAATATTCCTTTTAAAAGCAACTGAGAGCAAAAGACGCATTCACAGGGCTTTTGAAAGGGCGGGTTTAGTAACTGAGCTAACGGAAGAGGATCTCCTTGGCTCGAAAAAATCTTAACATGCATGACAAAATTTAGGTTTGTCACGCATAAAATAATGAGGTGGTTATAATATGAATCAAAAGTACTTGATCCCCCTGACAGCTGTTTTTCTGCTTTTTTTAATAGCATACACAGGTGTTGAGGGAGCAGGGCTTCAGTGGTTCTTCGGAATTGTTTTTCCCTATGTAGCGATTATTGCCTTCCTTGCCGGTTTTGTATACAAAGTTCTGGGATGGGCATCTTCTGCTGTCCCGTTCAGAATTCCGACAACCTGCGGGCAACAGAAATCTCTACCATGGATAAAACAGAATACCATTGACAACCCTAATACTTCAACAGGTGTGTTTGTGCGCATGATTCTTGAAATTTTTCTTTTCAGGTCTCTGTTCAGAAACACAAAAGCAGCGTTCAACAGAAATGTTTCAAACAGGCTATCCTACTCCTGGGAAATTTTCCTCTGGTTAGGCGCCCTTGCCTTTCATTATGCCTTTTTGGTAACATTGTTAAGGCATTTCAGATTTTTTACCTCCCCTGTACCCTCCTGTATCAAATTTTTAGAATATATTGATGGCATCGTACAGCTGGGACTTCCCGGAATCATGTTATCCGGTGTTGTATTGCTTGCAGCAACACTATTCCTGCTTGCAAGAAGAATCTTTGATGCCAAGGTTACCTACATCTCCCAGGCAGCTGATTACTTCCCGTTATTCCTTATTATCGGGATTGCAGCAACCGGTTTAGCCATGAGATATTTTACAAAGGTTGACATTATCGGCATTAAAACCCTTGCCATGGGTCTTGCAACCTTCAGCCCGACAATTCCTGAAGGTGTTGGCGGTCTTTTTTATGGCCATCTCTTTCTGGTAAGTATCCTTTTTGCATATTTCCCGGCCAGCAAACTCATGCATATGGGCGGAATATTTTTAAGCCCCACAAGGAATATGGCAAATAATACCCGTGCAAAAAGACATATTAATCCCTGGAACTATGACGTGGAAACCCATACCTATGCACAGTATGAGGATCACTTCAGAGAAAAAATGGTTGAAGCCGGCCTGCCGGTGGATAAGCCATTGGATAAAAAGGAGTAATAAATGTCTGACGAAATAAAACCGGATGAATTATTAGATAAAATAGACTATGGCCCCAGGTCTGAATCAGGGTCAAAATCGGAGCCGGCCAGTTGGATGGATACTTCGGTCCAGATCAGACCAGGAATGTATTGTTATGCGGCAAAGGCTGAAAGTGTAGAGACATTAAGCCTGCCCAATGCCAGGCCCTGGAACCCCCTTGAAGATGACTGGAAACTGCCGGATAACTGGCAGGAAATTCTTCACCAGGGAATCAAGGACCGCCTGGAAAAATTTCGAACATTCAAAGTATTCATGGATATCTGTGTCCGCTGCGGCGCATGTGCAGACAAGTGTCATTTTTTCCTTGGAACGGGTGACCCCAAAAACATGCCTGTCTTAAGAGCCGAGCTTTTACGATCCGTATACAGAAACGATTTTACAACTGCGGGAAAAATCCTGCAAAAAATTCCCGGTGGCCAAAAACTCAATGGTGCAAGACCATTGACTCTGGATGTGCTCAAGGAATGGTGGTACTACTTATTCCAGTGTACAGAATGCAGACGCTGCTCGGTCTTCTGTCCCTATGGAATTGATACGGCAGAAATTACGATTATGGGCCGGGAACTTTTAAACCTTATCGGTCTGAATATTGACTGGATTGCCACTCCTGTTTCAAACTGTTTTCAAACAGGAAACCATCTGGGCATCCAGCCCCATGCCTTTAAAGATATGATTGATTTCTTTGTGGAAGATATTGAAGAGGTAACAGGTGTCAATGTTGAACCCCAGATGAATATAAAAGGGGCTGACATCCTTTTCATCACCCCTTCCGGGGACGTATTTGCAGATCCCGGAACATATACCTGTGAGGGGTACATGATCCTGTTCAAATATCTCAAAGATAAATATGACCTGAATGTGACCTGGAGCACCTATGCATCAGAAGGCGGGAATTTTGGTTTCTTTACCTCTCATGAGACCATGAAACGATTGAATGCCAAGATGTTTGCAGAAGCCAAACGCCTGGGCGTAAAATGGATTCTGGGGGGTGAATGCGGCCATATGTGGCGTGTCATCAATCAGTATATGGATACCATGAACGGCCCTGCCGACTTCCTTGAAGAGCCGGTTAACCCCATTACCGGAACCAAATTTGAGAATTCCAAGTCCACAAAAATGGTTCATATCACAGAGTTCACAGCTGACCTGATCAAACACGGGAAACTGGAGCTGGATAAAAGCCGAAATTCAAACCGTATCATGACCTTCCATGATTCCTGCAACCCGGCAAGGGGAATGGGACTCTTAGATGAACCCCGATATATTATCGAAAACTGTTGCGATCATTTTTATGAAATGCCGCCCAACACCATTCGGGAATTGACCTTCTGCTGCGGTTCAGGCGCTGGCTTGAATGCCGGTGAAAATATTGAACTGAGAATGGCCGGCGGACTGCCAAGAGCCAATGCAGTGAAATATGTTCATGAAAAATTCGGTGTTAACACCTTAGGGACTATCTGTGCAATTGACAGAGCCGCCCTCCCGACTCTTTGTGAATACTGGGTGCCGGAAGTGGAAGTGTATGGAATCCATGAACTGGTAGGAAATGCATTGATCCTGCCGGGCGAAAAGAAACGGACAGAAGACTTGAGGTTTGAACCCTTACCCGGCGTAGAGGAGGAAGAAGATGAATAAAAATTACATCATCACAGGACTTGTAGTTTTTGTCCTGGCCGTACTCTCACCGTTCTGGTTTAATATTGTTACAACTACCCAGGCAATGCCTGAGGCAGAACTTTTGGGCAAATCCAAAACTGAAAAAAAATGCGTGCTGGATAAATATGAAATGAGAGCCAATCACATGTCTCTTCTGGATGAATGGAGAGATGCAGTGGTAAGGGATGCCGACAGGCAGTACAAATCTGCAAACGGCCATTCATTTAATATGAGCCTTTCAACAGGCGAAAATTCCTGTCTGGGCTGCCATGAAGACAAGGCGAAATTTTGTGACTCGTGTCATACGTATGCTTCGGTTGATCCCTATTGCTGGGAATGTCACACAAACCCCAAGGAGATTAAATGATGAAAAAAAGCAAAAGAAGCTTTCTTAAAGTAGCAGGTATTGCTGCCATTGGGTTGGGCGCTTTTCCGGCAATTCACTTTGCTTCATCTGATTCTCACGGTACAGCCCATGCGGTGAAAAGCCCAAATGAGGGAGCACTTTTAGCCCATCGCTGGGGCATGGTGATTGATACCAACAAAATTACGGATGAAGTGGCTGAAAATATTGTTACGGCCTGTCATAAAGCCCATAATGTACCCGACTTCAACTTTGAAGTGGATGAGGAAAAATACCCCAATACAAGACCTGTCAATCATAAACAGGAAGTCAAATGGATCTGGGAAGAAGGATTTCACTATGCATTCCCTGACAAGGAAGATGAATTCCTGGCAGAGAGATTCCATGATCTTCCCTTTCTCGTGACCTGTAACCATTGCAAAAACGCACCCTGTGTTAAAGCCTGTCCAACAGGAGCGACGTTCAAGCGGGAAGACGGTATCGTATTGATGGATTTCCACCGCTGTATCGGCTGTAGGTTCTGTATGGCAGCCTGTCCCTATGGATCAAGAAGTTTTAATTTCAGAGATCCAAGACCGTTTATCGAAGAGACTGATCTAAAATTCCCCACCCGGTCCAAAGGGGTTGTGGAAAAATGCAATCTTTGTGCTGAACGGCTGACTAAAGGAGAACAACCCCATTGCGTGGAAGCATCGGAAGGTGCAATAGTGGTGGGGGATCTTGAAGATCCTGAATCCGAGATCCGGGTGCTTTTGAATGAACATTATACAATCAGACGTAAACAGTCTCTGGGTACTGAACCCTCTGTTTACTATATCATGTAAGGAGCGAGTATGCTTGAAATAGCTATTAAAGGAAGTAAGAATTACTGGTTATGGATAGTCTTTCTGCTCGCTGTAATAGGAGCAGGAGCGATCGTTTATATTGATCAGTTCACAAATGGCCTTATGATCACCGGCATGAGCCGGGATGTATCCTGGGGCTTTTATATTGCAAACTTTACCTATCTTGTGGGGGTTGCCGCAGGAGGTGTCATGGTTGTCATCCCCTTTTATCTCCATGATTATGAAAAATTTCACAGGATTACCATTTTAGGCGAATTTTTGGCCGTGGGTGCGCTGATCATGTGTCTTCTCTTCATTGTTGTGGATTTAGGACAGCCCATCCGTATGCTAAACGTATTATTATATCCGTCACCTAAATCAATATTATTCTATGATATGCTGGTACTCAACGGTTATCTGTTTTTAAACATTGTTGTGGGATGGAAGGTGCTGGAAGCGGAAAGAAATCAGGTGGAACCGGTATGGTGGACAAAACCCCTGGTCTATCTTTCCATTCCCTTTGCCATTGGTATTCATACGGTCACAGCCTATCTTTACTGCGGCCTTCCGGGACGCGGATTCTGGCTGACAGCCATTTTAGCTCCCAGGTTTCTGGCATCGGCATTTGCTGCCGGACCGGCCTTTTTGATCATTCTCTGTTATATTATCAAAAAATTCACCAAATTTGATCCGGGCTGGGATGCCATGCAGACATTGTCAAAAATCGTCTGTTATGCCATTATTGCCAACTTGTTCTTCTTTTTGTGTGAGGTCTTTGTTGTCTACTATTCCAATATTCCAGGCCATAAGGCGCATATCCAGTATCTCTTGTTTGGATATCACGGATACACTCAACTTGTCCCCTGGATGTGGACCAGTCTGACACTCATGGGAACAGGCGCCGTTTTTCTGCTGATTCCACAATTGAGGAACAATAAAACCCTGTTGCCGGTCACCTGTGCCATGATTGTCATCGGGGCATGGATAGATAAGGGCCTGGGTATGATCTCAGGCGGGTTTGTACCGTCACCCTTGCATCATGTAACAGAGTATGCTCCAACAGGACCGGAAATCACGATTACACTGGCGGTTTATGCCACGGGTTTCCTGGTTTTGACCATTCTTTACAAACTTGCAACGCAAGTTAAAGAAGAGGTTCGCGGATAGTTTATAACCGTAAATAGAAATATTGATCTTTTATTCAGGGGGGTTCTTTTTAAATGAAACCCCCCTGTTTTTTATTCAGTGACCGACTGTGATTCATCAAATGATTGAACTCCTTATCAAAGAATGATAATTTCTTCTTCAATGACAGAACAACAAAAAACTTACACCCTACAAACCAATGGTTCTTTTTTAGAACAAAAAAAGAACCAACTCTTAGTTGCAGTGTATGATAATAATTATAAAGCTGCCGAACAGATTTACTATGATATTCTCAAATATACTGAAGCCAATTCAGAATTCAATGAAAATACGGAAAAACTGTTAAACCAGATACAAACCATTATTAAAAAATTCAAGCCCGCTCTGAAGAACTGCACCCCAAAATTCAAGGGATACCATAACCGTCTGAAAACCCTTATTTTAGATACTATTAAACAATCATCTGGCTCTATCCCTCATGTGGATTTCCGGACATGGGAAATAAAAATTGGTTTGGACAATTGCCGGAAAGATCTGTTGTTTAAAACAGCCATGACATTTCAATTGAGCTGTGGGTGTAGTAATTTTTGCAGACGGTGCAATGAATGGGCTTTGCCCAAGGTAAGGTCGCATTTTTCCTATAAAGCCATCCTGAAAATTCTAAACCATATGGAACAGCAACAAAATGATGGCATCTCCCTTTATGGTGCTTCCGATCCCCTGGACTGGACAGAGGATAAAAAAACCATATCCGACATCCTTTCATATTTAAAAAAAAGACCACTTGAATACAGCATTCTAACAAAGGTTCCCAAAGGAAAAGAACGTTTGTTAGAAAAGCTCTTAAAAATGAACTCAAACCTTTCTGTCAGCATCACTTCGAAAAATAAAGCCCGCATCAAAAAAATCGAACGGGAACTTGGGAACCCCATCAGCAAGCAGCATGATCTGGACGAACTATTAATTCCTGCAGGACTTGATGAGGACTTTGTTTCCATCAAGCCATCAATAACCGACGGGTATGGCACGGAAATAACACCCGACGGCGCTTTTATCATTATTCCCTCTTTTACCAGTGCATTATATCCTTTTGGACATAAAAAAATCCGAGTTACATCAGAGACAAACTTTTTCCCGGTAAAAAAAACCGGCCGCAACGCTCTGCTTGTGGATTATTTCAAACCCCTTGAAGGGTATGGCCTGAATAAAAACCGATATCACTTAGATCGCTTACTGGATGTGCAAATAGAATCCATCATCCTTGATAATGGGTCAGACGAATTGACACCACCGGGAATGAGAAGCCTGAAAGAGTATCTTTCCATTTTCGAAGAAAAGCCACGACTTCAAAGAAAAAAAATGACACCGGTTGTACTGAAACATTTAAAAAAACAATTTCTTTCAAAGACTGCTTTCAAAAACCTGTCAAACAAAAATAAAGGCTTCTATTTAAAAAAGATACATACTCACCTGAATTTATGTGAAAAAGCAGGCTGCCTGATGTCAAAACTGTCTGCTGTATCTTTTTTTCTTGGCTCCATATCTACCTATGTACAAAAAAATCCAATTAAAATAAAAATGATGCGGTTTCTTTTAAAAGATGAAATAAAAAATGGTTTCGATACAGACACTACCTTAGTTGCTCATAGACCCCCTGAAAACCTTTTAACCGAGCCTGATATTGATTCTTTTGACATTTTCAGGTGTTACGTTTTCTGTCTGCTGAACAACTCCAATGATGGCGCCATACTGAAATTTATTAAAACCCATCCGTCAGTATACGACCCTGCTGCCGACATCTTTGTTCACCGTTCACCATTTTAAATTTTCAAATATGTTTATCTTGACAAATCCATGGAATAAGTATAGCATTAAGAGTTTTTTAAAAATGCAAAAAGTATTGAGATAATAAGGAGAGTTTAAAAATGTACGCAGTTATCAGAACCGGAGGAAAACAATACAAGGTTCATGAAGAACAGATCCTGAAAGTTGAAAAGCTTGAAGGTACCGAAGGTTCTCAGATTGAATTTGATGACATCCTCATGTATTCAGATGGTGAAGCCATCACCCTTGGAAACCCGAAAGTTGAAAACGCTTCAGTTAAAGCACACATTCTTGAGCAGGGAAAGGGTAAAAAACAATTAGTCTTCAAGTATAAACGTCGTAAAGGCTATAGGAAAATGAAAGGCCACAGACAGCATTATACTGAAATTAAAATAGAATCCATTGCGGTTTAGATATTAAGGAGAAATCTAATGTCACATAAAAAAGCAGCCGGCAGTACAAAAAACGGTCGCGACTCTAATGCGCAGCGGCGCGGCGTTAAAAAATTTGGTGGAGAAAACGTTCTTGCAGGAAATATTCTTGTAAGACAGGTTGGCACCAAAATCCATCCCGGCAACAATGTGGGCTTGGGCAAGGACTATACCCTTTTTGCCAAAATTGACGGTGTTGTCACCTATGAAAGAAAAGGCCGCAACAGAAAAAAAGTCAGCGTTTATGAAACGTGAAATTTGTAGATGAAGCAATTATCACTGTCAAGTCCGGTGACGGCGGCCGTGGATGCACAAGCTTCCGGCGGGAACGTTACATTGAAAGAGGAGGACCTGATGGTGGCGACGGTGGCGACGGTGGCAATGTTATACTGAAAATCGATCGGAGCAAACGAACACTCTTTGATTATCGCCGGCAGAAATTGCTCAAGGCCAAAAACGGCCAGCCCGGCCAGGGAAAACAAAAACATGGCAAGAACGGCTCAAACTGCACCATCGCCCTTCCCCCGGGAACCATTGTTACCAACGAAGACACCAACGAAATCATTATCGACCTGACCGACACTGAGGATGAATATATTCTTGCCCATGGCGGCATGGGCGGACGGGGCAATAAACGGTTTGCAAGCTCTACCAACCGGTCGCCCAGGCACTCTCAACCCGGGATTCCCGGGATTGAACTGAAACTTAAGCTGGAATTAAAGCTTCTTGCCGATGTCGGACTTGTTGGTTTGCCCAACGCAGGAAAATCAACACTTATCAGCAGCATATCTGCGGCCCGACCCAAAATAGCTGATTATCCTTTTACAACACTGACCCCTATCCTTGGGATGGTAGACCCGCCTTTTGGAGAACCCTTTGCAGTGGCAGATATCCCGGGCTTGATTGAGGGTGCCCATGAAGGAACCGGACTGGGCATCAGTTTTTTAAAACATATTGAAAGAACCGGAATCCTGGTTCATCTGATTGATTCTTTCCAGATAGATCCTGCATCCCCTCTCAGCTCTTTTAACCTGATAAACAATGAGTTGGCCAAATACAGTCAAACACTGGCAAAAAAAACTCAGATTGTCGCACTTAACAAGATTGACTTGCCGGACACGCAAGAAAAGGTTGAAGCATTTAAAAACGCTTTAAAAAACATCCGGGTGTTGACTCTTTCAGCAGCAACGGGTAAAGGGGTAAAAGAACTCATTAAACTTTTATCTTCTGAGCTTAAAAAGAGTAAAAAATGAATGCCGGACTTTTTGGCGGAACTTTTAATCCTTTTCACAATGGCCACATTAGTATTATTCAGCATGTCAAAAAAAAATGTGGGTTGGGAAAAATATTTTTAATTCCTTCTGCAACACCGCCCCACAAACCCCATATCAATCTTGCCCCAGCCAAAGACAGGTTTGAAATGGTAAAAGTAAGTTTGAAAAATCATAAGAATTTTCTGGTATCAGACAAAGAATTAATAAGAAAAGGCCCTTCCTTTACCATTGACACCATCAATGAATTTAAAAAAGAATATGGCGAACAGACCCATTTTTTTCTTTTAATGGGATCTGATGCATTTTTAGATATTAAAACCTGGAAACATAAAGATCAAATATTTGAGGCTGTCCGTATTATCATCATGTTGAGAGGACATTGGGAAAACAATAATGCCATTGCCTCTTTTATTGACGAAAACATATCAAAGGGGTACATTTTTAATGGACAGAACAATACTTTTTCCCATAAAAAGAAACAGAAAATAATAATTTGCAAGGTCCCCAAAATAGATATTTCATCCACCATGATCCGGGCACGGATAAAAAATAACGAATCCATAAAGGATCTTGTGCCTGAAAATGTCGAAAAAATTATTAGAACAAAGGAACTCTATAAATGAAAAATTCTGTCACGATAAAAGATGAGCTTAAAAAATACCTGGTCCCTGCATTTGAGAGAAAGGCAAAATCAATTATCGCCATTGATGTAAAACAACTTACTTCTTATACGGATACCCTTGTTATTATTGAAGGGAACTCCCAACGCCAGGTAACATCCATTGCCGAACATCTGATTAAAAGTTTAAAAACCCAAGAAATAAAGGCCGTTGGTATTGAAGGCGTAAAAGCCGGCGAGTGGGTATTGCTTGATTATGGGGAAGTTATCATCCATATTTTTAAATCCGAAACAAAATCCTTTTATGATCTTGAAGGGCTGTGGGCTGATGCCTCAAGAATTGATCTTTCAGAATTTGAAGCGGCATACGAATCCGAGGAGAACGATGATGAGTTCTAAATCGTACCCTGTCAACATTTTAATAATTCTTGACGGATGGGGTATTAATAATGAAAAACAAGGGAATGCCTTTGCGATAGCCAACACTCCCTTTCTGGATTCTCTGTTAAAAAATTTTCCAAACTGCAAGCTTCAGTGCTCAGGCAGTGCAGTCGGCCTTCCCGACGGAACCATGGGCAACTCAGAAGTCGGTCACATGAATATCGGTGCGGGCCGAAAAGTGTTACAAAATTTTGTAAGAATAAATCAAGCCATTAAAGACAAATCCTTTTTTAAAACCCCTGCACTTTTGGATATCATGGCGCAGGTTTCAAAATCAGGAAAAAGCCTCCACCTCATGGGACTGCTGTCAGACGGGGGTGTACACAGTCATATCTCCCACCTGTTTGCCCTGATCGACATGGCCAGACAAAATGGTGTAAAAAACCTTTTTATCCATTCGATACTTGACGGCCGGGATACCTCTCCCACCAGCGGTATTAATTATACTCAACAACTTCAGAACTATCTGAATATTCATAAATACGGAAAAATTGCCACCATTGTCGGCCGCTACTGGGCTATGGATCGGGACACGCGGTGGGACAGGGTTGAAAAGGCATACAACCTATTTGCGAAAGCCGCAGGTGTGATTGAACAAACCTCGGTTAAAGCCATACAAAACGCCTATGATTCAGATCAGACCGATGAGTTTATCAAACCTATTTTCCTTAAAAATAATCACCCGTTAAAGGGTGGCCCAAATGGTACCATTGACGATGGAGACGGCATTATCTTTTTTAATTTCAGGGCTGATCGGGCAAAGGAAATCACAAGGGCCTTTACAGAACTTAGGTTTAATGAGTTTACCAGAAGAAAGAAGATAGATCTTGCGGGTTTCGTCTGCATGACGCAGTATGATGAAACTTTTGATCTGCCTGTGGTGTTTGCTCCACAGCACCTGGATAATATTCTCGGGGAGATATTAAATAAAAACAACATCCCCCAGCTTCGAATTGCTGAAACTGAAAAATATGCCCATGTGACCTATTTTTTTAATGGCGGTAATGAAAAAGTTTTTGATCAAGAAAAAAGAATACTGATCCCTTCTCCTAGAGATGTGGCGACCTACGATGAAAAACCCCAAATGAGCGCTCTCGGATTGGCAGAAAAAGCTTGTGATAAAATCAGGTCGGAAGAATTTGAGTTTATCATCCTCAATTTTGCCAATATGGACATGGTCGGGCACACAGGAATTTTGGAGGCTGCAATCAAAGGCTGTGAAACCGTGGACAAGTGTGTACAAAAGGTTGTTGAGGCGATATGGAAAACGGGCGGTGTCGCATTGGTGACAGCAGATCATGGAAACTCAGAACAGATGATTGCAGATGATGGTTCCCCTCACACCGCCCACACCTTGAACCCCGTAAGATTGATACTCGCAGGGAATAACTTTAAAGATATATCAATAAAGGACGGCGTTCTTGGTGATATCGCACCGACCGTTCTGAAGATATTAAATATTGAACAACCTTCTGAAATGACAGGGACATCTTTAATATGAATTTTGATTATATTATCACCGATTATATTACCGGGAAAGCAGTAAGAAATGTAGGGCCTGAAGCCAGCAGACAAATATTTGAAAAATTTCTGGTCGATGAAAAAGGATATGCAAAAGAAAATATCAAGGTGGATGAAGAACTGATTGTCCAGTTTAAAGGCAAGGACTATATTTCAGCCATTGATCTGATTGTATATTCCAGAAAAAAGGCATTGATGGCCATTACCTGTGTGGCAGGATCTATCGGGTCCTATGAAAGAGAAATCCTGGCCGGTGCCAGGCTGATTTATGACTATCAAATTCCCTTTGCCGTTTCAACGGATGCAAGGGATGCAATGATATTGGATACGCTTTCCGGGAAAAAAGCAGGACAGGGCCTTGATGCGATTCCATCAAAAGAAAAAGCTCTTAAACTGATTGAAACCATTGAATTTGAGCCTCTTGATAAAAACAGAAAAGAGCGGGAAATGATCATTTACCGCTCTTTTAATATGGAAAAAGTCAATATTTAGTGTCTGGCCAAAAAATTGGCGGTTTAGAGCTGTCAGGCCCTTGATACCTCTTTATTGCAATGTTTGCAAAGTGTGGCCCGTTTTTTAATGATCTCGGCACAATAGGGGCATTCACGGGTATAATGTCTTTCATGAAGCTGCTCTATGGCTTTTTTCACCCCTTTTTGCAGGACAGGAGTAGGGAATTTATGATTGATCAAATGCTCTGCTGCTTCAGCATCGCCTAGTTCCCCAACCATTTCAGCCGCCTTGAGCCGTGCCTTGGGCGGAATCTTTGGATCAAGACAGATCTTTAAAATCTCATCCCAGTCCTTTGTAATATAATAATCGGTTAACACTGAAAAGGTCTGTTTTAAAAGTTCTTTTTTGGCTTCTTCCCGGATCAGGGCTTCCTCATCCAGTTTGCCGCCTGTGGCTCCCGTGGGACTGAATACAGGCATATATTCAAAATTTTTCTGTCCCGGTTCAACATAACACCGATAGGAGGCGCCCATTTCCATTGTTTCTTGTAGATGATCCCATCCTTTTTTATAACTCCCGCATTCATCATTAAAACAAACAAACAGGTAGGGGGTTCCCCAGCCAAGGCCATCACTGAAATTAATGGGGGGAACTTCCCACAATGTCATCTCGACATCACAGTGCGGACATTTGGGTTTGTCCATTTTTATATATTTTTCAAGAAGTTCTTCTTTTGTTTCAAACGTCATTATATTAATCTCCTTGGGCTTGATCTTACCCAATCACAGCGAGCACATCGCCTTTGGCAACAGCATCTCCACTATTATAATTAATAGCTTTAACCACGCCGCTTGTGGGTGCCGGCAGTGCATTCTCCATTTTCATGGCTTCAATGACGACAACAGTTTCACCTTCATTAACTGAATCGCCCACATTTTTTTCATATTTTATCACCATACCCGGCATAGGTGCTGCTACAGATGTTCCAGCTGAGGCGGAAGATGCGGGTTCTTCTTTAGCCGCAGGCGCAGGTTTCGGAGCAGCAGGGGCAGCGGGCGGTGCCGGCGCCGCAGGTGCAACCGGCGCTGGTTGGGCAGGAGCGGCAGCGGCAGCGTAAGTAATAACAGGAGCACCCCCTACTTCATCCACACCCACTTCAAAATATTCACCCTCTACAAAGACATTAAAGGTGCGGGCGTATTCGCTCTTTTCAGGCATATCTTCCACCTTGGATTTTTCAACCAGTTCACCTTTTTTGGCTTTTTCAATCATCTGGTTCTGCTTTTCCACATCCTCAAGCGTAATGGGTTTTATACTTTCAGGAACCTGTTCTTTACCATATTTTTGCATAAGATATTTTTTGCCCGTAACAGGAAAAAGCGTATATAAAATAAGATCTTCATCATCCACTGCCAGATCACCAATTTCTTCTTTTGCTTTTTCAAGTTCGGGTTCAAGCACTTCTGCAGGTCGACAGGCGATGGGGTCTTCCCCTCTTTCATATCCTTTAAGTGCTTTTTTCTGCACTTCCGGATCAATGGGTACGCTTGTTTTACCATACAGTCCGTAACACAAATCCTTAACCTGGGCGGTGATCATTTTATATCGTTCATCTGGTGTATCAAACAGGACGTTGTTAACTGTCTGGATACCGACGATCTGGCTTGTCGGAGTTACCAGAGGAACCTGGCCCAATTCTTTTCTGACCTTTGGAAGCTCCTTGTAGACGTCATCAAGTTTATCCAGGGCATCCATTTCCTTTAACTGATTCACAAGGTTGGAGAGCATGCCGCCGGGTGTCTGATGAAGCAGGACATTGATGTCAATACCAGACACCTTGGTATCATCTAAGAGGTGCTTGTATTTGGGCATCACTTCCTTTTCCAGAGTCTCATTTATATCAGCCAGGGCATTGATATCAAATCCCGTATCCCTGTTGGTGCCGAGAAGTGACATGACAAAGGGTTCCAGCGCTGCATGGGATGTCCGATAGGCATAAGGTGTCAAGCAGGTGTCAATGATATCAACCCCTGCCTCAATGGCCTTGAAATGACTCATGGGCGACATGCCGGATGTAAAATGACTGTGAAGATGAATCAATGGTTTCACATTATCTTTTAAGGCTTTGACAAGCTTATAAGCATCATAGGGTGCGATAAGCCCTGCCATATCCTTGATACAAATACTGTCTGCACCCATATCTTCAAGTTCTTTTGCTTTCTTAATATAATAGTCAAGATTATACACATCACCGCCGATTCTAGGTTCAGTCAGTGAATAACAGATACAGCCCTGAAAATGAGCACCACACTCCTTGATCACCGGGACGACAGTTTCGAAATTTCTAAAATCATTTAAGGCGTCAAAGGTTCTGAAGACCTCCATCCCGTTATCAACGGTCTTTTTCACAAACAGCTTTGCCACATCATCTGCATAGTTTCTATAGCCCACAAGATTCTGGCCTCTCAAGAGCATTGAGAACGGGGTCTTTTTAAAATATCTTTTAAGTGTCCTAAGTCTTTCCCAGGGATCTTCCCCCAGAAAACGGTGCATGGTATCAAAGGTGGCACCGCCCCAGACTTCAACTGCCCAGAAGCCGATTTCATCCATTCTTTCTGCAACAGGGATCATGTCTTCTGTTCTTCCCCTTGTGGCAAAAAGAGACTGGTGCCCGTCACGCAGGGATATATCCTCAATCATCAATCGATGCTTAGCCTCTGGCCTGTCTTTATCATATTTCATTTCAGCCATTTGAACTTGGGTGTGCTCACTCATTTATTTTCTCCTGAATAATTTATTTTTTATTATTAATAATTTAATTATTTAAATATTCGCATCTGTATCATTGAATTGGCCTGCATATGGGTCTGCCGTCCTGATATTCCCCAGATATTATTTTGTTGAATAACCTGTCCGGATTGTACTGCAAATTCCTGAACCAATTCAGGAGCTCCGGGAATTAAAGCCACTTCTTCAGATGTCTTGATGTAGGCAAATACAGCAGCCGTGGCTGCAGATAGTTTCTTTTTATCCATTTTCATCCCTTTGTCCTATACGGGTATATTCCCATGTTTTTTAGCCGGTCTTAACTCTCTTTTTGTTGCCATGGCCTCAAGGGCATCAATGAGCCGGGGCCGGGTTTCAGAAGGTTGAATTACCGCATCCACGTACCCCCTTGCCGCAGCGCAATACGGGTTGGAAAATTTCTCATTATACTCCTCAATTTTTTCTTTGCGCTTTGCAACCGAATCATCAGCCGCTTTAATCTCTTTTGCATGGATAATGTTGGCTGCTCCTTCAGCACCCATAACGGCAATCTGGGCACTCGGCCATGCAAAAGCCATATCCGCTCCCAGATGTTTTGAGCACATGGCAAGGTAAGATCCACCATAATCTTTTCTTACAACCAGCAAAAGTTTGGGAACAGTTGCCTCCGAATAACACCATAAAAGCTTTGCCCCATGCCGAATAATCCCTCCCCACTCCTGGTTACTTCCCGGCAGATAACCCGGAACATCGGCAATGGTCAGCATGGGGATATTGAATGCATCGCAGAATCTGATAAATCGGGTGGCTTTATCAGATGCATCTATATCGAGGCATCCTGCCAGGTAATTGGGCTGATTGGCAATAATACCAATGGAACGTCCGTTGAGTCTTGCAAAACAGATGACAATATTTTTAGCATAATACTGGTGAGGCTCAAAATATTCTCCATCATCCACAATGGAGGTAATCACATCCTTGATATCATAACCCCTGTTGGGATTGTCCGGTATGATTGAATCTAAAGACTCATCCATGCGGTTGGGATCATCTGTAGACGGCAAATAGGGGGGATCTTCCATGTTATTGGACGGCAGATAGGATAAGAGTTTTCTCATCTGCACAATGGCATCTTCATCAGACTCACAGGCAAATTGTGCCACGCCTGATTTCTCATTGTGGGTCATGGCGCCGCCAAGGTCTTCAAAGGTAATTTCTTCTCCGGTTACAGCCTTAATGACATTGGGCCCTGTAATAAACATGTAGCTGGATTCTTTGACCATGAAAATAAAATCTGTCATGGCAGGTGAGTAAACCGCACCACCGGCTGTGGGTCCCATGATGGCTGAAATCTGAGGGATGACACCTGATGCGGCTGAATTCCTGAAGAAAATTTCACCATATCCGGACAAGGCATCGATTCCTTCCTGAATTCTTGCGCCGCCTGAATCGTTCATACCGATGATAGGAGCGCCCGACTTTAACGCCATATCCATGACTTTACAAATCTTTTTGGCCTGCATTTCCCCTAACGACCCTGCTCTTGCCGTAAAATCCTGGGCATAGGCAAATACAATTCTACCCTCCACTTTGCCATGTCCTGTCACCACGCCATCCGCCGGGACTTCTATATTTTCCATCCCAAAATTGGTACATCTATGAGTGACAAACATATCCAATTCCCTGAAGGTTCCCTCATCAAACAGGATATCAAGCCTTTGTCTGGCATTGAGTACCCCCTTTTCCCGTCGTTTTTCAAGCGATTTTTCTCCACCCATTCCCATTATCTGCTGTTCTTTTTGTTTCAACTCCTGGATCCTGTCAGATGTAACTCCCATAATACAAACCCTTCCTTATTATTTATCCGTATGTCTTTATTCTTTTAACTTAAACCGCCATGCACAAAACCACTCTTCCGGATGTTTGTCCGGCGGACATCCGATACATTCGGTTTCTATCCTTTTATCAATAGACCTTGCGAAATATTCATATTCAACCAAGCCTGCAGACTTACAAGGATAATCATCCAATTTCTTTCTTTTTCTTGCAGACTGAACCCTGCAGTCATTCATCTGGAATACAAAACTTTGGGGCCCCTCGTCAACAATAGATTGCACATTAATAACTGAATACATCCTGAAATTTAAGGCTTTTTTTAATCCTTCAAGCCCACAGTCATCATCCAGTTCCAAAAATTTTTTTATGGCAAATGCTTCATAGGGAGAAAACTGCGCCCAACAGGAATCATTACACCGTTTAGCATCATTCATCCCATTATCAAATTCAACAGCCTGAAACCATACGCCGTCATTTACCAGCCAATTTTTTGCCACGGCACCTATCAGGGCCTCAATCTTTTCTTCCTCCATTTCCACCAATGCCTTAGGCAAACCATCTTCAAGCTCAAAATCCAAAACACTTGAAAATCTTTTCAATCCAATCGAAATGCTTTTTTTTGTCGCCTTTTCAAGAACTTCCAAGGCCTTGTCCATGCCCATCTGGTGCCTGACTTCGGTAAACCAAAAACTGTAGTGAACTACAATTCTAGTCAGCATGTCAACAATCAATCTTGGTTTCAAAGTTTTATCCAGACTTGAGAGATCAAAATTTTCATTTTTCATAAGTTCAGTTCCTTTTTTAATAATCTTAACACGTTAGTATCATTAAACGTTCCGGCAACATTAAACCAAGGCCAATTTATTGTCAAGATCGGATCACGATATAGCTATATTAAAGCCAAAAAATCATTGTGTTCATGACCGGAATATTCTATTAATAAAAACAAAGAGAATCAACCTTCAAAAGTAAATAAGCTTTTTTATAGCATAAAGGGATCAGCAAGGATAAATTGGAATGAGCATAACCATACATATGCATGTTACCCACCGCCGGCACACCAATGGCAAAAAAACAATAACAGTTGAAGGAAGCACTGTTGGCGAAGCATTAAACAATTTTGTTGCCTTGTATCCAGGCATGGAAAAGGAGATATTTGATAAAAAAGGTGAATTGGTCCATTATATTGAAATCTACCTGAACAAAGAGAGCGCATATCCCGGAGAGTTGGGAAAAAAGGTGAAAGATGGCGATGAGATCCAGATTATTACCTTTCTTGCAGGCGGCTGATTTTCTTATATTTTTTAAGTCACATTACCTCCAATAAATCAGGTGTTTTACAAAACAGCTTTTTCTCATAACTCACTACTCAAATTTTAAATCTCCAAAATTATACTGCGCGTTCCAGACTATTTTCTGGAACGCGCAGTATAAACTAACTTAAAACCTTATGAAAGATTTTATAAAGCTATGCTTCTTTCAAAGCAACCTTATGGCTTGTTGCATGCAATTTTACAGCTGCTTCCTGTTTTTTAAAGATGGCAACATCATCTGCATCAACATACTCAATGGCTCCAACTTCACAGAATCTGACGCACTGGGGATCTCCATCACACAGATCACACTTGAAGACCTTTCTGTCAATAGAATTGAAACCCATGGCACCAAATGGACAGACTGCTACGCATGAGCGGCAGCCGATACATTTGTCATAATCCACTTCAATTGTGTTGAGCTCATCATTGCGGGAAATCGCATTGGCAGGGCAGACACCCATGCACGGCGCATCCTGGCACTGCTGGCAGGCCATGGGGATATAAACCCCGTCCATTTCCCATTTCATCACTCTTATACGGCTTCTGGCAGGGTTGGAAACCCCGTCATGTTTAACCGCACATACCAGTTCACATAACCTGCACCCTGTACATTTTTCAGGGTTTATCATAAGGACTTTCTCCTTATTTTCCATGATATACTCCTTTCAAACTTTTACAGCATATGAGAGGGCTCATTTGCCAGCCCAAGCCGCTTCAGGGTTTTTGCCTTTGGTTTGCCTTTTTTATCAAGTCCTTTGTGCTCATAAAATTCATCAATCATCACGGTGAATTTCTCCCTGTCTATTGTTAGTCCAACAACATCAGGTGCACCTCTTCTGCAGGGCTCATCAAAATACCGATGATTGATCATATCGCCCTTTTCAAGGTCATCTCTAGTCAAACCTTCCCTTAAGTTGAAAAGTCTTTCTACCATGTTGCAGCGTTCTGAAATATCCCACAGCTCTTCAGGTGTGAATTCAAGCCCGGTGTTGTAATACAGCACTTTTGGCCAGTCTTCAAAATTTGGCAGTGTCGCGCCAAGGAAAGTGGTGTGGTACTTGCAGATACCCAGACAGTCTACTCCCATATAGCAGTTTTCCTGCCAGAAAACCTCCCAGGCTTTCCCGATATATTCCGTGTGCTCGGAAGACAGGGGCCCTTCATAGGGAATCGGGCTGGAATAAATTTTTCTCAATACTTTTTCAGGCAAATGATAAAGATCAATGGCCGGGCGGCTTCTTAAATGATCCGATCCCCTGGAAGAAGTCGCAATGTTCAATGCCAGTGCCGGAGTAGCTCTTTCATCGGAATGAAGATTGCTCATTCCCTTTACCTGGATGAGATAATCAAAGGAATTCTGGCCAAATGTCTTTGAAGCTGGAATACCACCGTTTGCAAGGGCATCGGCAACTTTGCCTTTTCTAAAACAGATGCGTTCAATCATTTCAAGAACAGCTTCATCATTGCCAAACTTAAGATCCAGTCCGTCTGTATCTTTGCTGGAAATAATACCTTCTTCGTAAAGTTCCATTGCCCATGAAATCAAAGAACCGGTTTCAAGGTTATCCATACCATATTGATCAACAAGATGGTTCCCAACAAGAACTGTTTCAGCCCTTGGCGTATCTGTTTCACCGCCGAATGCACCCTGAGATGTATATTCAGGCCCTTCATCGTATTTCCCCTTTAAGGGGCCGGAAGGAATTCTGTACTGAGCACGGCAATGAACCTGGCAGCCGAAACAGCCTGACATATGATAGGGTCCCATTGTATCTTCACAGATTTCATCAATTGCTTCCGGTTCGATGTCATCTGCATATTCGCACTGGTTATACTGAAAGTTCCGGGTACGCACTCCGCCCCAGGAATTGGTCGCCCCCCAGATAAAAGGTGTTCCCAGAGTCCCCTGGGTCTTGTTTACCTTGGCAGATGTAATTTGATCGATGAACCGTTTATTATATTCAAGGGCTTCAATGGGATGGGCAATATTAATGTCCATGGTTCCCCTGCAGGCGATTGCCTTAAGGTTCTTGGAGCCCATGACCGCACCCATTCCGGTTCTGCCGCCGGCATTTTTAATCCCTGTCATGACATTGGCAAATACCACAAGATTTTCACCGGCAGGTCCGATGACAAGCGATTTTATTTCCTGGTCATTCAACTCATCCCTTATGGCCCATTGGGTATCCGTAGTGGTTTCACCCCAGATATTTTTAGCATCACGAATTTCAATTTCACCATTATGGATATAAATATAAGACGGTTTTTCAGCTTTTCCTTTAATCACAAGATGATGAAAACCTGCCCATGCCATTTCAGGGGCAAAGAACCCCCCCATATTACAGGAACCTAAAAGCCCTGTTAAGGGAGATTTGGCCATCACATGGGTTCTTGCGGTTGCAGATGCACAGGTAGCTGTTAGGATACCACCACTGACGATTAGCGGATTATCCGGTCCCAGCGGATCACAGCCTTTTTTAGAATGATTCAATAAAAGATATGCATCAAGACCTCTACCACCGAGAAATTTCCTTCTGACATCAAGAGGAATTGGTTTGACCTCTATCTCTCCCGTGGTAAGGTTAATATATGCTATTTTCCTATCCAACGCCATATTATTTACCCCCCATCTTCTTTTTGAATGCTTTTTCAGCAATTTTTTTGTTCACTTCCCAGACGGGCCCACGGATTCTTGGGAAATCAGGACGAATCCATGCGACACGAAATTCACAGGTACAAACCGGGCATTTTACATGTTTGTCTCCCGGTTTTGGTTCCAGCCTTCCCATACAGGTTGGATTATGGCATCTAAACTTACCGTATGTTCTGGTTTTACGCAGACTTTCGGCGCCTGACAACTTATTGGTATCAACTGCCACAGTGACCTCCTTTGTTAATTATCGATTTAAATAAAAAATAAACGCTAATTTTTATCGTGTCTAATTTGATTCAGCCTTTATTTTATCTTACCCTGAATTATCACACCTATAATTAAGTGTTGCTTTTTTAAACAATTCATAATAGTGAATATATCATTAATATTATTACTACATATATGTCAAGCTAATTTTTAATTGCAATATAAAAAAAGATTCATTATGGTGAACAATGATAAAACAATATAAAGCGCCCATTGTTAAAAAAGCACTTAGGATATTAAAGGCTGTAGCAAATACTAATCAAGGCATGAGAATCAGTGACATTTCCAGTCAGCTTGACATCAGCAAAAGTACGGTTCATGGCATCACGGCAGCACTTGAGGAACAGGGCGCGCTGAAGAGGGATTCCATAACTAAGCGGTATGTCATAGGCCTCACGCTGATTGAGCTTGGGAAAATGGCCAACGCCAAAATTGATCTGATAAAAATCGCCAGACCTCACATGGAAGAACTGATGGAACAATGCCAGGAAACTATTTTTCTTGGTCTCAGGAATGAAAACAAAATCATCATTGTTGACAGTGTCGAATCAAAGAAAGATTTTAAGATTACTTCGCCCATTGGAACATCCATGCCCTTGCTGGCAGGCTCAGCGGGAAAAGTCTTTCTGGCTCAGATGAAGCCTGAAGAGGCAAAGAACTTATTGTTTTCAAATACACTGACCCAATTTACCTCCAGAACACTCACATCCCCTGAAGCGTATTTCAACCGGTTGGAACAGATTAGAAAAAATGGATATGCCACGGATGAGGAAGAATATATATCAGGTGTTTGTGCAATTGCAGCGCCCATCACCGGATATGGAAATTATCCGGCTGCACTCTGGGTGGTTGGTTTCAAGGCCAGCCTGGATCGAACGAAAATGGAAAATCACAGTCAACTGGTCAAAACCGCTGCAAAAAAAATCAGTACAATACTTGAAACCCCTGTTTAAACTGATCGCCCTATACTTAAATAGTATTCCCCTTCTTTATTTTTTCCCCTTTTTATGCAGCCACTGCCATAGATAGTACATTTTTTTTTCAAAATCTTTTTTGCCTTTTTTGCCTGATCCCGTGTCAGGCTATTTGACTCTATAAGATTCATTAATGAACGGATTCTGAATTTATCCTGGGAATGAAAACTTGAAAGTTGATCTTCGTGCCCCCCCCTTTTTATGGTATAGGGTTTATCAATGAGAAAGACCGGCAGGGTTGAACTGACCCTGAGCCAGAGGTCATAATCTTCACAGACCGTAAATTTTTCATTAAAATACCCTTTCATGTCAAACAGTTCTCTTCTCATCATAACTGCAGACGGGCTTACCAGGCACAGCTCCAATGACGGTTCAAATATCATCCCAGACGGTTTTTTATGCTTAAATTTAGGATTTACCCGCTTCCCGTTCCTTATCCAGATCTCTTCGGTCTGACAAATCAGGGCGTCGGGATTTTGTTTTAAAAACTCCACCTGGCAGGATATCTTTCTTTTATCCCAGGCATCATCGGAATCCAGCAGGGCAATAAATTCTCCTCTGCTCTCTTTTATCCCTGCATTTCTGGCAACGCTGACACCTGAGTTTTTTTGTTTTAAAATAATACTTTTATTCTTATAGGCCTCGAGCAATTCTTGTGTATTGTCTTCTGACCCATCATCAACAATGATCAGCTCGATTCTGGGGTAATCCTGAAAAAGGACAGATTCAATGGCATCCTTCAGCGTCCAGGCACGGTTAAATGTGGGCAAGATAACGCTGACAAGAGGGGGAGTCATCTGGATCACGCTATTGTTATACGGGTTGATAAAAATTGCTTCAAAATTGCTTTCATTCCGGTTTAATCATCATGTGGAATACCTTTAATGTGCAAAGACAGGTGCTCCTTATTTTTTACTCCTTCAATCCACCCATAATTCGCATCGGATTTATCATCAAGATCTTTTATGTATGGTTTGATATCAAGTAAGGGGGTTCCATCGAACACATCCAGCCCTGAGGTATAAATTCTATTTTTAATAATGGTTTTAATGCGAACAACGTTTAATCCGATAGGATTAGGGCGGACTGGGGATCTGCTGGCGAAAAGGCCTACTTTTTTCCCTCCAGCCCATGGTGGCGCAACCACCATTTCTGCTTTCCGATTTATCCGATGTGCATAATAAATAACATAAATATAATAAAATTTTTTGAGTTCGTTCAACCCATCGAGATATTGATGGTTGATCTTTATATAAAATTCTCCTTCGTCCGTATCTATAGGCTGATAGGGCGCATTATCCCGATATGGCGTTTTTATTGTCCCTATCTGTTCAAGTTTGTAATTAAATTTTTCCTGCATATTTACCTTTCCTCCCTGGAATCTATCAATTTAATAGTCAATCTATAGTTACCACCTCTGTTGCAGAAGGTTTTAAGTATATCATTCGTTTATTATCACCCGATTTTTATTTATCACAATTTTGCCCCTATGAATATCATTATTCCCGCCCCGATTCTAACACATAAAATTTGAAATTGCTTATGTCTCATGAGCAGATACTTTAATTTTTTTCTTGCATTTTTTTATAAAATAAAAAATGATGGATAATATCTATTTTAATGATGGTTATCCTTGACATACGAATTTAAATCACTTAATGAAAGGCCTTAATTTACAGATATTTATTATCTATTAAGAGGATATTATGGCAAAAGGCAAAACAGTCAAACATTTAATTGACAAAGAATGGTGTAAAGGGTGTGGTATCTGCATTCACTTTTGTCCCAAAAACGTACTTGAATTTGACAAGCACGGGAAGGCAAAAGCGGCAAGGCCTGAAGATTGCATCGCATGCAAACTTTGCGAACTTCGATGCCCTGATTTAGCAATACAAATCATAGAAGAGCAGGAAGTGGAACATGAAAAACAAGAATAATATCAGGTTTGTCCAGGGAAATGAAGCCTGTGTAGAAGGCGCTATCTATGCCGGGATAGATTTTTTCGCAGGATACCCGATCACTCCGTCCACTGAAATAATGGAACATCTTGCAACACGGCTTCCCCAGAAAGGCGGCAAGTTTATCCAGATGGAGGATGAGATTGCATCAATGGGTGCAATTATTGGCGCTTCGCTCACAGGCAACAAGGTAATGACGGCCACATCCGGCCCGGGCTTCTCCCTTAAACAGGAAGCCTTAGGCTATGCCTGTATGGCTGAAATTCCCTGTGTTATTGCCAATGTACAGCGCGGCGGCCCTTCAACAGGCAACCCAACCCATGTCAGCCAGGGGGATGTAAATCAGGCCAGATGGGGCACTCACGGTGATCACGCCATTATTGCTCTGACGGCATCCAATCATCAGGATGTCTTCAAAATAACGGTTGATGCCTTTAACATGGCTGAAACCTATCGAACCCCTGTAGTCCTCCTGCTGGATGAAGTCATCGGGCATATGCGCGAAAAGCTTGTGATTCCCGAACCAGGAGAAATCCCGGTAGTTGAACGTCTTAGAACTTCTGTCAAAAAAGGGATTGATTATCACCCATACCTTCCAAGAGAGGACGGCAGGCTGCCCATGTCCGATTTCGGCGCAGAACATCGATATAATGTCACGGGTCTCTTCCATGATATGTGGGGGTTTCCCAACAACAATCCAGAAGTCGTCAGCGAGCTTCTGCGACACCTTGTGGATAAAATAGAAAACAATGTCCATGAGATCAGCATGCATAAAGAATACTGGATGGATGATGCGGAATATATACTGATCTCCTATGGATCATCTGCCAGATCCGCCATTCATTTAGCGAGAAACAGAAGATCAAGGGGTGTAAAACTTGGTGTTCTTGAACTGCAAACCCTCTGGCCCTTCCCAACTGAAATGGTCAAAGAAAAATGTGCGGGTGCCAAGGCTGTTATCGTGGTTGAAATGAACATGGGACAGGTGGTCACCCAGGTAAAAAATGCGGTTGACAATCCCCAAACTGTTTTCCTTGCCAACAGGATCGATGGACAATTGATCTCACCAACCGACATTAAATCCCTTTTGAGGATGATCCAGGGGAAGGGAGTATAACATGACAAAACAAGTATTTAATTTTAAAGACTATATTCGGCCAAGGTTCTTTCCCCATATCTGGTGTCCCGGCTGCGGCCATGGCATTGTTTTGGGATCTTTGCTGCGGGCTGTTCATGAACTGGGTCTTGATAAAAATGAAATCGTAATAACCTCAGGCATTGGGTGCTCATCCAGAATTTCAGGATATGTTGATTTTCACTCTCTTCATACTATCCACGGAAGAGCCCTTTCTTTTGCAACAGGTGTCAAGCTGTCAAAACCCCACTTAAAAGCCATTGTTCCCATGGGTGACGGAGATGCCCTTGCCATTGGTGGTAATCATTTTATCCATGCAGCCAGGAGAAACATTGATATCACAGCCATTGTTATGAACAACAGGATTTACGGTATGACCGGCGGGCAGTTTTCTCCTTTGTCCGGCCTTGACAAAAAAGCGACAACAGCGCCCTATTCAACCATTGACAGAAACTTTGATGTGGTTGAACTGGCCAAAAGTGCCGGCGCAACCTTTGTTGCCAGATCCACTGTTTTCCATGCCAATGAATGCAAAAACCTTCTTAAAAAAGGTATTTCCCACAAAGGATTTTCCGTTGTAGAAATCCTGACACAATGCCCGACCTATTACGGACGGAAAAATAAGGAAGGAGACGCCATCCAGATGATGGAAGGTTATAAGACCAACACAGTTAAAATAGGATCCAAAAAACTGGAGAAGAATCCTGATTTGATCCAGAGAGGAATTTTTATTGAGAATACGGATATCCCTGAATACTGTGAGGCATATGATAAAATAATCGAAACAGCAATGAAAGGAAAAGCATAATGGAACGTTCAAGATTGGTCTTTTCAGGTTCAGGAGGACAAGGCGTCATAACAGCTGCCATCATCCTTGCCAAGGCTGCAGCGATTTTTGAAAACAAAAGTGCCATCCAGTCCCAAAGCTACGGTGCGGCAGCAAGGGGCGGGTCCACCAGAAGCGATATTATTATTGATGATTCTGAAATATATTTTCCAAAAGTGATCCAGCCAAATATTCTGGTCTGCCTGACCCAGGAAAGCTATAATAAATTTTCTGCCATCATCAGACCCGGCGGCCTGCTTTTAGTGGATTCAAAATATGTCACCATTGAAAAAAAAGTGGATGCCAAACATATCGCTCTTCCCATGTATGATACTGTGATAAAAAAAATCGGCAAACCCATTGTGTTCAATATCTGCATGCTGGGAGCCCTGATTGGTGTATCCGGGCTTATCAAACCTGCATCCATTCTGAAAGTTCTTGAAACTACGATCCCTGAAGATTTTATGGAAATGAATAAAAAAGCCCTGAGCCTGGGGTTGGAAATGGGTAAAAAAGAAAAATATTAAAAAACAGACCATGCCCAGAATAAAAAACAGCCCGCCTTCTCTTGTTGCAGACTGGGACACCCTTCACAGGGTGTTTATCAGACCCGAAGATGAGAACAGCAGGAAGACCCTTGTCAAATATATGGAACAGATTCTGTTTGGTCTTCATGATTTTTTAAACAGGCATGTCGGAGTGACCGAAGAAATCAGCCTGATTAAGCTGGCCGAAGAGTACACAGATACAAGGATCAACAAAAACCCGCAAAAAAAACTGGCTGATGTGATCAAGGATATCATTGATGAAATTGCCCCCAGGGCTGTCAATATAACTTCTCCTTATTTTATCGGTCACATGACGTCTGCTATCCCTTTTTTCATGGTTCACTTAAAAGCCATCACTGCCGCTTTAAACCAGAATGTAATCAAACTTGAAACCTCAAAGGTCTTATCCATACTGGAAAAACAAATCCTTGCCAAAATACACCGGCTGATTTTCAACTTTGACGACCATTTCTATCTTAAGCATGTTCAGAACACGGAAACATCCCTGGGTGTTTTCACAACCGGCGGAACAACAGCAAACCTTACCGCTCTGTGGGTGGCCAGAAACAAAAGTTTCTCCCCTAAAGAAAACTTTGAAAGCATAGAAAAAAATGGTTTTTTTGAGGCTATGAAAGCCCACGATCTTGAGAGAGCCGTGGTCCTTGTCTCAAAAAGAGGCCATTTTTCCCTAAAAAAAGCCGGGGGTATATTGGGACTGGGAAACCAGAATATTATCCCCATAGATATCGATTCAAACCGAAGCATTGACCTGGTAAAACTTGAAAAAAAAATCAAAGAACTTCAGGCAGACAAAAAAACAAAAATCGTCGCCATCATCGGTATTGCCGGTGCTACTGAAACAGGGATTATTGATCCCTTGCCCAAACTTGCAGATATCTGCAAAACCCGGGGCATTCATTTCCATGTGGATGCAGCCTGGGGAGGACCCGTGCTTTTATCTGAAAAATACAGGCATCTTCTGAAAGGTATTGAAAAGGCGGATTCTGTCACCATTGACTGTCACAAACAATTTTACATGCCCATGAGTTCGGGCATGGTTTATTTCAAAGATCCCAAAGCCCTGGATCAGATTGTATACCATGCAAGGTATGTTAACAGGCCCGGCAGTGTTGATCTGGGGATAAAAACCCTTGAAGGATCAAGAGAAGCCAACTCTCTGATCCTTGACAGCGCCCTTAAGATTATGGGTTCAAAAGGATATGCACTGATGATTGAACATGGAATTGAAATAGCCGGGCAGTTTGCAAAAATGATTGAACAAAGACCTCTCTTTCAACTGGTTACCAAGCCCCAGTTGAATATCCTGACGTACAGGATTGTTCCTGTGGATATGCAGAAAAAACTGGAAACTGCTGATAAAAAAGAACGGCAAAGACTTAATGCCTTCCTGGATGACATCAATATTAAAATCCAGAGAATTCAAAGGGAAGCAGGGTTTAGCTTTGTATCAAGAACCCGGCTGAAAACCTCACTGGATAACCATTACAACACTGTTGTGTTAAGATCTGTTATTATGAATCCAATGACCAATGTTGATATTCTGAATGAGATCCTTGACGAGCAGGAATCCATTTTTCATAATCTTTAAACGCCCTGAAAGAATTCTAACCAACACCCGTTTCCGGTCTGTTTACCTTACACTCGCTAGTGCCTGAACGATTTTTTAAAGTTCAAAAGGCCTTTCATTTAACGGCGGAAACTGCGGGCAAATATGTCCTCAAACAGTCCGCCGTTTTAACATTCCAGGCCTTTTAAACTTTCACAAAAATCGCAGGCAATCCGCTCATTGCAAGGCAATCAGACCTCCACTGGGCATCCATGCCCGACTGCGAAACACTCCGATGAATTGGCTATTTAGCTGTCTTACGAGTATTATATATTTGCACAAAACTCCACGAGATTACTGCAAATTCTATGACTATGTAAACTATCACAAAAACCCTAAACGAATAGCCGACGAAAAATTGCAGGCCAATGTCAATATAAAAAATCAAAGCAGTAATGAAGAGTCCAGCAGCGACATTTAGATCTGGTGTTCCTGGTAGAGTTTGTGATGTTTTATCATGCTTCGTTGCTGCAAAACAAAGCAAAGTGTTAAGGATGGCGACGGGAAGAGTCGCTCCGATGGCAAGGAAAAGTAATTTTGACACCGTTAGAGTCCGATATAAGTCAGGGTCGACAATGTAAATCTCAATCATCGCTGGCCCGATGAGCGCGAGAAAAGCAATCATTCCTAAGGAAAGTACTCTTACATCAGTTTTTCGAATCTGTTCAAGCAAATCGCTGCCCACCTTGAATCCCTCCATAGCTAACGCTGCGATCAGCGGAAAATAGCCCGCGGGCCTAGTTTTCCGCTGAATTGCATGGTTAAGCCTCTTCTAATTTTTGCCTTACCGCATTAAAGATGTAGTCATGCAAAGGCGTCACAGGCTCCTGACTGAGCCTTTCAGTGAAATGCGCAGTTACGTCCATAAAAGAACCAGAGCCTTTGTTCCATAGAAACGTACTAACGAACAAATGAAGTCCGAGAATCCTATTTTGGGATGATATCTTCAACTTTGATTGGAGATCAGCTAGGATTACATCTTTGTTTCGAATCAACTCATCAAATACAACGCCTATATCGTCCCCACGGTAAAGTTTCTGATCAAAATCGTTCAACCTTTCTATTGAGAGTGCAACAAAGCCATATTCATTTTCTTTTGTGGCTATTTTAGACGCTAATTGAGAGAGGGTTCTATCGAAGTTTCTGCCAATATTCCTTAAAGATGCGGGACGTTTGCATTCGTATCTTATCAGACTTGTTGCGTATGATATTTGGATGTCATCAAAAATTTCCTCTATTTGAAATCCAGCCCGTTTCAGGAATGCCGCCAATATGAATTCGAATTGTATATCACGGCCCTCCGAGTTGAAAATCTCTGGGTCTTCTTCAAGATGATAAGGAGGCCCCATGCACATTGACCGAATCTTTTTAATTGGAAGATGATGGACATTTAGCATTTTCAAGTATGCTATGGCTTGGTTGAATCGTTTCGCTTCATAGGAGGTCAAAAAGATTTCACGCTCCGGGAAGTCTCTTGTGACCTTGTTGGTGTTCGGGTCGTAATTTTGGGCAACGATTTCGAGTCGTCCCTTTATATCGGCGAACCTATTACTATCAGAAGGTCGGGCAACAGAGACCATCCATTCGTAGTTTTGTAAGAACTCTTGCCATAAAGACGTTATATTTTGGTGTTGATCATATTTCATTGGTTCATAGTGGCTTAACAAGTAATTGAGCGGTTACCCCCATATCTTCCATATTTGAATGATATGCGATGTAAAACAATTTGAGATATTGATCAGTAATGCAATATCAAATTAAATTTTGTTTGTATATATGTAAAGATGCCTATTTTTCAAAAAAACCTGAAATAACGCTCACTTTACAAAAGCTTCCCAGTTAAATATATGGGAAATTGACACAATCAAACGGACAATTATGATTTTGTTACGTCAAGTTGGAGACTTAGCATAACCCAAATTACAGATAGATTTTTGGCTTTGGATTTTATTCAGGAGGTCGGGGTATGGTTGCAGGGAATCGTTGATTGGGCATCTGTACAGATTCTTAATGCAGTGGAGCGTTAAAACCGGTAAAGTGTCTGAGTGAAACGAGTTTTTACCGGTCAGCGCAACGGAATTTAGAAGCTGTAAGAGGTCCAATCGGATTCATCGCAAGCATGCCCCGTACCCCGGCCGGGTTAAAGCAAAACAACCCCTTCAAACTTGTAAGTTTTACTGCCAATATAACAGATAACCATAACAAATTTTGTCTTGAGGTCTTAAGACCCGGGACCCTGAGGTTTCAGATTTTCTTGCTTATTGTTTATAACCGATCATTCTCAAAAACCCTTTGCGTTTTTCAATATCTTCCTCGGTTTCAATACCCTTGGATGAGAATCCGTCTATGACTCCGAGAATTCCCCGGCCCTGATCTGTCTGGGCAAGAATTACCTGAACAGGATTCGCTGTTGCACAATGGATCCTGGCAACTTCAGGTACATTTTTAATAGTATTGAGAACATTAATAGGAAACATATCCTTCATAAAAACGATAAAAGAATGACCGGCTGAAAGTGCAAAGGCATTTTTCTTTGCCAGCTCTATCATCTCCTCATCTGTACCGCTGTGCCTGACAAGGCACTCCATGGATGCTTCACAGAATGCAACACCGAATTTAGCATTGGGCACTGTACAGACAATGGCCTCATGGATATCCTCAATCGTTTTTATAAAATGGGAATGACCAAGAATAAAATTTAATTCATCCGGATTTTCAATGGTTATGGTTTTTAGTTCCATTTTGTCCTCTCTATCTATTTAATTGGGGTATAAACCATTCTTTCTTTCTATATGCCTGATCCTGGCTTTTTGCCACCAGTTCACCCGTATTCTTATTATAAATTTTAATATTATACAATGCTGTCCGCCTGCCATTATGTTCCTCTTCTGCCTCTGCAACCAGATGATCTCCCGGATAGCTGGGTTTTAAAAAACAGATGCTCACATTCAGGGCAACTGCAACTTTGCCGTGAGAATTGCAGGCGGCTGCAAATGCCATGTCACTGATGGCAAAAATAATACCGCCATGGGTTGTGCCGTGAAAATTGGTCATATGGTCTTTAACGATAAGGGACACACGGCTGTAACCGGGTTTAACAATTTCCACCTTTGCTCCAAGATACTTGGCAAACGCATCTTTTTGAATATGATCATTGATGGCTTGCTGACGGGTTTTATCATCCATGTTGTCCTCCTGAATATTGACTCTTCCAGTGTATTATAATCCAAGCCCCCCCGGGTTCATAATGTTATGGGGGTCAAAATGTTTTTTTATGGCCCGCAATACATCCATCTGCTCTGTGCCCAGATGCTTCTCCATAAAGGGCGCCATCATTCTGCCCACCCCGTGATGATGGCTTAATGATCCAAAATTTTCTTCAATTTTTTCTATGATGCCCCGCTGAAACAATTTGAATTCATCCACATCCTGCATCTTTGTAATAAAAATAAAATACAGGTTGGTTCCCTGGGCATAAAAATGGGATGCATGGGTCATGCAAATGGTGTGGGAATGTTTTTTGATGTACCCTCTTACAGCATGATAAAGTGATTGAAGATGGTCCCAGGTAACGGACGCCTCAAGAGTATCAATCAGTACACCAAAGTCATTTAAGGCATCCCGCATATAGGGATCTGAAAATCTTCCCTTTTGCCATTTTTTCATGGGATATCCGGTTAAATAAAGTCCCTGATTTGTTTTACAGATTTTTTTAATCTGTTTAAATAAATTTTTTGAAAAGCCATTTTCCCCGTCTGTCTGGCCCATTAAAAGACACCGCGACCCAGGTTTCAAGCCCTTAAATCCCATATATTTGTCCGGCAGGCTGCCCTCAAGGCCGTACATTTTCATGGCCACATCCGTCTCTTCAGGATCAGACAGCCGAAGGATGGAGGGCATGCCAGACTCCGCCTGGCTGATCTGTTGTGCTGCATTGATGGCAGTTTCAAACTTTGGAAACATGAAAGTGAACTGTCTTGCGGTTTCAGGTTGATATTGAAAAATCTTCATGGTTACACCAACCAGCACCCCAAAACATCCTTCAGATCCTTTCATGATATCATTGATCTTAGGCCCTGTGGCAGTTGCGGGAAAATCATGGGTTTTAAAGGTGCCTGTCGGAGTGACATACTCCTGGCTGATCACCAGGTCGCAGGCATCTCCATAATATGATGATGCCTGACCCGAACCAAGGGTAACCACCCAGCCGCCAACCGAAGAGAATTCAAAACTCTGGGGGAAATGACCTCCGGTATACCGCCTTTCTGCATTCAGTTTTTCAGGGGCATGATTTAACAAGTCTTCATACTCAGGGCCCATCATACCCGGTTCAACCGTAATGGTATGATTGACTTCATTAAATTTAATCATTTTATTCATGTGGGTATTCATCACCAGGGTAACTCCACCTTTTGGGCAGGTAAGCCCTATGGTGACACAACTTCCGCCGCCATACACATGGACAGGGATTTTCTTTTCACGGCAAAGGGCTACGATTTTTATGATGTCCTCTTTACTGCGCGGACGTAAGACAATATCACAAATATTTTCAATTTTCTCCTGTCTTAAATCAAAAATATCTTCCATGGATTTACCAGTGGAATATTTCAGCCGGGAATAGGTATCAAGAAAAAGGTTCTCCCGCCCGACAATGGTTTCAAACAGGGTAATATCTTCTTTCGTAATCCTTGTTTTCCGCGTGTTTTCAACAGTCTTGTTCCCCAAGTTGACAGGGGTTTGAAAATCCGCATTTGAAAGTCCGAGCTCCTCTTTTATGATACTGAAAAATCCCTGGCCTGGATGTTTAAATCGATCCTTTGCTCCCCATTTGAATATGGACCTGAAGGTTTGCTGATCCGGTTCTCTTTCCAGCCAGTCCGGTATAAAATCATATTTTTTCATTATTTGGGATATCCTGTTATGTCACGAATTTGTGAATACAAGGGTTCGAGAGCCCCGTACATCTTAGCATAAACCCTTGAATACAAGGCCTTATAAATCTGAACATGCTTTTGGTTGGGTTCAAAAATTTTTTTCATATGGACCATATTCCCCACAGCCTCATCTATGCTTGAAAACCATCCAAGGCCCCTGGCCACAAGAATGGCTGCCCCCAGGCCCGATGTTTCATGGGTCTGCCCTTTAACCATGGGAAGATTGAAAATATCTGCCGTTATCCTGCAGATCTCATCGCTTTGTGATGCACCGCCTGAAACAGCGGCTTTTTCTATTTTTATCCTGGTTTTGCCCTGAATTTTTTCCAACCCCTCCCAGAGGGCAAACCCCAGTCCTTCAATAACCGCACGGTACACATGATCTTTTGTATGGACGTCCCCGAATCCGATCATGGCACCTTTGGCATCGGGATGATCCAAGCCCGGCCCCCAGTAAGGCTGTACAATAAGCCCCATGGCCCCGGGTTGAGTTCTCTCAAGGCATTGATTTAACACTTCTTCCGCCGGAATACCCTTTTTTTTTGCCAGGCTTACCTCTTTATGCGCAAACTCTTTTTTAAACCATGTAATCATCCAGAATCCGCGAAAAATCTCCACCTCAGGATTATAAAACCCCGGAACCGAAGCCGGGTATGCAGGCAAATATTTTATGGGCTCAACATATTTTTCAGACAAGGTCTGAACCGTTGCTGTCGTACCAAAGCTTAAGCTTGCCATTTCGGAATTTACAACCCCTGCCCCCAAAGTTTCGCATCCTTTGTCAGATCCGCAGGCAATCACGGGAATACCTTTTTTAATTCCGCTTTGCTGTGAAGCCGTGGTGCTGATCCTGCCTAAAATCTCCCCGGGCGGCACAAGAATCGGAAGTTTATCTTTTTCAATGGGAAACAATTTTCTTGCCAATTGATGTTTTTTTGCCCATAAGTGTTTTTTATAACAAAACGGAATATGCCCGATCTGTGACGCCACGGAATCTGCAAAATTCCCGGTCAGCCTGTGGTTTAAAAAACCTGAAATCTGAAGATACTTATGTGTTTTCTCCCAGATTTCAGGCTGATTCTGCATGATCCAGTTACATTTGCCCTGGGATTGAATACCATCTATCTTTTTTTTCAGGCCCAAAATATTGAGGCCGATATTTAAAGGCACTTTTTGCCCCCAAACAGGTTTAGATCTTCTCTGATCCAGCCATATGATTGCAGGCCGCAGGGGAACACCTTTTTCATCCACATTCACCATACTGGCTCGCTGGGTTGTTACCCCTACCCCGGCGATGGATTCAAACAATTTCGAGTTTAACTGCTTTAACTTGTGACAGGCCTTAATAAGACTGTTCCAATAAAGTTCAGGGTCCTGTTCTGCCCAACCGGGATGCTTGCAAAAATAGGGTTCATATTCAATCTGAATCCTTGCGAGCACCTCGCCCTTTTGAGAAAAGAGAATGGTTCTAAGGCTTTGGGTTCCACAATCAACTGCAAGAATTGTTTTTTGCTCCAAATCAAAGCTCCCTTTCTTCAGGCGGAGAATAATATGTTTCCCATAGTTTTATATAGGCTTTCTTCTCCATATTCCACTTTTTATTGTCCCATGAAAGATAAGGTTTGCACAAGGTTTCAATCCTGTCCAGCAATTTTTTCCCACCTTCGGGAAGAAGCAGGCCGATCCTGACCCGCCGCAATAACAAATCGGAAAGATGGCAAATATTTTCGTATTCAGCTGCATAACAAATTTCCGCCCAAAGGCTTTTTGTGTTTTCAATCGGACTGAACAATTGTTTGTCGTACTGCCTGATCATTTGACAGCCAAAAGATCCATACCGGCCCAAAAGCCTTTCCTGGACATTTTTTGATCCGTTCTGACATATTTCATCACAAGGTTGGCCTTTTATCTTTTGTCCGGAATTTGGGACCGCTGGTTTTGGCAGGTATGATTTTGCCGCCTTTAATGCATCATTGGCAAGCATTCGAAACGTAGTGAGTTTCCCTCCGGTAACAGTTATAAGGCCCTTATCCTTCCATACCACATGTTCTCTTGACTCCCGCGATGCCGCCTTCTTTTTTTTGCTTAATACCGGTCGAACCCCGGCAATCGAAGATATGCAGTCCTTCAAAGACAAGTCAAGATCCGGCAGAATATGACTTAGTCCATCCATTAAATAACGGGCTTCCTTAATGGTCACAAACGGCTCCATTTCCATATCCTGATCATGATCAACATCTGTTGTGCCCAACAGAACCGATCCCTCCCAGGGAAACAGAAAGACAGGCCGCAAATCCTGCGGGTGGATAAAACTGATAACCCGGTCCAGGGGGAATATACTTTCGGGGAAAACCAGGTGGCTGCCCCTTAACGGCCGTATGTGAAATCCTTTCATCGGAGATGGATGAAGGGTTTCTGCAAATGCACCGGTGGCATTGATCAGGACCTTTGTTTTGATTTCAACTGATGTTCCGGATGTTTCATCCATAACGTTAACCGCAGCCAGATGTCCTTTCCGATCCCTTTCAATCCCTGTCACTTTTGTATAATTCAGTGCTGTCCCGCCTAAAAGGCACCCTTCGTAAATCAGCCTTAATACAAGCCGTGCATCATCCACCTGGGCATCCTTGAATCCAACAGCCGATACCAGGCTTTTCTTTCTGATTCCGGGAATTTTCTCTATGGCCTGCGCTTTTGTATAACTTTTATGCTGCTTTTCCCGAGCCATGAAACTATAAATGGAAAGACCGATTTTCATGGATGATCTGGAAGGACCATAATCATCAAACACGGGCATGATAAATTTCAAAGGGGTAATAAGTCCGGGGTATTGTTTCAATAATCGTTCCCGCTCCTTTACAGCCGCTTTTGTTAAGAGAAACTTTCCCTGTTTAAGATATCTTAATCCCCCATGAACCATTTTTGACGACCTGCTTGACGTTCCCCAGGCAAAATCCTTTGCTTCGACAAGAAGCATACGATACCCTTTTTTTACGGCCTCATAAAAAATACCGGCCCCATTGATTCCGCCGCCAACTACAATCATATCATATTCTTTATTTATATCAGAAAGCTTCATCTTATAACCTGCCATATCTTCTCTGCACGAATCATGATCTTTTCAACAATGGACTTTACATCCATATGGGTTTGTTCCAGTGCCTTAATCAGGTCCCTGTAGTATGTCAATGAAGCGGTTCTGACATTTTTTTTTTGAAAATAGATCTCTCCCAGGACTGCATAGAGCGGTTCAAAATCATTTAAAATCATATTAAAAACCGGATTGTTTGTTGCCTTAACCATGAGCATCTGCAATCCCCAGTCATATCCGGCATAGGCATCGGGTCGATCTTTTAAGGTCTTTGATTTTTTAAGATAGTTTAAAATCTTTTCAGGACTGTTGGATACGGCTTTCTGAGCGATATTGGGAAACATTGCGGTTCTGACTTCCAGTAAATGAGACACCATGTCTGTGGATAAATTCTTACCATATCTTGCCAGGGACCCTAAGATTCCAAGCCCGCCGTTTTCCAGATAATCATTCACCTTTGTCGGCTTGCCGTGCCGTATGGTGATCCATCCTTCCTTTGACAGCCGTTGCAGGGTCTCCCTCAGCGTAGGCCTTGTCACCCCAAGTTCAGTGGCAAGAATTCTTTCTGCCGGAAGCGCTTCACCGGGTCTATATTTTGATCCTAAAATCGCTTCCAGCAATTGTTTTTCAGCAAATTCAGCAGGTTTTAATAATTTTTCTACCAAGGTTCCACCTATTTCATATGAATAAATTAAATTTTATCTGGTAAGAGGTCATACCAGTTATTTTAAAAAGAATCAAATTTAACGGTAACGGATAACCCTTTAGCCCATTGCATCCCTTTTTTTCTTTCGAAAATTAAATTTAGATTTTTGAGATATTTTAGTCCAAGCGATATCGCCTTCTTTTTTAGTCACATGATTTTGTTTATTTAAAACCCCCCAAATAATTACGCCCACAAGGAATGCAACTCCATTCATGACAGTCCGAGAAGCTCCCATCCGTTCCAATAAAAAGCCTGCACAGGAGATGCCTGCAAGACCCATTATTAATGCCGAAATTTTAGGAAAAAAGGGGATAATGTATAAGGATTGTCCACATTTTTCACATTTTTCAGCTGATTCAGAAATAGCACTTTGACATTTTTTACAATGTGGCCATATCGCTTTAATTTTAAATTCATTTACGGGTATAAGTTTGGAATTGCATCTATCACATTTTACTTTCTCAGGGGCATACTCATCTATGCATTCGGGACAAATTTTATCCACTTTGATTTCCTCCTCTCAGTTATCGCAACAAAATTCAGAACACAAAATAATGCCATTAGAATTTAACATAAACAATTCATGATACATGTTATGCCTTCCCACAACTGGAGATATTACACAATATTTTTTTAGAAAATATCAAAATTTGTTACGTCAAGTTTGAAATAGAAATTATTCCCTTGTTTCTGTTAAAAGGGTTCAGATACGTAATGCGTACAGTTTTGAATCCGTTAAAGGGCCACGCCATGCTTTAATGAAATTTTTTCAAACATGACAACAATGCCGGCAGCAATTCCATATACAATATCTATCGTGGCGTTCATATCGGCCGATGAATCAAAAAACAGGTGAAGATCAGATGCCAGCCCGTCTTCCGGTTTCCAGTAGCAGATCAGCATAGGAAATTTGGGCAACGGATAGAGGACCAGTGATATATCGGATTCATAATGATTCTCTACCTTTTTGCCATTAAAAATAAGGATCAGGTCTTCAAACAGGCGGGTATAGGTATCTGCAATTTTTTTCAATGGTTTTTCCGACCGCTGGACAAACAGGCCATTCCTTTCATGACCGCCTTCAAGCTCTCTGAAGGGTATCCATTTCCCTGTCAGGGGAACACCTTTGCAGTGAAGTACATACCCCAGAACAGATGCGGAAACCCAGGGATTGATATGGATATCCGAAAACATGTTGCCATCACGATCAATGGAAAACCGTTTGCCAAAAATCCTGATGGTAAGCTTCCCCTTTGAAAAAACGCCCCCCACCCTTTGGGCAGAAAATTCCAGATCACAGGATTTTATTTCATTTTTCAGGTCTGCCAGCAAGGATTCACGATATGCTTCAATTGTCATTTTTTTCTTTTGTCTGCCCTGATATTGTTCAATCACTTCCCGGCTTAAAACCGGGCATTGATTAAGGGGCTTATCTCCTAAAAAGACCTTTGAGGCAAAGGCAAGACAGGTTTGCTCATTACATTTCCTGCAATTGGATTTATCCAAAAGCTTAAACACTTCCATGGCATTGGCAAATTCAGACATATGATATTCCTCTTTTTAAAAACCTTTTTATATTATGATATCCTGAATGGCAACCACAAGATGACTTTTTTAAAAAATCTGCCGGGGTTTACAAAATGTGTGCTTGATCTTATATTATTCCAAATCAAACTAAACCTGAAAATTAATATGGAGCAAACCATTGAAACAAATAATTGTTCTTGCAACCAGAAACAGGGGAAAAACAAGGGAAATCAGGGAGCTTTTAAAAGACTTTCCCATTGATATCAAAAACCTTGATGATTTCGGCCCTATCCCTGAAGTCATTGAAGATGGAGAAACCTTTGATGACAACGCCTATAAAAAAGCCTCGTTTACAGCAAAGATTTTAGGACATCCTGCCATGGCTGATGACTCCGGGCTTTGTGTTGAAGCACTTGACGGTGCGCCAGGTGTCTATTCTGCCAGATATGCAGGCGATAATGCATCGGATGAAGACAATGTTAAAAAAATGCTGGATGACTTGAAAGGCAAAGAAAACCGGGATGCCGCCTTTAAGTGTGTCATTTCCATAGCAGTTCCCACAGGTGCCGCATTAACCTATGAAGGGGAATGCAACGGTGTTCTTACAAAAGAACCCGCTGGTGACAACGGGTTTGGATATGATCCCCTCTTTTTTTATCCTGACTTTAATAAAACCTTTGCTCAACTGAGCATTCAAAAAAAAGGGCAGGTCAGCCATCGGGGCAAAGCATTAAAGGAAATTGCAAGTGAAATTGATAAAATCATTAAGTGGATTGATATGAATATGCCAATATTCAAACCTGTTGAATACAAAGGAGGTAATTCATGAACCCATCATCTTTTAAAAACCTTGTAAAAGAGAACAGATCCTGCCGACGGTTTGACAACTCCCATAAAATTGACGAGAAAACCTTAAAGGAACTGGTTGATCTTGCCAGAAACTGTGCATCGGGTGCCAATATGCAGCCCTTGAAATATGTGATCTGCTGCGATGAGAATAAAAATGAAGAGATCTTTTCCTGTCTTGGCTGGGCCGCATATCTCAAAGACTGGAAAGGCCCTGTAAAAGAAGAACGGCCTTCCGCCTATATTGTCATCATGGGTGACCACACTATTTCCGACAAATTCTGGTGTGATCACGGCATCGCTGCCCAGACCATGCTTCTGGGAGCAAGGGCTATGGGGCTTGGCGGATGTATGTTCGGCTCTACCAATATCAAGAAGCTCAAAGTGTTTCTGGATATCGGGGATCACCTGAAAGTCAAACTGGTGGTGGCTTTGGGAAAACCGGTTGAAGAGATCCAGATTGATGAATTAAATGAAGCCGGGGATATCAAATACTGGCGCGATGAAAACCAGATCCATCATGTTCCCAAAAGAAAACTTGCCGACATTATCATGGGTTCATGGTAAAGCAAAAAAAAATTCTTCTTGTAAACCCCTCTTGTCTTGATACAAGAATTTCCGGGGAAGATGCCCACATCGTTCCCATAGGGCTCTACTATATTGGGGCGCTGCTAATTGAAAACTCATTTGAAACAAAACTTGTCAACCTGGCAGATGGCAGGGACGACCCTGTTAAAGTGTTTAAAAAACTTGTCACAACCGAACAACCGGATGTTATCGGGTTTTCCGTAATCAATCCGAACCGCTGGAACGCAATGGAATGTGCAAGAGCAGCCAAACAGTTCAACCCGGATATCACCATTGTTTTTGGCGGGCCTGCACCGACCTTTCTTGCCCGCCATCTTTTGACTGCCTGTCCTGACATTGATTTTATTGTTGCAGGAGAGGGTGAAATCACCTTTCTTGAACTTATAACTCAACTTGAAAATAAAAGCATTGGGCCCTTTAAAAATATTAACGGTCTTGTCTTTAAAAAAGATAACCGCATTGTCCGAACTTCTACAAGGCACCGGGTTGAAGTACTTGACACACTGGTTCACCCGTCTAAATATTTTATATATCAGCACCTTGCCATGTCACGGGGCTGCCCCGGCAAGTGCACCTTTTGCGGATCACCAAAATTCTGGGGAAATCAAACGCTAAGGTTTCATTCTCCAAAATGGTTTGCCGATGAAGTGGAAAGTCTTGTAAAAAAAGGCGTTACCCATTTTTATATTTCAGATGATACCTTTACAACGGATAAGCAGCAGGTGATTGAGTTTTGCGATCATATTATCAACAGAAAGCTTAACATCACCTGGAATGCTATTTCAAGAGTGGATGCCATTGATGAGGACATTCTTTTTTCAATGAGAAAGGCCGGATGCATACAATTGAGTTTCGGCGTTGAATCAGGGTCTGAAAAAATCCGAAAAATTCTTGGCAAGCCCATTAAACGTGACAAAATCATAAATACTTTCTCCCTGACCGCATCCTATGGCATACTGCCCCGGGCCTACTTTATTTATGGCTCACCCGGAGAAACAGACAAAACCATACAGGAAAGTATTGACCTTCTAAAAGATATCAGGCCTTTGAGTGCCATATTTTATCTGCTGGTCATTTTCCCGGGGACCTATCTGTATCAAAAAATGGTCAACCAGCACTTAATATCTGATGATATATGGTATCAAAAGATAGAAGACATTCCCTGGTTTGAAGTGGATGATCATCTTGATTTTGCAAAAGTCAAAGCATTTGGCGATCGTTTAAGATCTGAATTTTACAATAATCTTGATGCCTTTGCCCGGCAAGTGGATCTTGTCAATATAAAAGAATTAATCCCCTTTCATGCCGACTTTCTATCCAGGCTTGCCATGACATTTTCCCATGGAGAATACGCTGCCGACATCCGGATCAAAAACCAGGACAAAACAGCACAACTGCTGTATACTAAAGCATTATCATTTGCTCCGGATTCCAGAGCATTTTTAGGGCTTGCCATGCTGCACCAAAAACAGAGAAATTTTAATGATGCGATTTCCATTTTGGAAAAAGGGTTGGAGCATTCACCTGAAAATAAAAATTTAAATATCTGTATGGGGGTCTGCCTGATGAATACGGGCCGGTTTAAACACGCATTGGACTTCTTTGAAAAATTTGGGGAAAGTCCCGAAACAAACCACTACATTAATATTTGTCATCAAAAAATATCAGGACACTAATATGACCGAAAAAGAAAATTATAAACTTGTCAATATTCAAAAAAAGGAATTGAAACTTCGGGCAGTGCGCCATGAAATCCTTGTCAGTGACTCTGAAAAAGCCCTGGAATTAATTCTTGATGCCCCGTCACCAGCCACAATGGTACAGTCTTTTCCAGACCAGGACCTCTATTATCTCATGCACAAAATAGGACCCTCTGATTTCATCCCCGTCCTGTCCATGGCCACGTCGGAACAATGGGAATATATCCTGGATGTGGAAGCCTGGGACAATGACCGGCTTGATCTTGAATATATGACAAAGACATTTGATCTGCTTTTCCAGGCGGATCCCAAAAGGCTTCTGCGATGGGTCATCAAAGAAAAACCTGATTTTTTTGAATTCTATCTGTTTAAAAACATGGACATCTGCGTCAGGGAACATGACGATCCAACCCCGGATGATTTTGATGATTATATCACCCTTGATGACAAATTTTATTTCCGGTTTCCCAACAAACCGCAACCCTCTGACGAAGACACCGATAAGACCCCAGATGACGACAGCCCAAAGCCAGAAGACAAACAGGACGCCTGGGAATTGATCGAAAAAATGGTAAGAACTGTGGCAGATATGGATCTGTCGGTCTTTCATGGGCTTTTACTGGAAACCCGATCTGTACTGCCGGCTGAAGTCGAAGAAGAACAATTCCGGCTTAAAACCATCCGACTGGCTGAAAAAGGATTTTTGCCAACCCATGAAGCCATTGGCATTTATCAGCCCACCCGACTTTCTTCACTTCGCAAACGGCCGGACAATTCTCTTTTCAGGCAAGAACCGTTTGATCCGGAGATTCCCTTACCCCCCCAGTTTTTCTCTGCATTTATTGAAGGAGATGACCTGTTTGTAACCTCCCTTAAATTTTTCGATTCTACGGTCATCCTTCATCTGGAATCCGAGCTTGCCGCATTAATTAATAAAATTATTTCTGCCGATAAAGTGAAAATTCAATCCAGAGATATTCTGGGAAAAGTCATTAAAAAGGCCTGTGCGTATCTAAATCTCGGGCTCGAGGTCATTCTGAAAGGAAACTGCAAACCAGAGCTTGCCAAAGAGGTTATCCAGGAATATTTTCTTGAAGACATCTTCAGAACCGGCTCAAGGGCGGGCATCACCCTGAAGACAAAAGCACTCAACTGGTTTAAACAAAGCTTTGCCAACAAGAATCATCTTCCCCTAAGTTTTTTTGGAGAAAATTATTTAGGCATAATAGGCGGTCTATTCCTTGAGCGTCCATTGTATTATGACAATTATGCATCCGGCAAAGAAGTATATCGGAATTTCAGCTCCCTTTCAGACATTTTCCAGACCAGCAGAACCCTGGAACAAGTCATCGCTCTGGATACAATGCTGGACAAATTAACCGTAGATATCACCTCTTTTAAAGAAGGCATCTTAACCTATAAAACATTAATTTTAACCCTGTGGACAAAAGATCGCCTGAACCTGGAACCCACCCTCAAACCCATTAACACGACCACTTTCAAAGAGTTTTTCATTGCCCTGTTTTCATCCACGGACACCGGCAAAACCGGACAGATACAATTAAACGACCTGATCACCTGGACAGCAGAAGCCACCGGCATAAACGAATCAAATCTGACAAAAGAATTTCTTGAGGTCTTAACAGATTTAATCAAAGAACTTGAAGAGGAATACAGCGCTGTCTCTCCCAAAAACATTGATCCCAGATTTATCCCTCATTTTTTACTAAAGGATGGGTAGAGCCAGGCCAAATTTTCTTGGAAGATTCATGCGAACATGACGCTTAAATTGAGTAAAAAACTGTCTTGATATTGGGGTCCACCGTAGACATCCGGATCAGTCATCCAAGATTCAAGTTCTTCTTCAAATATCTGTTTATGGATTTCATTTTTATATTTCCCCCCGTTCTTTTTGGCTTTCTTCTGAATGGGGCATGCTTAAAGGAATATCTGGAAATCCTGCAAGCATTATCATATCTTCTTGATAGTTCACATAACCTTCAAAAATATATTCATTCCAAAAATATTTGTTTTTCCCGTATTTCATAAAGGATTTATATGCTTTGATTTTGTCTTTTTTCCCTGCTGCTTTTAAATTCCGATCAAAGAACGCTTCCCAATCATCCCGTTTTGCTGAAGATCCCAGATTGCCATTTATATCTACAAGGATATATGGGGTTGTAAATACTAATGAGTATCCATAACTCAAATTTTTATATGGATCTGGCATCACACGGGCATACCATATCTCATCTTTCTTTCCCTGATAACCGGCAGGTACAATAACTTTTATTTCTTCCCTGGTTACCAACTCCTCTAAAATTACATATCTATCCAAATTCCTCTTATGGATAAAAATTCCCATTCTGGAGCTTTGCATACATTCAATAATTTTGATCAACCAAGGATCTGCTTTTAGATTTTTCAATAGATCAAGAATGACAGTCCCAAAGGATTCTTTTTTAATTCCAACACAAAGATCAAAAAATCCCCAGCATGTGAAATAAGACTTTGTAAGTGGACTCTTTGGGGGGGATGACGGCAAATAAATATCATCTGCCTGTTCAAGAATATTTGTCAGTTTCGATAAAGCAGGCAAGTCGGATAATTGTTCTACGAGGAGTGAAACCTTGTTTTGTACATAGATATAGACCGCATGGAGAGGATCATACTTTTCCAAATCATCTTCTGAGACCACTGTTTTATGCAGATCTTGTGAATATGCTTTTGCTTCTTTAAGCTCTTTAAAGTCTATAATTTTTTGGTTTTTAGCTTTTTTAAATCCTGCAATTACTTTTTTTGATATTGGCCCCATGTTTGGAAAATGGTCCTTATTTTTTAACTATTTAAGTTGATCAAGCAAAGAATATGATTCCTCAAGGATTTGACCACGTTCTTCAGAATCTTTTATCGTTAACAAATTGTGGTATATTTCAATATATCTTTGTCTGATACGTTTGAATACAAAAGAATCATAGGATTCTTCAATCCAATTTTTATCTTTTTCGCTTAACGATTCCAGAACCTCATTCGGAATGTAATCGAAATAATCAATAAATTCATCACTTGAGGAATGCCAGATATCATACTTTTTAATATCCAGGCCAAGAACTTTTGGTATTATATAAAGATTTGATAGCATTAAATCAGCCAGCATATATTTGCCTTCATCCATATGCTTCATTCTAAACAGGCTCACAGCCCAACATAATTTTTGAACAGGTTCCCCAGAGTCATCATCAAACTCTGCTTTATACCATTCGAAATACTTTTTAGATTTTTTTAAATCATCCAGCAAAAAATACAGGGAAAACAGTATATATCTTTTACCAGCACCGTCGTTAATAAAACCATGAATTTTCTTTTCTTTGTTTAATGCGGATTTATATCTTGATATTTTGCTTTTTAATTTTTTTTTATCTTGATCGGTTATCATTTTTCCCCTTATGCTTAGTTCTCTTTCCCGGCTGGTGTTGGCTAAACAATCATATTCTTCTCTTAATGTATGGTTTCAATTATTTAAATCTATCTGATAAGTCCCATCCAATCGTTTCCACATTTCTTCAAATTTTTTATCCAGGATTTCCACAGCGTCATCATATTCATTTTGGGTTATTTCACCGGTTTTTAGTTTCAATTGAATTAAATACAATTCACTATCATACCATTTGTCCAGATCAAAATTATAAGTCATATCAGTTAAACCCACTTCATCATCAAAAAATTTAAATTGGTTCTATCTCATCCTTCAATAACTCATCATAAATACGATGACCCAAACGCTTCTCCAGTTGTCCATCTGTATCAAATAGATCTGTAAACGCTAACTGACAATTTTTATCTTGAAACTTTAAATTTCTAAAAGGTTTCTTGCCATTTGTACTCAATGTTGTTTTTGGATAAAGCAAAATGCTCAAATCGGTATCGTAATGAAGATTGTAAACAAACATCTGTTTTAAATCATCATCAGATGGCGTTTTAGATTTTAAAACTTTCCACTTAGTATCAATCACAAAATTATCTGATTCAGTTTCAATGACGATATCTGCTCTAAGACCTCTTGTTTCCCAAAAGGGTCGTCTATTCTGCCCACGGACTCTTGTAATTGGAATCATTGAATCGCGCTGTAATGCTTTTAGTTTCCTGTAGATATAATTCTCATACAGCATATTCATATCAAACATAATGGCTAAAACATCTTCTTTCCCACCTTTCAAATCCGGAGAATATTTGAGGATGATAAGTTTCGAAAGAGTAACTGCATATTTATACCGCTCTGAGTTTCGCCCATATTTGAGGTTTTTAAACCATGAACTGGTTACATTTTTTTCTCTGACATTTTCAAAATCTAACAACAATCTTTTTATTCTAATTAAATATTGGGGATTATTGGATAATTTTTCAAGAGTGATTAATGCTTTTAAAAGGATCTGATTGAATTTATTATTCTCATCATAGACTTTATGCTCAACAAAAAATTTTTCCTTATGCAGATAGTTTTTTAGAGTGTGTTTTGTAAAATTAATTTTCCCTTTAATCTTGTTGAGATTTTCGGATACATTTCGATATGATTTTACTAAACCCTGCCTGACAATCCTTTCTGCTTCTGTCAGGAATGCTTCATAATATAAATCAAGGATTGAAGCTGATTTTAATTTCAATTTTGCATTTGATATTGAGCTTAATTTAATTAATTTACATTCTTGAAGCATTGAAATTAGTGCATCGTGCCATTTACTTTTTGCTTTTGCGTTATCATCGTTGGAATCAGCTTTTGGCAAAATTTCAATGGTCAAATTTTTAACCTGGATCACACCCACATAATTTGAAAATTTGATCCTTTTATGACCTACAGAATAATACTTTTCACCTGTTTTATATCCATAATTCTTTAACGCATTAAAATGGCGCTCATCAAACTTATTGTCACCGTTGACCTTAAGCAACTGATGCTCGAAAACTTGTATTATATTTTTATTCATAAATCTTCTTAAAGGTCTCTAATGTCCAGGTATCAGACGAGACCAAATTAAAAACAGGTTTCTCATCATAGTCTTCAAAATCATCGTAATCTTCAGTTGCAAGAAAGGTCACGGATTCAACTCTCTTTTCAATAAAACCTTTCCCAAGAACAAGCATTATTTTTCCCCAATCACCATAAAAATATTCTTGCAGCAATGGTAAGATTCGATTTGAGAATATCATCTTGAGATCCTCTAAAGGATTTTTCCGATCATTAAAATTCATAAAATATGAATGACCGATACAATAATCTTTATCCAATAGTTTTTCGATCCGGTTATTAATTGCTGATAATAGTTTTTCCAAATTCACCCCTTCACAAGCAAACTCTTCCTGGGATAATTTTGAGGGTTCGGGATTCATTTCCAAAAATGAGAATCTTCTTCTAAGAGCATTGTCCAGAGCCTCAACACTCCGGTCAGCGGTGTTCATTGTCCCAATAATGTATAGATTTTTAGGAACCCAGAATTCTGTTTTAGAGTATGGCAAGATGGCTGAAATATGATTTTTACATTCCTTTCGTTTATCCTCTTCAATAAGGGTTATCAGTTCACCAAATATATTTGCAATATTCCCCCTGTTAATCTCATCAATGAAAATCGCATAATCTTTATTCGGGTCATTTATAGCTTTATTGACAATGTTTTTAAAAATTCCATTTTCAATGTGATAACTTATATCCTGGGATTCTAAATTCTCTTCAGACTTCATCAGCTTAGGTTTAATACCTTCTATAAAATCCTCGTAGCTGAATGATTGATGGAATGTGGTGAATACATATCTTTTTTTTGATTCTGTCTTTGGTTTGAAATTTTGATATTCCTTTAAAACTTCATAAAAATCAGGTGTTTCAGCCTTAGCGATCTCTTCATCAATTGTCCAGGTCGATTGAGTATCTTTTTCAAAAAATTGGGGATTATCACGCTTTTTGAAATTCACATTTGGACAATCATCTTTAGTATGCCGTTGTAACCAACTCCAAATTGTATTTTTAGGGGTTTTGTTTTCTGAAATTCTTATTTTCGCCTGTAACAATGGATGATCGAATATTTCTTGAACTTTTGCTTTTTTTAAATCAAGCATCACAATGCTTATTATCTGCCACCAGGAAGTATCTTGAATTAAATTTTCACAAAATGCTTCCTTAGTTTGGGTTGATTGTTCATCGGTAAATTTTTCAAAAAATTCATTTTTCAATCGATATGTTTTACCCGTTCCAGGAGGACCGTATATTATAGTATTGAGTGGTAACTCCATTTTAGTTGGAATATCCCCTTCTTCAATTCCTATCAGCTTGATAAGTTTTTCAACATATTTTGGATACTTGGTTATATCAGTCAAAGTTTTTTGAACAATTGGACCTTCATCTGGTTCTTTCCAAACGCCTTTTTTTTTCCAACTCACTTTTCGACATTTTTTGTATGTATCTCTATCTTCATCATAATAATAATCCGATTCCACTACACCATAACCTAAATAGTCACTTGTTCCTTTTTTGGCTATGATTATATCCCCAATGGATATAGTATATTTAAAATCCCAATTTGCTGATGCATCATTATATTTTTTTTTCCCAGTACCATCCAATTCCATAAGTTTATCAGCTATGTCTTGCTTTGTTTCATACTGCTCCAAATCGCCTAAATCAATCCAACCTAACCCCATATAACCTTCATCATAGAACTGATCCCATTTTTTGGCTCCCTCTCCAGGTGCATACATCCAGTATTTTTTTTCTCCCGTTGAATTCGCCAATTCTAAAAATTTTAAATATTCAGTTTCTTTTAATGTGAAATTTGTTCCTTGATTTCCAACCTTCAAGTTCGAGAACTCTTTTAAATCAATTAAATTCTTCTCTAAAATGGGTTTCTCAATCAGATTATGGGTAATTTTTATTCCAGCTTTTAAGCTTTCTTTCGATTTTTTATTCCACAGATGATCATCCTTAGATTCTTCGATAACCATTGGATCATGGGTTACTTCAGCTAAAGCATAGCAACCAGAATTTTTACCGGTAATCCAAATAATTACTTTATCGCCGTTTTTTATTTTATCTTTGTGTGTTGTTACAGTCCAATTATCAATAAGATCATCTTTTAATCCTTTTTCGAAATCAAATGCCTTGGGATTTCCTTGAAAAATCCAATAATTCGAATCGGTTGCTTTTTTTGTAAAGTCAGAGTTGTCAAGAACTCGAAAAAGAATATTCTGAGCTAAAATTTTATAATTAGAATCATCATAACAATTTGAACTTAAATACGATTTAGAAATACTCAGCAGCTCTTTGTCTTTAGTTATGTAATCCTCAATGAAGGAATCAATCAACGACAAATAATGGATAAACTTTTCATTTGTTTTATGTGATTGTAATCCAAGGAGTTTTGTATATTTATTATAGAATGATGATTTATAAAAAGTATACTTTTCAGGATACCTAAAAGTCAAATACGTAGAAATGGCTCTTTCATCTTGTTGAGCTTTTAGTTCCGGTTCATATTCGGCAAACAATTCATTTGCTCTTTTTTGAAAGCTTAAGATTCTTTCCCTAAGATCTTTATTCTCATTAAACAAATCCTTAAACATTCCCCTTATATCTTCAGAGTAGTTATCAGAGATATCCATAAATTTTTTGGAATGATGAAACATCAGATTGGAGAAATTTATACTTTTAATCATGGCAGGAAAATCTTCAGCATCGATATCCCATCTGGATTGAAATTCTTTTACCAGCTCCCATTTATAAACTTCATCCTCATTGTTATCTTGCTTTACTAATTCTTTATATTTTTCGATTATTTTTTTTTGAACACTTGTTTGGTCCTCTTTTGAATTCATATCAATCCTTTTAAACAATACAATGTATCACAAATGAACACTTCATCTCAAAACGGTGTAAACACTTCTTTCCCATTTCTATCGCCAAATAAAATTTGGGAAACTTTCCTTCCCCCTGTTGTATTATGAAAACATTTAATATGGTTCTTTTTATTTTGTTCGGGATTGATATTGGGATTAGATTGCTGCTTTTCAATACATTCCCTGATTTCAGCCCGTTTCTCTTCAGATAGATACATGATGCCCCCCGTTTCAGGTTATGATGAATATGGAACTGAGTTTGTTATGGATTTTATCGCACTAAGGGGAGGAGAATTCAAGGTTTTTCGAAGATTATCCCGAATTGATTTGAAGCATAGAATGATTCTGTGGTACTTTAAAAGAGGTTTAATTTATAGGGAATGCTATGAGCTTATGGCTGCAAAGTTTATCATTTTGTTTGGACAACTCCGAGGATAATCTCGAATCAAGAGCAAAATGTATTTTGTCTTACCTGTCAATGGACATCCCTCGTTTATGGTGGGAACAGGCATTAAAAACAAATAATGTTCAGAACAGCCATGCAGGTATTCTTCATGATTTGCGGAAAGAATTATTAAAAATACCAGAATTGGATGGGAAAATTGATTCTGGTTTACTTATAGCCTTGGCATTTATGGATAAAAAAGGAACAAAGCCAACATACGGGTCTGTTGATAGTCCATATTCTATAGAAGAATATTTGAACAAGGCAAAGGAAATATTTATATCACGGTCGGAATTAAACAGCCTAAAACAATGAGTTGATAGCACAAGCGGGGGGCATGATGGAAGATGATTTTTTTGAAGAAGATGACAATATATTCGGTGATAATGAGGTCTTTGATTATATCATATACGATGAGATAACAAAGGGCGGGGGGCCGCAAAAAGGGTCAAACAATGCCGGTTGGGCACCATTATTTTGATGATTTCGACATTTAGCGGGGGTCTGGTCTTACTTCTCTGCTGGGTTGGGACATATCAATAATCGGCCACAAATCCTCCTTAAAATATTGTCAAACAAAAGCGGTTGAGATATAAACCTACCATGACTTCAAATTTTCAAAATGAAATCCACATTAACACCCTGTCTCCAAAACCAGGCGTCACCATCTGGTATTCCAGAATACCGGATATCATTGATTCGATTTTCATTAAAGGCAGGTATCATAATTTCAAATCAATGATAAATGAGATATTTCAAAAAGATGATTTTATCAACCCCTTTTTAAACGATGATGAAATCAGCACCATCAATAGCTTCAAAGCCCTGAAAAAACAGATAGAATGGATAAGTGGCCGATATCTGATCAAACAGATGATGCAACACTTTTTTTTGGAGAACGCTTCCCTTGATCAAATCATGCTTTCCTATCTTGATGAGGGCGCCCCCTATCTTACCCATCACCCTGATATTCCTGTTTCATTGTCCCACAGCAACGATTATACGGCAGCTGCATGCTGCAAAAACAAAGATCAAACTATTGGTATTGATATTGAAAAGATCGCAAAAAAGCCGGATGCCGCTTTTATGAAAATAGCATTTACACCAAATGAAATTTTAAATTTGAAAAATGATGCCGGGCCTGTTCCTGTTTTCAAAAACTGGACCATCAAAGAAGCCTATTTAAAATATATAAAAAAAGGATTTAATGAAAGCCTTCACCGGGTGGAAGTCATCAATAATGAAATTTGGCATAACAAAAAGAAAATTGATGTGGATGTTTATTCAACATTCATTGATGATGATTATGTGTTATCTCTTGTTTCAGACTGAGCTTTTCCCGAGTGCCTGACCAAAACCTAAAATTTTTTGATTGAAAAAGGCGGCTACCGAGATCAATTATGCTCCTAAGAGGCTTGGAATCTTATCATTTTGTGTGGTGAGACTTCCATGTGCTTTGCACAGCATCGCGCATAACCACCATAAGCATGGGCCATTGTTTGGGGGGATATCGTTTGAGAGCCTGGAGAACCCGCTGATGGATCTTCTGTCGGGAGGGCTGTTTAAGACGGATGATTAAAATGCCGTGGTGTGGTTCATCCCGGTGGATGGCAAACCCTTTATCAGTTGTAATCAGTAGGCATTTAAGATCCTGAGCCTTTTGCCATAAAATTTCATCCATGATGCCCTGGTCATCGGTTCCACGGATATCTATAACATCATACCCCTGAAGGATGAGTTCCCTTACCGTTACCAAGGGGATATTCTCATCAACAAATATTTTCATATAGCGTGTTCAATAGGAGTAACCTGCTCTTCTGCAAGAGATGCAGCATAATCCAGGCAGGCATAAATATCATCTTGTTTAAGTGAGGGGTAATCTTCCAGAAGTTCTTCGATTTTATCCCCATTGGCAAGCATGCGGATGATCTGGTGTACAGGGATTCTTGTCCCCTTGATACATGCCTGACCATGGCATATTTTAGCATTTATCATAATACGATTGTACATATTGGCTCCTTATGATCCTGTCGCATAAATTTTTCTTGCTTTGGAAAGTTTAACCAATCCATGTTTACCTCCTTTCCCACCATAAGACTTCTGTTTTTTGAAATCAAACAAATTCTTTCTTAACCTTAGCACTGAAAAACAATAATTGGCGATTTTCGGTCGGCATTAATCATGGTCAAATACATACCCCACGGACCGCCTGCTGATGAAATAAATTGGTTTTTTAGGTTTTTTTTCAAAATATTTTCGAAATCTGACGATAAAATTATCCACTGTCCTTGTGGAGGTATCTCTTGAATATCCCCAGCCCGCAGTCAGCAGCATTTCCCTTGACATCGGCTTTCCCTTGTTTTCAATAAAAAGTTTTAACAGTACAATTTCCTGCTCTGTTAAAATAATTTCACCGACAGCACATCGGGCTTTGAAAGTGACAAAATCAATATGATTATCCCCAAAATCATAATAGTCACCTTCAAATATTTTGCGTGTGACCTTCAGGTTATATCCCGGTTTTCTCTCCTTTTTGTCATCTTCATACCAGGTCTTTTTTTTGATTAACCTTTCAACCCTTAAAAGAAACTCTTCCAGGTCAAACGGCTTTGACAAATAATCATCTACACCGTATCGAAGCCCTTTGACTTTATCCTTTGTATCCCCCCTGGCAGAAAGGATGAGCACAGGAATTTTTTCATCTTCCTGCCGAATGGTTTTTAAAATAGAAAACCCGTCGATCATGGGCAGCATAATATCAAGGACAATCAAATCCGGTTTCCAGGACCGCCATTGATCAAGGCCATCAAGGCCATCTATGGCAATTTTTACCTGATACCCCTGGAGGGAAAGATTCAAACGGATCCCGTCTGCAATATGCACTTCATCTTCTATGACCAGAATACGCTTTTTTTCAATCGCTTCCATAAATTCTTCTCCCTGACATTGGTAATGCTTGCTCTTGGAATGCTAATCGTAAAAGTGGCACCTTTTCCTTTCCCTTTGCTTGTAGCCGATGCTCTCCACCCATGGATGTTGGCAATGCTGGAAACAAGGTACAACCCAAGACCCGATCCCGAGACCTCATTTTTATGATTCCGGCCGGATTGATAAAACTTTCTGAAAATTTTTTTTGCTTCCTTTTTATCAACACCGATCCCGTTATCTATAAACTCAATGGTCACTTTTTGTATAAAGCTTTTAAACCGGATGGTAAGTTTCGGCGTTGGGGATTCATTATACTTAATGGCATTAGAAATGATGTTCATTAAAAGCATCTCAAATAAAAACAGATTTACCGGATAGACCATCCGGTTGGTAGATTGATTTTCAATTTCAATATTCAGATCTCGAAAAAGAGAGGCATTTTTGTTGCAAAAATTTTTTACAAGCTTGATCAGATTGTCTCTGGTAACTTCGGAATCAAAATTTTGACTTTCAATCCTGGCAAGATTAAGAATGCTGTTAATATTTTCCGTAAGCCGATCAATATCTTCCAACATGTTTTTGCTGTATTTTTTTATTTCATCAGGCTCTAACGAGTGCCGGATAAATGTCTCAAGATAAATCCTTAAAGAGGTTACAGGGGTTTTGAGCTCATGGGTAAAATTATAAATAAAATTGTGCTGAAGCCTGAAAAGATTGACAGTTTTCTGGTAGTAAATAAATGCAAGAAGAATACCGATCAATACCACTGCAATTAAAGCACTTAAGATCAGTATGGTCATCCCGGTTTTTGAAGGAAAAATTAATTTTGGATCAATATGAAACTTCAGAACAATCACTTCCAGAGCCGATGTGATTTCCATGTACCAGCTGACCGTCAGCACAAGAAATGTGGCCAGGGCGAAAATGGAACAGGTAAAAATGAAGACAGGATGAAGATACCATCGAGAGGGATTTAAAATTTGCATATTTAGCTGTCTTCCAAATTAATCGCTTATACATTACCACAACTTTTGTGGCATTTTTTATAAATATCGGGTACAACCTGATCTTGCACGTATAGAACATTATTCTTGGAAAGGTTTATATGTCAAGTATTAATCACCCCAATAGGTTAAAATCTGATCTGCTAATAAAAAAATGAAAGCCCTTATAAAATATTATATACTTTTAGCTGCTGTCCTGGTATGGCTGATGCCCTTAAACACCTTTGCAAAGCAGCCCCTTAACGTCCATGTCAGTATTATGCCCCAAAAATATTTTGTTGAAAGAATCGGCAAGACCAATGTAAAAGTTGATGTCCTGGTAAAACCGGGCAAAAACCCTGCCACCTATTCCCCCTCCCCGGACCAGATAAAAAAACTCATGTCAGCAGATGTTTATTTCAGGATCGGAGTTCCTTTTGAAAATGGTATTTTGCATAAAATTAAAGCCATTGCCGGAGCAAAGGTTGTGGATACCCGTCAGGGCATCATATTGAGAGAAATGGAGGAACAGGATCATAACGCCGAGCATCAGGATAATAAAAATCATCATGACTCTGTTGGTAAAGATCCCCATATCTGGATGAGTCCGCTGATTGTAAAAACACAGGCCCATACAATTTTTGAGGCGCTTTACAGCATTGATCAGAACAACAGGGACGAGTATAAAAAGAATTACGAGCTGTTTGTAAAAGATCTGGACGAGCTTGACCATCGTCTGAAAACCATACTCAAAGATTTAAAGATGAAAAATCTGTTTGTGTTCCATCCATCTTTCGGGTATTTTACAGATGCTTACGATTTGAAACAGGTTGCGATTGAAACTATGGGGAAAACGCCCAAAGGGAAAACGCTTTCCAACATTATCAAGCTCGCAAAAAAACAAAAAACACGGGTGATTTTTGCGCAGCCCCAGTTTGACCGGAATACAGCAGAAAAAATTGCATCTGCCATAAACGGTGTGGTGGTGTTCATAGATCCCCTTTCCTATGATTACCTGGCCAACATGGAAAACATTGCTCAATCCATTGCCGGGGTATTAAAAAAATAAATGATCCGGATTTTCCCGGCACGATGCGGAAAGGCAACCGTATTCATCAAGGTTTAAATTATGCAAAATGATCATCAAATCATATTAAATAATATCTCGTTTGCGTATAAGCAGCGTAATGTTCTGGAAAATGTCGACCTTGTGATTAAAAAAGGAGAATTTGCAAGCATTGTCGGCCCCAACGGCGGCGGAAAAACCACCCTGCTCAAACTGATCCTTGGTTTGATTAAACCGGATAGAGGGGTGATCCGTGTATTTGGAAAATCTCCGGACAAGGTCAGACAGCAGATGGGGTATATGCCCCAGTATGCCCACCTGGACATGGACTTTCCGGCAACCGTAATGGATGTGGTTCTCATGGGACGGCTCGCAAAATCAAACCTGTGGTTTTCAAAAAAGGACAAGGTCGAGGTATTAACTGCCATTGATGAAGTAGGGATGACAGCCTTTGTCAACACAGAATTTAACGAACTTTCCGGCGGTCAGAAACAGCGTATTCTTATTGCCAGGGCTTTATGCAGCAGCCCGGATATCCTTTTGCTGGATGAACCCACTGCTAATGTGGATCATGAGACAGAAGAGAATCTATTTTCCATTTTACAAAAACTGAACGCAAAAATGACCATTCTCCTGGTATCCCATGATCTCGGATTTGTTTCAAAATATGTAAAAAGCGTTATATGTGTGAACCGTCAGGTCGTCATTCACCCCACAACTCTGATAAACGGAGCCATGATAAAGGATATTTATCATGGCGATCTGAAAATGGTACGGCATGATCACAGGTGCAGCGAAGAAGGACACACTCATGATTGATATGGTTTATGCAATCTTTGACCCTGACAACCTGTTTTTAAAATATGCATTTATCATGGGTGCCCTTGCCTCCATCTCCTTTGGCATCATCGGAACATTTGTCACCATAAAAAAAATCGGATACCTTGCCGGAGCCATTTCCCACTGCGTATTCGGCGGCATTGGGCTGGCACTTTTTCTCCAGGTAAATGCAGGGCTCACATGGTTTGATCCGATGTTAGGAGCCGTGCTTGCCGCAATCGTTGCCGCTGTGACCGTGGGACTTGTCAGCCTTCATGCAAAGGAGAGGGAGGACACCATTATCGGTACGCTCTGGGCCGTGGGTATGGCATCGGGTATTTTGCTCATTGACAGGACGCCGGGTTATTTCAATCTCAGTTCCTATCTGTTTGGCGATATCCTGCTGATTTCAAGTAAAGATCTTTTGTATGTTGCATGCCTGGATGCCTTGGTTCTTAGTGTTTCCATCCTTTTTTTCAACCGGTTTTTTGGTGTTTGTTTTGACAATGAGTTCACCTCCTTAAGAGGAATCAATACTAGTTTTTTCTATCTTCTGCTGCTCATCCTTACTGCCCTGACCGTGGTGCTTATGGTCAGGATCGTGGGGATTGTGCTGGTGATTGCCCTGTTGACGATTCCTTCGGCTATTGCCTCCTTTTATGCAAAAAGGCTGTGGCAGATGATGCTTTATTCTTGTTTATTCTGCACTTTATTTACGTGGACCGGCTTATGCCTGAGCTACTCATGGAGCCTTTCCAGCGGACCTACCATCATTGTATTAAGCGGTGCGGTTTACCTTGTCCTGCTGATTATCCATAAGTTCTTAAGATCATAATTTATAAATCAAGTCCGTAATATCCGGTTAATTTTCTGTAAATAAATTAGGAGATTACTTTACCCTATATATCTGTTAAAGTGCCTGTGGATTTCAATTTGGAGAAGCAGCCAATGTTTAAAAAATTAAAATTTATTATTTATACCCGGCCCTTTATTTTTTTTGCCTATTACCTTATCCAAATTTATAGTATGACCTTCAGGCTCAGGGTAAAAAATGAGGGGCACTGGCAGAAGCTTCGGAAACAGGGAACCCCCGTTCTTTTATGTGCATGGCACCAGCAGTTTTTCCCAGCCATCCGCCATTTCAAGACCTATTCCAAATACAACCCCGGTCTGATGATCAGCCAGAGCAAAGACGGGGATTTGATTTCAGGGGTGGCCAAAAGGACAGGCTGGCATACCCCCAGAGGGTCCTCTTCACGGGGGGGGGGGGAAGCTATGGATATGATGATCACCCATTTAAAGACGTACCGGCTTGGTGCCCATATTCTTGACGGACCGACCGGGCCCATCGGCAAAGTCAAAGCCGGTGCCATTAAGATGGCCCTTGAGGCAGATGCGGTTGTGATTCCCCTTTATACCTCGACAGAGCAGGCCTGGTTTTTCAATTCATGGGATAGATTCATGCTGCCCAAACCCTTTTCACGGGTCTGCATCACCTTTGGCCGGGAAATCCGGTTTAAACCCTCCGACAACGGAAATAATTTTGAACACCATCGCCAATATCTTGAAAACACCATGAGGCCCAGACTATTTCTTTAGACCCGGACAAAAAAGACCTTTAAGCCGACTGAAAAAAATCCAGTTAAAATTTCCATGGGAGATGTTTTTTAAGTTGGCTCCCCAGCACGGATTTGAACCGCGGACCCATTGGTTAACAGCCAATTGCTCTGCCAACTGAGCTACTGGGGAGCAGCGCCTTTGAATAAGACTTGGTGAGATTATATCAACACATTTTTTTTGTCAAGAAAAAACAAAAAAAATTTGACATCATTATACATCACGTTTATCCTTTTAAAAGACGAAGAGCTATAATGCCAAGAACCTGATAAGAGATAATTAAACTATGATCACTGAAAACGGAATTGTAACCAAAGCAAACCAGTCTGTTGCCTGGATAAAAACAACCAGATCCGGTGCCTGTGAGTCCTGCTCTTCCCAAAAAAGCTGCGGAACAGCCAATAATCAAAAAGAAATAACTGTTGATGTTAAAAACACACTCAATGTTGAAAAAGGGGATCATGTGGTCATTGGACTTGAAACCAAACCCATGCTTTTTTTAACATTTTTTTTATATGTATTCCCCATTATTTTACTGATCATCGGTGCAGTGATCGGAAACAGTCTTGCACCTTCTCTTCAAATGGACCCCTCCTTTGCTTCCATGATTTCAGGATTTTTATTTTTTGGATTCTCCTTTTATATCATCCGGAAAAAAAACAACTCCCTTTCAAAAAAAGAGGCCTATAAGCCTTTCCTTGTCAGAAAAAAACCACAAATTATCCCAGCCGATTGCACCACACCCTAAATTTAAATTTTTTCCTTGCCAAGACAACTATGATGTAATATAACGCCATGCTAGTTGTGGGTTTGTCGCATGAACTCTAACCCTTAGACAAGAGAGAAGTATTTATGACATCACAACGAGACCTAAAAGTAGCACTATTAATTATGATCATATTTTTGATCACAGGAATTATATGCTATGCCTCTTTTACTCCCCCTGCACCTGAAGAACCAGTACGCATGATGTTTCAGAACAAAGCCGGCAAAGTTTTATTCACCCATTCAGTACACACAGGCGATTATACAGATGATTGCCTGGACTGCCATCATAACATTGAAGATGATGAAACCTACAACTGCAGTGAGTGTCATGAAGACACAGGTGATGAAGACTTGCCATCAAGAACTGATGCATTTCATGCTCAGTGCCAGGGATGCCATGAAGATGTTGGCGCAGGTCCGGTAGAATGTAATACGTGTCATTCATTATAGTTAATTTAAATTTTTATATCTTAAAGATTAACAATAATAAATGATCTAAGCTTTTTACAAAACAAGGACTTATTATGATTAAACGATCTTTTTTCACGTTAACCAAACCAAGACTCAGCTATGATCTTGTGGAACCGGATCCTAAAGAGTCGGAGCCAATACCCATCCCGTCCAACCTTACTTTATTATTAAATGAGCCCATTGACAACACAAGACAGGCTTTAATAAAAAAAGGGGACGCGGTTGAAAAGGGAGAAAAGTTACGCCTTTACAATCAAAGTACAGAGTATACAATTTCTCCCGTTGCAGGAACCATCAGCGCTATTGACACTTATTCGGATGATTTTGGCAGCACATCCACCTATCTTGTTATCAAAAGTAATCAGGGCCAGACAACCCAGACAAATTCGATAACATACGATTTAAAAGATGATATTGCCTCTGCTGATGAATACTTCAGGACACTGCCGGGGGCACCGCCGCTAAAAATTCTTGCCAGTGATGACGTTAAAATTAATACCATTGTCATTACCTGTTCAGATATGGATCTTTTATCAACAACCAATCAGTATATAACCTTAAAGTTTTTGGATGAGATAAAAGAGGGAGCAAAAGTTTTAAAAAAGATAACCCATGTCCCAAAACTATGTATCATGGTTCCGGAAAGCTTAAATGTTCAAGGAAAGTTTGATTCGATTCAGGTATTCAAAACCTCAATGGAATATCCGTCCAATTTACCGGCAATGATTTTAAAAGACCATTTAAGCATGATACTTCCTGCAGGGAAAGCCCCGGAAGACATGGGTGTTAGTTTTATCAGCGCCGAGGCTGTGGTTTCTTTAGCCAACGCATACAAAACAAAATCTGCAGGGTTTGAAAAAATTCTGACGGTTATTGGAAAACAGGGAACTCAATACAGGATCAAGGCCACCATTGGGACACCTTTACGCAAAATTTTCAATGCCTTCAATATTCATATCAACGAACAGGACAGAATTGTCATCGGTGGGCCCATGAAGGGATTTGCTACATACACCCCTCACCATCCTGTCCAGCCGGATATGGATACGGTGATGATTCAGGACAGAGATATTATTCCGGAATTATCAGACAATCCTTGCGTTAATTGCGGCAACTGTATCCGGATCTGTCCTGCAAATGTTCCTGTGAATATTCTTGTACGATACCTTGAGGCTGACCAGTATGAAGAGGCAGCCGATAAATATGATCTTGAGTCCTGTATTGAATGTGGTCTTTGCGCTTATACCTGTACCGCAAGGATACCTTTATACCAGTATATCAGATTAGGAAAACATGAGCTTTTTAAACTTAGAGCTTTGGAGACTGCCAATGACTAATAACAAATTAACAGTATCCCATGCACCTTTCTGGCATGACGGAGACAGTCTTTTTCAAATGAACCTGAATATAATGATTGCCACCCTTCCGGCGGTCATTTTTGGTATTATTCAGTTTGGTGCACCTGCCTTTGGTGTACTTGCACTATCTCTTTCCAGTGCTATGGTCTGGGAACTTATCATGAATGTGATATCCAAAAAAAAGATCTCTATCGGTGACCTGGATTCCGCAGTCATCGGGCTTATTTTTGGCATGATGCTTCCGGCCACATCCCCATGGTGGCTTGTCGTTACCGGGACTTTTGTAGCAGTGATTATCGGCAAAATGATTTTTGGCGGTATCGGGGCAAACCCGTTTAACCCGGCCCTTGTGGGAATGGCATTCTTAATGCTTTCCTGGAAAGTCTTTTTCGATTTCGATGCTGCCTATGTCAATTATGAATTCGATTTTACCGCCCTTGCACCGCTGGCAGCCCTTAAATTCCAGGGCGCCTATGAGGTTGCAGGCGTATTTCCCATGAGCGACCTTATTATGGGCAAACAGGTGGGGGCCATTGGTTCTACCTTTGGGCTTGGCCTGATTATCGGTGGTATCTACCTGATTTTAAGAGGATATATCCGGTGGGAAATTCCAGTGTCTTTTATTGTGGGCATCATTGTAACTGCCTTGGCGTTCAGCATGGCAAACCCGGACACCTATGCAGGCCCTGTGATCCATCTATTTTCAGGGTATACCCTGATCGGGGCATTCTTTCTTGCCACAGAGAATTCATCCTCTCCTGTAAACAGAATTCCCATGCTCATTTACGGTTTTTCTGCTGCAGTAATGATCATCCTGATGAGAAACATCGGTGCCTATGCAGATGGTACTGTATTGGCAATCCTCTTATTAAATGTTGTAAACCCCCTCATTGACATTATAAGACCAAAAGCTTTGGGAAAGGGTGTGAACAATGCGTGAAATGATGAGTATGATTATAGTTTTAACAGTCTTGACAGCTGTTTCAGGAGGGCTGCTTGCCTCTGTAAAATCCGGTACTGAAGACAGGATCGAACAACAAATTTTTAAATTCCAGCTGGCACCTGCCATGAATGATATTTTCGGAAAAGTATCCAATGACCCTGCCAAGGAAAAATTTGAGATTGAGCATGAGGGAATAAAATATAAATTCTTCCCTGCCAAACTTGAAGACGGATCTAAGGCTGTTGCGTTTCAAACAAAAGGCAAAGGCGGTTATGGCGGTGATGTAGGTCTAATGGTTGGTATCGACCTTGACAGCGACCAGATTGTTGCCGCCCGTGTGACAACACATTCTGAAACTCCTGGTCTGGGTGCAAGGGCCAAGGACGACCCTGAATTTGTTTCTCAATTTGAAGAAAAAACCATGGATGCAAATCTGGCATTAAAAGGTCAGGGTGGATCAATCGATGCAATGTCCGGTGCCACTATCACCTCACAGGCTGTAACTTTGGCAGCCATCCAGGCACAGGATCTGTATAAAAAACTCAAACCTGAAATCTTAAAACAGATTAAATAAGGCAAAAGAGGAGAAGTTTAGATATGGCACAATCCTTGGCAAAAGAATTTACAAAAGGACTATGGGCTGAAATACCTCCTTTCAGGCTTGTTTTAGGGCTTTGCCCGGTTCTTGCAGTAACCAAAACAGTTGAAAACGGACTTGGCATGGGTATTGCGACCACCTTTGTTCTTGTTTTCTCAAACCTGTTGGTATCCCTTCTTAGAAACGTGATACCGTCAAAAGTCAGAATCGCCTGTTATATTGTAATCATCGCCACATTTGTTACTATTGTGGAGCTCGTAATGCAGGCATATACATATCCATTATTTCTTAAACTGGGTATATTTATCCCTTTGATCGTTGTAAACTGCATTGTTCTTGGTCGGGCAGAAGCATTTGCCAGCAAGAACAGTCCTGTCATGTCAGTTGCGGATGGTATGGGCATCGGCATTGGGTTTACATTGTCTCTGGCTGCCCTTGGTGCGGTTAGGGAAATTTTAGGTGCAGGCACCATCACTATATGGGGTGGTAACTCTGTTTTTGATATGGCAACCAGCTTTCCCGGCTTCAATCCTTTCACATTTATGGTCGAAGCACCCGGTGCATTTGTGGCGCTTGGCCTGATGCTGGCAATCATGAATCTTATTGGGGAAAAATAAAGGAGACTATTAATGGAATATTTTGAAATCTTCATCGCAGGTGTCTTCATTAACAATATTCTCCTTGCCCAGTTTCTTGGCAACTGCCCGTTCCTCGGCACATCGAAAAAGATGGAGACTGCTGTGGGTATGGCAATGGCCGTTATTTTTGTTCTGGTCATGGCAGGGATGATCACCTGGATAGTGGACACATACTTGTTAAAAGCACTTGACGTGGAATATTTAAGGACCGTCTCATTTATTCTGGTCATTGCTTCCCTTGTCCAGTTTGTTGAAATGTTTTTGAAAAAAAGCATTCCCGGACTCTATGCAGGACTTGGTATTTTCCTGCCGTTAATCACAACTAACTGTGCAGTAATGGGGGCATGTCTTTTAAACATCAGTAATGAATACTCATTTTTAGGTGCCCTTGTTTCCTCCTTTTCCTATGCAGTGGGTTTCGGGCTGGCCCTGATCTTGTTTGCCGGTGTTCGGGAGAGAATCAATCTTGCCAGAGTACCCAAACCATTACAGGATACGTCTATCGCTCTTGTTACAGCAGGTGTGATTGCGTTGACATTTATGTCCTTTAAAGGAATGGTTTAAAAAACAAAGAGAAAGTTCAAAAATATAAGGTGATATTATGATCCCAGCTTTATTGTTTATGTTAGGCATCGGTGCGGTATGCGGTATTGTGCTCAGCCTTTCATCCAAGGTCTTTTATGTATATGAAGATCCGAGAATCGCACAGGTGGAAAATAACCTTGCCGCTGCAAACTGCGGTGGTTGTGGATATGCAGGATGTTCTTCTGCTGCAGAAGCCGTTGTAAATGGTTTAGCCCCACCTTCTGTATGTGTTATATCAAGCAAGGAAGGCGTGGAAGAAGTTGCAAAAATAATGGGAGTTGATGCAGGCGCTGCTGAAAGCCTGTTCTCCTATAATATGTGTGAAGGCGGAAATCGAGCCGATAATAAATACCACTATATGGGAATTTCCTCCTGCAAGGCCATGGCACTTGTGTTTGGCGGGAAACGGGTTTGTGGTGTTGGATGTATTGGTCTTGGTGATTGCGTAAAGGCCTGCCAGTTTGATGCTCTTAAACTTGGGGCCAACGGCTATCCTGTTGTGGATGATGACAAATGCGTGGGCTGCGGTGCTTGCCAGCAGGCATGCCCAAAAGATATTATTGTGGTAAAAACCCTTTCTGAACAACTCATGAAGTTTAACCAGGCACAGGATGCTCTGGCACCCTGTGCCCAGACCTGTCCTGCTGAAATTAATATTCCCAGATATATCAACCAGCTCAGGGAAGGCAAATATAAGGAAGCTGTCCAGACCATCCGCATGAGAAATCCTTTGCCCCTTGCCTGTGGCAGGGTCTGTCCCCATCCTTGTGAAGATGAGTGCAGAAGAGGAATTGAAGATGAGGCGGTTTCCATTAACCAGCTTAAACGATTTGTTGCTGATTATGAAATGAATTCAGGTTCCAGAATTCCCATTAAATGCGCCCCGGATACGGGCAAAAAGGTGGCCGTGATCGGTGGCGGACCGGCCGGGCTTTCCTGTGCATTCTTCCTTCGAAGAATCGGACATCAGGTGGATATCTTTGAGGCCATGCCAAAGCTTGGCGGCATTATCAGATATGGCATACCAGAGTACAGGCTCCCCAAAAAGGTTCTGGATTGGGAAATCCAAGGAATTCTTGACCTTGGAATCAAGGATTTTTGCAATGTTAGATTTGGTGTTGACTTTGGATTAGGATCATTGATGGCCTCGGGCTATGAAGCAGTGTTCCTTGGAGTGGGTGCCTGGGAGGATTATTCCCTTGGCATTGAAGGAGAGGATCTTGACGGCTGTTTTAAAGGAATTGATTTTCTCCAGAGATTTTCCAGTGGTGAAAAAATAAAACTGGGGAAAACTGCTGCTGTAGTCGGCGGCGGGAATAGCGCAATTGACTGTGTAAGAACTCTTTTACGGCTTGGTCTTGAAAAGGTATACATCGTTTACAGAAGAACCCGAAATGAGATGCCGGCCAATGAGGTTGAAATTGTTGCATCTGAAGAAGAAGGCGTTGAATTTGTTTTCCTGGCTGCCCCCACTAAAGTCATTGGTGATGAAAACGGCAAGGCGACCCAGCTCGAATACCTTAAAATGGAACTGGGTGAACCCGATGCCAGCGGTAGACGTCGACCAGTACCTATTGAAGGTTCCGAAACCCTTCTTGATGTGGAAATGGTGATCTCGGCCATTGGTCAATCTCCGGATGCCTCTTTTAAAGAACAAGACCCTCATAAAAGGATGACTGAGCTGGAACTGACAAGATGGAATACCATTGACAATGACCCGGCAATCCTGCAGGCTTCCATCCCCTATATTTTTACAGGAGGAGATTCTGCCACAGGACCTGCCCTTGTTGTTGATGCCATTGGCAGTGGACGGCGTGCCGCCCGATCCATTGACCTGTTCCTAAAAGGAGAACCGGTCGAACCGGTAAAGGATTCTTTACAGCAAAAACGAATTCCTGAATCTATTTTCACGAAAGTGGATGGTATCAAAAAAACCGCCCGGGCAAAAATGCCGGAAATTCCTGTTGATCAAAGACTTGATTCAATGATTGAGGTTGATCTTGTTCTGCCGGAGGATGCGGCCCATAAAGAAGCTGAAAGATGCCTGAACTGCTGTAGGATTTGTTATAATCCAGATATTGATTTTCCAATAGCAAAAGCGAATTGATTTTAAAGCTGTAATTTAGAACATTATAACGGATAGAGGGTGTCGTGCTGGATACTCTTTATCCGTTTATGCTTTTTCAAATAATATGGCCAAAAACAAATTAAGAATAATTATTGTTTCTATTTTCGTACTTTTTGCCTTCCTGATAAGCTGCGGACTTTTCTTTTACCTTGAGTTAACATCCTTTATTAAAAAACCCGTAAATCCTTCTGCCGTTGAAAAAATTTTTACCATCAAAGCCGGTCAAAGCCTTGCGGTCATTGCAAAAAACCTTGAAAAAGAATCCATCATATCAAATAGAACATATTTTACATTATTCACAAAAATAAAAAAAGCCGGCAAAAACCTTCAGGCGGGAGAATATCTTCTGTCTGCATCAAAATCCCCTGACCAGATTCTTAAAATCCTTATCAAAGGCAAAGTTAGATTATACAGGATAACTCTTCCGGAAGGATTGAATATAAAAGAGGTTGCAGGTTTAGTTGAAAAGGCAAATTTCTGCAATATTACAAAATTTGTGGATCTTTGCCATAACAAATCCTTTATCCTCTCGTTAGGAATCCAATCAACAACTCTGGAAGGCTGGGTTTTCCCGGACACTTATTTTTTCCCAAAGGATACTTCCTGTGAAGATATCATTACCACTATGGTTACACGTTTTAAAATTATTTTCACTGAACAATGGAAAGCCCGGGCAAAAACTCTTGGCTTTTCTGTCCATGATATTGTGACCCTTGCATCCATTATTGAAAAAGAGACGGGAGATGCTTCAGAAAGGCCCTTGATCTCTTCGGTTTTTCATAATCGACTAAAAAAAAATATGCGGCTGGAAAGTGATCCCACCGTCATATACGGCATAAAAAACTTTGACGGCAACATTAAAAGAAAACACCTTAAAATGGTAACCCCTTATAATACCTATCAAATCAAGGGGCTTCCCATGGGTCCCATTGCAAACCCCGGAGCCAAATCATTGCAGGCAGCCTTGTATCCTGCTCAAACCGGGTATCTGTTTTTTGTTTCCAAAAAAGATACCACCCATCAATTTTCAAAAACCATCCAAGAGCACAATCAGGCAGTCAAAAAGTACCAGCTTAGAAAAAAATAATCATTCAAAGCGTTCAAATTGTTTCAAATAAACAATCACAGCACCGCTTTTAGATTTCTTTTTTTTATCCCATTCATACCCGATAACCAGGTTCTGTTTTTTCATTTCTTTGCATATATCCTCAACAACATCAGGCAATACCGGCCCAAGATCTGAATGGAGCCCTTTTCCAACAATAATTCTTAATGTAAAGAATCCCTGATGTTTGCAAGAAAGGATAAACGACCTGGCTTTGACCTGGGCCCCGATGGCGTTGTAACCATGCAGGTCCAGCTCAACTTCAACAGGCGGATACCGCTTTAATCTTTTTTTTACAGGCATGGGAGATGTTTTCTTTACAGGTTTTACTTCCCCGTTTTTAAAAGATTCCTCCAACAATTCGGCAAAATCTTCTTCGCCTCTATTTTCTGTGAAATTCCGGTCACCAGACAGAGTATCCAACACCGGCACCCCATGCTTGTTTATTTGAATTGTTTTTTTGTCTGTCTTTATCTCATTTTTTTCAAATGCCTTTGAAAAATCATGATCAGAATCAAAAATCGGCAGATCATTTTTGTTCTGTTTTTTTAAGTCTTTTTTCTGTTTATTCTCTTTGTTTCCCATAAAATTATTCTATCGTATTTCCCTTTAATTTACAAGATTTTCATGTCTCTTGTTCATTTGACAACACACCCCCTTCCTGCTATTGTCGGAATCATGATTAAAGGGAATATTGTAGAGTATATTGACCAGCAGAAAATTATTTCTGCTGTTATATTACAGGAAAAAAAAGGCAAATTAAGATTACTCAATGAGAATAATCGGGAAGTTAATTTTTCTGAAAAACGATTGTCTCATATATCACAGATATGCCTTGACACTTCTATTTCCAGGGACTCCATTGTCACCCAGTTAAAACAGCTCACACAAAACCGAAAAAAACTTTCCGAGGCCATAGACATTAAAGAATTATGGGAAATTCTTCATGAAGAATCTGAAGACATTGATATCGAAACCATGACCCTTTTCTGTTTTGATCCCCCCCTGACTTCGGACCATGAAGCAGCGGTTATTCGGGCCTTTTTTCACGACAGGCTCTATTTTAAATTCAATAAAATAATCTTTGCCCCTTATACGGCCGAACAGGTTAAAACCAAAAAAAGACAGATCAAAGAGGCTGAAAAAAGGGAAATCCTGATCCAAAAAGGTGCTGCATGGATCAATGATGTTTTAAACAATAAAAACGGCAGCAACACTAGGATTGATCAAAATATCATTGATGTTTTAAAATCCTATTATCTGTTTAACAATGATTCTGCTTCCTACCTGACTGCCAGAAATATTATCAAAAAATCACCCCTTAATTCACCTGAACAATTATTTAATGTATTTGTAAAGGCGGGGGTATGGGATCAAAATGAGAATACCAATCTTTTGGCCATGCAAATCCCCACTGTCTTTTCTCGAGATGTGCTGGAACAGGAAAAAAACCTGGCAAGCGCCCAGACTAACTTTTTTGACGACCCGTTAAGAAAGAACCTGATAAATACTCCCTTGATCACTATTGACGGCCAGTCCACACTTGATTTTGATGATGCTATAAGCCTTGAAAATACGGAAACCGGATATACGCTCGGAATACATATCATTGATGTTGATGCCTATGTTAAATCCAATGACCCGATAGATCTTGCGGCAAGGGATCGGGCCAGTTCCATTTACATGCCCGATGATAAACTGCCCATGATACCGCCCAATCTTTCTGAAAATCTTTGCAGCCTGAAAGAAAATGAAATAAGACCGGGTATCAGCACCATCATTAAAATGAACCGCTTTTTTAAAATTCTGGAATACGATATTGTCCCCAGTATCATCAAAGTTCATACGCAGATGAGCTATACCGAGGCAAACCTGTTAAACGGCAAAAATGACCCCATTACCACCCTCTATAAAATTGCAACACTATTGCGGGAAAAAAGACTCAAAGCCGGCGCTATTCAGATCACTCTGCCTGAAGTAAATGTATGGATCGAAGAAAATCAGGAGATCGGATATTTAAAAATTGACCGGGAAAACCCTGCACGCATGCTGGTCTCTGAAATGATGATCTTTGCCAATTCCCTGATGGCTGAATTTCTTGCAAACAACAACATGCCTGCTGTTTTCAGATCCCAACCAGCACCTAAACAAAGACTGTTCAAAGGTATTGAAACCTCTTTAACCCTGAATTTTATGCAAAGAAAACAATTGAGCCGTGCAATGGTCGGAACAGATCCGGAAATCCATTCGGGTCTGGGTGTCAAAGCATATGCCACCGCTACATCCCCCATCAGAAGATATCATGACCTTCTGACACAGCGGCAGATAAAGGCTATTTTCGGATATCACAAAGCTTACTCCAAGGCTGAACTTGAAAACATTCTCCAATCCATTTCACTGACCATTGCCAATGTCGGCAGGGTACAGGCATCAAGAAAGCGATACTGGATTATCAAGTATCTGGAATCCATGCGGGGAAGCACCTATGAAGCCTTGGTTCTTGATTGTCACAGGGATCACTATAATGTGCTGATAAAGGAATTCATGTTTGAAGCAAAACTTCCCCCAAGCGGAATCAAACTCAAGTACGGGGATATCGTCCAGGTCACCATCCAACATGCTGATGCAAGACGTGACCAGCTCTCTTTGTTTGTATAAAAAAAGCAGGACAAGAAATCTCTGCCCTGCTTTTTTAAAAATCCAATATAAATAAATTTAGTGTTTAAAACTTCTCTGCCCAGTATAAACCATTGTTGCATCATTCTCATTACATGCTTCAACAGACTGATAATCGTTCATAGACCCGCCAGGCTGAACCACGGCTTTCACCCCCTGCGCAAGTCCCACGTCAATACCGTCCCTGAAAGGGAAAAATGCATCAGACACCATGGCAGATCCGATAAGACCGCCCTTGACTTCTTTAACATCATTTTCAATTTGCTCTCTCTTATCAGCATCCGTCAGATCGGCAAAGGAGATCTCATGTCTTTCAAAGCAGTACCTGTCAGCAAGTTTTCTATAGGCCTTGTCTACGGCAATTTCTGCAACCCCTACCCTGTCCTGCTCACCCGTTCCGATCCCTACGGTGACATTGTCTTTCACATAAATCACTGAATTGGAGGTAATGCCGGATTCCACCAGCCATCCGAACAGCATATCTTCATACTCCTGTTTTGCAGGCTCTCGGTTGATCTTGTATGATTCTCCTTTATACTCGGTTACCGCCACAACCAGATCTTTCTCAGACAGGGTTTGGGGAACAAAGGACCATTGAGCCACCATCCCACCGTCCATCAGGGTTTTAAAATCAATCACCCGTTCACCGATAAAGGTTTGAAGCGTATCAATATTATTAATCCGGATTACCCGTAAATTTTTCCTGGCACCCAATATATCGATAACCCCGTCTTCAAATTCCGGTGCCACCACAACTTCTGCATACTGGCTGGCGATGGCCTGTGCCGTGGCCTTATCAACGGCCTTATTCAGTGCAATACAACCGCCAAAGGCTGCCACACGGTCCGCCATATAAGCTTTGTGATAGGCCTCTTCAAGGCTTTGCGCCCTTGCAGCCCCGCAAGGATTATTATGTTTGACAATCACGGCGCACGGGGTATCGGTAAAATATCTTAAGATGTTCAAGGCATTGTCCGCATCGGTAAGGTTAGTTTTTCCCGGATGCTTGCCTGATTGCAGTAATTCAATATCAGACACCAGGTATTTACCCGGGGTAATGGTCTGGGCATCGCCAAGGGAAAGGTTGCCGTTGACAAGCCGGTAAAGCGCTGCTTCCTGCCCTGGATTTTCACCATACCTTAATCCCTTGTTCACCCCGTCAATCACCCATGAAACTTTTTCATAAAAAAGGGTCTGTCGCTTATCTCCATCAACAAAAGACACTTCCATCTGCGGGGTAAAATGATCATCCATAATTGTTTTGTACATCGCTTTGAGATCTTTGGACATGGCTTATTCTCCTGATTTATAGCATGATTTAACATCATTTATCGATTTTTCGGCAAGATAACCGGCAATGGTTTTATCATAGACTGCTGTGTGCTCAAATGCTTTTTGGGCAAGCCCAAACCTGTCCTCAAAGGATAAAGATCCGTTATTGGCCTTAAGTTTTTCCAGAATCAAAGGATAGGTGGAAGGATCAACCACCGATGCCACCCGGATAAAGTTTTTGGCAGATGCCCGGATCATGGTCGGGCCGCCGATATCAATATTTCCCCTGGCATCTTCCAAACTCACCCCTTGTCTGGCAATGGTTTCACTAAAGGGATAAAGATTCACCACCACCATATCAATGGCACGGGCAGCGGTTCTTTTTAAATCCTCCTGGTGGGCATCATTATAGGTTTCTGTCAACAGACCCAGATAAATTTTAAAATCAAGGGTTTTGACAAGTCCTCCCTGGGTTTCAGGCTGACCCGTATAGTCTGACACCTGTTTTAAACACGTATCTGCTTTATCCCCCAGGATCTCTTTTATTTTACCATATGTCCCGCCGGTTGACAGAATCAAAATTTCCGGGTTCAACTCAACCAGTCCCGGAATAAAGGACTCCAGGCCTGATTTGTCAGACACACTCATCAGAAGGGTCTTGATTTCCACCTGATCATCAATTTTTTCCACAACATTCTTGCCCATAATCTTTCCTTAATTTTATAATGAAAGGTTAAAATTTTTTTCTTTTAATGACCCGATTAATAATATAATTAGCACCTTAAAGTCAAGTTTCTATACCAGGTGCGAAAGCCTCTCCAATAATGATCTTACTTTTTTCCATCGAATAAAATTCGATAATTTTAGCAATTTTTGGTAAGTTATTAAATTTTTATCCTTGACATTGCAATTTTATTCGGTATAAATAATATATTATCGAATTGTTCTGTATCTATTTGACCAAAATAACGAATTTAATCTTGGAGACCCCATGGATGATATTGACAGACACACCTTAAAAGCATTGCAGCAGGATGGACGAAAAAAAAACACTGAGCTTGCCAAAGAGACCGGACTTGCGCCATCCACCATGCTGGACCGGGTCAAAAAGCTTGAAGACAAGGGAATTCTTAAAGGATATCGGGCGATTGTGGATCCAGCAAAGCTGGGGCTGAAAGCCCAGGGGTTTGCCTGTATTTCCCTTGACCGGCACCGGGTCAAGGATATTGAACTATTGGAAAATGAAATCAATAAGATTTCCAATGTCCGTGCCTGCTACCATATTACCGGCAGGTTTGATTATCTTCTCCATGTCGTTGCCCCGGACATAGGCGATCTTGGCAAATTGATCAAAGAGAAGCTGGCCACCATTCCCGGCATGGGAAAAATCGAAACATTTATTGTATACGCAGAGGTCAAACCCGACCAGGGATGGCCTATTGACGCAGCTTCAGGTTAATAAAAACACACGAATAATCTAAAAAGGAGAATAAAATGGCTAAGAAAAAAGCAATCCATGATTTTTATAAAATGAAGAAAAAGAATGAAAAAGTCACCTGGCTGACATCCTATGATTTCCCCACTGCCCAGTTTGCAGAAGCAGCAGGACTTGATATGATTCTTGTGGGTGATTCCCTTGGCATGTGTGTCTATGGATACAAGGGGACGGTTCCTGTCACTATGGACCAATGTATTGTTCACAGTGATGCGGTTCGACGGGGTGCGCCCAACACATTTATTATTGGTGACATGCCGTTTATGAGTTACCAGACCTCTGATGTGGATGCGGTATATAATGCCGGCCGTTTCCTCAAAGAAGCAGACGTAGATGCCATCAAACTTGAGGGCGGCACCCGGGTGGCTTCAAGAATCAAGGCTATTGTGGAAGCAGGGATTGTTGTCATCGGGCATATTGGCCTGACCCCCCAGAGTTCAGGAGCGCTGGGCGGCCACAAAGCTCAGGGCAGAACAGCCAAAGATGCCGCCCTGGTTGTTGAAGATGCCCTGGCTGTTCAGGAGGCCGGGGCCCAGATGCTTCTGGTGGAAGCAGTTCCCCCGGAAGTAGCTCAATATATTGCCGACACCCTGACCATACCGGTATTCTCAATTGGTGCGGGAAAAGAATGTGACGGGCAGCTCTTGATTGTCAGCGACCTCATCGGTCAATTCCAGGCATTCACCCCGAAATTTGTTAAAAAATATTGCGATGTTGCCAGCATCATCACCGATGCCATGAAAGCCTATTGTGCAGATGTTCGGGAAGGCAGATTCCCGGAAGACCAGCACTGTTACCATATGATGGCAGGGGAAAAAGAAAAATTTCTGGCACAAATAAAAAAATAAAAGCCCAAAAAGAAAGGAATCACCATGACGGACCTTAAAGAAATGCTTAAAATTAAAACAAAAGATCTCGACATCGTTAATCAACTCGTCACAAGTCCTGACAACAAACAAGTTAAAGAACTTTGTGACCTGATTGAAAAATTTGGCGGTGCCAAAGCCATTAATGAAAAAGCTCAACAGGCCAGACACCCTGAAACCTTAATGAAACGTCTTAAAGAAATAAACTCTCCCTATGTTGCCGACCTTGAATGGCTGATGGAACAAAGGGATAAGAAAGCTTTTATTTCAATGGATGACTATTGCAAAAATATTCTGGGAAAAGATGCCGATGCCTCATCTATTGATTCTATCAATGCTGTAACCCTTGAAATCAGTGCCCTGCAGTTTTTCCCCTGGCTGATGGCCCAGGCCAAACAGGCCATTGAAAAAAAACAGCTCATGCCGGGCCGGATTATCAGGGTCAGAAACATGGCCGAACAGGTTGAAGATAACGGGGATATCATGGCTACAGCCCTTGCCATGCAGATTATCGGTGCCACCTACGTGGAATCCCTTGATACCCGGGGAACCGATGGCAGCAATGTTCACCTTGGCGGCCCTGGCACCATTACCGGGTATTTTGGCGGTATCGGGCAGCCCAATGACTATCCTATAAAATGGGCTGAAGAATACCTCCATTATTATACTAGCTATGGGATTCAGCAGGTGTTGAACGTAAATTCCGGTACTATTCTTTTAGGATACATGATGCACAGGCTGGGTGTGGACATTGAATTTAAGATCTCCGTATACGTGGGCAATGACAATCCATACTTTATCATGTGGACACTCATGACTGCCAAACTCTTCTCCCGGGAAGATGGCACCACATCTCTTGTGGGCTTTAACCTTTCCAACTCCGTGAACAATGAAACCATCCGACAGGCAAATATTATTAGAAAACAATTGGGCCTGGAAAAACAGGTTCGCTTTGAGCACCATATCACTGAAACTTATCAGTCAATTGTGAATCAACCCTACAACAGGAGAGATGAACTCATTGAAATTGCCAAAGAAGTTCCTAATATGGCTGCAAAACATGAAGGTGGAGAAATTGCTGTAGAGAAAGAAAGAGAACACCCATCCAACATTCTTGAATACTTTTTATCCAAACAGGAAGTTCTGGATAATGATCTGATGGACGAACTCCAAACCAATTATCTTGACAAACAGGATTCCGTCAACCTGACAGCACAGGCATTGATCAAGTCAGGCACCGGTATCATTGCAGCGAAAAATCTACATTAATTTAAAGCATAAGGAAATTTACAAATGATTCCGTCAAGAATGCATCAATTTTTGCACGATACCCTGCCCGAAAGTATCTGGAAAAACCGCCTGATCAAGGAAGGTCCTTCGAGATTTCTTGAATTCGGTCCCCTGAATGTTGACCGTCTTCAACGCCTGGGCATAAAAGTAGACCGCCTGGGGCCAAGGCTGGTGTCCTGCATGTGGAATGAAGAAAGTCCTGTGGAGATCGGCGGATTCCTTGTGGTGGACAACCTTGCCATGGGTCAGCCGTCCATGGGCGGCACAAGAATGCTGCCGGATATCACCCCGGATATTATCCATAATCTTGCAAGGGGCATGACCCTTAAAAATGCCGCAGCCGACCTTCCCTTTGGCGGTGGAAAATCCGGTATTGTAAGACCTGAAAATCTTTCTAAAGAAGGCCGGTATGAAGTCATAAAAGGATTTGGACAACTTTTAAAACGATATAAGGACATCTATATCCCCGGCCCGGATGTGGGGACCAATGACGCGGACATGAAAACCTTTGCCATTGAAAACGGCCTGAACAATGTCGTATCAAAACCGGCTGATATGGGCGGCAACAGAATCGATGAACTCGGCGGTGCTGCCAATGGTATTGTGGTAGCCACCAAAGCCCTGCTCGAACACCTGCCCAAATTAAAGCAACTGCCCCAGTTTAAAAACATGGTCATCCCCAACCCTTCGGACCTAGACATTCTCATCCAGGGATTTGGGGCTGTGGGTGCCCATGTGGGAAGAATTTTCCATGATTATGATTCTGAAAACTGCCCCATTATTAAAGGAATCAGTGATGTAGACGGCTATCTTTTAAATTCGAACGGGCTCCCCTGGAAACAGCTCTTTGATATGTGGAAAGAATTTGGTACCGTGACCCAGAAATATTTTCATGATCAAATCATGCACGAGGACCATCCTGAATTAAAAAACATGGTCTTTTCCAACTCTCCCAACAACCTTCTAACCGAATCCGCATTCTGTCTGGTTCCGGCATCGCCCGTATTCAACTACCTGGATGTGGATGCCGCCTCAAGCCCATCCATGACCACGGACAGGATGGGAAAATGGCAGATCATTGTTGAAGGGGCAAACACCTATTCTCCGAACCCTGCAAGAAAAGCGGAGCGCAGAAGAATGGAACGTCATGTTTACAGGGACAAAGGTGTGCTGATTGCAACGGATTACCTGGTAAACTCAGGCGGGGTCATTTATGCTGCCCATGAAAGGATTATTCCGACACCGAATCATCTGCTGATTCCCAAAGACCTTCTAGGAAATCCCAACGCCATTGAACCCTGGCTTGAAAAAAACCGAAGTGATTTTGCAAATCTTGCGGAAATTCGCAGAAAAGCTGCTGTTGAAAAGCTTGAAACAGTTATCCGGCGAAATATGGGAGAACTCATTGACGGTCTTTGCAAAGATGCAGACAGCCTGCCCTGTGAAATTGCAGAAAGAATAAGTGTTCAGAGAATTGCATCAAAAGAAAAATCAAGGACAGCACGGGATATCATGGAAGAAGCCCCCACCATCGGTGTAGACAAAAGCGTGACCGATGCAGCTCAATTGATAGTGGATGCCCATGTTACCATCGTCAATGTCGTGTCTGAAAAAGGCAAACTCATCGGTATCGTAACCTCCTGGGATATTACCAGGGCCATGGCGTCACAACTGCCCATGGATTCTCCATTGACCAAAATCATGACTGCAGACGTAATTACCAGCAGCCCCGATGCCACCATTATTGACTGTATCCGGAAGCTGGAGAATCATGAAATATCAGCCATGCCCATTGTTGAGAAAGACAAAGTGGTCGGTGTCATTTCAGGTGACATACTTGCCCGAAGAACACTCTTCCGGCTGTTGCAAACCATGACATAAGCGATCCAATCGCACCTCTTTACCCTTAACAGGCTGTCTTTCGGGATTATTCCCAAAGACAGCTTGTTTTTGCATCCAGTATATTGTAATTCTCAACTGGTTAGCGTATTTAATAGTTGTGAATATTGAGGAAATCAGAATTGACAATTTATTTCTTACAACTAAAATATATAAACCCTGCCAGGAGAAAACAATGACTGCTGATGTTTTTTTTATAGATTTAGAAACCACTTCAAAGGAAAACCTTCCCCAGAAACTTTCAAGGCTTGTTGAAAAAGCAGGGATTGAAAACATTTTAAACAAAAATGATCTGACCGCCGTAAAGATTCATTTTGGCGAGCAGGGCAATACTGCCTATATCCGTCCGGTTTTTATCAGAACAATCATCCGGACCATAAAAAAATATAAGGCCGGCCCTTTTCTCACCGATGCCAATACCCTCTATGTGGGGACAAGATCAGATTCTATCTCTCATATTCATACGGCCATTGAAAATGGATTCTCTTATTCTTCTATGGATGCCACTCCCATTATTATTGCCGATGGGTTAAGGGGGAAAAATGAAACAAAAATTAACGTGGGCCAGAAAAACTGCAAACATGTTTATATCGGATCTGAGATCATTGATGCAGATGCATTGGTTTCTGTGGCCCATTTTAAAGGCCATGAGCTCTCGGGGTTTGGCGGTACTCTGAAAAACCTTGGCATGGGATGTGCCTCCAGAAGAGGGAAACTTGACCAACATTCCAATGTCAGCCCAAAAATAAAAAGAAAAACCTGTATCGGGTGCGCCGAATGTGAAAAACACTGTCCTGCAGGCGCCATTCATCTTGAAGAAAAAAAAGCCTATCTTGATAAAAATAAATGCATCGGATGTGCTGAATGCATTGTCAGGTGCCCGACTGAATCGGTGAATATCAACTGGAATCAGACCGTCCCGGTGTTTCTTGAAAAAATGATGGAACATACTTTTGGTGTCCTTAAAAACAAAGAAAAAAAGGCTTTTTTCATCAACTTTATTACGGACATTACACCCAAATGCGATTGTCTGTCTTACAGCGAATCCCCCATTGTTAATAATGTGGGCGTTCTCGCATCCATCGATCCTGTCGCCATTGACCAGGCCAGTGCCGACCTTGTCAACCAGCAAAAAGCACTGCCCGGCACTGTTCTTGAGACAAATCTAAACCCTGGAGAAGATAAGTTCAAAGGTCTTTACCCCTCTGTTGACTGGGAACATCAGCTTGACTATGCCCAAAAAATAGGGCTTGGAACAAGAGAGTATAATCTGGTTAAATTAAAAACACTGTCATATAAAAAATAATTTAACCGGTCGATCATTTAAGTACCAAATCATCATATTCCGAGCTGTTTATTGCAGCCTTGACAATCACTGGACCAGAACAGGCAAATGCTTTTTGCAATGCTGTTTTATAAGCCGTCTGATCCGAAACGGTTAAAACCGGAACGCCAAGAAAAAAATCCGAGACCGGATGATCCTTTTCAGAAAGCAGGGTACCATACCCACATTGATAATTTTTCTTTTTTTGTTTAATCCGAATCAGTGAAAGCTCCTGATCCGATAGGAGTATAATTACAATTTGCAAATCCAGCCTTTGGGCGGTTGCCATTTCTCCTGCCGTCATTAAAAAACCGCCATCCCCCACGACACATACGACTTTTTTCTCAGGATGACATAATTTTGCAGCAATTGCCGCCGGTATGGCAAATCCCATTGAGGACCATCCATTTGTCATCAGCAGACATCCGGGTTCCGGTGTCCGCCATTGTTGTCCGATCAAATGCAGATGGGCACCGACATCACAGGTCATGATACCGTCATCGGGAAGTATTTTTCTCAATCCTTCAAGCACCGCCAGGGGACCAAATGACCCCTCGCAGGATTGTAAAGTTGCAAACATTTTTTGTTTTTGCTTCAGCACTGCATCCATATCCCATTTATTGTTCAAATGAGAAACAGTCATAAGCGATTGAAGTGAGATTTTTATATCCCCGACAACGTCTGCGGCAATCGTATGGGAATCGGTATCAAGATCCACTGGAACCGTATTAATATGAATGATGGGAGCATCAGAGACCCAGTCTTCATAATTCACTTCAACAGGATCATATCCAATACCAAGAATCAGATCTGCCTGCTGGTACGTCCGGCTGACAATATTTGCCAGTGCATGATTCAGAACACCGGCATATGAAGGGTGGTCTTCTGAAACCATTCCCTTGGCCATTGGGGTCAGAATAACAGGCAGCCGGAATTTTTCTATCACCTCATGTATCAAGGATTTTACATCTGTCTGTACCGCTGTAATTCCCAGAACAATCAGAGGGTTACAGGCCCGGGAAAACATCTCCTGCATTGTTTGTATCACAGACAATGCTGCCGGTTTTCTTTTTGGAAGCGGCGTTAATTGTATGTGGTCTTCTTGGCTCTTTTTGTTGCTGATATCCGAAGGAATTCCGACGTGCACCGGTCCGGGTATTCCGGAACCGGCAATCCGGGCAGCCTCTAAAAGTGTTTCCCTGACCGTGCCGGTCTTTAAACGGGTCGTCCACTTTGTAATCGGCTTAAAGAATGCCTGATGATCAATATTCATCTGGACGGTGCGATGCCGTTTTTCTTCCGGCATTTCATCTGTAAAGGCCAGCAGCGGAGACCGGTCAAGCAGTGCTCCGCCCACACCGGTTGAAAGATTTGTCGCGCCTGGGCCAAAAGTGGCAAAACAAGCGCCGGGAATACCGGTCAGTCTGCCACAGACATATGCCATAAAGCCGGCACTGGCTTCATGACTGACAAGTATAAAATCAATCTTCCCTGTTTTACGGATGGCCTCAATATAGTCAATCATGCTGCCGCTTGGGACCCCGAAAACATATCGAACACCGATTTCCTTAAGCGTTTCAGAAAATTGGCGAGCCACTGTAATCATTTAGTTTAACCCCTTCCAATGGCTATTGAACAGGATAGGTCTTGCCTTCCAGTTTAAAAAACAATTGTCCATTCTTTTCTTCCATAAACTTTGAAATTTTTAAAAGCGCGCGATCTTTAAACTTAACCTGGTGTTCAGCGGTTTGAATGTAGAGGTTGTCATCCCTGGTAAAAAGTTGTTTTGGATCAAATTTTATTGTGTCATTGTTATTTAATGTGAGGAGGATATTTTCATTCACTTTTATATCAAAAACAAAAAGGGCTGTGTCTTCATAAGGAAAATATACTTTTTCATCAACCTCATCCGTCACCTGGTGGATATAATACCCGTTTTTATCTTTTTTTATGGATGCGTTAAAATATTTTATGATTTTAGGATGCTCGAACTTTCCGTGTTCATTATGCCAGTCACCATTTTTATCCATCCAGAAAACGGCATCTTCTTTTGATATAATAATTTCTTTTGGCTTTTCTGACACTATCCATCCACCTTTAATTTTGCCTTTTTATATATTCAGGCAACTATTAAATTTAAATCAAGACGCCATCAAACTCCATAATACACCAGCGGCGATAGCTGATCCGATAACACCGGACACATTGGGCGCCATGGCATGCATCAATAAAAAGTTGGTGGGGTCTTCTTTCTGGCCGACCATCTGAACAACGCGGGCTGAATCCGGAACAGCAGACACACCGGCTGCCCCTAAAAGCGGATTGATCTTTATCTTTAAAAACAGATTCATGAACTTGGCAAAAAGAACGCCGGATGCTGTGGCAATACTGAATGAGAGTGCACCAAGGGCGAAAATTCCAATCGAGCTTGGTACAAGAAAAATATCTCCCTGAGTACTTGCACCAACTGTAATCCCCAATAGTATGGTTGCTGTATCAATGAGGGAATTTCTTGCGGTCTGAGCAAGTCTTTCCGTTACAACAGCCTCTTTTAAGAGATTGCCGAAGCAGAGCATTCCAAGCAATGGCAGGGCGGCAGGGGCCAGAAAACAGCAGAGGAGGAATGCAACAATGGGAAAAATTATTTTTTCTCTTTTTGTAACTTCCCTGGGCTCTTCCATTCGTATCAACCGCTCTTTTCTTGAAGTCAAAAGCCTCATAATCGGAGGCTGAATAACCGGAACCAGCGCCATGTATGAGTAGGCTGCCACGGCAATGGGGCCGATCAAGTGGGGTGCCAGTTTTGCTGTAAGGAAAATGGCGGTCGGGCCATCAGCGCCACCGATAATTCCGATGGAAGAGGCTTCATTAGGGGCAAACCCGAGGGCCAGTGCACCCAGAAATGTTATAAAAATACCGGTCTGGGCAGCTGCCCCTAAAAGCATTAGAATCGGCCTTGCCAAAAGGGTGGAAAAATCTGTCATAGCCCCTATGCCAAGGAAAATAAGGGGCGGATATATCCCTTGTGTCACACCGAAATATAAATAATGGAGAACTGAGTTGTCTTCATAAATACTTAAACCCAGTCCCTGGAATACGGGAATATTTCCCATGAGGATACCAAATCCAATGGGAACCAGGAGCAGCGGTTCATAATCTTTGGCAATTCCAAGATAGACAAACACCAACCCTACAACAATCATGATAAGGTAACGGTAGTCCCACAGGTAAAACCCTGTGTTGTGATAAAACTCTATAAATAACACATCCATTTTATTTCCTTTTACTTGTCATTTTTTTTAAGAAATTTGTTCTATTATAAAATGGCTTTGTCAAACGTCTCTTTTTCCCATGTAAAAAAACCTGAGCCATCGGGGATAATTATCTTTGTTTCGAGAAGGTTATTAAGAGTTGAATGAGGATTTTTTAAATCACTGATTTGGGCAAGATGGAGCAGTCTTGGCAATGAAAAATGATCTTCCATGGTTCTTATAAGAAGGCCGAATTGCTTTACAACCTCTTTTTGGCTTTCCGTAAAAATTGCCTGATCGGCTATTTCCTTTTCCTGCAATTTGTCTGACTGATCTTCAGGTTGTTTTATTTTAAAGAGTGCTTTAATCTTTGAAGGATTTTCCCACAAAGCCAATACCTTATGAAGCTGTGAGATCACAAGGGAAAGCATGACAAGACCTGAAAATACGATTGATACTCCGACAACGGAAATAGCCCACCCATTGTTGGCATTGATTGCTTCTAATCCGTACAAACGTCTACCTCCATTAAAAATGTTCCAAAAGATTTATGTCTTCAATATTTTTTGCAAACGATGCTGTTTTGTCAAGATATTCCTGCCAGGACACCATAATGGTGGCTGCTGCTTCAGAATCTTCCTGAATAACGGCTAAAAAATCCTGCCTTGGTACGGCAAACACACTTCCATTTCCAAGAACAGTCATGGTCGTTTTATAAATGCCTCCGGCAGATAACAATTCCAGTCCGATGAAATCCCCGGGTGTATTTAGAACAACTGATCTGCCTTCTTCCATGGCAAGCAAAACAGTACCATTGTTTAATAAAAAAAAGAATTGTGCGACATCTTTGGCATTTGTAATGATATCTCCCGGGTGTATTTCCCGTTTCTCAAAAAGTGATTCCAGCCTTTGAATATCATCTTCCCCAAGAGAACTGAAGATAGATGATTTGTTTAAAATTTCTTTAATATTACTCATTATTTTCCCGTAACATTTAAAACCATACTTGTTTTAAAAACATTCATTCAACCATATTTTATAAATCCTGTCGATAGGAAAGTGATAAGTTACCTCTATATATGATTTTGTTTTACAAAAAAAACGATTGGTTTTTCCAAAACTGGATATTTGCCATAAAAAATATCGCCTAACCCGTCACAGGCTATTTACAATCTATAATTTCATATGGTTATGTCCCCGGCTGATCCCCTTCCGTCCGCTGGATGGACATTGCAACACGGTTTAAGCTTACCTTCGCTGACCGCCATGAACTCGCTCGTTCTTCGATAAAATGAGAAAGATGGTCTCCTTTGAGGTAGAACCTCAAATGTGTTAATTGATTTAATTGGGTAAGAAAATACAATAACACAAAATAAGGAGACCAAATGGAAGATAACA
>NZ_JABZFL010000113.1 GCF_014237455.1 Desulfobacula sp. | reverse complement strand
TATCTTCCATTTGGTCTCCTTATTTTGTGTTATTGTATTTTCTTACCCAATTAAATCAATTAACACATTTGAGGTTCTACCTCAAAGGAGACCATCTTTCTCATTTTATCGAGGAACGAACGAGTTTTGGCGGTTAGCGCAACGGAGTTTAGAAACTGTAAGAAGTTCAATCGGATTCTGCAACCCATGCCCCGGCCGGGTTACCGCAAAACTACCATTTTAAACTTTGTGATTTTACATGCGATTGCCCTGGTTTAAAAGCATGCGATCCCGCTCCCTTAAATAATAAATATATTGAAATGACTTCCTGTGAATGGTAAATGCATTAAGAAAACAATGACCGTTCAAAAAAATAATAATTTTGTGCTCAAATACTTTTCTTCCAAATACTTTCCCGCATTGATAAGCGGCATGGCTTTAACGCTCTGCTTTCCTAAGGCAGGACTCTCATACCTTGCTTTTTTTGCCCTGGTTCCGTGGCTTGTATCCATCCAGTCGATGACATCAAAAGAGTCTTTTTATAGCGGTTTTATTGCAGGATTTTTCTTTTTTTTAACCCTTATTTATTGGATTGTCCCGACCATACATGTATATGGCGGACTTCACCCGGTTCTTGCAATTTCCACACTCATCCTTTTATGTTTCTACCTTGCTCTATATCCGGCGATTTTTGCCTTTCTTTTAAAAAAAATAGATCAGAAATCCTGTTTTGCTCCCATATTCGCAGCCTGTCTCTGGACAGGTCTTGAGTATATCAGAACATATGCATTCACAGGTTTTTCATGGGGGGTTTTGGGATACAGCCAGTATTCAAATCTTTCATTGATTCAGATTGCTGATTTTTCAGGAGTTTATGGGGTATCCTTTCTCATTGTTCTCATCAATTATCTTCTGGCAGTCATCTGGATGACGGTGGTCAAAAAAAATCTGCAAAAAAAACTATTCCTCCCGGTTATTTATACTGCCGTCCTGGTCGCAGGGGCTCTTTTTTACGGCAACCAAAAAATCAACGCCATCGATTCTCAAATTGAAGCGGCACAAAAAACAAATATTTCTATTGTTCAGGGCAATATTAAACAGGATTTAAAATGGAATGATGCATTCAAGGCCCGGACTATAGAAAAATATATCCGGCTTTCAAAGGCTGAAGCAAAAAGGATTGAGTCAAAAAAGGCTGACCTTGTGATATGGCCGGAAACCGCCCTGCCGTTTTATTACGGGTTTGACAGGCAATTGTCAAACCAGGTGGATCAATGTGTGCGGTCATTAAAAACAAACTTTCTGATCGGAAGCCCTGCATTCAAGTCTGATAAAAATCAGATCAAATTTTACAATCGGGCTTACATGCTGAACCGATTTTCCATTGTTACCGGAACCTATGACAAACACCACCTGGTACCGTTCGGAGAATATGTTCCCCTGGGAGACTATCTGACATTTTTAGGGAAAATTACTGCCCAGGCAGGAAATTTTTCCATTGGTGATAAAACATTTAAGCCCCTGGAATTCAATAATCATACCCTGAAGGTCACGCATAAAACAGGTGTGCTCATCTGTTTTGAAATTCTATTTCCGTCCATTGCATCCAAATTTGTAAAAAACGGGGCTGATATCCTCACCACCATTACCAATGATGCCTGGTTTGGGCATACCTCGGCTGCTCCGCAGCATTTTTCCATTGCTGTGTTCCGGGCTGTTGAGAGCCGCAGAACCATAGCAAGAGCTGCAAACACAGGAATTTCAGGCTTCATCGATCCCAAGGGAAAAATTCTTGAAACAACCACCTTGTTCACAGACCAGGCCATTACACGACAAGTCCCTGTCCTAAAGCAAATCAGTTTCTATACAAAATATGGAGATATTTTTGCCATCAGTTCAATAGTTGCAATCTTCTTTGCTTTTATGTTAAAAGGAATTAGAAAAAAAGCTGGGGAGAAATCAAAATGAATACAGAATTAAAACAAAATATCCAAGCCATATATACCAAAGCCGACAAACTCAAGGAGTATCTTTGACCTCCCTGTAAAAGTAAAGCGCCTCCGCGAACTTGAACATATTGTTTCCCAAAAAGACTTCTGGAACGATTCAGACAAAGCCACCGGTCTTTTAAAAGAAAGAACGTCTCTTTCAAATCTTCTGGAAACCTGGGAAAATATTTATAAAGACCTTGAAGATGCAGATGTCCTTCTGGAACTTTCCCATGAAGAATCGGATAAAGAAAGTGAAAAGGAAGTGGCTGCTCTTTTATCTGCACTTGAGAGAAAAATTAAAAAGTTCTCTATTCAGATCACTCTTGACGGTGAAGACGATGCAAGAGATGCTCTTGTTTCCATCAATGCCGGTGCCGGTGGAACAGATTCCCAGGATTGGGCTGAAATGCTGTTTCGCATGTACACCCGATGGATTGATAAAAAAGGATATAAATGTCAAATTATTGATTTTCAGCCAGGGGATGAGGCCGGTATTAAAGGGGCAACCCTTCGCGTTTCCGGGGAAAACTGTTACGGATTTATGAAAGTTGAATCCGGGGTTCACCGCCTCGTCAGGATATCCCCCTATAATGCAAGCGGAAAACGCCATACATCATTTGCATCCGTATTTGTCTATCCTGAAATAAAAGATGAAATTAAAATCGACATTGATGAATCAGATCTGAGAATTGATGTGTACCGGGCCAGTGGTGCCGGTGGACAGCATGTGAACAAAACCAGCAGTGCGGTCAGAATCACCCATCTTCCCACTGGAGTGGTGGCTCAGTGCCAGCAGGAATCCTCTCAGCACCGCAACAAAGAGATCGCATTTAAAGTTTTAAAATCAAGGCTTTACCAGATTGAAAAGGAAAAACAGGATAAAAAAATGAAAACTCTTCACGATGGTAAAGATGATATTGCCTGGGGAAGCCAGATCAGATCCTATGTTCTTCACCCCTACAGGATGGTTAAAGACCATCGAACGGATTTTGAAGTGGGGGATGTGGACAGGGTTCTGAATGGCGACCTGGACCCCTTTATTGAAGGTGTTTTACTCTCATAAAAAAATGGATCCACTCTTCATCATTGAAAAATTTTATACTCCCGGTACAAAGCCTCACCAGGTTCTTGTTGACCACAGCCGGATCATCACTGAAAAAAGTCTTGAAATTGCCCGCAATCTGATTCATCTGAACCCGGATCTTGAATTTATTAAAAAGGCTGCCATGCTGCATGATATCGGCATCTGTCTGACCCGGGCAGACTCTATTGGCTGTAACGGTGAAGCGCCTTATATCTGTCACGGATACCTCGGGCGAATGCTTCTGGATGAACAGGGGCTGCCCCCTGAATATGGCCTTGTCTGTGAACGGCATACAGGTGCGGGAATCACAAAAGAAAACATCATATCAAGCAGCCTTCCGCTGCCCCAAAGGGATATGGTCCCCATCAGTATTGAAGAAAAAATTATCTGTATTGCAGACAAATATCACTCTAAAAATCCAAAACATGCCGACAAAAAAATAACCACAATTCAAATCATTGAAGAACTTGAAAAAATAAACAAAGATCATGCACAAAGATTTTCAGCCTGGGCTGAAGAGTTCAACCTGTAAATCGTTCTGAAAGGATTTTTCATGTACCAAGGAAACACTTAAAATGATCATAACAATAGATAGTGGTAAAATAATAGATACGGCAAAAGACTTAACCTCGGAAGAACGTCATATCCTGCAAAAACTCTTTGCCTGGAAAACTATTGCCGAGTCACTGACCCAGTTCAGAAAAATAAAAAACAGGGCAATGAAAATGGGATGGAATAATTCGGGTCCTGTTCAGGAAAGCCGTACATTAAAAATTATCATTCAACACCTGGAAAAAGAACTTATCCTGCGACTGAAAAAAAAATTCCCTGCCTAAAAGTCTTTTTATTTGTTTGACTTCCTAAATAATAATTATTAATTGATCGTATTGATATGGAAACGGAAGATGATAAACTTTTAAATATGGAAGAGAGACGTTATGGGCGGTTTTTTCGGTTGCGCTTCTAAAAAAGCATGTAATAAAGAACTTTTTTATGGAACAGACTATCTGTCACATCTGGGAACCAAACGCGGTGGCCTGGCTAGTGTGGATAAAACAGACTTTTATCGATCAATTCATAACCTTGAAAATGCATATTTCAGATCAAAATTTGAGCCGGATATTGACAACCTGGCCGGCAATATGGGGATAGGAATTATTAGTGATACAGATTCCCAACCGATTATTATTCATTCCCACCTTGGAAAATTTGCTGTCGTCACTGTCGGTAAAATTTCAAATCTTGATGAACTGGCCCAGGAAGCATTTTCACAAAATATTCACTTTGCCGAAACAAGCCAGGGTGAGATCAACCCTACAGAGCTTGTGGCTATTCTGATCGGTCAGAAAGGATCTTTTGCGGAAGGAATTTTAAACGCCCAGACAAAAATCAAAGGGTCCTGCTCTATGCTGGTTTTAACGGATTCCGGGATCTATGCTGCCAGAGATCGGTTGGGAAGAACCCCTATTGTGATAGGAAAACGTGAGAACGCCTATGCAGTAAGCTCCGAATCCAGTGCGTTTTCAAATCTCGGTTTTGAGGTCGAACACTATATCGGCCCCAATGAAATCATCCTGATAACACCCGAGGGGTTTGAACAAGTTCAGCCGCCGGGTGAAGCCATGCAGATCTGCTCATTTTTATGGGTGTACTATGGATATCCGGTATCGTCCTATGAAGGGATCAATACGGAACAGGTCCGGTATAACTGTGGGGCAGCTCTCGCAAAAAGGGAAACAGAAAAGGCGGATTTCGTGGCGGGTATCCCTGACTCCGGTATTGGACATGCCATAGGATTTGCCAACGAAAGCCATCTCCCCTACATGAGGCCCTATGTGAAATATACACCCACCTGGCCTAGAAGCTTCATGCCCCAGAACCAGGGAATGAGGGATCTTGTGGCCCGGATGAAACTGCTTCCTGTCAAAGAAATTATCCAGGGAAAGCGTATCTTATTCTGCGACGATTCAGTCGTAAGAGGAACCCAGCTAAAGGACAATACCCAAATTTTATATGAATACGGTGCAAAAGAAGTTCATATGAGAATTGCCTGCCCATGCCTCATCTATCCCTGTGAATTCTTAAATTTTTCAACCTCCCAGTCAACTTTAGACCTGGCCGGTCGGAAGGCCATTTACGAAATTGAAGGAACCGAAGATACGGATCTGACAGACTATGCCATGGATGGATCGGAAAAACACTCGGCCATGCTCGGCAGAATCATAGATCGGTTAATGCTTACCAGCATCCGATACCAGAAACTGGAGCATCTGATCGAGGCCATCGGTCTTCCAAAAAACAGACTTTGCACGCATTGCTGGGATGGATCAGGTTATTTTTAATACAGGAACAAGGATATAAAATAAGGTGAGCAGCATTGGTACAGATACAAAGACTGGCGACAAATACGACGACCTGACGGCCATACGCAGTTGTATTCCCCTTCTGGAAAAGATTGCGGACCGATCTGAACTTCTGGCGGTCTTGCCGGAACCCGAACGGATTGCTCTGATCACTGCGGCCGGAAAAATATCCCGGCCAGACAAAGAGGAAATTAAAAAACGGAACAAGGACAGAAAGCAGCAAAAACGCCGGGCCATTGTGAAAAAAGAACGCCGCTTGAGGGCAGCCACAGGTATCCGCAGGGCCAGAGGAACCGATGTCTTTACCGCTCCCCGGCAGATTTCATTTAATGGCAGAAAAACCAGCAAAAAAGATGATGCGCAGATGCTGGAAACACCGCGTAACTGCTATGTGTGCAAAGCCGAATTTATACAGCTCCATCATTTTTATGACACCATGTGCCCGGAATGCGCAGAATTTAATTATCAGAAACGCTTCCAGACCGCCTCCTTAAAAGGACAGGTGGCATTGATCACAGGCTCACGGCTCAAGATCGGATACCAGGCCACCTTGATGATGCTTAAGGCCGGAGCAAGAGTGATTGCCACCACCCGCTTTCCCAAGGACTCAGCCTTACGATTTTCAAAGGAACCCGATTTTCCCGACTGGGGCCACAGGCTCCAGATCTACGGGCTTGATCTTCGCCACACCCCCAGTGTGGAGCTTTTTTGCGATTATATCAGACAGACCTACCAGCGCCTGGATATTCTCATTAACAATGCGGCTCAGACCGTTCGGCGTCCGCCCGGATTCTATGCCCATCTCATGGAGAATGAGACAAAGAAAGTGGTAGAGTTACCTATGAATGCCCAGTCGCTTCTGGGGCAGTACCAGACCTGCATCTCCCAGATGGGATACGGGCAGACAGAAAATGTGGGCAAAGAAAAGGCCTTGCCCGTGACCTGGAACGGCACAGCCCCGGGTGTGGGATTGCGCATGTCCGCCCATCTGTCCCAGATTCCCTATTCCTATGACCATTCCCTGGATGTGCCCGAGGTCTTTCCCGCAGAAAAACTGGATGCCGACCTCCAGCAGATGGATCTTCGGAAAACCAATTCCTGGCGGCTGCGGCTGGGGGAGATCCAGACCTCTGAAATGCTGGAGATCCAGCTGGTCAATTCCGTGGCCCCTTTTGTCTTGTGCAACCGGCTGGCAGAGTTGATGAAACAAAATTACACAGGACAAAAACATATTGTCAATGTCTCGGCCATGGAAGGCAAGTTTCTGAGATTTAAAAAAGGCAGCCGCCACCCCCATACCAATATGGCCAAGGCCTCCCTGAACATGCTCACCCATACCGCGGCCAGTGATCTGGCCAAATACGGAATTTTCATGAATGCCGTGGACACAGGCTGGGTCACGGATGAAGATCCTGCCATCCTGGCCACGCTCAAACAGGACCGCCATGATTTCCAGCCACCGCTTGATATTGTGGACGGGGCCGCAAGGATCTGCGACCCGTTTTTCCACGGCATCCTGACAAAAAAACACTGGTGTGGTAAATTTTTAAAGGATTATTTCCCCATTGACTGGTAACAGCCGGACAGCCTACAGCATCGAATTCTGAAAAGGAATTTATCCCTCCCCCTTGAAATCAAATAAAATGGTTGTATTTTTGCCTAATCATTTTTTTTAGACATAGAAAGGCGTGTTTATGAAAACCAAATCCGATCCCACTGAAACATTTGGCACGAAAACCAGAAGGCTTATCTGGAAAAGTATACCCTTTATCGCAGTTACGCTGATAATTGGATTGATTATGCTGCCTTTAGGCAAAAAAATCTCAACAAAAAAAATAGCTCTTGCTGAAAAACAATCCAAAGAAAAAACTGCCACAAAAGCATTAACCAATGTGATTACCATGGAACTTATCCCTGCCATGATCAGGGAAAGAATAAGCCTTCCCGGTGTTGCCAAACCATGGATATCCCTGAAAGTGGTCTCTGAAATCACAGGAAAAGTCATCACCAAAAAAATAACCGAAGGCCGGCGTGTAAATATAGGTGATATTCTGGCTGTCATTGATAAGAACGATTATCAAAATTCCTATGACTCTGCCCTTGCCTCCCATGAAATGGCACTGTCAACTGAAAAACGGTTAAAAAAGCTTGTAAAAAAGGACTTTGTTACTCAGTCCCAACTGGATGATGCCGTTGCCCGGGTAAAAACAAGCAGGGCTGCTCTTGAAAATGCCAAACTCAACCTAAGTCGATGCACCATCCGCTCCCCCATGCGAGGCATTGCTGATCGCGTTTATATTGAAAACGGCAAATTTCTAAATTCCGGTGATCCGGTTGTCCAGATCCTTCAAATCGATAAGCTGAAAATAGAAGTAGGTATTCCGGAATCCGATGTTGCTGCCGTTCGAAAGCTTAAATCCTTTGATATGACCATTGATGCCCTGGATGGAAAACCCTATACAGGTGAATACCATTATCTATACAAAACAACCAGCTCCATGGCCCGTTTGTATAACCTTGAAATCAAGGTGGATAATAGGGACGGCGGAATCCTTCCGGGCATGTTTGCAAGGGTAAAAATAATCAAAAGCCAAGACCCCCAAGGGCTTGCAGTCCCCATGTATTCCCTTGTAACCCTCAATAAAGAGGTCGGCGTTTATGTTGAAAACGAGGGCATTGTCCGGTTCAGACCCGTAAACACTGGATTTCTGGATGGCTGGAAAACTCAGATTTCCGAAGGGCTTGAGCCGGGTGAAAAAATTGTGGTTGTCGGCCATCGCATTATTGAAGATGGAGAACAGGTCAATGTGGTAAAAACCATCCGGGATATGAAAGAAATCTCCCAATGATAATCTCCAACACAGCCATAAAAAACAGAACCAGCGTTCTGGTACTGGCCCTGATTATCTTAGGAATTGGTATTTATTCATATAAAGCTCTGCCCAGGGAGAGCTCTCCGGATATCACCGTTCCCTATGTGTTCGTACAGACCGACTATCGCGGGGTATCTGCAGATGATATTGAAACCAGTATCACCATAAAAATTGAAAAAAAACTCAAAGGGCTGGATAAAGTAAAAAATATCAGTTCCGTCAGCTCCCAGGGCTTATCCCAGATCAATATCGAGTTTTTACCCGGTACAGACATTAATGAAGTTTTAACCAAAGTTAAAGACAAAGTGGATGAGGCAAAAAATGATCTGCCGTCTGACCTTGAAAATGATCCTTTAATATTTGAAGTCAATATCTCGGAAATGCCTATTGTTATTTACTCTTTGGCAGGGACATGCGGTCCGAGAAGGCTCAAGGAAATCGCTGATGATCTCAAGGATGATATAGAGGCCGTGCCGGGAGTTCTGGAAGCTGAGGTGACCGGAGGCCAGGAAAGGGAAATCAGAATAGAAGTCGACCCGGATAAGCTGGCGTATTACAGGATTCCCATTACATCTCTGGAGCAGACTGTTGTCAGCGAAAACCAGAATACTTCCGGGGGTGCCATAACCCTGGGTGACGGCAGATATCAACTTAAGGTCCCCGGAGAATTTGAAACACCCGAGGAAATACTCTCCCTTGTTGTTGCCGCCCATAACGGCAACCCCATTTATCTGAAGGATGTAGCCACCGTTGTAGACGGCATTAAGGAAGAGACATCCCGTTCCCGTTTGGATGGTGTTGACTCTGTAAATATATCGGTGAAAAAAAGGGTCGGCGAAAATATTATTTTTATTTCCGATAAAATCGATACCATTGTCATGGAAGCCGAAAAGACATTTCCGAAAAACACCATAATTACCAAGCTGATGGATCAATCAAACGATATCCGGCTTATGATCGCCGATCTTGAAAATAATATTCTTTCAGGGCTTATCCTTGTGGTGATAATTCTATTTGTTGTCCTGGGGTTTAGAAATGCATTGCTGGTCGGTCTTGCCATACCCTTTTCCATGTTTCTGTCTTTTACTATACTCCACGCCATGGGGTATACTCTGAACATGATTGTTCTGTTCTCATTAACCCTGGCTCTAGGGATGCTTGTGGATAATGCTATTGTTATCATTGAAAATATTTACCGCTATATGCAGCAGGGAATTCCAAGAGTGGAAGCTGCCATGAAAGCCACAGGTGAGGTGGCCTGGCCGGTGATCGGCTCAACTCTTACAACGATCGCAGCCTTTTTTCCGATGATTTTCTGGCCGGGTATGATGGGCGAGTTCATGAAGTATCTTCCCATCACACTCATTGTTACGCTGGCTTCATCCCTTTTTGTGGCACTTGTGATTAACCCCGCCTTGTGTGCTTTTTTCATGAAAGTAAAAACAAAAATCAACAGGGAAACACTTACTGCCGCTGAAATCAAGGCCCAGGGAGAAAAACCCATTGAAATAAAAGGCCCTCTATTAACACTTTATTCAAAACTTCTGAACAAAGCACTGGACCACAATATCACCGTGATCGTCGGATCTTTTGCCGTATTAATTATTCTTTTCCAGATATGGTTTTTAAAAATCGGTGTTGAAAAACCCATTGAATTTTTCCCGCCCATTGACCCGAAATCAGCCTATATTAACATTGATGCGCCCGAAGGGGCTGACCTTGACTTCATTGACAGGACCATTAAAAATGTTGAAATAGCAATAACGGGAAATCAAGGACTTGATTATAGTGATGCTTTAAGATTTCAGGAACATGAAAATGCCGATGGCACAAAATTTATGGCCCCCGGCAATATCAATAATATCGAACATATCTATACCAGAGTAGTACAAACTTCGGGCGGATCTATTTTTGACTCCAACCTTCCCAACCATATCGGTATCCAGTTTATTGATTTTGAAGACAGAAAATCCCCGAGCAAAGATGATCTGGAGGAATTAAGAAGCCGGGTTAAACATATTGCCGGTGTAAAGATCACTGTGGATGAGCAGTCCGAAGGCCCCCCCACAGGCCCTCCCATTAACATAGAGATTTCAGGGGATAATTTTGAAATTTTAAGCAAAATCGCTGAAAAAATGACAAAAGTGGTTGAGAACATTCCCCATGTAAAGGACGTCCGGGATGATTACCAGGGGGGCCTGCCAAGTGTGCAGGTTAAAATTGACCGTCAGAAAACCGCTCTTTTCGGCCTGACCACCAGTGCCATAGGCAATGCATTGAAAACAGCCTATAACGGACTTGATATCTCAACCTATTATGAAGGCGATGAAGACTATGACATCGTGGTAAAGCTTGCTGAATCCGAAAGAAAGGTGGCAGACGTCCTTCATAAACTCATGATTCCCACGCCCGCAGGAGTAATTGTTCCGCTCACTACCCTGGCCCGTATCGAATATACAGGAACCATTGGGGATATTGTTCGAAAAAACCATGAACGCGTTGTCACGGTCAAGGCCAATGTAAATGAATCCAAAACCACCGGAACTGTTGCCAGGACGCAGGCCCAGTCACTGCTTAAGGAGTTTGAGCTGCCGCCCGGCTATAAGTATAAATTTACGGGTGAGGATGAAAGTCAGAAAGAATCGGAAGACTTTTTGTCAAAAGCATTTTTGATCGCCCTGTTTTTAATCTTTCTGATCCTGGTGACCTTGTTCAACTCCATTATTCAACCGATTATCATCCTCACCTCTGTCATCTTGTCTTTAGGGGGCGCCTTCTGGGGACTTGCAGTGATTAACTCACCTTTTGGCATCGTTATGACTGGAGTCGGCATTATCTCTCTTGCCGGTGTTGTGGTCAATAATGCCATTATTCTCATTGATTATACCAATAAGCTTAGAAATAATGGCATGAGCATTCGTGACGCTGTTATTTCTGCCGGTGCCACCCGCTTGAGGCCGGTAATTTTAACGGCCGTTACAACCATTCTGGGGCTTTTGCCCATGGTCACCGGTATCAGTTATGATTTCCATGTTATGGCACTTTCGACCGCCAGTGAATCCACCCAATGGTGGAGATCAATGGCAATTGTTGTTATTTTCGGACTCATGATCGCCACGATTCTGACCCTGATTGTTGTTCCGACATTATATGCTTTGATTGAAAATGCAAAGCTGATGCTCGCAAGTGGTTACGGCAAAACCAGGACGTTTTTTTTAGGGTCAGGCCAGGCTCAAACGAACGCTAAAGGAGCTTCAACCAGTTAGATTGTCCGTAAACAATACAACTTTTTAAATAGTACTTTTGCTTTACCCCGGCCGGGGTATGCTTTTTCAAATTGAATTTTATTTCGGAAAACCCGATTGCTTTGTATCATAATATACGATACGGTACTTTTTATTAATTCAAGCGTGATCAGCGCATAAGTTTTTATTGGATAAAATTATGAAAAACTTCATCCTGTTAAAAAGCAAAAAAATTCTTTTTTCTTTCATGGCCATCTTCCTGGTGACTGGTGCTATAGCTCGTATCACATTTGCTGAAGACTCGGTAATAAAAATAGGCATATTGGCGAAAAGAGGGCCTGAGCGCTGCATGGAAAAATGGTCTTTGACGGCTGAATATCTAAACGACAAGATTTCTGGAAAAACATTTAAAATCGTGCCCATCGATTTTGACCAGATATATTCAGTGGTTGAGAAATCTGAAGTTGATTTCATCCTGACTAACCCGTCATTTTATGTTGAGTTAGAAAATTATTACGGGATCAGCCGCATTGCTACGTTAAAAAACAAAGTGTCTGGTAAAATAAGCACAACATACGGAGGTGTTGTTTTCTGTAAAAAACAGCGCACCGATATCCGTCAATACCGTGATTTGAAAGGCAAAACCTTTATGGCAGTCGAAGAGACCTCCTTTGGCGGCTGGAGAATGGCTTGGCGGGAGTTAAAAGATGCCGGAATCGATCCGTTTAAAGACTGTGCGTCCTTTAGTTTTGGCGGAACCCATGATGCCGTTGTTTATGCTGTTCGAGATGGAAAAGTCGATGCCGGAACAGTGCGGACAGACACGCTTGAGCGGATGAACGCAGAGGGAAAGATTCGTAAGGATGACTTTTATGTTATTCACGAACATGGCGGGGGAAATGTGCACTTGCCTTTTCTGCATTCCACGCGGGAGTATCCGGAATGGCCGATTTCCAAGCTTAAACACACTGCCAATGAATTGGCTGAAAAGGTCAGTACTGCATTGATAAATATGCCCCGGGATTCTGTAGCCGCACAAGCTGCAAGATGCGGCGGATGGACAATTCCACTGAATTACCAGCCCGTTCATGACTGCCTGAAAAAATTGAAAGTCGGCCCTTATAAGGACTTTGGTAAAATAACGCTGACAAATGTTTTTAAAAAATATTGGATCTTGATATTGATCGTTCTTGCCACTCTTGTGGCTCTGGCCTGTCTTCTCGCCGCTCGTATAAAATTAAATCAAAAGATTAAGACAGCACATAAGGACTTAGAGTTAGAAATTAACGAAAGGATGCAGGCAGAGAAGGCGTTACGGAAGAGCGAAGAAGAATATAGAATTATTTTTAAGAACACCGGAACGGCTACCAGTATACTGGAAGAAAATATGATTATATCTTTGGTCAATGATCAATTCGTTGACTTGTCAGGATACTCTCATGAAGAAATTGAAGGGCAAAAAAAATGGATTGAATTCGTTGTTCCGGAAGACCTCGAAAGAATGAAGGAACGGCACAGGATAAGGAGAGTGAACGGGGATGCCTCCCCCAAAAATTATGAATTCAGGTTCATCGACAAAAATAACCATATAAAGCATATCCTTCTTACAGTCGATATGATTCCGGGAACAAAGAAAAGCGTGGCTTCTTTACTGGATATCACCGAACGCAAACAGACGGAAACAGCACTGAAAAAATCAGAAAAACAATTCCGTGACCTTTTTAACTCTATAACCGATCTCATCTACACACAAGATATGGAAGGACATTTTACTTCAGCAAATCCGGCCATGCAAAGACTCTTTGGCTATAAGGCGGATGAATTTCTAGGCCATAGGGCAACTGATTTCATGGAACCGGAATTTGAATCTGGTTTTAACAGCCGGTACCTGGAAGTGGTCAAGAAACAAGGGCATCATGAGGGAGTTGCCTGCTATTTTAAGAAAAACAAGGAAAAAATTTATATTGAATATAAAAGTTTCTTGGTCAAGCCGGATGGAGGTGACCCTTACATCAGCGGTATCGGGAGAGATGTAACTGAAACCGTTTTATCCGAAGAAAAAATCAAGAAACTTCAGGAACAAGTAATACAAGTCCAGAAAATGGAAGCCATCGGCACCCTTGCAGGCGGGATTGCACACGATTTCAATAATATTCTTTTCCCGATTTTAGGCTATGCAGATATGTTATTAGCGGACATTCCTGAAGACAGCCCAATCCGAGATGGGTTGAATGGAATTTATACCAGTGCCTTGAGAGCCAAGGACCTGGTAAAACAGATCCTCACATTTGCTCGCCAGGATACTACCGAGTTACTCCTGATGAAGATGCAGCCTATTATCAAGGAAGTATTAAAACTGATCAGGTCCACCATTCCCACCACCATTGACATCATACAGGATATCAGGGCGGATTGTGGTGCGATCAAGGCTGATCCCACACAAATTCATCAGATTGTAATGAATCTTGCAACCAATGCCTATCATGCCATGGAGGAGACCGGAGGGGAACTGAAAGTAAGCCTCAAGGAAATCCAATTAGGAGAAGATGATGTAATAATTCCTGATCTGGAACCTGGAGACTATGCCTGTCTATCTGTATCAGATACCGGCACCGGCATGAATAAAAATATAATAGAAAAAATCTTTGACCCATTCTTTACTACCAAAGAAGTAGGCAAGGGTACAGGGATGGGACTTTCAGTGGTACACGGCATTGTTAAAAGCATGAATGGCAGTATTCATGTATACAGCGAGCCTGGTAAAGGAACAGAATTTAAAACCTATTTCCCGATAGAAAAAAGTTCTTTTGAAAAACAGAGTATTCAGACTGAAGAACCCGTCCAGGGTGGAACAGAACGAATTTTACTGGTGGATGATGAAGAAGCCATCATTGCAATGGAGAAACAGATATTAGAGCGTTTGGGATATCAGGTTACTTCACGTACCAGCAGTATAGAAGCGCTTGAAGCGTTCCGGGCTAATCCCGATACATTTGACATGGTTATCACTGACATGGCAATGCCGAATATGCCCGGCGATAAACTATCGGTTGAATTGATCAAAATACGTTCCGATATTCCTATATTGCTTTGTACCGGGTTCAGTGAAATCATGTCTGAGGAAAAGGCAGCATCCCTGGGTATTAAGGGGTTTATATTAAAGCCGATTGTGATGAAGGATCTTGCCCAAAAAATACGGGACGTGTTGGACGAAGCTTGAAATTTAGGATAGTAATGGTCGGAGGAATAAAAGAGTCAGTTCACTGAAACAAGATCAAAGATAACACTTCCGATAAATACTTTTACCTTTATTCTTACGGGGATCTGCTTTTCATCTGCCGTGACCCAGAGTTTTACCGTGGGCTTTTCACTCTTTTCAAACACGCCTGAAAAATGATTGACCTGGAGAACCAGCACATACGTATCCCAGGTTCCCGAGGGCAAGGTGATTTTTTCTTTATTCATCACCCTGGCTTTTTGCATGAACTGTTTTTTTCCATCGGTCACCGGGAAGGACAGGTTCTGATCGGCTTTAAAATCTAAGGCTCGCATCTTATAAAAGGCTGAAACCGGGCCAAATGTGTTCAAAGGAATCTTGATCGGATCTCTTTTTTCACCAAAATTGGAATAGGCGGCTGTTTTCTTTTCCCAGTCAAAGTGAACAATCACCTGTCTTTTGTCTTTACCCGATTGTGTCTTCTTGCATAAAAGAGACCGGGTGAACTCTAAATCTGTAAATCCTTCCAGCCGGTCCCTGATTTTGTAAAACATATCGATATATCGATTTGACTTTACATCAAGTAAAAAATGATATGCTTTTTCCCCATTGATAGTGGTAAACGGAAGGACCTTGAAATTTACTTTTCCAGCCTCGATCATTTCCCAGCTGACCGTATATTGAATTTCTTCACCAACAAAAAACGGCACTGTCTTTTCTCCTGCAACTCCCAAAGGTGTTAAAAAAAACAAGACGCCCGTCAGGATAATAAAAAAGAAATGCGTGCGTGATACTCTAATGCATCGCTTCTGCAATGGATACGGTCCTGTCACCCAGAATATTGACATAGCTTGCCATTTCATTATCATACCATCCGTAAATCACCGCCTGGGTAACCTGGATACTGGTAACCTGATCCTTGATCGTGTCCAGTATATTTTTGTCTATCCCGCGCACATGCTCAAGGTTAATATTAATGGCCGCAGTACGCGTATGGGTTTCATGGCCTTCAATAACAGCGGCAGCCCTTGGTGTTCCGATAATATCAGAGGAGACATTCTGTTTATCCGTGTACATCAGGTATCCGTTTGTATTGACGGTTACTGCAGTTTCATAAATCGAGTTGATCATGTCCCTTCGAATCGGCTTTGTATTCAGTTCTTCCTGAAAATTCATCACTAGAATAATCAAAGAGCCGGTGGCTGTCGGGATTCTAACGGATTCTGCAATAAATCCAATGGTCGACATTTCCGGGATTACCAGCTGTAGTGCTTTTGCCGCCCCGGTTGTGGTCAGAATAATATTATTCATGATAGACCTGTTTTTTCTCAGATCCCCGGCACCTTTTTTGGGCAACCGGTCCAGCACCTGTTGTGATCCTGTGGCAGCATGCACGGTTGCCATGGACGCGGAAAGGATTCTCTCAATACCGAAATAATCGATTAACGGCTTGATCATATGGGACAGGCAGGTGGTGGTGCAGGATGCATTGGAAATAATGACATGCTTTAGCGGGTCATACTCTCCATCATTAATCCCCATGACGGTTGTCACGGCATCTTCCGGCATTGCCACACCCTCTTTGAGTTTAAAAGGGGCGGAGGCAATCACCTTTTGAGCACCCGCTTCAATATGCCCCCGAATAGAACCTTTGGGTGCATCTGCTCCAAGGGAAGGATCTAAAAACCGGCCGGTTGTATCCATTACAATGTTGGCGTTATTTTCAGCCCATTCAATATCTTTTGGGTTTCTGTAATTTTGTAATATCTTTACTTTTACACCATTGATATTCAAGGATGCGCCGGCTTCATCTACATCGGTGATAACCGGCTTTGCCCGGTACCCGTGAAGAAACGAATCCAGTCGCCCATAGCTTGAATCTCTTTCAATATAATGAAGAATGTCTTGAAAAGATTTGCCCACCTCGCGGCCCACATTGATCACAATCGTATCAAAGTACTTTCTGCCGGCATGATGCCACAGCGACAGCTTTCCTATTCTTCCAAGTCCATTAATTCCAAGCGTTCTAGAACCGTTTGTGCTCATATATTTCCTCTTTTCACTATCTTTTATTTAATTGGCTTTAATTGCACCTTTATACACTGATCCTTTTTGACCGTTAATACTGATATAATCACCTGTGACCATTTTAACGCCATTGAGCATACACTCTTTTTCCTGTTCATTGCAAACAAGATTTTCGCACCCGACCACACAGGTTTTGCCAAGATTATATGTCACCACGGCTGCATGTGAGGTAAGCCCCCCCCTGGCAGTCAAAATCCCGTCAGCCGCATCAATTTCCAGGATATCATCCGGTACGGTATCGTTCCTTAATAAAATCAACCGGGTATCCGGATCACTCTCCCGGAATGCATCAATTTCTTCCAGGGTAAAAACGATTCTGCCACTCATGGCGCCACCACTGACGCCGATCCCCTGAGCAAGATACGCCTTTTCAAGGGTTTCCGGCTTTGCATCAAAATCCACAATCTTCTTTCTGTCCCTTAAGGACATTTCCCTTGCCTGAAGGATAAAAAGATCTTCTTTGGTTTCACCTTCAAAGGTAAACTCGATTTCCTGGGGGTTCCAGCCCTCATCATAAACCAGGCGATGCACTACTTTTTTCAATTGCGAATATATGTGAGGAAAACTTTCTTCAAGACTTATCTTTGAATCCCGTTCTTCCAGCTCCCTTTGAACTTCTGAAATGGGAAGGGTTTTGACAAGCCCTGATACAACATCTTCTCCCTGATTGCCAATGGTAAAATCTCCCCAAAGCCGTATCGTATCTCCTGGAAGCCTGGGGCTGTGGCTGAACACGACACCTGATCCTGACTGCCTGGACAGGTTTCCAAACACCATGGACTGAACCGTTACAGCAGTGCCCCAGTCATCGGATATCCCCATTATCCGTCTATAATCCTTCCCCCTTTTGAATTCCCAGGAGGAAAAAACCTGGTCAATAACCAGAAACAACTGATCAATGGGAGACTCAATCAGTTCAACCCCGGAATCAAGTAACAATTGTTTATAGGCAAGGGCAACGGATTTCATCTGGGCACCGGAAAAATAACGCTTAAGCTCAATACCATAGGCTTGTTTTTTTGAATAAATAATATGATCAAACTCATCTCTTTTGATCCCAAAGGCCATCCCGTATCCTTGAATAAACCGCCGATAGCTGTCCCATGCAAACCATGGATTGCGGCTTATTTTTGCGATGCTTGCCGCGATTTTTTCGTTAAATCCCACATTCAAAAATGAATTGAGCATCCCTGGCTGTGAAATGGAAGAACCGCTCCTGACCGATAACAGCAATGGATTTTTAGGATCTCCAAAAATTTTTTGGGTGTGCTTTTCAAGATTGCCCACCATTTTTGCCACATATTGCTTGAAATTGATGTTTGCCGGCTTGTACTGGTTGATGATTTCACGACATTTAAAGACTTCTGTGGTAATAATAAATCCTTCTGGGACTGCTATTCCTAATTTTTTTAATTTGATCAGGTTTAATCCCTTATTCCCTAAGAATATAATATTATTGCCAATAGGAACTGAACTGCCGACTTCAATGACAGAGCATTTGGGATCATAATTTAACAGCCGGCTTAAATGGATTTGCGAAAGCTTCTCAGATTGTTGAAACAGGGTGTGTAAAATCCGGTTCAAAAACACATCCATCTGCTGAAGCCCGAGGGAAGTTGCAATACGGTCCATGAAAAAGATCTCGGCCACCCGCTGATCCAGCTTTGAATTTTGCTTTTTGGACCCATTGGGTAAATATTTTTTAAGGATCTGATCCTTCCCCAGTCTGGATTCTATCTGAAATAAATTAATGGAATGAATATTGTTGAAATGATCATTGACGATATCAGCAATAGCCTTTGTAAACCCTTTAAAAATATCCAGATACTGGGTAAATGAACAGGTTCTGATGTCCACGGAAAATTTCAAAAAATCCATCTGGACATCCAGCTGATTGGATGCAATCCCATCCAGTTCGAATGCGGTTCTGAACAGGTTCAAAATTCTGTAAATCCGTTTAAACGTAGCCTTTGTGATCACTTGAAGATCAATGCCGTTGATCAGTTCTTCAAACATCACATTCAGAATGCTTTCAACCCTCAAAGTCAATCCCAGAGCATCAAATTTTGCCTCATTGTAACTGCCGTACATGGAGGGGATATCAACAGCAAAATGGCGTTTATAATAAATCGCCTCATTGGCTTCATATTTCCTGTCCGAAAGAATTATTTTTTTTAGCTCTTTCATGTAGACAAGAAAAATCAGGATCTTTTTTTCCAGATTTTTCTCTTCAAGCGCAGAAACAAGCTTTTGGGGATCCGGCAGATTTTCAGAATTGAACGAAGATAAATATTTTTTAAATTCCAGGTTATCGATTCGGTATTTCTGGTTTAAGAGCCTGTAGAATCCAAAAATCATTTTCACCCTTGACCGATCAAGATCTGACACCTCATCAACTTCATTAATCAAATTGGAAATCGCCTCTTCCGTATAGATCAGATAGTCCTTTGGAAGCGACATGTCCTTTGATTCAAGGTGATTGAGAATAATTCTCGGTCCGTCAATAAAGGGTCCTGATTCTTTAATTTCCTGATAAATTGATGGGGGAACATAAGACTCCAGGTTTTTTTTGCTCCCGGTCTTCCAGAAAAGAATCACTTCCTGGATAAAATCCACGCTCCTGCTCGAGCTTTCAATATGGCATTGTTTTCTTAAAAAATGGATTAGCCGGTCCTTTCTATGACAGGCCTCATCCAAACGGGTGGAAATATCCCGAAGATGGCCTTCCGCACCGATTTCGTTAAAAAAAGCCGGTAATAACCTTGAAAGCTGTTTTACCAGGTTAAAAACCGGCGCAATGTCTGAATTTAAAAATTTTGTGATGTCTCTTGAGAACAGATCCGTATCCTTGATAAAAACGCCGCCGATGGACAACGATGTGATCAATGCCGAGAAGAGTCTTCTCGACTTTTTGGGGTGTCGACCGATCAGATCGAGAAACACCCGGATATTTTTCACGTGGGCGGAATTGCTCTTTATCTGCCAGTCCTCCCCAGTCCCTTCAATCATTGGAAATTGAAACCCATGATCAACCGCCATGTCTATAAAATGGTTGATAAGCACTATTTTCGATGTCTTGTAAACAGCTTCCCCTATTTTATGAATACAGTCCAGAACGGTTTCAGGGTATTTCCCCTTATGCTCTTTGAGCAGTGAAAATGTCTGGTTGACGATGTTGATATCTTTTTTAAAATCCTTATCACCGATCAGGTGAGTAAGGGTGCTGTTAATCTCCCGCAGGGCCTGAACATGAATAGTAAAAAGTCCCGGAATATGAATAATATAAAAAAGAAAGGTCAGCTTAAGATGGAAGCCTCCTGTGTCATCGCCAGTCCCGGTCATTATTTTTTGAGGGGCTGCCCAAATTCTGGTGACAAAATCCTGGTACCCCACAAGATGTATCAATTTTTGGGTTGCTCTTCTGGGGTCTTGATTCAACGTTTGGATGATACCCTCAAGCGTTTTTCGCCACTTCAATATGTTGTTATGGGATACCTCTTTTAATATACACTTTACCCTATCATCAAGATGACTTACATCAATGCTCCGGCCAATCCAGGAAATCGGATCCTTTTGTTTCAGCCAATAATCAAATGAATACTCATAAAATTTTACCAGAAACCGGTTTACCGGCTTAAAAATCGCTGCATCGCCCTTAAGGCTGTCTAACAGGTTTTTTGCAATTTTATCCGGCTGGTAATAGGACCTGACAAAAAAATAAAAGTCTTTACCTTCATAGGATTCAATTTTTACGACCGCTTTTTCAATCACCGGAAGAAACCGGTCAAGTTCCTGCTCAGATTCTTTGATAATATGCTGTAAAAACAGCATTAAATTATCAGCCGCACTTGTTTTCACCTTTAAATTTGAATCTGCCTCAAAGGACTCCAAAAAAATATCGATAAAAAGCGCCATAGCTTTATCCCCTTTTGGATGAGGCTTGTACAAATAAAAACATTGAAGGGAAAAATGCCTGGCTTCGCTAACGATAAACTCCCAGTTTTTATAGGGATGGGACAGCTCTTTTAGAAAAATGGTCATCCGGTTTTTGATCCCGACATAAGATGAAACAATATCCAGGAAAACCTGGTATTTTGAGTCAATAATAATATCAACTTTTGTGTCGGATAAATTCACCTCTAAGGCTTTGGACTTCACAAAATACCCTTTCGTTATTCACAACCGGTTAAATATTTTCGTCTAAATTAAAGATTCTATCACTTTGATGGGTATTTTCAATGGTCTTTATGAATTTTGAACATTTCTTTATTATCCGCTCCCCTCCTTTATTTAAGTGTGTCTATGGCGATCGCCTTTTTTACTATTTTTTATTCCTATTTTTATTCTATTTTTATATAATACATTTTTAACCCTGGAAAAAATACGTATGAAACTCAAATGGCTTGGAACGGCAGGATTTGAATTTAAAACAGGAGACCATGTGTTTCTTGTTGATCCGTACCTGTCCAGAAACCGAAAATCCTGTCCAAAACAGGATAAAACACCTTCTGATATTCAAAAGGCATCTCAAATTTTTATCTCTCATGGCCATTTTGATCATATCCGGGACGTTCCCCAGATAGCGCTACAGACAAACGCCGATATTTATTGCTCAAGCGTTGCAGCAGACTTCTTAAAAAATCATCAGGTAAACACGCAACAGATTAAACCCGTTCTTACTGATAAAAAAATTTTTAAATTTCAAAATTATACTGCCCAGGCCTTTTTCAGCGAACATGTTAGGTTTGACAAAAAACTTGTCGTTTCTACCCTTTTAAAAATAAATATTGCCTTGTTTAAATATTTCCCTCTTTTTCAACGGTTTCCATGCGGCCAGGTTTTAAGCTGGCGCTTTTACATTGAAGATAAAATTATACAGTTTTTTGGCAGTGCCGGATCATCTTCGGAAGAACTCAAAAAAATGGGGGGGGAACCCATTGATATCCTGCTGCTTCCATTTCAGGGACCCTCAGATATTTGTCAAATTGGCCTGAACTATGTAAAATATCTCAACCCCAAAATTATTGTTCCCCATCACCATGACGATTTTTTCCCTCCCATATCAAAAACCATCGATATCAGACCCTTTGTAGAAAAAATAAAGAAAAAACATAAAAACACAATTGTTATCATTCCAAAAATGAACGAAACCTTATCCCTGTAACTCACTGAGCATGGTGTTTATATTTTCTTAGAGCTAGTCAAAAATGCTTTTAAAAAGACTTCGGACACCCTCCTTGACTTCATCAACAGTTGCATCTTTGGTTTCCTGTCTGGCAGCCTGACCAACATCTTTTGCATCCTGCTCAAGAACCTGGCCTGCCTGACTCTGCTGCTCCTGCTGCTGCTGTTGTTGCTCATAGACCTGCTGCTGTTGTTCAGATTGCTGCTGCTGGTCATAGTTTGGCTGCTGACCAAAATCGGGCATCTGGCCCATTTCAACATATTGTGCGCCTGGCGGCACCTGGTAGTATGAAACATCAAGAGACATTTTTTTCAAGCTATAAAGCTTCATTTCGTCACCATACCTTAGCATTCCACCATATCCGGCTTCTTTGGCCTCCTTTGTTGCTTTTTCAAGACTCTTTGCCATTTCTTCGCCCATGTTTTCACCCATTTTTGCAGCCATGGCAGACCATCCCTCATTAACCTTTTTAAGATCAGAATGAGAGCTTAACACCACTTCATCTCGTCGAACAACGTTGTCGCCTTCCAGTAGTTCCATATTATAAACCACCCCTGTATATCCGGAGATCTTCTCTTTTTGACCTGTTTTTTCATACGTTGCCGAATACTCTTCTTCTGCCTTTGTCTCTCCACCACCACCGAAAAGGCTCGTAAGCCCGCCGGACCCAGCAGTCTTCATCTGCCCCATATCCATCACCATCCACTGGCCGCTGTCATCTTGTGAAACAGAGAACACCTTGTCTTCCTGAAGCAGCAGATAACTGGTTGCAGATGTATCCATCCTGACATGCCGACTGTCCCTTGTAACGATCGTTACCATACTGCCGTCCTGATATTTATAGGTGGCAACTATATCTGTAGCGGCAATTGCCGTCGAAGTAAAAAATAACAGACAGACGATGAGCATATTACGCATAATGAACCTCCATTTATGATTTTTCTTATTTCGTATTCAAATTTATTAAAAATGTCAAGAGACACGTCAACCGACGAATGACGGAAGCTCATTTTTTTTGCCATCTTTTCCTTGGATATTCCGATATTTTGCTTTTCCTATTTTTTCGTTGAACAACAACGATATTTCATGTATTTTTTCTTTGATGGCGTTTGATTCAACATATCAGACTGAAGATGAATCTTTAAAAGAACTTTTAATGGAAATGACCCAATACCCGTTTGATCCGACACCCAAGACAGAAATCATTGCCAGAATAAATACGGCACAAAACCAAATGGCGGCACACCATATAGATGCCCTGTTTTTAACCCATAAACCGGACATCTATTATTTTTCAGGCACTGCTCAGGATTGCTATCTCTATATTGAAAAGGATCATGATCCCATTTTATTCGTAAAACGGTATCTGCCCCGGGTTCAACAAGAGACTGCCCTTAAAAATATTGAGCCCATTGACTCCATAAAGGATATTCCAAAATTAATTGAACATCACTTTAAAAAACATCCAGGCACCTGCGGCCTTGCTTTTGACGTAGTGCCGGTAAAAGACTTTCATTTCTATAAGAATCTTTTTAAAAACACCCGGTTTGTTGACGGATCTCCTGTAATTGAAGCCTGCAGGCAGATAAAATCCCCATGGGAAATCGATCAGATGAAAAAGGCAGCCCTTGTTTCAAAACAGACCTTTGATTTTATGGCAGAAAACATTACGCCCGGGATTTCAGAGATGGAATTTTGCGGCATGTTTGAAGCTTATTCAAGGACTTTGGGCCATTCCGGGAAACTTTTAACCCGGCATTACCGCCTGGAAGGATTTCCCTTTCACCTGATGAGCGGCAAAAACGGCGGGATACCGGGTGCTCTGGATTCCCCCTTATGCGGTACCGGAACCTCAAATGCCTATCCCTATGGCGCAGGCCCCAAGCTGATCAAAGAAAACGAACCCATCCTGATTGATTTTGGTACAGTTATAGACGGCTATCATATGGATGAATCCAGAATGTTTGTCATTGGAAAACTGCCGGACAGGGCAGAGGACGCATCCAAGGCTTCCATAGAAATCCTGTATGCGCTTTTAGACAAGATGAGGCCGGGCGTACCTATGGATGAAATATTTGAAACAGCTGTTACTATTGCAAAGAAGCTTTCCTTTGGCGATCAATTTTTAGGCCTGCCAGGCTTAAAATCAAAATTTATCGGCCATGGAATCGGGCTGGAACTTGTGGAAAATCCCATACTTGCCAAGGGTAAAAAAACACTTTTAAAACCCGGGATGGTCTTTGCGATTGAGCCAAAATTCATATTTAAAAATAAATTTGCCGCAGGTATTGAAAGTGTTATTCATATCACAGAAAATGGCAGTGATTTTTTAAGTATGACTGAAAATAAAATTTTCTCATATCACAGAAAATGGCAGTGATTTTTAAGTATGACTGAGCCCGGCACAAGTCGCGCCGGGCTTAAGATGTTAAAGATTTAAGATGCCAGTTCGCGTCGACCTGACATATCTACAAGGGTTCTTTCCCTTGCCTTGTCAATACCGAGCTGTTTCCGTTTCTTGTCAATATGAGCGATCATCATCCTGGCGATTTCAATTGGATCTTTAGCCGTCCCCCATTTTCCATACCCCTGTTTTTCAAGACCGTCAAACAGAAGATGATGAAATTTTGTCTCTTTGATGGATGGGAATCCAATGCCAAAAACAGTATATACTCCTGAGGCCACAAAATACTGGCCAATGGCCAGGGCCTTTTCACTCATCCATTCAGGCGCACATCCGGCAACGGGAAGATCTGCAATGCTGTTTCCAAGACCGCCGGCTTTTACCATGGCTGATGCAGCAATGAGAATCCTTGTGTTATCCACACAGGATCCCAGGCCCAGAACCGGCGGCATGCCGACGGTTTCACATACTTCGGCAAGACCGGGTCCTGCAAAGTGAGCCGCTTCCGGAACCAAAAACCCTGCCTTGGCAAGGGATATTTGTGAGCATCCGGTTTGAAGCACCAGAACATCATTTTTAATCAATTCCTTAACCAGTTCAATGTGAATGGAATCCTGTTTCACCTTTGGATTTGTACATCCCACAACACCTGCTACGCCGCGGATTCTTCCATTAATGATATTTTCATTCAAAGGAGAATAACTGCCCCTGAAGGTTCCGCCCAGCATGTATTCAATATATTCATGGGTAAACCCGTGAACACCGGTCTGGATCTGTTTTGGAATTTCTATGGGCATTTTCCTTGTCGCATATCTGGCAATGGCCTTTGAAAGGACCTCGTCTGTACAAATCCTTGGATCATGTTCATCAAATTCAATATGGGTAGCCCCTTCAATATGAGCTCTTGGGTTTGTGGTAATCAAATGAGTATCATAACATTTTGCCACTTCTGCCAGTCCCTGCTTAATGCACTGAATATCAACCACCATGGCATCCACAGCACCGGTAACAATAACGGCTTCTGTTGATCCGAAACTGCCGGCATGAGGAACCCCGTGACGGGACATCATTTCTGCACCGGAACAGCACATGCCGACAAGATTAATCCCCTTGGCACCCTTGGTTTTTGCTTTTTTTATGAAAACCGGATCATTTACGGCGGCCAGCATACCTTCAAACATGGCAGGTTCATGGCCATGCACAATAATATTTACATGGTCTTCTTTTAACACCCCCATATTCACATCTGCAAGGATTGGGGAAGGGGTTCCAAATATGATATCTGAAAGCTCTGTCGCCACCATGGAACCGCCCCATCCATCAGCAAGGGCTGTTCTGGCGATCTGTTTCATTAAATTGTTATATTCCTGATCACAGCCGATATGGGTCCGGCTCATCAGTTCCATCACTTCAAGCATGGCCCCTCTGGGCATGACACCATTTTTCCTCCACATCTCCCGGGTTGCTTTTGGTGCCCGTCTGGTAAACGGCATTTCCCCTTCAACATTTAAAAATGTTTTTTCAAGCTCATCACAGAGTTCTTTTGCAAGTTCTTTAACCTCTTTACCCTCAACTTCGATACCAATGGATTTGGCCACCCTTTCAAGCTTGATGGTGTCATCAATGGTAAAGTCCTTGACCTTGCCGTCAATAATTCCTCTGAACAATTCAAGAATATGCCTTCCGTGATCATTGTGGGAAGCTGACCCTGTTGCCACGTTTCGTCCGAAATTTCGTGCCATGATCGTATCAATGGTTGCACCGCAAACCCCCACTTTTTTATAGGGATCTTTCGGGTTTAACCGGCAGGGGCCCATATAACAATGTTTACAACAGGCAGATTCCACACCGATGGGACAGGGTTTCATTTCATACCCGCGGTCAAGATCCAGCTTAACCCCATCTCTCCTGGCTTTTTCAAGCATCTGCTGTGTGGCTTCACACATGGTGCGATCCTTAGCACTCACCATTATTTTTTCTTTCCTCATATATCTCTCCTTGTTTTTAAATTTTCTCCTGGTTGCAATTGTTTTAGGACATACCAAATCCTATACAATGCCTTAAGGGTAATACATTGTGGTACTTTGTAAAGTTTAATTAAGGAAAGTTTTTTGGATTTATTCCAAATTTTTAACCATTAAGACGGTGATCAGCCGATTGATTCGATTGATGCAAACCTTGGTTCATGCAAGGGGATGAGAATATCGGCTTCTTTTTGAACCTGATTCATAATATCATAGGCCCTGTAAACATCCACATGGGTTCCGGGTGGAATGACGTCCATTTCCATGCCTTTAATTTCAGGCGGCGGGTTAAAATTTTCATCTATCACACAAAACCCTGTGATCGCGGCAATACCTTTTTTTGTTTCTATATAAACCGTTAACCCGCCTTTTGTGTGAACCGGCGTATGTTTGACACGAATACCATCCAGGATCTCGCAATCTTCCCTGATGATTTCGATCTGACCGTTTTCTTCAATATCGTCAATATAATCTTCCAGATAGCGGTAGTCGAGAGGATGGGGGTCATGAATGGATTCAAGTTCTTTTTCATGGATATAAAATATGGCATTTCCACACTTATAATCATTTTCACAATGATCCATATGAAGATGGGTGTGAATAACGATATCAATATCCGATGGGGTTAAACCATGTTTTCCAAGCCCCTGTTCAAAAGTATAAATTTTCCCGCCAATGGCATCTTCCCTGTCCTTTGACTGGATGGGGCTCATCTCCCCTGTATCCACGAGAATATGTTTGTCGCCGCCTTTTACCACCCATGTATAGATCGGAATGGTATACTGCTCGCCCTGACCGTATTGATAGGTCATCATACTTTTATCAAAAACTTTTGTTCCCATGACGACAGGATGAATGGTGTAGTGTGCCATGATATTTTTACGCTACAAAATCTGCTTTAAGAAAAGTTTTGTCCGGTCGTGTTCAGGGTTAACAAAGAAATGTTCCGGGGTTCCTTCTTCAACAATCCTGCCTTCATCCATAAAAATGACCCTGCCGGCCACTTCCCTTGCAAATCCCATTTCATGGGTAACACAAACCATTGTCATGCCTTCTTTTGCCAAGGTTTTCATAACATCTAAGACCTCTCCGATCATTTCAGGATCAAGAGCAGATGTGGGCTCGTCAAAGAGCATAATTTTCGGATCCATTGCCAGAGCCCTTGCAATGGCAACCCGCTGCTGCTGCCCGCCGGAAAGGTTTGCCGGATATGCACGGGCTTTATCCCCGATACCCACCTTTTCAAGAATGGCCATGGCCTTTTCTTCACGCTCTTTCTTACCCCTGTTCCGGACCAGTTTCTGGGTAATGGTAACATTTCCAAGGATGGACAAATGGGGAAACAGGTTAAAGGACTGGAATACCATTCCCATCTCAGCCCGGACTTTATTGATATTGGTCTTTGGATCAAAAATATCCACCCCATCCACGAGGATCTGACCTTGCTCTGCTGTTTCCAGACGATTCAGACATCTTAAAAAAGTACTCTTTCCCGAGCCTGACGGCCCTATCACAACCACCACTTCCCCGGCTTCAATTTTATTTGAGACATCCACAAGAGCTTTGACCTCGTGGGGGACATAAAATGTTTTATATATATTGTTTACTTCTATCATTTTGATGCAGTCCTCCGTTCCAGATATTGTACACACATGGAAAGTGTAAAGGTCATGACCAGATAAAGTATGGCGCACAGAATCCATAATTCAAATGTCTGGAGACTTGTTGTAATACCTTCACGGGTTGCCTTGGTCAACTCCCTGATGGCAATCATGCCCAGAAGGGATGAATCTTTTATCAAATTGATAAACTGGCCTGCCAGGGGCGGCAGGATGGTTTTCAAGGCCTGGGGAAGGATAATATGGTACATGCATTGAAAATAGGTCATGCCGCCGGATCGAGCGGCTTCCACCTGGCCGGGATGAATCGCCCCGATGCCTGCACGGACTATCTCAACCACATAGGCTCCGGTAAAAATAGAGAGCGCTGCAATACCATACCATTCCGCATCAATAATGCCGAATCCATTAATGGCGAGAAGTTTATTAATCGTAGTCCCCAAGACAAAATAGGCAATCATGATCTGTACCAGCAACGGTGACCCACGGATAATTTCCACATAGGTAATGGCGGTCCATTTCAGGACCGGGGTATTTGACACTCTGGCCACACCTCCGATAATCCCCAGAAGAATCCCTAAAATGGTTGATATAAAACTAATTTTCAAGGTAGTCCATAACCCGCGTGCCAGAAGACCCGGCTTCCATCCTCCTTGATATTCGGCAATCTTATCACCCGGTGATGTAAAGTCCCCTTCATACAGATCAAAAGAATCTTTGGGAACGGTATATGTTTTATCCCCAAAATCATCTGTGATGGTGACATCGAACTTGTCACCATTTTCTTTAATTTCTTTTACTTCACCGTTGGAGTCTGCATAAATGGTCACGGTCTCTAAATACATAAAATATTTGGGTGTCTTATACCATCGCCACTGATATTCCACAGTTACAGTTGCATAGTATACGGCCCCGATCACCATCAGCATCAGTGCAATAAAACCTACCACTGAAGACCAATAGGCCGTTGGATTGCTCAATCTTTGAATATTGGATGTTTGTGTGTCCATCTCTTTTGCATACCTTAATTCTTAGGGTAATCAAAAAAGGCCGGCAAGAAATTTTCCTGCCAGCCCCAATAAAACATTATAATCAAATGATTATTCTGCTACCTTATCAAACCAGTCAGTACTTTTTAACCATTTGTCATATGATCTTTGCCACAGTCCGTCACCTTTATATTGGCGTAAGAAGTTGTTCAGGTAGTTCATGAAGTCAGGATCACCCTTTCTGATGGCCATTGCAAGGGGCTCATAGGTAAAAGGCGTGCTAAGTGCAATCGTTTTACCCGCACCATGTTGACCCTGCATTTTTTCAATAAAAGGAAGGTCATAAATCAGTGCATCTACATTTCCCTGAATAACTTCCATGGCTGCTTCGCCTTCTGCTTCATAGGACTTGTATTGTGCTCTTGGAATCATTTTCTGGGCAGCCTGTTCCCCGGTGGTTCCAAGTCTTGAAGTAATGATATATTTGGGGTCATTCAGATCTTTGTAGGATTTAATCGTTCCTTCATGCTTTTTATTTAAAAGAATAGCCTGTCCGACAACAATGTAAGGATTGGAAAAATTGATCTGAAGGTTTCTTGACTGGGTAATGGTCATGCCACCAATGATAATGTCAAACTTATCCGTTACAAGAGCCGGAATAATACCATCCCATGCAGTGTTTACCGGAACAAATTTTACGCCCATTGATTTGGCAAGCGCTTTTGCCATATCAATGTCAAATCCCATGAAGTTGCCATCCTTATTGGTCATTTCAAACGGCAGGTAGCCGGATTCAAAACCAACTCGAAGCTGTTTACTTTTAAGAATTGTTTCAATGGTTGATTTTTTGGCCAGTTCAATATCATCTGCAAATACAGGTGCCGACACTAAAAGAAAAGCCATTGCAAATAATGAAATTAATACTTTTTTCATCTCTCCCCCTCTTAAGTTTAAAGTTTGACTTATCCTGGCAGCCGAAAATTTTTATTTTGGCGACCCTTTTAAAAGTCATGATTAAAAAACAAAACCTTGTTTCAAATAAGTCTACTATGTAGCACAATCATTTGAAATGGCAAGAATTATTCCAAAAAAAGGTCTATTTATTTTAAAACCCGCCTGTTTATTTTCTTGACTTTTATATTGATTTTTTAATAGTCGTTACTTTGATAGTAACAAGATAGCGTTAATATGCTTTTATTCAAAGGAAGACAAACCTGACAACACCTCACAATTTAAAAATCCTGACGGTATCAGATTTTATTGACAAATCATTGACTAAGATGATTGAAGACAAAACTCTTGAACTCCCAGACCTGATTATCTCCTGTGGCGATCTGGACCCGGAATACCTTTCTTTTTTAAGAGACCGGCTTGACAGGCCTCTCTTTTATGTAAAAGGCAACCACGATATCCGGTACACTACATCCAATCCTGTGGGGTGTGAAAATATTCACGGAAGAGTTGTCCGCTTCAAATCATTGAATATTCTGGGACTTGAAGGCTCTTTATGGCATAATGGCGGCATGAATCAATATACGGATAAAGAGATGAAAAGAATGATCTTTGGCGTGTGGTTTTCCATCTGGCGTAAAGGAGGCATCCACATGGTTGTCACCCATGCACCGCCAAGACACATCCACGATGCTGAAGACCGATGTCATATGGGGTTTGACAGTTTCGTCAATTTAATTAACAAAAGAAAACCCGATTATTTTGTCCACGGTCATATTCACAAAGATTTTAAAACCCACTCCGACAGAATCACAACAGTGAACTCGACAAAAGTGATTAACACCTGTGGATTCACCATTTTAGAGGTCTAACCATGATAAATTTTTTTAAAAATCTTTTTTCATCAAAAGAGGATGACGATAAAAACCATGTCAGCTCTTTTAATGAGCAGCAGGAAAAGGAAGAAGATGTTGAGTTCATTGATCACGGCGTTAAAACTATTGATCTTGAAAAAATTATCGGCAGTGTGGGAAAATATTATGATTTTGACTCCCATTTCAGGCCTAAAAAACATGTATCAAGTAAAAGATTTACCGATATCAAAAGGGCCATGCGTGAAGGAAAATCTCTGCCCCCGATACAACTCTATCAGATCAGAAATGATTATTTTGTCCTGGATGGCAACCACAGGGTTGCAGCAGCAAAAGAACTGGGACGGTTTGATATCCAGGCAAAAGTCATTGAATTGCTTTCAGCAAAAAACACCATGGAAAACCTTTTATATATCGAGAAAAAAAAGTTTTACGAAAAAACCGGGCTGCCTGAAAAAATAGATCTGACAGAGGTTGGAAAATACAATTATTTAGAAAAGCAGATTAAAAACCATGAAAATCATTTGACCGATATATCCGGTAAGGAAACCGATTTTAAAAAGGCTGCCAAAGATTGGTACAATACGATTTATACCCCTTTAACCACGATAATAAACAATGGGGCCTTACCCAAATATTTTCCCAAAAGAAGTGTTGCCGATCTTTACACCTATATTGTCTATCATCACTGGGAGAGTGCCGCCAACAGGCGATACGGTATCGGCATTGACCGACTGATCCCCAGGAGCATGGAGGCCTTCAGAGCCGTCATGCTTGAAAAAAGTACGCCGGACTATCCTGAAATGAAACGAACCATTACAGCCTTTATTATGATTAATGTCAACACATCAACGGAAATGGCGGTTATAAATAAATTATTCGCCCTTGATGAAGTCCAGGAGGTTCATTCGGTTCACGGAGCTATTGATATTCTTGTAAAAATCGTTCTGAAAAGAGATTTTCTGGCATCTGATGCTGAAATCATTGCAGAATTTGTGGATCAACAGATACGGCGAATCAGCGGGATAAACAGGACACAAACTATTATTCCCGGGATTTCAAAGGTTAAAGAAGGATTTATCTATTAAGATTCGTCCAATGACGGCCTGACAACGGGTAAATCCGAACTGATCAGTTTTTTTCAAGAATCAAAAGCCCGATCAGTATATGATCCTGGTGCTTTCCAAATTCAGGCTCTGAGATATGTTTTATTTGCGTTCGGTGGGACATTGGATGGGCTGTTGCCTCCTCCGGATGATATTTCATGTCCAACACATCCCCTGCCTTGATATGATTGAGTACTTTGGAATCTTTCCGGACCATTATGCCAAATCCTTTTGAAGAAAAATCCCTTAACTTAAAATGATAGGCTGTTTTATTTTTCCCGGGTATAAATTCAACGCTGGCATTTTCCTGACTTTTTGTTCTTGCTTCACACCGTAAATTCATTTTTTCCGTATGGCCGGGATCATTTTTCACTGATATTTAAACTCCTTTCAAAGAAAAGGTATCATTAACTTTAATGATCTTTTTTTATTAACTGAAGTTTCCCATTTTTTATCAGAGATATATTCGAAGTTGACCACATCTACCTCAAAAGTATATGCGAAGATATACTATAAAATCAATTGGTTATGGCAAAGAAAATTTGTTTTTG
>NZ_JABZFL010000092.1 GCF_014237455.1 Desulfobacula sp. | reverse complement strand
CAGTGAATAAAACCAATTCAATGCCGTTGTTAATTAGGCTAACTACCCAAAATAACAAATAATATAATTTTGAAAAAATCCTTAATTTTTTATATTAAGGGTGTTGAATGTGAGTTTGAAAGGCATAAGGAGCATAGAGAAACCACCCCCAGAAAAGAGCGTTCAGTATGAAGAAAACCAATGCTATGACAGCGGCCCGGTATTCTTTTTCATTAAAAGAGGATATGCCCAAAATCAGGAAGAAGAGGGATATTGCGATTAAAATAGCCCCGTTGATGAATATCAGTATGTCCGTCATGGAGTTTCTCCGCAAAATCTATAAGTAATTCAAGTTGTATGGTGTATGTTTCCCTTTATCATCACCACGTCAACAGGTGTTAATCCGGCAAGATAGCAGAGATCTTCCGGGGTATCAATATCCCAGACCACAAGGTCGGCATCTTTGCCTGTTTCAATACTTCCTTTTGATTGTTCAAGGCCAAGGGCTTTTGCGCCATTGATGGTGGCTCCGAGCAATGCTTCTTCACAGGTCATATCAAACAGCATGCAGGCCATGTTGAGGATGAGTGTCATGGAATGAACCGGGCTGGAACCGGGGTTCAGGTCTGTTGATACAGCCATGGGAATCTTAAGATTTCTGAAGATCTCCACGGGCGGTTTTTGTGTTTCCTTTAAAAAGTAGAAGGCACCGGGTAAAAGAACTGCTGCAACAGTATGTTGAGCCATTTTTTTTGCGCCTGACAAAGACAGATACTCAAGATGATCACAAGACAGGGCGTTAAATTCAGAGGCCAGGGCAGCACCGTTGGAATTAGATAACTGCTCTGCATGAAGTTTGATGTTGAGTCCGAGATTTTTTGCTGTTTCAAAGACCTTTTTTGTCTGGGGAAGCGTAAAGCCAATATGCTCGCAAAAGACATCCACTGCAGTTGCAATCCCTTGTGCTTTCACCTCCGGCAGCATGGTTTGAGTCACAAGATCGATATAGCCGTCCGGGTTATGTTGATATTCCGGGGGCAGGGCATGGGCACCTAAAAAAGTGGCGTCTACGTGCAAAGGGAAATTTTCATCTAACCGTCTGATGACTTCAAGGATTTTCAACTCGGTTTCAAGGTTAAGCCCATATCCTGATTTAATTTCAAGGGTTGTGATGCCCTGTTCTAACAAAGCCTCCACCCGTTTCGATGCCAGGATAAATAAGTCATCCGTTGAAGCGTTTCGGGTAGCTTTTACCGTGGATAAAATACCCCCCCCGTTTTTTGAAATTTCTTCATAGCTTGCACCATTGAGTCGCATTTCAAATTCACTGGATCTTGATCCTGCCCAGACCAGATGAGTATGACAGTCCACAAATCCTGGCAGAATCCAGCCCTTGCTGCAATCAATGATTTTTGGGATCCTGGTTTTAAAATTTTCGGGCAGATTTTTTTCTTTACCGACCCATGAAATGGTTGTTCCTGTAACGGCCAGGGCGCCTTTATCAATAATTGAAAGGGCATTGTCGGCCATGGTGGCAACATGACAATTGATAAAGAGTGCATCAATTTTATCGGGCAGCAGGGTCTTCATATATTTTTACTCCATGGGGTCAGGCTTTCCTGACCCCGTCTATTACATATTAATCATGGGCAGTTTAACGCCCTTTGTTTCGGCCACACGAATAGCGGTTTCATAGCCGGCATCGGCATGGCGGATAATACCGGTGCCCGGATCATTTCGAAGAACTGTCGTAACCCGCTTTTCAGCGTCTGCACTGCCGTCGGCCACAGTAACCTGACCGGCATGGAGGGCATACCCGATACCCACTCCGCCGCCATCATGGAAAGATACCCATGTGGCTCCCGACGCCACGTTTGTCATGCAGTTTAACAATGCCCAGTCTGCCACGGCATCTGAACCGTCTTTCATGGCTTCGGTCTCCCTGTAAGGGGATGCAACCGATCCGCAGTCCAGATGGTCCCGGCCGATAACAATGGGGGCCTTGACCTTTCCGTCCCTGACAAGGTCGTTAAAGAGTTTGCCGGCTTTCTCCCTTTCACCATACCCCAGCCAGCAGATGCGTGTGGGAAGTCCCATGTGTTCCACTTTTTCCCCGGCCATTTTCAGCCAGTTGACCATTTTAGTTTTTTCAGGGAAAAGTTTTAAAAGTTCCCGGTCAGTTACCTTGATGTCTTCGGGGTCGCCGGAAAGAGCAGCCCACCTGAAAGGTCCTTCCCCCTGGCAGAAAAGTTCCCTGATATAAGCCGGAACAAATCCCGGATAATCCATGGCGTTATCAACGCCCCGCTTCATGGCCTGGGCTCTTAAATTATTACCATAATCAAAGGCAACGGCTCCTTTATCTTTCATTTCAAGAATGGCTCTTACATGGTCAGCCATGGAATTCAACGCCATATCCTTATATTTTTCAGGATCGGTTTTTCTAAGGCTTAAGGCCTCTTCCATGGACAGGCCCTGGGGAAAGTATCCGTTGAGCTCATCATGGGCGCTGGTCTGGTCGGTGATGACATCGGGAATAAAGTCTTTTTGTATCATGGCCGGCAGGATATCTACTATATTTGCACAAAGACCGATGGAAAGCGGTTTGTCCGCCTTTGCAGTTTCTCTGGCTTTTGAAATAGCGTCATCAAGGTTAGATGCTTCAATATCCAGGTATCGTTTTTCAAGTCTTTTTTTGATGCGGACAGGGTCAATCTCAATACAGAGGGCAACCCCGTTTGCCATGGTAACGGAAAGGGGCTGTGCACCGCCCATCCCGCCAAGACCTGCGGTTACGACAATTTTTCCGGTCAGATCGGAATTATAATGTTTTTGTCCAAGGGAGGCAAAGGTTTCATATGTGCCCTGGAGGATTCCCTGGGTGCCGATATAGATCCAGGAGCCTGCTGTCATCTGGCCATACATCATCAGCCCTTTTTTATCCAGCTCATGAAAGGTATCCCAGTTGGCCCATTGGGGGACAATATTGGCATTGGCAATCAATACCCTGGGCGCGCTTTCATGGGTTTTGAGCACACCGACCGGTTTCCCTGACTGGACCAGCAGGGTTTCGTCATTTTCAAGATCCAGCAGGGTTCTGACAATGATGTCAAAGCAGTTCCAGTTTCTGGCTGCTTTGCCAAGACCGCCATAGACAATCAACTCATCCGGGTTTTCAGCATTGTCAGGATCAAGATTGTTGCAAAGCATGCGCAAGGCTGCTTCCTGATACCAGCCCTTGCAGTGAAGTTCTGCACCCCTGGGTGCTCTGACAGGGCGGGCTACACCACACCCGATCTTAAGATCTTTTAATATTTTTTCTTTATTGTTCATTGTTTTTCTCCAATATGGTTGACATTTGTTTTTGGATTCGATACTACTTGTCTATACAAGTATAGATATGATGTCAAGCGATTAATTGGGGTCACCCTTTCCTTATTGAGCTCAATAACGACAATAAGGAAAGCCTGACCCCGCAATTGGACAGGAAAATTAATGGCCAGATCAGAACAACCATTTGCTTTATATGACAAAATCAAAAAGAGTGTTGTAAGGGATATTGAATCGGGAAAATTAAAGCCCGATGACAGAGTACCTTCGGAAACCCAGCTTGCCAAAATGTTTAATGCGTCAAGGATGACAGCCAACCGTGCACTTAAAGAACTCACGGAAGAAGGCAGGATTGTCAGGGCCCAGGGGGTCGGCACCTTTGTAGCCCGGCCAAAACCCGGTGCAGCTCTTCTTGAGATCAAAAGCATTGCAAAGGAAATTGCAGACTGGGGCGGGATGCATTCTTCACAGATTCTTGTTTTAAAGGAAGAAAAGGTTACTGAAAAAATTGCACAAAAAATGAATCTCAAGCCGAGTGATACTATTTTCCATTCCATTATTGTTCACAAAGATGGAGATATATGTGTCCAGTATTCAGAAAGGTTCATCAATCCCAAAGTGGCTCCGCATTATCTGGAACAGGATTTTAAAAAGATTACGCCAAGCGACTATCTTTTGGAAGTGGCCCCGGTACAGGAGGCGGAACATATTATCGAAGCTGTGAACTGTAACAGAGAGATTCAAAAATATTTAAAAATACAACCGAATGAACCCTGCCTGTCGCTTAAAAGGCGCACATGGTCCTTTGATATGGTTGCAACCCACAGCATCATCATTTCCCCGGGGTCAAGATATAAACTGATGGGAAAATTTATGAGAGGATAGAAGAATGAAAGATAAAATCGTTTTACACGGGAATGATTTTTTCCTCGAAGATCTGGTTGATATTGCAAGAAACAATGTCGGCATTAAAATATCTGTTGAGTCTAAATCAAGGATCAACAAGGCACGGGATCTGGTTGACAAATGGGTAAAGAACGGAGAAAGAATATATGGTGTCACCACAGGGTTTGGTGCTTTGTCAAAGGTGACCATCTCCTATGAAGATACGAAAAAACTTCAAAAAAAGATTTTGTTGAGTCATGCAGCAGGAATCGGCAACCATATGGAAGAGGATGTCGTTCGGGCCATGATGGCGCTCAGGGTAAATGATTTTTGCCGTGGTAATTCCGGGTTAAGGCTTGAAACCATTGAAAAGCTCTCCCAGGTTTTAAACGCTGGTATTGTTCCGCTAGTACCGAAAAAAGGCTCTGTAGGGGCAAGCGGTGACCTTGTCCCAATGGCACATCTTGCTCTTGTCTTAATCGGAGAAGGAGAAGCCTTTGTTGACGGTATAAGAATGAGCGGTGCCCGGGCATTAAGGAAAAAATCAATCAAATCCCTGGTGCTTGAGGCAGGAGAGGGGATCGCCCTGATCAACGGGACCCAGTTCATGATTGCCCTGGGGTGTCTTGCCCTCCATGATGCCTTGAATATTTGCAAGCACGCAGATATTGCGGCCAGTATGAGTCTTGAAACCCTCATGGGCACCCGGGCCGCCTTTGATCCGAGAATTCACGCTGCAAGACCCCATACAGGTCAGATCAAGGCTGCCGGCAACATGCTCAGAATTACGGAAAATTCAGATATCATTTCCTCCCACCAAGACTGTTCGCGGGTTCAGGATGCTTATACCTTAAGATGTTCCCCCCAGGTCCATGGCGCGTCCTGGGATGCATTCGATTATGTGGACAAGGTGGTTAAAGTGGAGATGAATTCATCTACCGAGAACCCCCTGATTTTTTCGGAATCGGAAGAATTTCTTTCCGGTGGGAACTTTCATGGCCAGCCCCTGGCCCTGGCCTGTGACTTTTTAAGTATTGCCATCTCTGAACTTGCAAATATTTCAGAACGACGGATTGAACGGCTTGTGAATCCGCAACTATCCGGACTTCCGGCATTTCTCGTGGAAGATGGGGGCTTAAATTCCGGATTCATGATTGCCCAGTATGTGGCGGCCTCACTTGTTTCTGAAAACAAAGTCCTTGCCCATCCGGCATCTGTTGATTCCATTCCCACCTCGGCAAATATGGAAGACCATGTCTCCATGGGGGCCTTTGCAGCACGAAAGTGCCGGGATATTGTCGCAAATACCGAAGAGGTCATCGCCATTGAATTATTATGTGCTGCCCAGGGAATCGATCTGTTCACCAATATAAAAGCAGGAGACGGCACCCTGGCAGCCTATGATGTCATCAGAAGCAAGGTGGATTATATGAAAGAGGACCGGTTTCTTTCGGCAGACATAGCAAAGATGAAGAACCTGTTGAGGAGCGGCAGTATTGTAAAGGCGGTTGAAGACAAGGTGGGAGAGCTGTATTAAGACAGTTTGACAAGTTTCAGGTCTCCCCATAACCCGATATGGTCGCCTTTAATAATCACAATTCCCTGAATCCCTTGTATGGCTTTACCCGCATCAATAGCGACTTTGATATCAGCCGCCTTTTTGACCCTGTTGCCCAGTGCTGTGGCCACAGCATCTGCCAATGAACATGAATCAGACAATACCACAGCTGCATTCGCCTTGCCAAAGCTTTTGGAATGGCCCAGCGTGCCCGAAGAGGTACACATGCCATAAGACTTATTTTTTTTCCCGACCCGGATACCTGTGGTCATACTGAAAGGAGAATTGCCGGCATAAATACTGAAAATGGTTTCAGAATCTGATTTAACAAAAATATCGCCCCCGTTTTCAACGAGCACTTCATTTGTATATGCAAGCAAAGATTTTCCTGCATATTCTGCCACAGCACCGGCTACAGCAGCCATAGGGCCAACATCAGCCAATTGTCCCGCTTCAATCATATCTTTGATTATTTTAGGCGCATGGCCCGGGTTGTGTATGGGGATAAGGGATGTTGCAAATTCAGGATAGAGTTTTATGTAGGCTTCAATAGTGTTTCGACAGGTTAATACAGACTGAATTGCCTCATCTGTCAGGTCGGTTTGGGCCTGGATATTCAGGTTGGTCTCTTTTACCGTGATATCAAAAGAGACAAGTCCTTTTTTTTGATGCTGTCTGCGATAGGTGCGATTCTCAAACATTTTCAATTGAATCCGGTTTTAAATGATCCGGTGCCTGCCGGATGAAATAGGAATCTGTCATGCCCGAGATATAATCCCTGACGATTTCGGGGTTTGAATGGTTTGCCCTGTATCGAGAAGACATGCCATTTAAAAAATCCGTAAAAATGACAGATTTCTCATTCTCTTTTTCAAGAGCGGCCAGGTATTTTTCAAACAGAAAACAAAAAATATCCTCAATAGAAGACAAGTGCCGTTTAATAACGGGATTTTTGTAAATATGTTTGTAGTTAAACGCCTTCAGTTTTTTTAAAGCAGAAGAAACCTTTTCGGAAAAGCCGATGAAAGGCTGATTCAGGCTGTTTGAGATCAGGTCTGTCACAAGATTAAATACGATAGTGCCGTTTGTCCGGCCAAGTATTTCTTTACAACTATCCGGCATATCTTCTCTTTTCACCAGCCTTAGCCGGATGGCATCTTCCAGGTCCCGGCCGATGTAACTGATGGTATCTGCCATTCGCACCACACAGCCTTCCATGGTCATGGGAATTTCATCGCAGGTCTTCTTTTTTTTCATTGTCGCCATCATGTGGTCAAACTCTTTAAAAGACCTGTCTTTCTGAGGAATAAGCTGTTTTGAGTGTGCTTCTCCATTGTGGCAGATGATGGCATCCATGGTTTGAAGGCTTAAATTCCAGCCAACCCCGTTTTTTTCGATCCTGTCAAGGAACTGGATGCTTTGAAGATTATGATGGAAAAAGCCGGCACCCTGTTCATGGGTCAGCTTTGACAGAAACCGTTCACCATCATGTCCGAACGGGGTATGCCCAATATCATGACCAAGGCTTGCCGCCTCAATCAGATCTTCGTTTAACCCCAGATATCGGCCGATGGTCCGGCCAACCCTTGAAACCATCTGGACATGGATCACTCTGTGGGTGAGATGATCATTATTGATTAGAGAGAAAACCTGGGTTTTATCAATGTACCTTGTAAAGGAGAGAGAGTTTAAAATTCTGTCGGCATCTGCAGAAAAGGCTTGGCGGTATTCGTTTTCGGTAAATTTTTCTTTGTAACGTCTTTGGGCAGAATGGCTGAAGCAGGCCAGAGAACAAAGATTTTCTTTCTCCCTGAGATTAAGAAGATTTTTTAATTCTCTGGCCTTTTTAAAATTGTCATTCAATAGTGTAGTTACAATTGTTTAAGGATGTTTTCCACTATGGTATCAAATGCTTTAGTGAATTCAGTTTCCTTGTCCTGGAACATCATGGGAACACCACTGTCACCTGAGGCAACGACCTGAGTATCAAAGGGAAGAGACCCTAAAAATTCAAGACCTGAGGATTTTGCAGTCTTTACACCGCCGCCTGAGCTGAATAAATCAATGGGCTCATTGCAGTGAGGGCATTTGAACCCTGCCATATTTTCCACAATACCAAGGGTTTTTAAGTGAACTGTCTTGCAAAAGGAAATGGATTTTCTGATATCCGCCAAAGCCACTTCCTGGGGAGTTGTGACAATAACACCCAAAGCTTCAGGGATGGCCTGCACAACGGTCAAAGGTTCGTCACCGGTTCCCGGAGGTGCATCAATAATCAGAAAATCAAGCTCTCCCCAATCCACAGAACTGATAAATTGTTTGATCATGCCTGTTTTGGCAGGACCTCTCCAGATAATGGCCTGGTCTTTGTCCTGCATCAAAGCCTGAACAGAAACAACCTTGAGGTTGCCATTGACCTGTTTCGGGATTAGAAGCTGGTTTTTGGAAATTTCTAAGAGTTCGGTCAGTCCCAGCATCTGGGCAATGGACGGACCGTGGACATCAACATCCATCAGTCCTGTTTTATACCCTTTTTTAGAAAGCTTTGCCGCAAGGTTTGCAGACACACTGCTTTTACCAACGCCGCCTTTTCCGCTTAAGACAAATATCTTATGTTTTATTTTTGCAAGAGAGGCTTTAATTGTCGCATCTTCCTGTTTTTGTTTGGCTGCCATATCCTGCTGGCCGGCCTGTGACGGGCAGCTGCTCCCTTGTTTGGCATTGTCAACACTGTCGTGAATCATTTTATAACATCTCCTTTGAGAAAAATTGTTTGTAAATCACCTAAATAATGATCATTATCTTGAGTCTGTCAACTGGAATACAGACTCTTTTATGGGGGGATTGGGCAGGAAGTTTGTGATCTCAAGTGTCAGTTTTCTGTTATCTTTATCTTTGATCTCTATTTTTACCGGAATATTACCAAAATCGTGTGCTTTATATTTTATAATTGTCATCTCATACAAAAGTTTTCCTGATGCATCTGTTGTTTTAAGACCGTCAACTTTTCCCTTGTCATTAAAATGAACAGATTGTGTGAATCCCTTCCAATTCTGTTTTAATATAATAGTGGATAAGAAGGAGTCCGACGGTGAAAACCAGGCATCGTCAAAGTTTTTTACAGGCAGCCGCCCCAGTAAAACCAATATCATTTCAGACAGTTTGACCGGAACAAAGATATAGTCTTTCATATCCGGGTCTTTTGAGTTGTAAGAGTACTTGGAATGTTTTCCGGTATGTGAAAGAAAAGTGATTTTTTTTCCTGTTGCAATAATGGTTTCTACGGGAAGGCCGGATAAAAGAAATGTGATCCTGATTTTATTGGGGAAGATGGTAGCCCAGGCAACCTTGAATTTAACTGTCTTTGTTTTTGTTTCAATCCTTGCCCAGCCTGTTCCCTTGCTTGCGGTAATGTGTTGATTAATTGACCTTGCCTGGTTGGAAAGAAGAAAGGCTTTCTTGTCAAGCAAAGGACTGGTATCAGGTCTGAACGATGCACACCCCGAGACAAACAAAATAAAGACGGTAATATAAATTAAACTGGATAATAAGTTTTGGTTAGTCATTTATTTTTTTCTGTACTGCGCTGATTTTTTTCTTAAGCTCGACAACTTTTTCCTTGTCCTCATCTTTGGCATTGGACAACGCCTTTTTATAGGTATTTAGCGCCTTTTTTAACTGATTTGTCTTTTGATAGGCATCACCAAGGTGATCGGCTATGATGGTCTCAAAAGAGGTTGATTCGGCTGCTTTTTCAAGGTATTCAACCGCCTTTTCATATTCCCCCTTCTTGTAATAGACCCATCCCAGACTGTCGGTGATATACCCGTCATCCGGTTTAATCTCATAGGCTCTTTTTATAAGCGAAAGCGCCTTGTCCAGTTTTATTCCCAGGTCTGCATAGGAATACCCCAGGTAGTTTAATGCACTGGCGTCCTTTGGATCAATTTTAATAATTTTTTTCATGGTACTGATGCTGTCTTCTTTAAAGCCTGCCTTATCCTGTACTGCGCCCAGCCTGAACAGCAATGATGTGTTTTCAGAAAAGTCTCCCAGCCCCTTTTTTAAGAGGTGTATTGCTTTTTTATAGTTTTCATCTTTTTCATAAAATGAGGCAAGATAAATGATAATATCGATATCTTTTGGAAGGACTTTATACTCTTTTTCAAGGTAATTTATGGCGGTTTGCGGCTCTCCGAGTTTTTTATAGAGAAAGGCAATATTCAGGACGGCTTTTTTGTATTGAGAATGGACGGGTCTGATTTTCAAATAGTAAGAGACGGCTTTTTCGAAATCCTCAATTGCTTCATAGGCCATTCCCGTGAAAAAGTTCAGGGTTGAACTTTCAGGATTGCCTTTAAGCATTTGGGAAAAAACAATTACCGCATCCGCGAATTTTTTATCGGAAATATATTCGTCCACGGCAACCATGACGAGTCTGGAATCGCTTTCAGCATCCCGGCCAAGCGCCATAAACTGGTTGGCTGCTTTTACTTTTATATTGGTTTTATAATGATGCAGGGCTCTTCCTAACCGCGCCCGATAATTGTTTGGCTCGATTTCAAATATTTCTTCATAGATTTTTAATATCTTTGAGTTATTTTCCCGAGTGTTTTGAATGTTGAGAATCTTTATCAATTGAAACCGTGACTCAACAAGGTCCGGCTCAAGCTCAAGTGTCTTCAAAAATTGGATCTTTGCAAGTTCATACTGTTTTTCAGCCAGATAAACCTCACCCAGATAAAACCAGGCGACATAATAGTCAGGGAACTGTCCCACCATTTTTTTTAACAGTATCAGAGTCTCCGGGTTTTTCCCCCCCTCCATATATATTTTGGCAAGACGAAGAAAGGTTTCCTTGTTTTTTGGGTCAAGCACTAGAATCCGGTTTAAAATTTCAACCAGCTCTTTTTTAGCCATGGCATCTTTTTTGAGTTGGACGAAAAGAAGCAGTCCGTCCACGTCATCAGGATTTTTCCGGATCAGTTTTTCTGCAAGTTCCAACGCTTTTTTGCTGTTGTTTTGCCCCAGGTATAACCGGCTCAAGTCACGGGTTATCACGAATGAATCCGGGTCTTTAGCCATGGCCTTTTTCAGAGAGTCAATGGCTTTTTTATAGTCTTTGTGATTCATATGAATCCGCGATTCAAGATAGTAATAATTTGCAGAAAGAGCAGGGTCTTTTTCAACTTCTTTTTTTTGAATTGTTTGAGATTCAGAAGGTTTTTTGTTTTGTTTAAGTTGTGCACAGCCAGCGAGAAAAAAAAACGGGATGAAAATGAGAAGAATATAAACAAGACTTTTTTTCATAATTCGCATTACCTTATTATAAAGACAAATTGCAATTTACTGGCTGTGATCGTACATAGCAAAATCAGGCATATCTTTTTTGAAATAGGCTTTCATTTTCTTTAAAATATTATTTTCGATCTGCCTTACCCGTTCGCGGGATATTGAGTATACTTCTCCTATTTGCTGAAGGGTTTCAGGGCTGTCAGAGAAAATTCTTCTGTCAAAGATATCCAGCTCTCTTTCATTAAGGGTCTTTTTAAACTCATTAACTTTTGTATGCAGGATATCTTCAATTTCTTTTTTGGCCACCCGATCTTCAGATGAATCAGATTCAACATTTATAAATTCAATTCTTTCAGTATTTGAGTCACTCTTTAACGGTTCATCAAGACTTAAGTCCCAGTTGGCCAGTCTCTGATCCATGTCAACCACTTCTTTTTCAGACACACCGAGCCGTTCCGACAGCAGTTTTGGTTTGGGGTCAAATCCCTGTTCAATCAGCCTTCGTTTTTCTTTTTTCAGTCTGAAAAACAGCTTGCGCTGCCCCTGGGTGGTTCCGATCTTCACCATTCGCCAATTATCCATGATAAATTTAAGGATATAGGCTTTTATCCAGAAGGACGCATAGTATGAGAATTTAACATTTTTATACGGGTTGAATTTTTTGACTGCCCGCACAAGCCCTATGTTGCCTTCCTGGATCAAATCCTGAAGGTTCTGTATCCAGATTCTATGGAATTCAAGGGCAATTTTAACCACCAGGCGCAGATTTGAGGTGGTCATGATATAGGCAGCTTCCTGGTCTCCTTCTTCCTGGATTCGTTTTCCAAGTTCAATTTCCTGTTCTCTTGTGAGCAGCTTGTATCGGCTTATTTCATTAAGGTAGCTTTGAACGGGGTCTGATTTTACAAGTGCTTTTGAGCTTGAAGTTTTTGCTTTTTGTGCAGGAATCAGCAAATCTTTTTTGGTCAGTCTTTTTTTTTTTTGATTATTCTGGAGGGCCTTTTTTGCCATTAAATATACCTTAAGATAGTTTTGATAAAAATTGAGTATATCATTATCATGGTATTGATAAAAGCAATATATTTGCACATAAAAAATAATCACGCACTTTTTTATGGACAAATGGGATTAATTTTGATAAAAAATTTTTTTGTTTGCGCCTGTAGCTCAGCTGGATAGAGCAACGGACTTCTAATCCGTAGGTCGCAGGTTCGAATCCTGCCAGGCGTACCATTAATACCAAGGGTTTTCAGCTTTTACTGGAAACCTTTTTTGTTTCAAAAGGGGCGATTGTGCCCAAAATTGTGCCCATCTGTGCCTGAAGATACGTTTCTTGCCTTTGTGCAGCCAGTTTTAAATCAGCATCATTTACGATATTATACCTATCGAACACTGATCTTGTTTTATGACCAGAAATCATCATAGCCACCTTTTTCAGGTATTCCTGACCTCACCATATTTCTAACGGCAGTTTTTCTAAAATCATGGAATGTTGGCCCGGCAGGCAATTTACCAACCCATTTTTGGACATATTTTTCTGATAGCTTATACCCATAGCCAATCCCAACTTTTCTACAGGCTGTATTCCAGGCCCTCCTGAAATTAACAATTCGACCTGTACCTTGATTATTAGGGAAAACAAAAGTCGTTAGCTTTCGTTTCCTGTTTTTCCATTGATTTTGAAAAATAGTTTTTAGTTCTGTATCAAGGTACACGGTTCTTGCCTCATTGTTTTTGGTCTCGCCAACGTTTAACGTGACAATCCCATTTTGAAGGTCAACGTTGGGGCGTAGACCGGTTTGTTCATCAATCGGGGCGTAGAATTGTCATCCAAGTGGATTTATATGCCTATATTGTTTTTTTCATATATTAAATTTCAAACATAAGTTGATAATTTGTCAACATCATATGTTTGTTTAATAAAAAATTTAATAAAAATTGCATTGAAGTACTTTTTGTTGTATTTTTTTTAGAAAGAACCAATTTTGTACAGGGATAATCATGGGGAAATATGATAAACTATTAATCAAAGTTATAAGAGGGCTTTCGGATTCAAATATCCCATTTAATGGATTGTGCAATTTGTTGATAACATTTGGATTTAAAGAGCGAATACGAGGTGATCATCATATTTTCTCAAAAGATGGTGTTGATGAAATTTTAAACCTGCAACCACTGGGTTCAAAATCTAAGGCATACCAAGTGAAACAAGTTAGAAATATAATATTGAAATATAAATTAAATATGGGAGCAAATGATGAATAAATATGAAATGATCATTCATTGGAGTGAGGAGGATCAATTATTTATTGCCGAAGTTCCAGAACTCCCGGGATGCATGGCAGATGGCCATAGCTATCAAGAAGCTGTATCAAACGCAGAAACTATTATAAACGAATGGATAGAAACTGCTAAAGACTTAGGTCGTACAATCCCGAAACCAAAAGGGAAATTAATGTATGCATAAATACTTCACCAATCTGTGAGAAATCAATACAACACATCACCTCTCATCTCATACAAGACCTCATATTTCAAAGTAATTGATATTTTAAATAGTGTTTTATATGCTTCTTATCCTTAGTAATTTGGTATTTACAATAATTTTGAAAAATCTGTATCGTGTTAATATTGTAGTATGATCTTATTTTGGCAAACCACAGGTAAAAAAATAGGAAATATTTTATTTATAACTGTTTTTTCGATGTAAGATTCTGCCTATTTCAATCGTATCCTCCAATACATCAAATAAGATTCTATAATCCCCGACTCTACGGCGATAGGCCGGTTCAAAGTTTGTTTATTTTTTCATATTAGAGATACTATGGAATTTTTTTAATTCGAAAATTTTTGAATGAATTTTTTCTCTGTTTTTATGGTCAAGTTTTTTTAGATCGTTAATGGCGCTTTTGCGAATATTAATTTCCATTTTCCAGATACTCATCAAATGGGATAGATCCTTCTTTTCTTGTAGCCTTCAATAATTTTAGATCATCCATATCTTCTTTTGAGACGATCTCTAACCCTTCATTTTTTAAATGCTTTAAAAACCACATAACTTTATCAGCTAATTTTTCATTATTGATGTTTATTGTTATTGATTGCATTCTAAATCTCCTATTTATTTTTTCGTTCATAGCACTTAAAAAACGGTACTAATCACGAATATAATACACTAATTGTATCTCAGATTTATTATATTCACATTAAAATTTATTTTCAATCAACTCGTTTTCTCATTGCCGTTAAAATCAAGGGTTTTCAGCTTTTACCCTAAGGGCTTTTTTGTTAAGTCTTGCGCTTTTTAAATTCTGCTGTCAATCAGCAGGTGCGAGCATTGTATCAGACAATCTGTAAAAACCTTTGAGGTTTTTCAACCAGTAGGCATGAAACACAATATGGTCACTGGTGAAGGATAAGACTTGTTGTCTTTTCCCCGATGAATAAATTAAATGAAGTTTCCCTGTATTTTCAACTTGGTAAACCATAGCGGTATGGTTATCGTTGAGGACGATGAGATCTCCGTTTTTAAGATCATCTTTATTCACTTCCCTTATATCACGTAAGAGATATTTTATGGGCAGATATTCTTTATAAGACAACCCGGCTTTTTGAGCTGCTAAAGAGTAGATGGAAAAGAACAAGTGGGAATTGTCAGTTGTTCCTGATTGTTGAGGGTTTCCCCCAAGTTTATAGGGAATACCAATAAACCGTACAGCGATCGGTGGAATATTTTTTCGGAAAGATCTTTTTTGTTCCTCTAAATCAGCATTTCCATGTTCTATAGATTTATCATTTAAACCCCATACTGAAACTGTACTAAACAGAATTAATATTACAATAATGAGATTTTTTTTCATTAACTTCCTCCTTAGTGGCAAAAGACAGATACAACATATATAAAAGCCTATAACAAAAAAGACAAGTAATTAGGGCAACAACAGTTTGATAAGCGATAGAATCATCCATTGAAAAAAGTGAATTACAGGGTTTAGAACACCTAAATAAAGTAGCCCGATAATAATAAAAAACCCATACCGCTCAAGACGGAAAAGGTGGTTTTGAATGCTTGGGGATACAAAGCCCATAAGAATTTTTGACCCGTCGAGAGGCGGCAGTGGTATCAAATTAAAAGCGGCCAGGATGATGTTGATCTGCGCAAAGTAATAGAGAAGCAGTGCCAGTATACTTGACGGCGAAGGGGACAGCAAGCGATCCAAAAAAAGAGCACTAAACGCCAATAGCATGTTCGCGATGATCCCTGCGGAAGAGACCACTATCATCCCCTTGCGCCTGTCATGCAGTCGATTGAGATTCACCGGCACCGGCTTTGCCCAGCCAAAGCCGAAAATAAAGAGCATGATGGTGCCTACAGGGTCGAGGTGTTTGAGCGGATTGAGGGTTAGGCGGCCGAGCGACTTGGCTGTCGGATCACCCATGCGATAGGCTACCCAGCCATGCGCCAGCTCATGAAAAATGATGGCATACAAGAGCGGTATGGCGATGAGGATGAACGCAAGCGGATCTTTAAGCAACAGATTGAGCAGGCCCATGGATTATCTCCTTGACAGCACGCTGTAAAAGTATTCCGAACATTAAAGTATTAATTCCGGAATACAGCGTTATTATTATCCAGCACTTCACGTATCTTCTGGGCAAGATCCTTCATCACAATCGGCTTTAATATAAACCCCTTAATTCCCAGAGATGCCGCCTTTTCTTTAGATATATTTTCACTGAACCCGGTGCAAAGCAGTACGGGAATATCGGAACGTATTTTGATCAGCTCAGTTGATAGTTTGTCTCCGGGCATATTCGGCATTGCCATATCAGTGATGACCAGATCAAATCTGTCAGGATTAGCCCGAAAAGCTTCAAGGGCTTCAAGGCTGCTGGTACGTGAAGTAACTTGATACCCCAAGCGCTCCAGCACCTGTTTTCCCATTGTAATGATTGCGGCTTCATCATCCACAAACAGAATTTGTTCTGTTCCACTCTGTATTACGTCATGAATTTGGATACTCTGTTTTTCAAAAGAACTCTGTTCCACTGGTAAACAAACACGAAATTCAGCTCCTTTACCAGGCTCGCTATATACCTGGATAGCTCCCTTCATGCTTTTAACAATGCCGTGGACAACTGACATCCCCATCCCCGTACCCTTGCCTACTTCTTTGGTAGGTAAGCGCTCAATAAACCCCACCTGTTCAAGCATGTCAAAGCATGAGATATTTGGGGGAGTTCTTTGAAAAGTATTATTTATAATCAAGTATGTTGAGTGCTGCTTTATCAACATACATTGGTAAAAGTTGTTTAAAGTCTTCTGAAGTCATTGCTTCAGGAAGGTTTTTAAAAAGATATCTGAGATACCAGTAAGGCTCAAGCTTATTTGCCTTGGCCGTTTCAATCAGGCTGTACAGGGTTGCACTTGCCCTGGCTCCTTCTGGTGTGCAACTGAACAGCCAGTTCTTTCTTCCAATGACAAATGGTCTTATGGCATTTTCTGCAGCATTGTTGTCCATGGGAATACGACCATCTTTAAGAAAGGGAGTAAGTCTATGCCATTGCCCGAGGGTATAATTTATGGCTTTGCCAAGCAGGCTTGTTGGTGGTACTTTTTCAAGCCTTGAGTCAAGCCACTTTTTAAAATCCTTTACTATGGGACGAGACTTGCTTTGCCGGATAGAATAAAGGTCTGCATGGCTAATGTTATTTCCTCTGGCCATTTTTTCAATTTTATACAACCTGGAGATAAATTTTAAAGCTGTACCTGCATTACCTGATGAATTTTTCTTCCCTGAAGCTTTGATTACATCTGTGAATTTTCTGCGGACATGTGCCCAGCAGCCCGCATGAACTATGGTTTTTAAAGGATCAAGAAAATCATAACCTTTATATCCGTCTGTCTGTACAATACCATGATAATCTTTTAAAAATGCTTTTGGCACATCACCTGACCGGGATGCATGATATTCATAAAGTATTACAGGAGCTCCAGGCGGACCTGATTTGTAAAGCCACATGTAAGATTTTTTTCTTCCCGGTTCATTTAAAACATTCAGTGTTGTTTCATCGATATGGATTAAATGATTTTTAAGAACTTCAGCCTTGAGCATGTCAAGGATAATATCACAGGCACCAGACACCCTCATTGCCCAGTTGCACATGGTGGCTCTTGGGATTTTAATGCCCATTCTGACAAACTGTTTTTCCTGCCTGTAAAAAGGAAGAGCATCAATAAATTTGGCAGTCATAACATGAGCAATAAGTCCAGGAGTTGCCATACTTTTGGGTATAATCTGATCAGGCATCCTTGCTATGGTGACAGCAGGTTTGTCATCTTCAACACCTTCACAGTTTTTACAGGCATATTTGTAACGAATGTTTCTGATTACCTGCATTTTTGCAGGGATGATATCAAGCTGCTCTGATACCTCTTTACCAATCCGTGATTTGATACATCCGCATTGGCACTGTTTTTCTTCTGGTGTAAGATCATGTTCAACATCTATACGAGGAAGATTATCAGGAAGTGGCTTTCTTCCAGGCTTTTTACGTTTATGGCCCGGGATTTCAATTTCTTCATCGGGTTCATCTGTAATGGGCAGTTCATCCTCAGAAGTGTCAAAGAGATTAAGCTGTTTATCATCAAGTGTAATCTTTGCTTCACTGGAGCGACCAAACAGTTTGGCCTGCAGGGAACGAACCTGCTCTTTCAAAGAGGCAATATCAGCAATATATACTTTTTCCCTAATGGAAAAATCATCATTTTTTGTGTCTGTGCAAGCCTCATTATTCATGCAGGTTGTATATCATAACTACTTGAAATTGTAAATAGATTTTTAATAAATTATTGAATAATTTAAAGGTTTATGAGCCTGCTTTTGATGGATGTCAATTCCATCCAACAGCCAGGCAAGTTCTCTTTTGCCTATGGCTTTTATATGCTCTTTTGAATCAGGCCATATGAAGATATGTTTTTCAAGTTTCTTGTGCCACAAACAGAATCCGTTTTGGTCCCAGTACAATATTTTAACCATATTGCGTTTCCTGTTACAGAAAACAAAAAGATGGCCGGAAAAAGGATTAAGTTCCAAATGTTCGCTGACAAGAATGGATAATCCATTGATAGATTTTCTCATATCAGTAAACCCCATGGCAAGATACACCTTAATATTGGCAGACGGCAAAAACATTACACGCCTCCAAGCACTTGCAATACCTGTGTCAAAGTATTTTGAGAAAATCCATCGGGTATGTCAATTTGAAAACTTGAACCAATATTAAGTTTTAAAAAAGAAGGCGCCCGCACAGGTTCAACCGGCACCTGAACAAATTGCACAGGCAGGTTTTTCTTTTTTAGTCTGGACTTGAAATAAGTAAAACTTTTGGTTTTTAACTTGTATTCTCTACAGTATGCTGTCTGGCTTAATCCGGACTGGGACCACTTTTCAATATGACGCTGCCAGTACTTTTGTTTCTTAGTTCGCTGATTTTGCCTTGATGCTGTTATCATGCTTGCCTCCTCACAAAAATTATAAAGTCAGCATAATATGACACACGGTTATGAATTTTTTAAGATGGGGTTTGTTGAGCGCTTACCCCTTCATGCTTTTAACAATGCCGTGGACAACTGACATCCCCATCCCCGTACCCTTGCCTACTTCTTTGGTAGTAAAGAATGGATCAAAGATTTTTTCTATTATATTCTTATCCATGCCTGTGCCTGTATCTGCTATAGTAAGGCAGACATAAGTGCCCGGTTCCAGATCAAGATTTATTGCGTCATCATTCCCTAATTCGATTTCTTTGAGACTGACGCTTAAGACCCCTCCGGTCTCCTCCATGGCATGATACGCATTGGTGGTAAGATTCATTATAATCTGGTGAAGTTGTGTGGGATCAGCTTTGATCGCACCACAATTCGCATTGATATCCTGTGTGATGTCAATTGTTGTGGGGATGGTCGACCGGATCAGTTTTAATGCTTCTTTGACAATCGGCTGCATCTTCATCAGGATCAACTCGGTAGTATCCTGGCGGGAAAATGTCAGGATCTGTCTTACCAGATCCTTGGCTCTCAAGGCACCGGCGGAAATTTCATTCAGACCATCTTGAAGCGGGCTGCCTTCAGGAATATCCGCTAATAACATATCTGTATGGCCTAAAATCGGGAAAAGAATATTATTGAAATCGTGGGCAATACCGCCGGCAAGGGTACCGATGGTTTCCATCCTCTGGGCCTGCCGAAGTTGAGCTTCAAGTTTTCTTTGCTCAGTAACATCCATTAAAAACCCTCTTATACGTTTTAAGTTGCCCTCTTCATCAAAAACCCCTGAAGCATTTTCAAGCATCCGAACAGGTGTCCCATTGATTTTTCTCAATTTAGATTCATAGCCAGTCACCCGTTTTTTCTTTTTAAGAAGTCTCAAGAATTCGGCCCTCTCATTAGGAACCTCGAAAATTTTGGAAATAGTCGTATCCAAAGCCTGTTGAGTGCTATCGAATCCAAATATTTTTTTATATTCCCGATTGCATGCAATCAGCTTCCCTCCAGGGCTTGAGATATAAGCGCCTACAATATTATCTTCAAAATACTTCCGATATCGTTCCTCACTTTTTTTTAATTTTTCCTCCATTTTTTTCTGGTCACTGATGTCTATTAACAAACCCCTTAAACCGATCGGTTTTGCATTACGAGTAACAAGGCTTGCATGTATCACAACAGGGAAAGTGGTGCCGTCATGCCTTAGTGCCGTGTATTCTATACCGCCTAACTGGATGCCGTTCAATATGCTTTGCATATTTTTTAGTGCCCGGTCATGATCCTCTGGAATTATTATTTGACTAATATTTATCCCTTTGTCAAATTCATCTTTAGTGTACTTGAAAAGATCAAAAGCAGTTTGGTTTGTATAGATAACCCTGCCTGTTTCATCAATTTCAAAAATACTCTGTGGTAATGAATCTGCCAATTCCCTGTATTTTTCTTCAGATTCTTTAAGTTCCATCTTTGCCAGTTTATTCGCATGCCGATTCTTCATCAGTTGACCTAAAAGTGCCGTTCCAACAGGAAAGATCAATAAGACTGGAAGGGTTATTCTGGAGAGAACTTCTTTGGCTATGGGCCATGGCAGGGTTAACATCCAGAGAAGCATCAAAACATGAACAATCATGCCAAGTGCATACAACTCCTTCATTGACACATTTTTCAGGTCATTTTTTTGCTTATGCCGCCATGCCAAACCAACCAGTCCAGATGTGGCGATAACCCCAAGTCCCGTCCAAACCCCTTCTCCGCCAAGAAACAGCCGATAGGCGCCTGTTATTAATATTGTCATTATGACCGGAAGTGTTCCAAAGAAAAACCCTGTAATGCACAATAGAATCGACCGTGTGTCAAAGATAACCCCGGGGGTGAATTCCCATGGATTGGACATAACTGCAATACCAATGCCCCCAAGTATCACTCCGGTGACCATTTGATTGAAAGAGGTTTTCCCCCCAACCTGTCTCAAGGTCAAGATATCATAGAGCAGTCCCAAAGCTAACAAGAGAGCTGCATTGTTGATAAACCCAATTATAGTAGACGGAATCATAATTCTTTCTCCAACTTCAGTGTACTATTCAATTTTCCCATCAAATGAAAAATCCAATCAATGTCTTTTCTCAGTTCAATTAAAACCTCCTGCCACTTCTAATGAATCCATAACCCGCTCCGATGAAACCGCCGGCAAGGTGGCTGAACTGTGAGATCCTGTCTATTTTCAGGGTTGAAGCCACCTCGCTGCCAATGAAAAGCACCGCAATTATTATAAAGGTTAAAGGAATCTCTTTTGATTTGATATTCGAAAATGAGCTGAGAAGAATCAACATGAAAGCAATCCCACTTCCGCCTGTAAGAGATGTTGAAAATAAAAAAGTGTTCAATAACCCTGTGACAACGGCTGTAACCAAAATCATTTCCAAAAGCTTACCTGATCCGTATTTTTCTTCAAGCAACGGCCCGACAAGAAGGGTTATCATCAGATTCCCTATAAGATGACTCCAGCCACCATGGCCGGCAATATATGAAACCAGTCTGAGATAAAAATATGGATTCAAAAAGGCCAGGTGAGCCGGAGAAGAAAAATGTTTTGATACAAGCCCGCTGCTGCAAAAACTTAAAATGCATATTGACAGTATGGAATACGTCAGGATTACAGGGGAGTTGTATTTGATTTTCAATGGGTTATTTTTCCTGCCAGACAGGGTCTCGTCTTTCAAAAAATGCAGCGACCCCTTCTTTTGCGTCATCTGTGGTGCACAGGCGGGCAAAGGCCTCGTTCATATAGGCAAACTGCTCTTCATAACTCATATCTTCAGAATGATAAAACCCGGTTTTTGCAATCTGGACGGCTATGGGGCTTTTTTGTGCCAGTTCTTCTGCCCATTGAAGGGCCTGGGATTCAAGCTCGTCTTGGGGGACAATTTTATTTATCAGGCCAAGGGAGAGTGCTTCGGGCATTTTTATTAGATTCCCGTAAAGCAAAAGTTCTAATGCCTTTTTCCGGCCGACACATCTGGAAACAGGGATGATGGGGCCAACGCAGTTGAGCCCCACATTGATTGCGGTCAGGCCCATGCGTGAATTATCTGCAGCAATGACCAGATCTGCTGCTGCGATTAATCCCATACCGTTTGCCGCAGCAACACCATGAAGCTGTGCAATGACCGGTTTTTTTAGTTTTGAAATGGTAACAAGGGGGTGTTCCATTTTTTCTATCCATTCGCGGTATTCAATAGCTGTTTTTCCGGCAAGCTCATTCACGTCAATTCCGGCACAAAACGCCTTTCCGGCTCCTTTTAAAAGAATGACCCTGATCAATGGGTCCGAATCAAGCTCAATGAGTGCCTGATTCAGTTCGGCAGCCATTTGGCTGCTAAAGGTATTCATGCTTTCAGGGCGGTTTAACGTAAGTGTTGCAACATGATTTTCATTTTTTTCAACAATCACTTTCTCAAATTTCATTGTAATCTGTCCTTTTTTTCACAAGTATTAATCATAATTTTTACCGTAGCAGTTATGCAGGGCAATTAAAAGATCTGAAAATATTATTTTATTCTCATTTGGTTTTCCAGATCGGATACAGGGTTGCGTTGTTGAAGCGGATATGCATTTTTTCAAAATGCTGTAAAATGATCAGAACAGCCTTTTTTTCAACTGAAATAGTGTTAGTACAACGATTTCTAAGTTCAGGAAAATCAGCTTTTTCAAGGAAATATTTTAAAGCATTGATTTGTTTTTCAATGATGATTTTTTCTTTTTGGGTGGCAGTGGTTTTAAAATATTGTCTGATCAGGCGCTCATATTTTTTTTTAGACGCTGTTTCAATGCAGTGGCGGGTTAAATCTAAAATAATTTCCATTAGAATAAGGGTTGGTTACAGTTTTTCAAATTTTTCAGGATATTCGCGGGCAAGGTCAACATAAAGCTGTTTCCCATATGTCCAGAAATCCTTATGCTTTTGTTTGACATCCCCAATGATTTTAAAAGGGACGCCACCAGTGATTTTCTCGTCAGGAATGATCGTATTCTGGGGCACGACGCACCCTTCAGCTACAATGGTCCATGATCCTATGACGACATCAAATCCAAGAACAGAGCCGATTCCGATGACAGCATGGGATTTTATTTGTTTGCCGTGAATAATGGCCCCGTGACCAACGGTAACACTTTCTTCCAGTTCAAGAATGCCATTGGGTCTGATATGAAGAATGGCATTCTCTTCTATGGCGGTTCCGGTTCCAATGATGATTTTACCATAATCCCCCCGGACAATGGCGCCATGGCCGATATAGCAATTGTCTTTTATGGTTACATCACCAATGACCCTTGCAGAATCACTGACATATGAGTTCTTTCCAATTTGAGGAACTCTTTCACCATATCGGTATACGGCCATATTTTTATCCTTTTTGGGTCATATAATTACTCAAGGCTTCCTGAACGGTTCGGGCGGCAAGACTTGCGCAATGCAAATCTTTTTCAGGGAGCTTTCCGATTGTATTTAAAACGGTTTCTGCGGTTATATCCGTGATTTCATCCGGATCTTTGCCCAGGGTTAATTCTGAGGCAAAGGAACCTGCAATAGAACTTGAAGCACAGCCGTTGGTAAAATAGGATGCATCAGAAATCCGGTTATTTTTAAATTTTAAATATATTTCCATGGTGTCACCGCATTCTCCAGTAACGCTGGCATGACCATCCGGATTTTCCATTTTCCCATTATATTTTGGATTGCGCCATCGTTGAAAACCTTTTTCACCAAGGGCCTTTTTTGCATCTTCAAATATTTCGTTTTGAAGGTTATCTAAAAATTCATCCAGATTATTCATGATTAAAAACTCTTTCCACAACAGCTTCCCGGACCGGCACAACCGGCGGCCTGGCCGGGTGAAGATCCGCAGCATGCAGTATCACCGGGACCAGGCATGCTGTTTTTGGCAGGCCCGGACAGTGAAGAATGGGCTGATATCTGTTTTGTCATGTTTGTACTGCCGCATGATTCGCATATGGATTTGTCCTGCGTTCCGATAATGAGGATTTCACTATGCTCACCGCAGTCCACACATTTAAATTCATAAAGGGGCATTTGTTTTTCCTTATAATTAATGACGGTTATACGAAAAGCACCCTGACGCGTGAACAAGTAGTTATTCGACAGGGTACTTTTTTATTCGTACTTCACCCGTTTACCAGTGGCCGTCTTTGTTAGCATCTTTGGCATAAACAACATTGCCCTGCTTAAACTTCTGTACCACATCGATTATCCGGCCGCTTTGATCATTGGCCACTTTTACACCGGCAGTTTCCAGGGTTGTAAAGGCATTGGGTCCGCAGAATCCTGTCAGCAATACCTCTGCCCCCTTCTCACTGACCATCGCCGCAGCCTGAGTGCCGGCGCCTTTGAATGAATTTTTATTTTCATTGTTATCAAATGCTTCAAATTCAAGTGTTTCCGTATCTATGATGAGGATATACGCAGCCCTTCCAAATCTTGGATCGACTTGGGAATCCAGCGTATCTCCCTGTGATGTAACAGCTACTTTCATTTTAGTGTTCTCCCTTATAACTCTTTATACCTGTCCGCCGCCACCACCGCAGACCTGATCATTTGTAATTTCAGCCAGGTTGCCTGCTATAAGATCTTTTACCACAGGTTCTATCTCTGCCCGCTGATCATCGTGATATACATCAATACCTACCTGTTTAAAGCCCATCAAAGGCCGCATGCCGATACCACCGACAATCAATGCGGTTACTCTGTTGTCAGACAAGAGGTTAACCGGTACCATACAACCACCCTGGGCATGCTCCTGATTCTGGAGGACAGATACTTCTTTGATTTCACCGTCTTCCACGTCAATAAACGTAAATACATCACAATGTCCAAAATGGCCGGCTCTTGTTCCGTCAAGGCCGCCCTGACCGTTTGAAGGGACTGCTATTCTTCCGCTTTTCATAATTTTATCACTCCTATATATGTTGCATTATATTATTGGTCACAGGATTTTTAAACTCTGGCAGAGATAGAATATTATCCCATACCTGCCGTATTTCAATACTGGCCTGTGAATTTTCGTTGTATTCAAAAATGGTTTTTGCCTGGATCATGGCTTCTGTGAAGGTTTGATCAAATGAGATTCTACCCACAATGGCAATGTTGTTTTCTTTGGCAAGATCTTCAATTTTTTTTGTTTGATCAGGGTTCAGATCATACTTATTGATACAGACCATGGCAGGGATGTTAAAATGTCTGGAAAGCTGTCCCACTCTTTCCAGGTCATGGATGCCTGAAACCGTTGGCTCTGCAATGATCAGTATGGCTGTCGCCTGTCCGATGGAGGCAATAACCGGGCATCCGATACCCGGAGGGCCGTCTGTTAGAATCAGATCAAGGTTTTTATTTTTTGCAATTTCTCTTGCTTCCTGCCGGACAAGGGCCACCAGTTTGCCTGAATTTTCCTGGGCAATGCCAAGCCTTGCATGAACCATGGGACCAAACCTTGTATCAGAAATATACCATTCTCCACAGATGGTTTCGGGAAAATCAATGGCCTGTTCCGGGCATAGATCAAAGCAAACCCCGCATCCTTCGCATTCAATGGGATCAACTTCATAGGTGTTCGTGTCAGCATCAAATCTGACAGCATCGAATCTGCAAACCTCAAGACATCGACCGCACTGGGTGCATTTGTCAGGATCGATCACCGCTTCATTACCGCCGATAAAATCCGAGGATAGTTTAAAATCAGGTTCTAAAATCAGGTGAAGATCTGCGGCATCAACATCTGCATCACAAAATATCATGCTCTCAGCCAGGGAAGCAAAGGCTGCCGTAATGGTTGTTTTTCCTGTTCCGCCTTTTCCACTTAAAATAACCAGCTCTCTCATGAGTTGTGCCCTCTCTTTTCTACCAATTGCTCTATTCTCCTGAATAAGTCCTGAAATTTGAGTTTATATTCAGGGAGTTTGTCCACAACCATTTGACCGTTGGAATAAATCCGTGCAATTTCTTTATCAAAAGGAATCTCCATGAGTATGGGAATATTTTCCTTTTCGGCATAAATTTTTACATCGTCATTGCCCAGGCCTGCACGATTGATGACAAGCCCGTGGGGTAAGTCAAGAATTCTCACGGTTTCAACGGCGAGCTTGAGGTCATGAAGACCAAAAGGGGTGGGTTCGGTTACCAGAAGGACAAAATCAGCCCCGTTCATTGCTGCAATGACCGGGCATGAGGTTCCCGGAGGTGCATCGATAATGGTGACAAGATTTGGATCAGTAAATGATCTTACTTTTTTAATAATGGGGGGTGCCATTACCTGTCCTACTTCCAGGCGGCCATGAATAAAAGAGATGCCGCTTGAAGAACCCTGCTCGATTTCACCCAGGGATCGTTCTTTTTCCATAACGGCATTTTCAGGACAGACCTCAAAACAGCCGCCACATGAATGGCACAGGTTTTCAAAGGTAAGGACATTATCTTTTAACACAGCAATGGCACCATACCTGCAAATGTCCATGCATTTTTTACAAAATGTGCATTTTTCAAGGTCAATTTCCGGTACAGGAGCAATGACCTGTTCTTTTTTTTCTATTACCGGATTAAGAAAAAGATGTGAATTGGGTTCTTCAACATCACAGTCTAAAAGTTGCACCTCTTGTTCAATAGACAGTGCAAGGTTGGTAGAGACAGTTGTTTTTCCGGTTCCTCCCTTACCGCTTGCAATACTGATAATCATCAGATAGGTTCTCCTTTTGGTTTGCTTGTTTGGCCTGCAATCCGGGCAATGCGGTTTATGTGATCCAAAAGATCCCGGGCCTGTTCTTTGCCCGGTACCACAGGAAACTGCATCAAAACGCCTAAGCCTTCATAGGCTTCATGAAAATCCTTATGAGACAATGCGCTTAAAACCACACTATCCATCATGGCATTTTTAAACAGGACTTTTTCGATAAGGTTCCTTCCTGTCATATCCGGAAGTTGTTCCTCTGTGATGAACAGGTCAAATTTTTCTTTGGAAAGCATAGAAAGAGCTTTTTCTGCCGTATCTGTCCATTCGGTGGTTATTTTATTATCTGAAAAGGCTGTTTCAAGTTCTTTGAAAACACTTTTTTCCCGGCTGACCAGTAGTACATGAATCATATATATATTTTCTCCTTTAAATTTTGTTTTGCACTCTGCAAGCCATGTGCCATGGTGAAGAATAAAACAAATGGTGGACAATAAATGAATAATTTAAGCATGTTATATAGTATCCAAAGATTTTGATGTTTGAAGGATAAAGAAATGGTCGCAGTTATGCGACCATTCGAATCGTTTTCCATTTTAAGGGTTGTCAGATACTAAATCAGTCAGAGCCAGGTATAGTGCGCCAACTGCAAGCTCGGCACAATGGAAATGATCTTCGGGAAGTGTTTTTAAAAAATTGTTTACCTGATCCGGGGAGATGTTCCAGGCCGATTCAATGGATTTTCCTTTGGCAAATCTGACAATCGTATTACAGCAAGCCGTTGTATTCATACAGCCCTGGACACAAAAAGAGACAAATTGAAGAATATTATTTTTACGGGTTAAGAAAAATTCTACTGTATCTCCACAGTCTCCTGTTCTTCTCCCATATCCATCAGGATTGGCAACTCTTTCAATCCAGTCTGTCCTTAAAGCCATTTCTATATATGTTAAAGAGTGGTCTTGTAAAAAATCTGTAGTATTGTGATACATTATTGTTTATTCCCTTAAAAAAATATAAATAAACAAAGCAAAGACTATGCCAAAATTGAGCCCAGAGGCTGGATAGATAATAATTTAATTATTTTAATAGGTTATAAAATGAGAGGAGTTTGGAAACAGATATTGGTTTATAAAATATCGCAAAAAAGCGACGCCTCTTGTTGTGGATTATATCTTGACATCTTTATTATTATAGGATTTAAATTATTCATCATGTCTGAGAGGGAAGAGGGGTTAATGAAATTTTTGAGGATTGTTTTTCTTGTTTTTTTTGCGGTCTGTGTTTTTTCACCAACACATCATGCCTGGGCATCGCCTGTTCAGGAGCAGTTAAAAATCACTGTTGATAAAATTATGGAAATATTAAAGGACCCGTCATTCAAGGGAGAAGAGCAGGTCGAAAAGAGAAGAGCATCCCTTCGCAAAGTGATCAATGAAAAATTCAGTTTTGCTAAAATGTCACAATTAAGTCTTGGCAGGCACTGGAGAAAAAGAAGTGATGAGGAAAAGAAAGTCTTTATTGATCTGTTTGGACAACTCCTTGAAGAAACCTATATTTCTAAAATAGAGGCTTATACCGATGAAAAAGTGATCTATTTAAAAGAGTTTGTTAAAAAAAAGAAAGCACGGGTAAATACGAAAATTATTACGAAAACAATTGAAATTCCCATTGATTACAGACTGTATAATACCAAAGATGGTTCCTGGCTGATATATGACCTGGTCATAGAAGGCGTCAGCCTGGTGGGGAACTACCGTTCCCAGTTTGATCATATCCTTCAGAAAGATTCTTATGACAAGTTAGTGGAAGAGCTTGAAAAGAAAATTGAAAACTGATCACACCATCTTCACGGTTAACCTAAAGGAAGCGGAGACTTTTAAAAATCAGTAGTTCATTTTATCAGGAATAACCCCCCGGACACCTCCTCTGGGATTCGGCGTGTCTTTCTCCCTTCGCGGGATGAGGTGAATGTGGGTATGAAATACGGTCTGGCCTGCGGTTTCTCCGCAATTTACACCGACATTGAAACCTTTAACCAGTGGATCATTTTCAAGAATTTTGTCTTTCAGTGTTTCAATCAATTCATGGGCATCGCAGTGTTCCTGCCGGGTCATTTCAAAATAATCAAGGCAGTGCCGCTTTGGGATGACGAGCATGTGGTTTAAGCTGACAGGTGAACTGTCCCTGATGGCATAAGCTGTTTTGTTTTCAGCAATGATTATTGAATTTTTCATTTTGCAAAACGGACAACCGGCTATTGGTTTCAGAGCATTTTTTTGGAAAATATCTGGCGTGTTCATTTGACTTCAGATGACTTATCGATATCAAAAATGGTTTCTTGTAAATATTTCCTTGTTTTGTATCGGCTAATATGGGGCAATTTTTTTGTAATCATGCCTAATTTTTCCGTCTTGAGAAGTGGTTGAATTCGTTTTTTTATCAAGGTATACCATAAAGAAAATTTCAATAAAAGGGCCACGCATATTTTATTCTGCATTGTTTATTTAAAAAATATACTTATATTTAAACTTAAGTTTTCAAAACAAAAAATGGGTCGAGAAGCATGAAAAAAATACTAATCACAGGTGCTTCAGGTTTTATCGGGAAAAGGCTTGCCGGCCTTTTTTTATCAAAAGGATACCACGTAACCGGTATGGGTACGTCTCAAACCCATCCCTTTTCAATGGAATTTAAAGGATTTGAATGGATCAGTTCAGATACTTCTGTCGAAGGAAAGTGGCAGGACCACGTTGCAGGATCGGATATTATTATTAATTTGGCCGGTCGAAATATTTTTCGGTATTGGACAAAAAAAACCCAAAAAGCAATTTATGACTCCCGCATATTAACAACCCGACATATTATCAATGCCATTGAGAATGGAAAAACTCAAAAGCTTTTGACAGCTTCTGCTGTTGGAATTTATGGAGATTGCAAGGAAGATTTGTTAACCGAAGAAAGAACCCCGGGAAAGAATTTTCTGGCAAAGGTGTGTACGGATTGGGAGAAAGAAGGGTTAAGGGCCAGAGAAAAAGGTGTCAGTGTCGCAGTCATGCGATTCGGTGTTGTTCTCGGGGATGGAGGGGCCCTGTCTTTGATGGTTCCTGCATTTAAGCTGTTCTCTGGTGGCCCTCTGGGTGACGGCCGCCAGTGGTTTCCATGGATACATGTTAAAGATCTTGAAAAAGCGGTTGAATTCATTGTTGAAAACGAAGAACTTGAGGGCATATTTAATTTTACGGGACCCACGCCTGTCCGGCAGAAGCAATTTGCCAAAGCGTTGGGTCATGCATTAAACAGACCTGCATTTATGCCTGCCCCATCCTTTATGATCAAGGCAATAATGGGTGAACTTGGCGGTTCTCTTTTAAAAAGCCAAAGAGTGATTCCTAAAAATCTTACGGAGTCAGGGTATTCATTTTTCTTTTCAGATGTGGGGTCAGCACTTAACGAAATTTTTGAAAAATAAATTTTTAATTGATAATTGGCCTGTTTATCATATATAATCGGTATTTAAATATTCACGGATGTGGTATGCAGTTTTCAAATATTACGAAAATAATTATTAAAACGCTAACAGGAGGAGAGTAAACATGGAATTTGGATCGGTTGATGAAATATTAAATTTTGCCATTGACAGGGAAAAAGAAGCCGTTGATTTTTATTTGTCTTTAGCCAAAGAAGCAACTCGGGCGTCACTTAAAGAAACCTTTGAGAGATTTGCAAAAGAAGAAGAAAACCATGTTATACTTCTTTCAAATATTGCAGGCAATAAAGAGAAAATTGATTCTTATGAGTTTAAAAAAATCGCAGATCTTAAAATAAGCGATTATATGGTGGAAATAGAGTATAAAGAAGGCATGCCCATGCCTGAAATTCTTAAACTTGCCATGAAAAGAGAAGAAAAAGCGGTTAAGCTTTATTCCACACTTGCAGACAAGACAGATAATGAAGATGTGAAAAAAGTGTTTATGATCCTTGTTCAGGAAGAATCAAAACATAAACTTGCATTAGAATCCATATATGATGATTATCTGGCTGATCAGGATAATTAATTTTGTTAGTAAAAAGGGTTGATGATGAGTATCTCAGCCCTTTTTTAGTTATAAATTAAGCGTGTCCGGGTAAAGGAAGAAAAGTGGATTTAAAATGTCTTTTCAGACCATCGACGATGGCGGTTGTCGGCGTGTCCACATCACAGGACAATCACCCGGCTAATGTGATCTACAATAAAAATCATTTGCGATATCCGATAAAAACATTTCCAGTGAATCCAAGAGGGGGGCTTCTTAATCGGGAAACCCTTTATCAGAGTGTCGGGCATATCGAAGAAGATATTGATATGGCAGTCATTGCAGTCCGTGCCCAGTTTGTTCCCAGGGTGGTGGAACAATGTATTAAAAAGGGGATCGGGGGTGCAGTGATCGTATCCGGCGGATTTGCAGAATCAGGGAACTTAGATATGCAGCAACGGCTGGTCGATATGGCAAAAGAAGCCTCTTTTCCTTTTGTGGGTCCCAACTGCCTTGGTATTTATGCGCCTGATTACGTGGACACGTTTTTTCTCCCCGGAGAAAGGATCATTCGCCCGGACAAAGGCAACGTCGGTTTTATCAGTCAAAGCGGGGGAGTACTGGTGGATCAGATGGTTAAATTTGCAGGTCAGGGCGTTGGTGTGTCTCTTGCCGTCAGTATCGGAAACAAGGCTTATATCAGGGAAACAGATATGCTGGACTGGTTGGATAAGGACCTTGCGACAAAAGTGATTGCTTTTTATATTGAAGGGTTTGAAAAAGGAGAAGGTCGTCAATTTATTAAAAAAGCGGAACATTGCTCCAAACCCGTGGTTGTCTTAAAGGCCGGAAAGAGCAAAAAGGGTATTGAGGCGGTTTCCAGCCATACAGCTTCTCTGGCAGGGGATTACAGAGTTTTTTCCGAAATCATGAAACAATATTGTGTGGCCGAGGCCGATAATGAATATGAACTGACTTCTTTTTGCGAGTCATTAAGCTGTTATCCCAAAGGCATAAAAGGCAATATCGGTATTATTACTCTGAGTGGTGGACATGGTGTTATAGCAGCTGATGCCTGTGAGCGGCATGGTATATTCATCCCTGAAATAGAATCTGCAACAATAGATATTATTAAGGAGAAACTGTCACCTGAAATTAGAAATATTGTTTCTCTTGTCAATCCCCTGGATCTCACCGGAAGCTCGACAGACAGTGATATTGTGACTTCTGCAAGACATTTGTCAAGGGATGGTAATATTGACTGTATCATGGCCCTGTTGATTCCTTACTCACCGGGTATTTCCACTGATATCGGTGCCAAACTCAGCCAGGTGGCAAGGAATGAAGGCAAACCAATGATTGCATATGTTCCCAATGAAGATAAATATAAAATTATTATCGAAGGGTTTGAACTCAATAATATTCCGGTGGCATCCTCTGTGGAAGGAGCAGTCCTCATGGCCAAGGCATTAATGAGGTGCAGACCATGTTAGAGAAGAACAGCAAAAAAATTATAGAGAAAAGCAAATCATCCGGATGGATTTTGGAACCGGATGCAAAGGCATTAATGAAATTACAGGGGCTTGACATACCTGATTTTATTTTAACCAATTCCTTTGAAGCAGCAGATCAATTTTTAAAGAAATCAGAATCTCCGGTTGTGGCAAAGGCTGTTTCAAAAAAAATTCTTCATAAGACAGAGCATCAGGCGGTTGTTACAGGAATTATGTCAAGTGATCACCTGAAAAGCGAAATGGCAAGACTGCAACAGCTACCCGGGTGCGAAAATATTCTTGTTGAACAGATGGTTCAAGGTATTGAGGTTATTATCGGGGCAAAAAATGATTTTCAGTTCGGGCCTGTTATTGTTTTTGGCATCGGCGGTACATCCGTTGAAATTTATAATGACACGGCAGTCAGGATGGCCCCGCTTAAGCCGGACGATGTTCTTTCTATGGTGGAATCACTGAAAGCAAAAAAGATTATATCAGGATACCGGGGGATGGCCGGTGTAAATATGGAAATTTTAACCCATTTGATTGTTAATTTCTCCTTGTTTGTCATGGAACTTGAAAATGATATCGAATCCGTGGATTTAAATCCCGTTATTTGTACCAGAGACCGGTGTGTCATAGCGGATGCAAGGATAATGTTGCCATGTTAAAAATAACTGAAGTTTCCCATAAAAGCATCATGCCACTAGCCGGAACAGAGCGGCTACAATGGAATTATTAACCAGTTTGCCACTTGGCGGGCAAAGTAATGTAAAATTATCATCCAGCGC
>NZ_JABZFL010000066.1 GCF_014237455.1 Desulfobacula sp. | reverse complement strand
TATGTAATTCAGGCGCTCCAATTTTGTTTATTGAATCCTCGACGCCATAATCGCCCAAATCAATTTCATCTACCAATGCAGCATAAAATTTTTCAAGTTCTGGACATATTTTTTTTAGCTCCTCATTAAGCTTGTCTTCAAGGTCTGATAATTTTGATAGTTGATTCTTACCCGATGACTTCTCTCTTATTTTATCAACTTGTTCTTTATCGAAAACAGCCTCGCTTAAAAGATCGTAAAGCTCTTTACCCTTCTCCCCAGAATTCGGCATTTGAAAAAATATCCAGGAATTACGATCTGGATCATTTTTTATTATCTCGTCAAGTTTTTCTGATCGTTCATTATCCTTTACTGATTCCTGATCAAAAACCACCTCAAGTTTTCGTACATCTTCTAATGTTAAGTTTATATTATCTGGGTCATTATAAAGTATCTTTTGAAACTCTTCCAAACGGTCATCCTTCTCGCCGAATTTCTGAATCAGAGCTGCTTTAAGCTTCTGTTCATTATTCCGATCGACTCCCTGAACCATAATCGCCTCAAGATTTTTTTTGTCTTCTACTGATATATTATTCATAATATTAAACTTGCTTAGGGTATTTCCACAACTCCTTATCAGATATAAAAGGAGGTTAGAACAGTTTGTAAGACAGATTGAAATTGTCTTATTTTTTTTGGTTTCATTTTCCCATTCTTTTAATTTTTCTCGCGTAGTGTTTATGTGAGTATATCTGGGTGTATTAAGCAGTATATGCAATTCGTGACAATATTCAGGGCATGGAATAGGTTTATGGGTCTCTTTAAAACAAGGCTGTAACCCTAATGCAAAATAATCATATTTTTTAGAATCGTTTATCTTTTCCCACGTGATGATTTCCGACATTATTCTCTCCTGTAAGATCCTGATTTATAATCCCCAGGAAAGATGATTCAGGAAAACCATCCTTTCAATCCGGATAGCTATTCCGGATCTATCCCAGGGAAGTATATTTAAAACCCTATTTTCTTTTTGGGGTTTTCATCATCTGCCAAAAGTTTATCCAGCACAGAGAATACAACCTCAAAGCGTTCGTCTGTTTGTTCACGCAATTCGTCAACTGCTTTTTTTAATTCTTCATGTCCTGCAATCATATGCCTGAGTTTTGTAAATGTCCGCATGATTTGAATATTGACCTGGATAGCCCTCTTGCTGTTTAATATTCCTGACAGCATTGCAACGCCCTGTTCTGTAAAAGCCATGGGTAAATATCTTGAACCACCCCAACTTGAGGTGCCAAATTGGGATCTCAAGTTGTTATACTCTTCTTTTGTTAATTCAAACATGAAATCATCAGGGAAACGGTCAATATGTCGCCTAACATTTCTTTTTAAAATTCTTGTTTCAACTTCATAAAGCCCTGAAAGGTCTCTATCAAGCATAACTTTGTTGCCCCGGATATAATAAATTTTTGCTGTAATCTGCTCAATGGTAATAAGATTATTTTCTGCCATAGTGTCTCCTGGTTAAGGTCACATCTTGTGATCTTAAAAATAACTTCTCTATATTGGAGGTGCTAAATTGCAACCCCCAATTTATCTTTTATCCTCGATATTCACAACCTTCTGTTCAAATTTTTGTCGTTTAAAAATATCATCAATCTGGCTTGCTCCACTCTTTAAGGCATCATCTCTTAAATGGGCGTATCGCATTGTCATTTTAGGCGATTTATGGGTCATAAGCTTTTGCAATACATACATATCAACTTTACCGGAAGACGCAAGCATTGAGGCATAGACATGCCTTAAACCGTGCATGGGTCTGAAGTCATCGGGCAGGCCTGCATTCTTTCTTATTCTTCTTCCGGCAACACCGGTTGTGGTTCTCATGCCGCCATTCCGCCCGGGGAAAACATAGGGGCTTCTTGAGCGGTGGATACTGTCCAATAGGCTTCTTGCCATATCATTTATTGGGATCTTCTGATCCGGCCCGCCTTTGGGATCTGCAAGCAATATAAAACCAGTATCAAGGTTTATATTCTTCCATTGAAGCTTGAACATTTCCCCACGTCTCATTCCAGTATAAAGGGCCATCAACATCATGTTGCCAACATCAATATTCCCATCTTCTTTAATGGATTTTAATAGCCTTTCCAATTGTGCCGGGCTTAAGTCTTCTGTCTTTTCATTATTAACAGATGGTTTTTGAATATGAAATGAAATACCCTCGCAAAGATTGTTCTTAACACCATAATTGATAATCCAGGTCAGAAGGTTTAAAATATGTTTTACGGTTTGTGGCGAAAGCTTTTTGAGTAGCCTTATTCTTACCCGGTCAACGTCAAGCTTAATTAATTCATTTGGCTCTTTCTTGCCAAAGACAGGTTCAATATATTTTTCATATCTTCCCTGGTCTATTTTCAGACTTTTACCATGGGGCCGGTTGAGTTTGTATTCCTGCCAAAGTTTCTCAATGGTATATTTGCCTTGTTCTTTAAGCTTTTGTTCCTCTTTGAATTTCCGCTTTTGCATATTTGAGGGGTCTTTGCCTTTAATTCTATCCATTCGAAGCGCATTGGCCCTTGCAGCGGTCATGTCATCTTGGAATTGTCTGCCTGCCCGCTCTTCAATCTTTTTACCTTTACGTGTGTACCTGGCATAAAAGATTTTTTCAGGCTTTCCATCAGGCCTTTTTCCATTAACATAGTATATCCCCGGATAAGTTGTTGAATATCTTCTTTGCTTTGGCATTTTTTAACTCCTTGAAATAAAAGCCCCCCACCGTATCCCCCACCTATTTTGACTATATCAGGGTAATATTCAGTAAGTCAAGGGAAATAGTATATCCTGTAAGATGCTCTATTGTGGCTTTTCAAGGAACTAAGATTATTTCAAGGTAAATATCTATTCACGGCCTCTCACGCCGGAAACCGGGGTTCGATTCCCCGTGGGATCACCATGACAGCAAAGGTTTTCAGAAATTGTCTGAAAACCTTTTTTGTTTTTCCGGTCCGCCTCCGGTCCTCTCAAATTTTTTGCTTTGCGTAATTGGAGTTATGGGTGGCGAGAGGCTGCTTAATATTGTTTCATCTGTGAACACAATTTGTTCTTGTTAAAAGATTAATCCCTGTCCACAGCTATCGATCATGAACATTAGTATTTTCTCAATTTTAAAAAAATATTGGTTAATCCCCATTTCTTTTTTGTGTGATCTTTGCTCAAATCCCACTGGATGATATTTATGCGAACGACACCACATTTCAAAATCTAATTTGACGTGATGGATATAAAAGCCTATAATTTTTAAATATCTAAAATAAGACATGGATAAGGATAATGATTAATAAAGAGCATATCATAGCCCTATTGAAAAAATACAAAAAAGAACAATCCAAACGATTTGGTGTTATTAAAATGGGTATTTTTGGATCCGTTGCCAGAGGATCCGCCAATGAAAGTAGCGATATAGATATAGTTGTTGAGCTAAACAAACGAAATTTGTTAAACAGAATAGGTTTGAAAATGAGCTTGGAAGATTTTCTTGGAGTACCTGTTGATGTTGTTGCCTATCGGGAGGATTTGAGTCCTCTTTTGAAGGAGCGAATAACAAAGGATGTTATTTATGTATGATCCCGAAATTCTTGCTGATTTGTTAGATAAAATACAAGATTGCTTAAATAAGATTCAACTAAGAGTTCAATCCATAGATACCGCTTCGGATTTAACAAATTCACCCAAAGGAATAGAACGACTTGATTTGCTGTGCATGCCATTGATTGTGATCGGCGAACTTGTCAAAAAAATAGATAAAATAACTGACCAGTCCCTTTTAAAAAATTATCCTGTCATTCCTTGGGGAGAGATAAAAGGGATGAGGAACATCGTAGTCCACGATTATTTCAACATCGATGCTGAAGAAATTTTCAACACCTGTAAAGAAGACATACCAAAACTTGCTGAGGTCATCGATCTTATTATTTCAGATTTCAAATCGAATCAAGATTCAGAACGATAATAATGAAATTTTTGCTTTACGCAATAGGAATTTGTTGTGCGGGTATTATAACTGACGCTGATAAATGCATTACCCAAAAACTGATGATATAATTAATGAAAGTGCAATATTCCTGATAAAATTCTGAACCTTTAAACAAATTCGGTCAAAAGATTATTGGTTTGCTGTGCAAGATATAATGGGATAGAAATCAGTGTATAAGATATAGAATCACCCTTGGTTGTTTTGACATTTATCTTTTCTGTTGACGGTAGATTTGAATTAAATCTGACAGCAAGATCAAGCTTTTTATCTGCCATGAACTGATGAAGAGATTTCATGCTGCCGGCAGTTCCTGATTTTATTTCAACCGGCACGACACAATTACCATGCTGAATTATGTAATCAGTCTCACCCTGCCTGCCACCGGTTCTCTGCCAGTAAAAAAGTGCCGGATCTGTTAAAGGAGCCTGGGATGATCTGATCTGCTGCCCGACAAATTGTTCTGAAAGCCCTCCTTTATTTAGGAAAGTCATTCTGTCTGCCTTGGATTGTGTCATCTGGGAAAGTCCCAGCTGGACAGATACAAGCCCTATATCAATTAAAAGCATTTTAAAAAAATTTTCATTTGATTCAGCACCAAGTGGAAGACCATTGCCACTGGTATGCATTATTTTTGTAAATATTCTGGCCTGGGATAACATGGATAGACTTTTCTTTATCAACAAGGACTTAGCCAATGGATCAACCCGTTTATAAACAAATTTATTCCCCAACTGCTTAGATACTGAAATAAATAATTTAAACAGCAGCCCAGGGTCAAATTGTCCCCCGTATTTATAAAAATCATCACGAAAAGTAGACAGAAGATCCTGCTGAATTTTTATGCAATCATTTAAATTTTTAGTATCAGCCCATTTTTGAAGAGACTCAGGCATTCCACCGACAAGGCAATAATCATGATAAAGGCCCAGGCATTTTTTATGAATTGATTCAGGAATGGTGTCATTCAAAGAAAAGGTTTCAAGTTTTTTTAAAAGAAATTCATTGCCGGTAACAAGCAGAAATTCAAAAAAAGAGAATGGTTCCAGAAAAAAATAGGTAATTCTTCCTACAGGCATGCTGTATTGATATTCCTTCAAGGCAAATTCAAGCAACGAGCCTGCAGCAATAAGGGGAATGTTTCCAAGATCTTCCTTAAACCAGCGAAGCCTGGCAAATATTTCTGGAGCAGCCTGAATTTCATCAAGGAAAAGTAAAGAGGCGTCAGGATCTATCAAAGTTTCAAATTCTATTTCCAGATTTTTTAATATCTCTTTGGGATTGTTACTTGTGAACAGATCAGCAAGAGCTGGATTCCTTTCAAAATTCAACTCTATCAATTTCAGGCCATTACGTTTGCTAAGATCACGCACTATCCAGGTCTTGCCAACCTGCCTTGCACCCCTGATAACGAGGGGTTTTCTTTTTTTTTCAGCCAGCCAGCTATCTAATTGTGCAGATGCAAATCGGATCATATTTTTTATTCTTCTAAAGTTATTAATTACTTATATGAATAAAACAACGTGTTGTTTTTGTCAATACCTAAGAAAACAACGTGTTGTTTTTCTGTTTTTGGTAATCCATAGAAAATAGCCCTGGCTTCAATCCAAGGAGCAGGGCTTCTATGAATCCTTGTGATATTATTGACATTGATATTTTTAACAATTTTTACTGTTGACATTTTCTATTCTTCTCGATATTGAAATGATAGTGATCATATGTGCTCCGGTGTATTATAACTATTCTGATATTATTAAAATTCTGATGAAACAAGGAAGCAAAACTCCCTAACTCTGCTATTATCAAAGCTAACCAGTTGATTCTCTTTTTAACTACGCTCAAACCACGAATGATGTAGTCGCAAATAAACTTATCCAGGAATCCCTGAATATGAAGTTGGAATGTCTGTGGAGTATCGAAGATCAAAAGATTCGATTTGATGAATTCAAGGAAAATGGAATGAAGATACTTCTAAAATTGTGCCTATAATGCTCCTGGCAGGATGTTTTGCGCCTTGTCAGGAGGACAATGGGGCCTACAGTCCCGATGAGGCTTAACTTAGTCAATCAAAACAAGGTAAAAAAAGGGGGATAAAAATGGAACAAGCATTACCCGTGGAGGAATTGGCAAATCAGAGATTGAATGTATTGATTTATTCATACACCTTATTGATTAAAAATCTTCTGGAAGAAGGTGTAGATCTTGAAAAGGTCAAAAAGGCAAGTGATAAAGCATGGGCTATATTAGGGCAACAAGCAGCTGAACAATTAAAACCTATGTTCGGCGAAACTGTGAACATTAAAGCTCTTCATCAGTCAGGAGCAATGGCATCGAGTATCCACGGAATGGAAATTAGTGAGAAGGTAACCGAAAAGACGATTCAATCAGAGTATGCTAAATGTCCCTGGCAGGATGCTTATATGGCTCTGGACATGCCAAGTGATTGGAGATTATGCCCAAGCGGTCATGCTGCATTTACAAAAAATATGTATAAGGGATTAAACCCGAATGCCACTTTCAAGCTGACTAAAAACATGCCCTCTAATGATCAGATTTGTGAAGGCGTAACATCATTATGATTCTATCGATTGGCTACAAACGAATATTAAATGATTTAATTGAAATTATGTAAGGAATTATAAAATGGGGGTTCCTCTTAAACTATGCAAATCATTGCTCCTGATGGGATTGGTATTCTTTCGGGAGCAAATTTATTTTATGTTGGACATATTCGAAAACCATATCTTAATCTTTAAATGAGGAGAAATCATTATGCCTAAATATATCTCTCTTGTGAAATACTCGCCGAAAGGCGTTGAAAATATTAAAGAAAGTCCAAATCGGCTTGATGCGGTCAAAAAACTTTGTGAATCAATGGATTCGAAGGTGGAAGCTTTTTATCTGACGATGGGTCGATATGACATGGTTTTGATCGTAGATGGGCCAAATCCTGAAACCGCTGCAAAGATCATTCTTTCAATTGCATCTCAAGGAGCAGTCAGTACTGAAACACTTCCTGCTTTTCCAGAGGAAGAATATCGAAAAATCATCTCTGAACTTCCGTAAAAATTATTAATGGCAGGGTCAGAAATGGTCCTGCCCTGTTTTTTGTATCACATATACAAGTGGTATGGTGTCATTTTTTTATTTAAAATGTTTAAAGTACAACTTGCCTGAAATTATTCTCACGTATAAAAACCTTATTAATATTTTTTAGTTTTTTATAATTCGTCGAGACATAACATAATATTTTTCCCAGTAGGGATTACCGAGATCAGACATTATGACACCATTTGATGTAGACGCATGAATGAATTTGTTATTTCCTATATAAATCCCAACATGCCTTGGGTAGGAGTGAGGTATGAAAGCAACTAAATCCCCTGGTTTTAATTGTGATTTATTTATTTTTATTCCCGCAGTAAAAAATTGTTTTGTTGTCCTTGGAACATTTATGTTAAATAATTCTGTATACATGTGGTGTGCAAAACCTGAACAATCTATCCCTCTTTTGCTGTTTCCTCCCATCTTATGAGGAGTCCCTTCCCATTCTTCAAATTCTTTCAGGATTACGTTTTTAATAAAATTTCTGTCAGATTCTTTAGGTTTTGAGATAGTTTGTTCGGTAGCATTGATAATTTTAAATTTATGCTGTTCTGGCGAGCAGCTAAAAAATATGGCTATTGAACTTAGTATTAATAATATTTTAAATAATATTGCATGCATAATAGAAGTGTTTTCATTATTTATTTTGTTATATTTGCAGGGGGTTGTCAAGGAGAAGACTGCAAGCGGTAAAACGAACAGAAAATTATGCAATTTAGTTCTTGACAATATATTACGCATGCGTAATATATCGGACAAATATAATATATATGAGAGGTAAAAAATGAATTTGCCGCTTCCGCCCGACTGCCCGTATTATTTGCTTTCCCGGGCTACACTTGCCGTAACATCCCATTTGAAAAAAGGATTTGCCGATGAAGGGATCAGCACAATAAGGCCGGCCTATCTTGGCGTTCTGCTCTCCTTGTGGGATAAAGACGGGCTTAAGGCAAACGAGCTTGGCAAGAGGGCAGGCCTTGAACCTTCCACCATGACAGGGCTTTTAGACCGCATGGAAAGAGACGGGCTGGTAAAACGGGAGCCCGATCCCAACGACAGGAGAGCAAACAGAATTCACTTGACACAAGGAGGTGTTGATGCCAAAGTTTCCGCAACAAAAATCGTATCAGCCACCCTTGAAAAAGTCTTCTGCACTATTTCAAAAAAGGATATTGAAACCACGAAAAACCTGCTTCGCACCATTCTTTTGAATTGCGGTAAGGAGAAATTAAAATGAACAAAAAAATCGGGTTTACCTGCGCCTATACACCGGTCCCTTTAATTGAAGCGGCCGGGTTTTCCCCTTTCAGGATTTTCCCTGATTCAAAGGCGCCAGATCAGGCAGGTCACCTGCTTCACGACAATTTGTGCCCCCATGTCAAAAAAGTACTTGACCGGGCCCTTGCAGATGACCTTCCGGAACTTGACGGGTTGATTTTTATCAATTCCTGTGATTCCATGCGGCGGCTGGCCGATGCCTGGCATGAGGCAAAACCTGATGACCCGATTATCCTGGTAGACCTTCCTTCCGGAACAAACAGCTTAAGCCTTGATTTTCTTTCAAAAGAGTATGAACGCCTGGCTAAAACCCTTTTCAGATGGAACAATGAACCCTTTTCTATAAAAAAAATAAAAGATAAAATCGACAATTGGAATCTTGTTGCTGCCTCAGTTAAAAAAATCGAAAAAAAAATGTCCCGAGATTATTTCCCGGGATATGCTTCCGGGCTTCAACAAATCATCAATACAGCAGCGACAGAGTCAACAGACAAGGCTCTGGCAATGGCCCAAAAGGAACTTCAGCCTGAAGAACCTGCTAAGGCCGGCCTGGCGCCCGTTTTTCTTTTTGGGAATCTTTTGTTTGATCCAAAGGTGTTTGATCTTTTCGAAGAATGGAACGTGCATGTGACTGCCAGTGATTTCTGCACCACTTCACGGTTTATCACACCAGTGGACACCACGGCAGACGATAATATCTTCAGAGCTCTGGCAAGTTCATATATGGAGCAGACACCTTGTGCAAGAACCATGGATACCGCAAAGCCCGGCGACATCGCCCAAAAAATTGTTCAACGGGCAAAAAAAAGTAATGCAAGGGGCGTTATCGGGTTTACCTTAAAATTCTGCGATCCCTACCTTGCCAGGATTCCCATGATCAGGCAGGCCCTTCAGAAAGAATCCATTCCCTTCCTTATGCTGGAAGGAGACTGCACCATGGGATCTATGGGGCAGCAGCAGACAAGAATTGAAGCGTTTACAGAAATGCTGGGGGTGTAATATGATGTACGATCATTTTGAGAATGCAGTAAAAGGGATAACAGACAAACTAAACCAGGACCCTGAAGGCATCAATGCCAAAAAAAAATATGTACTGGAACTGTCCAAACTGGGGAAAAAACTTTATTCCGAAGATGAAACCATTGCATGGTGCGGCGTAACAGCTCCTTTTGATCTCTTAGGTGCCATGGGAATCACTTCATGTTTTGTTGAATTTGTCGGTGCCATGCTCTCTTCAACGCAAACGGCCGGGGGTTTTTTTGAAGAAGCGGAAGATTCAGGGTTTGCAACAGATTCCTGCGCTTATCACAGGGCGGTCATGGGAGCGGTATTGAAGAATGCCATGCCTAAACCTGATTTCATAATCGGGACCAGCAGCCCCTGCACAGCCGGCCTTGCCGTTATGGAAAATTTTGCACACCAGTATAAAAAGGACTTTTTCATTTTAAACGTACCCCAGAACTATACACAGGATGCGATAAAATATCTGGCGGCCCAGCTTGAAGACATGACTCTTTTTGTGTCTGATCATACCAAAAGGCCGTTATCAAAAGAAAAGCTTGGCATTGCCCTGGAAAATTTCAACGCCTCAAGCACGCTCTTAAAAGAAATTTATGATCTTGCCAAAACAAAACCATCTCCTGTTGACAACAATCTTTTAAAGGATTTCAGTACGGTAATAACCCTTATGATGGGCACACAGCAGGGGGTTGATATCTGCCAGGCATTTAAAAATGAATTAAATCACAGGATTGAAACGGGCCAGCATACTTCCTCAAAAGAAAAAACAAGGCTGATGTGGATACAGAACAGGATTCAGTATCCCTTTCCCATCAATGAGATGCTTGATGATCTTGGGGCTAAAATTGTAGTGGATGAACTCAATGATGTCACCTGGGAACCAATGGATCCGGACAATCCTTTTGAGAGCATTGCAAAAAGAATGATTTCAATTCCCTTTAGCATGGACACAACAGAACGGATCAAACACATACAGACTCTTGCCGGAGAATATCGGATTGACGGGGCCATTAACCCCTGCCACTGGGGATGCCGCCAGGGAACAGGTACAAGAGGGCTGATTTCAAAAGGATTTAAAGACATTAATGTGCCTGTACTGAACCTTGAAATCGATTGTGTGGATTCGAGGAATCTTGCCAGGGGCCAGATAGAAACCCGGGTAGAAGCCTTTTTGGAAATGCTTTCTTAGAAAAATTTATTTTAAACTTTGATTAAGGAGAAAATGTAATGATTTTCCTTGGTATTGATATCGGCAGTCTTTCCTGTGATGCCGTATTGATTGATGAAGAAAAAAACATATTGGCCTCATCGGTAATCCTCACCGGAGCGAAAAACATCGAGTCCATTGCCCGTGCGAAAAAGAACGTCCTTGATGCAGCAGGAATTATGGAAAAGGATATCCGATCCATTATCGCCACCGGATATGGGAGAGCCCGGGTCAAAGAAAAAGATGCTGCAGTCACTGAGATCACCTGTCATGCAAAGGGAATAAAACATGTGATCCCGGAGACACGGATTCTCATTGATATCGGAGGACAGGACAGCAAAGCCATGCGCCTTGATCCGGACGGGAATGTGGTGGATTTTGCCATGAATGATAAATGTGCTGCAGGAACCGGCAGATTTCTGGAAGCCATGGCAAGGGCTCTGGAAGTGGATATTACCGAATTGGGAGACCTGGATAAAGGAGCGACAAGTGACCTTGTCCTCAGCAGCATGTGTACGGTATTTGCTGAAAGTGAAGTCATCTCACTGATTGCCTGCGGTACCGAGCAGAAAGAGATTGCAAAAGGACTTAACAGGTCCATTGCAGCAAGGACCAATTCCCTTGTCAAACGGGTGGCCAGAAATATTGACGGCCTTACCGTCTCCATGTCCGGTGGTGTGGCGCGGAACAAGGGTGTGGTAAAAGCCATTGCAGAAAGCATGAATCTTGAAAAAATAAACACTCCTGAAACACCGGATATCATAGGTGCCCTGGGTGCAGCAATTATTGGCTTTGAAAAAATTTACGGATAAAAAAATCTTGCTTGTCATTACAAAATAAATCCTTATCTTTTAAACCGGTTTTTGGTATAAGAGAGTTAATATATTGATTATTTTTTTGGAGGGATGTAATGAAGGTAGCCTTTCCTGTTAAAAAAAACAAGGGATTGGAGAGTATCATCGATGACCATTTCGGTGTTTCTGAAATTTTTTTAATTGTAGACCTGAAAACCCGGAAACTTGAACTCAAGGAAAACCGGAAACTTTCAGATGAAGGACCTACGTGTAAAATCGGTGTATTCAAAAAAGAGGATCGGGTCGATGCCGTTGTTACCCGGTGCATGGGAGACGGGTCCCAGAGAAGTCTTATGTCATCAAATATAAAAGTTTATCAGGCCCGAAAAAACACCATTCTGGAAAATCTGAAGCTTTTTGAGAAAGATGAACTCAAGCTGTTCCATATATTTGACTTCTGTCAAACAAAAAAGAACAAAAAGGAAGGCGGCTGCGGACACCATCACTGATAGTGTCATATGATAATAATTTCTAACTAATATGGAAGAGTTATGGAAAAACTGGACCCGACATACGACCGCTATATAAAAGCATTGACCGATATCAGCCGGGCAATCACCTCGGACCTGTTTATTGAGGACCTGTTAAAGCTGATTGTCATGGTAACCGCCAAGGTTACCGGTGTTGAAATCTGTTCCTTATGGATTGTCGATGAGGAGGAAAAACCGCCCAAAATACGCCTTAAGGCAACCCAGTCCATTTCACCGGATTATATCAAGGACCGGGATCTTGATTTAGATGAAGGCGTTGTGGGGTGGGTGGTGACCCACAAAAAGCCTTTGATCCTGAAGGATGTTTTAAAAAGCCAGCGGTTCAAAGAAAAAGAAATGGCCAAAAAACTGGGTCTGGTCTCCATGGTCGGAATTCCTTTAAAAACAAAAGACGAAAAAGTCATTGGAGTTTTAAACTGTTTTACATCCGAACCCCATGACTTTCCCGATACACAAGTCAATCTTTTAAGGGCTGTTGCCAATCAATCTGCTATCGCCATTGTTAATACGGAACTTATGGTTAAAACCAAAGTGATTCAGGAGGAATTGGAAGCCCGCAAAAAGATAGAACAGGCCAAGGAACTTCTCATGCATAACCGTAAGATGACCGGCAATGAAGCCTATGGCTGGATACGAAAAAAAAGCATGGACTCAAGAAAATCTATCCGTGAAGTGGCGGAAGCGGTAATCCTCTCCAGTGAAATCTTTAATGATGAGTCGTCTTAGTTCAGGCGTACTTTGAAATCTCCATCTTCTGGGATCTCACCCAGGTTTTTTTCAACAGCGAGAAAACTTCCTTTGGCATGCCATATGGAAGATCAACAAGGGAAAATTCCTGGTTGATATCAATGTTTCCGATATGTTTGCTGTCAAGACCGGCTTCATTTGAAATGGCCCCCACAATATTTCCTGCCCGGACCCCATGGCGACGCCCCACCTCAATGCGGTAGCGCTCCATACCCTGTTCCGGCGGGATGACACTATCCTCCTTTAACGAAGATATGTTTTCCATCTGTTTGGGTTTTTGCTTTTTTACAGACAGGTGCTTTTTATCAGAAAGGTTTTTCCGGACCGACCGGTCTTTCCCGGCTGTTTTAATTTTTGTCTTTTTCTCATTTTTTTTGGCTGACAATAAGAAGGGGGTGTCCCCATGAGCCAGTTTAGCAAGGGCCGCCGCAACCTGTGTTACAGGGATATCCTGTTCCTTGGCATAGGTCTCAATCAAATCCTGAAAAACACTTAAGTCTTCCGATGCCAGGGCCTGAGTGATGGATAGTTTAAAATCAGTCACACGTTTTTTGTTGATGACCTTGTTGGAGGGCAGGGAGATTTCCTTGATATTATGTTTGGTGGCCCGCTCTATAACTTTAAGCATCCAGCGTTCGTTCCTGTTCACGAACAGGATGGCTTCCCCTGTGCGGCCAGCCCTGCCCGTTCTGCCGATTCTGTGGACATAGGGATCCACCTTGGACGGCATGTCATAATTAATCACATGGGAGATCCGGTCCACATCCAGGCCCCGGGCAGCCACATCTGTAGCCACCAGGATATCGATATAACCGTCTTTCAACCGGTTGACAGTTCGCTCTCTGGCATTCTGGGCAATATCCCCGTTAAGGGCCTCTGCCTTGAATCCTTTGTTCTCAAGGACTTTTGCCACATCAAGGGTGGCGGTTTTGGTTTTGGTAAACACGATCACCCCATCAAAGGAGATACCCTCCAGAATCTGTGTCAGGGCCTGGGTTTTTTTAATACCGTTGACCATCCAGTATTGCTGATTGATGGTTTTAAGCTCTGTGGTGTCTGGTTTGACTATGATTTCTTTTGGGGTGGTCAGATATTTTTGAGCAATTTTCCTAATGGGCATTGGCATGGTGGCTGAAAAAAGAGCGGTCTGTGAATCATCCGGAGTTCTTTCCAGAATCCATTCCACATCGTCAATAAAGCCCATGTGAAGCATTTCATCGGCCTCATCTATAACCACGCAGGAAAGATCTGCAAAGGAGACCGTTTTTTTCCGCATATGATCCATGAGCCGTCCGGGCGTTCCCACGACCACATGGACACCCCGCTTGAGTTGGTTCAACTGGACCCCGTAACTCTGGCCCCCGTACACGGACAATACATTCAGCCCTTTCATCCTTGCACCATATGTTTTAAAGGAATCCGCCACCTGAATGGCCAGCTCCCGGGTGGGGGTCAACACCAACACCTGGGGTCGTTTATTGTCAAGGTCAATCCGGGACAGCAGGGGCAATGCAAAGGCCGCTGTCTTGCCGGTACCGGTCCGGGCCTGGCCCAGCACATCCTTTCCCTGGATCAGATGGGGAATAGTCAAAGTCTGGATCGGCGTGGGGGTCTCATAACCCACATCCTGCAATACAGAGAATACAGAGGGGTTCAGGTTCATTTCATCAAACCGGGTCTTGGGTAAAATTTTCTGGGACATAGGGTTCCTCTTATAAAAAAAAAGGCCGGGATCACCGACCAGGGAAATCAAAAGTTGTAACAATACACGAGTTTATTAGATTGGGCAAGGGATAATTTTTTTTATAAAAAAATACTTGACATTCTATGAAATAAATTTTAGCTTGAGATCATAGCTAAATACAAAGGCGTATTGGCAAAATTAAAAGAAAACAAAGGCGTTTTCCCAACATTACTGGGCGAATGCCTTTTTTATTTTAATTTTGGGAAGAAAAAATGAAAATTAACAACACACCAAAACTTACGCTGTTTCATTGTTTAAATTCTTTTGAAGAAACGGATTCAATGGTTGACGGTTGTACGATTAAAACCGTTAAAATGCCATGCTCCTCAATGACAAAGGATATCCACCTTTTAAAGGCCTTTGAATCAGGCGCCGATGCGGTCCTTGTTCTGGTCTGCAAGGAAGAGGGCTGCCGGTATGCCCAAGGCAGTATACGGGCAAGAAAACGGGTTGATTATGTAAAAACCATCCTGGATGATATTGGAATGGATGGCAGACGATTGAACATATTCAACACCGCTGCAAAAGACAGCGGGCCGATTAAAGATATTATAAAAACCACGATATCGGAGCTTGAAACGATCGGCCCGAATCCTGCTTTAAATCATTTTAATTAATACCATCCCTGTTGATGTTATTATAAAAAGTCAGGTTTAAAGCAAGGCTATCTTTTTTTAAAATTTTGATTTCATTGTGTACCACTCCCCTGTTCAATGAAACCAAAGACATATTAAAACATAGCCTTGCTTTAATCTGATCTTTTTCTCAACCACGTCCAAGAAATGGAGCACAAAATGATAACCGCCAGTCAAAAACCCATAAATGAAATTATTGAACTTGTGGAACCTTATAAAAAGCTTTTAATTCTAGGGTGCGGCACCTGTGTAAAAACATGCTTTGCCGGTGGCGAAGATGAGGTTGCCGTCCTCGCATCCGCCCTCAAGCTCAGTTTTAAAAAAATGGCCCGGCCCATTGAAATAGAAGAGCTGACCATTGAACGCCAGTGTGAAAATGAATTTATCCAGGAAGCATCACCCGGCATTGCCAGAAATGATGCCGTCCTTTCCCTTGCCTGTGGTGCCGGTGTTCAGGCCATGGCAAAACGGTTTGCCAAAGAAGTGGTGTTGCCCGGTCTGAATACAACATTTATCGGAATTCAGGAAAGTCCCGGCATTTTCACTGAAGAATGCTCCGGGTGCGGAAACTGCAGTCTTGCAACATTCGGAAGCATATGTCCTGTCACCCGATGTGCCAAAAAACTCTTAAACGGTCCCTGCGGCGGTTCCCAGAAGGGCTTTTGTGAAATTGATCCGGATACCCCGTGTGCGTGGCACCTGATTATTGAACGGCTGACCACTTTAGGGCAACTGGATAATCTGAAAACCTATATCCCTCCAAAAAACTGGAATACCAGTCTTTCCGGCGGACCCAGAAAATTGATCAGGGAGGACCATATCATATGAAAACTTACAGCCATCTCCATGAAAAACTGGCCAGTGGTGAATTTGCGGTAACAGGAGAATGCGGCCCCCCAAGAGGTGCGAACGTTAAGGTAATTGATAAAAAAATCAAACTGCTGCAAGGATTTGTGGATGCAGTAAATGTCACCGACAATCAGACGGCCATTGTCAGGATGTCCAGTATAGCGGCCTCGGCCCATCTGGTTGCCGCAGGACTGGAACCTGTGATGCAGATGGTGGTCAGAGACAGAAACCGGATTGCCATTCAATCGGATATCATGGGGGCGTATTCTTTAGGGATTAGAAATATTTTATGCCTGTCCGGAGATCACCAGAAATTCGGCAGTCAGCCCGATGCCATGAATGTCTTTGACATCGACTCGGTCAACCTGATCCGGACGGTGAAGGACATGCGCGATACGGGTAAGGACATGAGCGGATTTGATCTGGATGTGGCACCCCGAATGTTCATTGGTGCGGCTGCCAATCCCTTTGCCGACCCCTTTGAATACCGCGTAATCCGGCTGGCCAAAAAGATTGATGCCGGTGCTGATTTTATCCAGACCCAGTGTATTTATAATATGGATCGATTTAAAGAGTGGATCAGGCTGGCCAGTGAACAAGGCCTGACAGATAAAGTTTACATCCTTGGGGGGATCACCCCGTTAAAATCCGCCGGTATGGCAAGGTACATGAATAATAAGGTTGCCGGTATGGATGTTCCTGAAAGCATTATCAAACGAATGGATGGCGTTGACAAAAAAAGCCAGGCAGATGAAGGCATTAAAATCTGCCTGGAGACCATTGAAGAACTAAAAGAAACAAATGGGGTTCATGGCGTACATATCATGGCCATTGAATGGGAAGAAGCCGTGGGTCAGATTGTGGAACAGGCCAGCCTGAAATAAAATAATAAGGATGGGGAAGTATGCCTCAAAAATATAATATCAGCACCAAGGCTGCACCGCCAAGATTTTATCCTGTGGGCAAATATGCCACCATAGAATTCAGGGAAGACTGTGCCGGCAGCTGCAAGGAGTGTGTTAAGAAAAAATGCGTGTATGACATCTTCAAGGACAATTATCTTCATATGAGCCAGATGGATGAGCCTGAATATCTCTACACCTGCAATTCATGTTTCAGGTGTATCCAGGAATGTACCAAAGGCATTTTTTCCCGGGTTGTCAATCCTGAATATCGGGAAATCGGAGATGACTACTGGACACCGGATGTCCTGGGGCGAACCTGGTGCCAGGCCCATACCGGAAGCGTTCCGGTATCGGGTGCCGGATACAGGGGCCCTTTTGCGGGAAAGGGCTTTGATTCCATGTGGACAGACATGTCTGAGATTGTCCGGCCCACCCGGGACGGAATCCATGGCCGGGAATATATTAATACCTGTATAGAGCTTTCAAGACGACCGGAAAGACTCACCTTTAATAAGGACGGGTCTCTTGCCGTTGAGGTAAAACCCATCCTCGAAATCCCGCTTCCCATTCTGTTCCAGCAGCCGGATTTTGGTGTATTAAGCAAGAAAGTCCTTATCTCCATGCTGAAAGCCGCTCAAACCATCGGGACAAAAATGTTTATTAATGCAGCCGATGTGTATGAAAATCTGATGCCGTTTGGACCCGTCATCATCCCTCTGGTTAAAAAAGATACTTTTCAAAATTATCCAACGCTTCTGACCCGTGTTGATATGGTAGAAATCGAATACGAACCGGGGATTGAAAAAGTCTTTGGGGCGTTAAAGGCCATGAATGAAGAACTTGTTATCAGCGTCGGCGTGAGCCTCAGGGCGAATCTTGACTATGCCGCCATCTGTGTTGAACTTTCAAAAGCCGATATCGATACCATCCATGTCTATGCCGACGCGCATGGCAGGGAGTTTGAGTCTGACAACCCGCGATTTATCAAGGATATGTTACGGGATATCCATCTGGCATTGGTTGATGCCGGCACACGTCAGCAGATCAATATCATTGCATCCGGCGGAATCTGTATGGCCGAACATGTAAATAAATCCATTATCTGCGGTGCAGACGGGGTTGCCATTGACCGGCCCCTTCTTATTGCCATGGAATGCCGCCTGTGCGACCGGTGCAGAAAGGGTCTGTCCTGTCCTGTTGAACTGGAAAGCATAGATCCTGCATACGGCAGCAACAGGATCATAAATCTCATGGGAGCCTGGCGAAACCAGATGCTTGAAATGCTGGGTGCCATGGGATTAAGGGAAGCCAGACGTCTTCGAGGTGAAGTCGGGCGCTCCATGTGGTTTGAGGATCTTGAAAAAGAGAGTTTTGCACCGATTTTTGGTGAACGAAAAGTATCTATAGATGTAGGATAATTTATGAACCCAATTAAAGATCAGGTTAAACATCAATTGCCCGAAATCCATGAAACCCCGTCACGGTTTCGCAATACCATAGGCAAATATATTATTAAACGGAATTCAAACTGCATCTCCTGCGGGAAATGTGCAGATATCTGCCCGTACGGGGTTCACATTATGCCGGATAATCATGCATCGCCATTCAGACCGATTGAGCATAAATGTATCGGGTTTGACTGCAAGCAAACAGACCATTACTGCATTGAACATTGCCCGGAAGATGCCCTGGTGCTCAAAGACAATGCTTTGCTGGACACCATGGGAGATTACCGCTGGACATCTGAAATGCTGCTGGGCCATTTTGCCATGGCAGAAACAGGTAATGCACCCCATGTAGGACTTGAGTATAATCTTGGCAACTCAGGCGGCGGGTTTGACAAGATACGGTTTATTGAACCGGACCCCGATTTGGCCATAGATATCAGTGATGAAGAGATTGATACCGGCATTGACTTAAATAAAACAGGAGACGACCGACCCCAAAAGACCATTTCCATGCCCTGTTACGGCGGCGGAATGTCCTATGGTTCAACCGCGTTATCGGTTATTATCGGACGGGCAAGGGCTGCAAAAAAACTCAATACTCTCACCTGTACCGGTGAAGGTGGATATCCGCCCGAGTTCCTTCCCTATAAAGAGCATGTGATTACCCAGGTTGCCACAGGGCTCTTCGGTGTCAGAGAAGAAACCATCCAGCAGTGCCCGATCATGGAATTTAAATATGCCCAGGGCGCAAAACCCGGCCTTGGCGGCCATCTTTTAGGTGAAAAGGTTACTGAAGCCGTTGCCAAAATGAGGGAAACCGTTGTGGGAAGCTCACTTTTCTCACCCTTCCCTTTCCACTCCGTCTATTCGGTTGAAGACCATAAAAAGCATGTGGACTGGATGAAGGAAATTAACCATAATGTCCTGTGCTCCATAAAAGTATCCACCCCCACGGATGTGGACATGGTTGCCATAGGCGCCTATCATGCCGGTGCCCATATCATTCACATTGACGGCAGTTACGGCGGTACGGGTGCAGCCCCGGACATTGCCAAAAAGAATATTGCCATGCCCATTGAATATGCCATCCCAAAAGTTCACAAATTCCTTGTGGAAGAAGGGGCAAGAGACAAGATCTGTCTGATCGCCAGCGGCGGCATCAGGAACGCCCTTGATGTGGCAAAGGCTATCGCCCTTGGTGCAGACGGATGTGTCATCGGAACGGCTGATCTTGTGGCAGTTGAATGTGTCAGATGCGGAAATTGCGAAAGCGGCCGGGGATGTGCCAGAGGAATAGCCACCACAGATCCGGAACTGGGAAACATGATCGACGAAAAATATGTGGAACAACGTCTTGTCAACATGTATATGGCCTGGCGCAAACAATGGTGCGATATCCTGAGAACCTACGGATTAAAAAGCATTAAAGAGCTCAAGGGCCGTTCAGATCTTCTGGTGCACCTTGATTATCTGGATGAAGACGACCAAAAAAGATACCAGCCCGCACCCGGGTACAAAATGATTTTATAATTAAGGTATAATAAGGAATTTCAATAATGATAAAAAACATACTGGCTTCAAGAGGCCGGCTGCCCCACATCAAAACACCGGTGAACAAATGTAATGAAGAAGGCGGCTGCGGGGTAACCGGATTCATGGCATCCATTCCCATTGCAGGACGTCATATTTACGAACCCTCGGTTCAGATGCATAACAGGGGTAACGGCAAAGGCGGCGGCATCGCGGCTGTCGGTTTAAGTGCAAGCGATCTTGGGGTGCCTCAAGATGTGCTTGAAGACCATTATCTTCTGCAGGTGGCATATCTGGATGAGGATGCCATCCTTAAGGTGGAGTCCACCAACATCAACCCTGTGTTTGATATCTATAAATCTGAAAAAATACCCACTATTGATGATTACACATCTATTGGCCTTGAAGTCAAACCACCGGATGTATGGCGGTATTTTGTAAGGGTGCGCCCGGATGTGCTGGATAAATTTATCCAGGCGAATCAGTTAAACAATATGGACAGGAGAAAAGCAGAGGATGAATTTGTCTTCCAGAATTCCAATCGTCTGAACCAGACCTATTATGCTTCCCTTGGAGAAAAACAGGCGTTTGTATTGTCCCATGCCAGAAACGTGATGATCCTGAAGGTGGTTGGCTATGCCGAACAGGCCACACAATATTATTGCCTGGATGATTTCAGGGCCCATGGATGGATTGCCCATCAGCGGTATCCAACCCGGGGACGGCTCTGGCATCCCGGGGGTGCCCATCCGTTTTCAGGCATGCATGAAGCCCTTGTCCATAATGGAGATTTTGCCAATTATCATGCCGTATGTGAGTATCTAAACCAGTACAATATTTTTCCCCAGTTCCTTACAGATACGGAAACCTCTGTTCTGCTGCTGGATTTATACAATCGGGTATTTGAATATCCTTTGGAATATATCATCGAAGCCCTGGCACCGACCACGGAATATGATTTTGACTGCCTGCCCCCTGAAAAGCAGCAGGTTTACAAGTATATCCAGTCCCAGCACATGACAGGCTCCCCGGACGGACCCTGGTTTTTTATTATTGCCAGAAATGACCCGTATCAGGATCTGATGCAGTTGATCGGAATCACAGACACCGCCATGCTCAGACCCCAGGTATTTGCCCTCCAGGAAACCGAAGATGTTCAGATCGGCCTTGTCTGCTCTGAAAAACAGGCCATTGATGCCACCTTGCAAAGCATAGCCGCAGAAGACAAACGATTTTGCCCCATTGCCGATAAATACTGGAATGCCCGTGGCGGAAGTTCCACAGACGGCGGTGCATTTACCTTTACCATCAAGGATTCTGGAAAAGGGGACGGCTCCAAAAAACTCATTACCCAGAACAAATTTGGTGACATTGTTCAGACCCCGGAAGGCCAGATTCATTTTGACACAGCCATCAATCTTTCAGATTCTTTTAAAGAAAACACCCTGACCCGGAAAATTACAGACTTCTTTAATACAAATGATTTGCCGACATTAAAACAATACTGCACTTCCCAATTTGCGGAACTTGATTTCCAGGACATCAGGCTTATCTGCGAGACACTGGAAATCCTGACAAAAGAGAACGATGACAAAAAGACCACGGCCATTGATCTGTTAACCCACTTAAATGACAGGATTTTCCCAACCGGTAATAAAAAACGAAGTTCTGTCCTCCAGATCATAAGAGAAAGCCTTACGGCCATTTTCAAATCCTCTCCCAAAATCAGGGAGAATAAAAACAGCCTGTACGTCTATATAGACCGTTCAAGCAGAAAGGATTTAAGAGCCCCTCAAGGGAATGAAAAAATCCTTGTTGTGAATGCAAAAGAGTTTGAACCTGAAGGGAAAGACTGTGATTCCAGAATGATTAATAAGGCCTATCGGATGGGATGGAAGCAATATATCTGTTATGGATACAAAGGTCAGCGGTTTACCGGCTGCGGGTTTGGGCCTGATTCTAATGATGTTCGATTTGATGTGTACGACAGTTCAGGTGATTATATGGCCTCGGGTATTGACGGCATGGAGATCCATGTCCACGGCAATGCCCAGGATCAGCTGGGACAGATCATGAAACGCGGCAAATTTGTCGTTCATGGCGATGTGGGACAAACCTTTATGTATGGTGCCAAAGGCGGTAATGTCTATATTCTGGGCAATGCAGCAGGCCGTCCCCTGATCAATGCCACCGGCAAACCAAGGGTTGTCATCAATGGTACATGCCTTGATTACCTTGCACAATCTTTTATGGCAGGTGATCCTTTGAAAGGTGGCGGCTTTGTCATTGTCAACGGTATTACCTTTGATGAGAACGGCAAGGTGATGGATCTTATCATGCCGTATCCCGGATCAAACCTGTTCTCCCTTGCTTCGGGCGGAGCCATTTATCTAAGAGACCCTGAATGCAAGGTTGTGGACGAACACTTAAACGGCGGTGTGTTTACCGAAGTAACAGGCGCTGACTGGGAACTGATCCTTCCATACTTAAAGGAAAACGAAAAACTCTTCGGTATTTCCGTTGAAACCGATCTCTTAACAATTGATGGAAATAAACTGCCCTTTGACCAGGTGTACAGAAAAGTGATGCCATTGCCGTCCTGAACACCGAAATAAAAAAATGGAAGGACCCGGTCGGCTCCTGCCTGACATGAGCCGACCGCCAGAACGAATAATCCTTGTACTATGCTGTTTGTTCCTGACTCTTAAGCATCTGCGCACGCTCTGCTGCAAATTTTCTTACATCGGCGTCCTTATCTTTCTGGGCCATTTGTTCCAACAAATTAACGTCCTCTGATCTGCCAGCAAATTTTTGCCGCACTGCCGGATCTGAATGCAAGTATTTGGGTAAAAATAAATCTGAAAACTTCATGTCTCCTCCTTAATGTTTTAATATAAACATCACAGGGGCTCGGATTCTTTTTTAAGATATTTTTTGATCAGTTCAATAGCAACCTCACCCATACTCCGTCCTTGCTTTGCCGAATCAACTTTAAACTCTGTGTGAAGATTTTTCGGTATTCTCAATGTTAACTGCTTGAGCTCAATATTTTCATTCATATGTTTGGCCTAAATATTATAGCAATCAATAGATTTATCCAATAACCCTGTATAAAAACCCTTTTGAAAAAAAAGAATATTATTTTTATGTTTTTATGTCAAGTTATAAAGACATAAAGAAATTTTAAATCTGAGTCTCCTCCGGATTAAAATCCGGTGATTTTCCTGTCGATCTCCTTTTTTATTTGACAAGTTAAAACTAACCCTTAAATTTGACCATATTTATTTTTACTAAAAAGGAGAAAAATATGCCTGAATTAACCGCAATTATCGAAACAAGCAAAGGCCCCATTAACATAAAATTATTTGCAGACCAGACCCCTGTTACCTGTGGGAATTTTGCAAATCTTGCAAAAAGGGAATATTATAACGGCCTTCAATTTCACCGTGTCATCTCAAACTTTATGATCCAGGGCGGATGCCCCCATGGGAATGGAATGGGCGGCCCCGGATATGAATTTAAAGATGAATTCAAAAAAGATCTGAAACATGACAAACCCGGTATTCTTTCCATGGCCAATGCAGGACCCGGAACAAACGGCAGCCAGTTTTTCATCACCCATGGTCCGACTCCCCATCTTAACGGCATGCATACTGTTTTCGGCGTGGTTGAAAGTGGTGAAGACCAGAAAGTTGTGGACAGCATTGCCCAGGGCGATGTCATTGAAAAAATCACCATTAAAGGCAATTCCGGCGCCCTGTTTAAAACAATCAAATCCGAATTGGATGACTGGAATAAAACATTGAATAAACAGTTTCCCAAACTGCCAAAAGCATAAAAAAATCGACGTTAAACATTAAAAGGCCGGATCTATTTCACAGATCCAGCCTTTTTTTTATCAAATAATATTGTTATTCCAAATCCAGATAAAAAGGAATGATATGAATTGATGTGCTGTCTGCTTCGGTTTCGCCCAACTGCCATTTCTTTACCTTAAAACCTTTTTCTTCTATTTTTTTCACCATGCCCTTTATATTGATCAACGGATGACGGAAAAATACATTTGGAAGACCATATGTCAGGCTGCACACCAGGCACTTTCCGGGTCTCCGGGTAAGGTTGAATGCTAAAACAATCCGTTTATCATTGGCAGAGATGAATTCAAGCCTGATATCATACGCCCCATCTGATGCATCACCGTATAGTGCCTCAAAAAAATGATCACTTATTTCCACAGGCAGGAGCATGTCAAGATAATCCTGTGTAAATATCTGATCTAATACAGCTTGATCCATGATAATTTTTATCCTTTTTAACTAAGTTTTTCAAACCCTTAACTCTTGTCTTATTAAACCTTAAAAGGAAAATCAAGATTTATTGAACCTTAACGCTTTTTATGATAAATTAAAATTTGATTTCCCCCTAACCTGTCATGAATGGATGTTTAAATCTATGGAGAACATTAACGTTTCAAAAGGGTTTAAAGTGGCACTGACCGGGATGCCGGATTTGAGTGTTATTCAGATCCCGGACCCTGAAACCATAGCCGTGTCTGCCCTGGATATCCCTTATATCCGTCCCAAACTTCTGGTAAAAAAAAATGACCCCGTAAAAACAGGCACGCCTCTGTTTTGTGATAAGAGAAATAAATGCATCCAATATGTGTCACCGGGAACCGGAATCGTCAAACAAATCGTTTTTGGTCAACGAAGAAGGTTGATCGAGGTAGTGATTGCCCTGAATAAAAACAGGGATGAAAAAGATAACTTCATCCAGTTTGAAACCCTGTCTTCAGATGATGTTAATACGGTTCCCAGATCAAACATCACAAAACGGCTCCAGGAAGGCGGACTTTGGCAGTGTTTTCGGGAATTTCCGTCAAAGGATACAGCCGACGAAAACCATGAGCCTCCTATGATCATTGTCTCTTTAAATGGCAATGACCCTTTTTCCCCTTATCCACAGGTGGTGCTTGAAAATGAAACCGCGTTTTTTGAATTCGGCATTAAGATTTTAAAACAATTTTCAAACCGTATCGTTATAACATCACGCCAGGACAATCTGTCCAGCCTGAACCGGCTCAACGGGTTGAAAGAACATATCACCCATATCGTCCCTGACTTTTATCCTGCCTGGGATCCGGGAGTTGTTCTGTATAAATTAAAAAGAACCCGAAAAGAAAATCGCTCCTGGTGCATATCGGCAGAACATCTTGTACTGATGGCTAAATTCCTCTTAACCGGCAGATATCCCGTCAAAAGGGTGGTGACGGTTACAAGATCAACTGATAAAAAACCCCATATTATTACCCGCCAGGGCGCACCTGTCAAAAATCTTGTGGGAAGTCTGGATGATAACAGCCTCATTACAACAGGCCGTTTCAACGGCAGATCTGTTGACCCCAAATCCCATATGGGATTTTTTGAAAGCACCCTGACCATTATCAATAACAATCAAGAAGAGGAATTCTTCGGATTTATTCAACCCGGGTTAACAAAACCCACTGCCTCCAAAACATTTTTATCCTGCCTGACCCAGACACCGAAAAATCTTGACTGCAACACACATGGAGAAGAAAGAGCTTGTATCAATTGTGGCTATTGCGTCAACATCTGCCCCGTTGACCTGATGCCCAGTTTTATTATAAAAGCATTGCTGAGCGATGATATTGAGGATGCATTAAACTATGGTCTCCTGGATTGCTGCCGATGCGGCCTGTGCTCATATGCCTGCCCGTCAAAAATCGAACTGACAAAATTATTGTCCCATGGAATTGACGCTCATTACAAGGATAGAGAATAGGGTATGAATCCTTTAAAAAAACTAGTGAACTCAAGTGAAAAATATTTTACAGGTTCAGGAAAATTCAACCGGTTAAAACCTCTTTTTGATGCCACAAAAACATTTTTCTTTTTCCCTTCACCGAAAACCAAACACACTCCGTTTGTCAGGGACAGCCTTGACCTGAAGCGGTTTATGAGTTTTGTTCTCATTTCCCTTCTGCCCGTCCTGATATTCGGCATTTACAATACCGGGTTTCAGGCAGGACTTGCCCGGGGGGAATCCTATACTTTTTTCCAGGCTTTTTGGCTGGGTTCAAGATATGTTCTGCCCATCATCATTGTCTCTTATACGGTGGGCTTTTTATGGGAAATTCTCTTTGCCGTTATCCGGAAACATAAAATCAGTGAAGGGTTTCTCGTTACCGGGCTTTTATTTCCCTTAACCCTTCCGGCAACCATTCCTTTATGGCAGGTGGCCGTAGGGATTTCATTTGGTGTGGTGATCGGCAAAGAAGTGTTTGGCGGAACGGGTCGAAACTTTTTAAACCCGGCACTGACAGGAAGGGCCTTTTTGTTTTTCTCTTATCCTGTTTCCATGTCCGGAGACGTCTGGGTGGCAGCAAAGAGTGCAGTGGACGGTGTCAGTGGAGCGACCGCGCTGTCTGTTTTAGCCCCGGAAGGTGAAAAAATAACGTCTGCCCTTTCCGATTCAGGGTTCAGCTTATCCAATCTTTTTCTCGGGTTTGTACCGGGAAGTATTGGCGAGACTTCGGCTTTATGCTGCATCCTTGGCGCCTTGTTCCTGATCATCACAAAAATTGCAAACTTCAGGATCATTATCGGCGGGATTGCCGGATTAATTGTTACCTCCCTTATTTTTTACCTGATTCCCGGCGGCAGTGACTCCTGGATGAATGCAGGCCCCTTATTCCATCTTTGTGCCGGTGGATTCTTATTCGGCATATCATTTATGGCCACAGATCCTGTCAGTGCACCCGGCACCAACCCGGGGCGATGGATATTCGGCTTTTTAATCGGATTTTTAACTATTACCATCCGGGTGGCCAACCCGGCTTTTGTTGAAGGCACTATGCTTGCCATTCTTTTTATGAACGTGTTTGCCCCGATGCTGGATCATATTGTGGTTAAATATACTGCATCAAAAAGGATACCCAATGTCTGAAATCCCAGATAAAAATCCAGATAAAAACAGCAAAAAAAATGTTGTCATGTTTGCCCTGCTGCTCTCTGTCGTCTGCAGCATGATGATTACGGCTGCCGCAGTCGGGTTAAAGGGATTTCAGATGGCCAATATGGAACTTGATAAAAAAATTAATATTCTTAAAGCCGCTGATCTGATTGACAAAAAAAAGCCTTCTACAGAAAAAATAAATGAACTTTATAGTGCCCATATCAGGGAAATCACGGTCGATAACCAGGGGAAAATCATTGAAAATTATGTCCCCGATTCTTTGAACCTCTATTTCTTCCAGGAGGATGGCGTAATAAAAGGGTATATCCTTCCCATCAACACCCGGGGACTATGGGGAAAAATACAAGGGTATCTGGCCTTTGAAAATGATGGCCAGACCGTATCAGGATTTTCAATTTTCAGCCATTCGGAAACTCCCGGGTTAGGCGGTGAAATAGAAAGCGCCTGGTTTCAGAAAAGCTTTAAAGGCAAGAAAATATTAAACTCTGAAAATAAATTTGTTTCAGTGGGCATTGCCAAAGGGAAAGCTTCCAATCTTCCCAAAGACAAACAAGCCCATTATGTGGACGGAATTTCAGGAGCAACACTGACCGGCAAATATCTTTCACAAGGGATAAAACAGACCCTGATCAAGTATGATTCCGTGTCCATCACATTCAGGCAGAAACAGCTTAAAACAAAAAAAGTGGAAAAATAAACAAAAAGGATAGGATTCATCATGTCCGAAGAGAAAACAAACTATAGAGAAATCGTGACCAGAGGCATCTGGAAGGAGAATCCCGTTGCCTATCAGGTGTTGGGGATTTGTTCCGCCCTTGCTGTCACGGTCAAAATGTCCACCTCTATTGTCATGGGCATTGCGCTTACAACAGTGACCGCCTTTTCCAGCCTGATCATCTCTTCTTTGAGGAAAAAAATCCCCTCCAATATCAGGATCATTGTGGAGCTTGCTATTATTTCTTCCCTTGTCATTATTACCGACCAGATATTGAAAGCCTTTTTTTACGATATTTCAAAACAATTATCAATTTTTGTCGGTCTGATTATCACCAATTGCATTGTTCTTGGAAGGGCCGAAGCCTTTGCCCTTGCCAACAAGCCTCTGGCGTCTTTTTTTGACGGTATTGGAAACGGGCTCGGTTACAGCCTGGTACTGGTTACAGTGGCTTTTTTAAGAGAGCTTTTAGGATCGGGTAAATTTTTAGGGTTCAACATTATCCCGCAATTCATCTTTGATGCCGGATACCAGAACATGGGCCTCATGGTACTGGCACCCGGGGCTTTTTTCATTATCGGATTGCTGGTCTGGCTGAAAAACAGCCTGCCCGGAATATCAAAGCCCGGAACATATAAGTAGGAAAGGTAAGGAATACACATGGGTGATCTATTAATTCTGTTTATTAATTCTGTATTTATCGGTAATATTCTTCTGGCCTATTTTCTTGGGATGTGTTCTTTTATCGCGGTCTCAAAAAATGTTGAGATAGCAACGGGCCTGGGATTTGCTGTCATTTTCGTATTAACGGTAACAAGCCCTGTTAACTGGATCATTTATCACGGGCTTCTCGCCCCCGGAGCGCTGGCCTGGGCTGGATTCCCCGACCTTGATTTAAGTTTTTTAAAATTCATCACCTTTATTGCCGTCATCGCCGCTATTGTCCAGGCCGTTGAAATGGTCATTGATAAATATTCACCCCTGCTTTACGCAACCCTGGGGGTATTTTTACCATTGATCGCCGTGAACTGTGCCATCCTTGGAACTTCGCTTTTCATGGTGGAGCGGCATTATACCTTTATCGAATCCATTGTCTTTGGAGCAGGCTCCGGAACCGGCTGGATGCTGGCCATCGTATCCATGGCTGCCATCAGGAAAAAAACCCGGTATGCGGACGTCCCCAAAGGACTAGAAGGATTTGGCATCACCATGATTATTGCAGGTCTTATGGCCATGACATTTATGATGTTCTCAGGGATCACCCTTTAACAAGGAGAGATAAAATTGTTATACATCTTAAGCATACTGGTTTTTACAGGGGTGATTCTGATCCTTGTTACAGTGCTCCTCTTTGTTGAATCCAAGGTGACAAGCTCGGGTGAATTTAAAATCACCATCAATGGCAATAAAGATGAAACCTTAAAGATTTCCGGCAATCCATCCCTGTTATCGGCCCTGTCCCAGAAAGATATTTTCCTGCCCTCTGCCTGCGGCGGCTCAGGCTCCTGCGGCATGTGCAAGTGTGAAATCATTGAAGGCGGCGGCAGCATCCTGCCCACAGAACTTGCCCATCTCACAAGAAAAGACAAACTTGCCAACAAGCGCCTGTCCTGCCAGTTGAAAGTAAAAAATAACCTTCAGATAAAAATACCCGAGTCCATATTCGGAATCAAAAAAGTCGATGCCACAGTGGTATCAAATCATAACGTAGCCACCTTTATCAAAGAACTGGTACTCAAACCTGCAACCCCCATTGATTTTAAGGCTGGTGCCTATATCCAGATTGATGTGCCTGAATATGATCTGATGTTCAAAGACTTTCATATTGAAAGCAAATATGTGAGTGAATGGAAAAAATACAATTTTCTGGAACTCGCCGCAAAGGGCATTAAATCGGGATTTCGAGCATACTCTCTTGCCAACCCGCCCCATGATAATAAAATCATGATGATGAATGTCAGGATTGCCACCCCGCCACCGGGAACACAAGGCCTCCCGCCGGGATTCGGGTCCTCCTATATTTTCGGCCTGGAACCCGGGGACAAGGTAACCATCAGCGGTCCTTACGGCGATTTCATGGCCAAAGATACAGACAATGAAATGTGTTTTGTCGGCGGCGGTGCGGGCATGGCCCCCTTAAGAAGCCACATCCTCCACCAGCTTGACGGGGCCCATTCAAATCGGAAAGTCTCTTTCTGGTATGGCGCCAGATCTAAAAAAGAGATGTTTTATGACGATGTTTTCAAGGACCTTGAAAAAAGACATGATAATTTCACCTATCATGTCGCTCTTTCAAATCCAGACGAAGAAGACCACTGGGATGGTCTGACCGGATTTATCCACACCCATCTGTGTGATGCTTATCTTTGCAAACATGAGGATCCCACAGAGATAGAATTCTACCTTTGCGGCCCGCCCCCCATGATCAATGCCATTATCACTGCATTATATGACCTCGGTGTAGAAGACGACATGATCTTTTATGATAAATTTTAAAAAAATATCAAAACTAGGGGTTTTCCCTGATTGATTTTTCCGCCATCCTCATATACTAGATAAACCAGTAGTAAAATTGTTTTGTTTCACTAATCTCGAGTTGCGAAAATTGTAACCGACAGAGCGGAGCAGTGCCAATAGTCCGCCAGCTACAAATCCAGCGGGCTCTTTGATTCCTTGATAGTCCTGGATTTGACAGTATGCGTATAAATCATTGTTGTTCTCACATCACTGTGTCCCAAAAGTTCCTGAATCGTCCTGATATCATAATTTGCCTGCAGCAAATGACTGGCAAAACTGTGACGGAATGTATGAGGTGTCGCCCGTTTATTGAGTTGCAGCCGGTTAACAACAGATTTAATTGCTTTTTGAACATGGCGATCATGTAAATGAGACCGACGGTATTCTTTTCTTTCGGCAACATAGGTCAATTCCCTGGCCGGAAACAGCCATTGCCAGTTAAATTCCTGGCCGATATATTTAGATTTTTTTTCCATGGCATCAAACATAAACACCCCGGCAAACCCATTATCAAGATCTTTCAAATGCATTTTTTTTACCAGACCAACCTGGCCGGCCAAATCAGACATAATCGTTTCCGGCAGCGGCAGGGACCGGTCTTTTTTTCCTTTGCCATCATGAATAGTTAAAATACGGGCATCAAAATTCAAATTATTCATCCGGATATTCATGCACTCGGACAATCGCAATCCACAGCCATACAGCAATTTTACAATAAGATCATAAGGATGTCTGAGTTTTTTAATAATCAGATCAATCTCTTTACGGGATAATACAACCGGAATATAAGGTTTTCTTTTCGCCCTGACCACGCCATCTATTTTTCCAAACTCTTTTTTAAGGATATGCCTGAAAAAAAACAAAAGCCCGTTAAAAGCCTGATTTTGAGCAGATGCAGAACAATGCTGTTCAACTGCCAGATAAGTTAAAAACTGTTTAACATCTTCAGGTGACAATTGCTCAAGTGCTTTATTTTTAACAAAACTTTTAAATTTAGACACCCATTTACTGTAAGCTTTAAGCGTTTTTGGAGAATAATGCCGAACCTTGATTTCATTGCTCATCCGGTTATAAACCGATTGCCAGCCAGGATTAAGAGATTCATCATTTACAGGATAAGAAACCACCTGTTCGCTGACAGCCGAAACCTGTTTTCCAGTTTCATTTTCCAGAGGTAATTTTTGGGACCAGTCCGAATGAATATTATGCATTGCATAATAAATGAGTATGGAGTCATAGGCCTGCTTCTGCTGTTGTCTGGTTTGATTTTTCTCCCTCAGTTTATTGATGAAATGGGGCAAACTCTCAGTATGCTTTGAGTCATGGCCATATTTAAAACAGAAATCAACATAATAACGCAGCCATTTTTTAAAAAAACCATGATCTTTTGAAGGTATCCCGGCCTTTATCAAATGAGCATTAAATCTGTTTAAAAATTCTTGAGGTATTGTTTTCATCATGGTATCCTCCGAATGATATCATCCAAAAATGAATGATATGCGGTTAGAAACATAGAATAAGACTGGAGAATTGTCAATAAAATATTATTGGGATGAATGATATGCGGACAACCGGTTAATTACTTGTTATGGTGGAGCTAAGTTAACGTGAAATGAACACTAAAAATAGAAAAAGAAATGTATGCAAAAAGTAATAAGGTTTAATTGTTTCTCAGAGGCCGAAATCGAGTCAAAAGATTTTTTTGAGATAACTTTTAGCTCAAAATGGGATCAAGACCGATTTCAGCAATAAGGTCAAACTTATGGTAAAATTTGAAATAAAAATAGAAGAAGAACAAATTTCTTATCCACAAATTAATCAGTGTATAACTCAATTTAATATAATTAAAAATCGACTTCCCGGAAAAGTTAAATTTGAGATCATTGCCGAAAAACAAATCAAGGAAATTAATACACTGTTAATCGCCTGCTTTATCCTTTTCAAACAACAATGCAAAGATTTAGAAATTGTTTTGCACTTTAAAAAAAAATTAGCTAATGATGTGGCTTTTAAACTAATTCAATTTATGGTGCATGCACATTATACTACCGGAAGGATAGATGTATTCACTTTTTTTGATTCTTTCGGCAATGAGCATACTCCCAGAAAGCATAAAGATAATTTAGATTACGGATTTGTCCTTTCGGAGAAATTTCTTCCCATCATCTATATTGATAAAAATAACTACAATTTGTTGTTTGAAAAAAAAATAACCCATCAATCACTTGACGAAATGGAAAAAGGGGAACGTGAAACCGGTGAAAAGGGAGAAAAACTATATCAATATTGCAGGGAGTTCCTTTTTAAGAAAAAAGACAAATTCAGTTATTTGGAAATTTTATCTCAATTATCATTTTACGGCGCCTTGCATAAAGCAAAAATTCTTCAGATGTTTCTGTTTGACGAAATACCTGATAGCCTAAAGCAAGAGCTTAAAATTATTGATAAAAGCAAAATAAAAGTTAGTCAATTAAATTTCAAACAAGGAGAAGAATTCTATAGCAAGATTAAACATATATTCAACGCACTAAAGAACAAACCGCCTATCTATCATCTGATTTTCTATACCTTATTATCATCTGATCTGTTACCCGGGAAATTAATAGATGGAAATAAAAAGAAGGCCCCCAAGCCCCCCCACATTGGCATGATTTCAGATTTCAAAAAAAAATTGACTAATCTTTGGAAATTTACCGATAAGCTTGTTTATGGATTAAAGGAGTTGGCAAAGAACATTATTGACCATTCTTCCAATAAACACGGCATATTTACGGGAAAGATTGTTACAGACACCAATTCCGGAAAAACTGAAAATCTTGGAGATCAAAAAGATGTCAAATGTCAAAGCTACTTTACTCTCAATATTCTGGATGACAGTGAGAAAGGGGTTATCGAAACCTTTCTTGAAAGTACAAAAAAATTAGAAGAAACTTTTGGTGACAATAAATTGTTTTTAAAAGAAGATAGAAAACAAATTGAAAATGGGCATTTCAAATTTCATAATTTTTTTCATTCCAATGAAAGCGTTTTTTTAAATCAACAAGCCAAAAGGGCGACAGCACACTTAGGCCTTTTAATATTTTCAAAATTAATTCAAACTAATGAGGGAATTTTAAAAGCAAGTACCTGGGGTTTTCAACAAAAGACACCCCGTGATATGGTACCTAAGACTACCTC
>NZ_JABZFL010000078.1 GCF_014237455.1 Desulfobacula sp. | reverse complement strand
ATGCAATAATCCAAGAATAGTCCCTGCTTCTGCCACACCTATTTTACCAGCAAGCCTGCCGCAGATAACAGAAACCTCCTGCAAATGATCGCTGACAGATTGAATTTTTTTATCACAACTACGATGATGAGCTATGAATTTATCTATCAAAAAAAACCTCCCCACATTCCATCTGGTAAAAGTGGAAAATTTTGTCTTTCTTCATTGGTTATGAACTATGAACTTTTATATGAATGTCAATTCTCCTTATTTCCTATCAATTTTATATTTCTTTTCAATATCCTGTATTTGAATCAATTCTTTTTTTGCTTCTTTAGTATTTTCTGCTGTCAGCAGCAGATCAAAAAACCGGCCGTTGGGGGTAAGGCATCTTCTTGTTGAATCGGGTTCCTGGAAACCGGTTGACTCGTAAAACTCTTTTATCCCGGCATCCAACTGGTCTTTCAATTTGAAGGAGATCAGATCAAGTTCATGAAGGCGGTAAAGAAAGGTTTGGGCTGATACTCCAAACCGGTGCTTGATTCTTAAAAGAAGGTCCCAGGACCAGTCATCCGGGGTAATGCCGAGCTGGCTGACGCTTGCACGGACGGCTGTTTCCGGCATTAAAAAAGTGGCGGCAAATCGTCCGGCTGCGCGGCTGGGATTTATGGGTCTTAAATTTTCTGATTCTTTTGTATTATCCGGGTTTTCAAACAGATCTGTTTTCTGCAGGCGGGATTGATTGGATATAAGGAGAGCGCCAAGTTCAAAGCTTAACGAAAAGAGTTGTTTTTCAGGATTGTTTTTTGAATTCAGGAAGAAAAACGCATTGTGATAGACCGGCTCATAAATAGAAAAAGAAGCCATATCCCTGGAGTCTCTTGGAAATTGAAAAATAATAACTCGCAATCCGAAATTTTCAAATAATTCAAAATAATCAAATACCACGCCATCATATATTCCAAAATATTGTCTGATGGAAGACGCAAGATTTTCCATTCCCCGGTAATCCGGTTTAAACGGAACAGATAAAGGCAGACAGGCGTGTTTAGGAACACTGCAGATATCTTCAAGAGCATGAAAACCTGCCACAATATCATGGGTTGCGGCCAATAATTGCTTTGGGATTTTATCCGGTTCCGGGTGGATGGCAATAAAGTTGGAAGAAGTGTCTGTATCCTTTGTTTTTAATTCAATCTGGTGAACATCCTTGGCAAACAAAACTTCTGTGGATACATTCAGTGCCCTGGAAAGACTATAAATCACCTGGGCGGAAGGAGCGTTTTTACCCAGCTCAATTCGCCCTAAAGGACCTTCCCTGATACGGATTTTCCTGGCAAGGTCTATTAATGTCCAGTTTCTTGCCCGTCTTAAGAAGCGAATATTTTTTCCGATATCTGGAATATCAGTTTTCATGAGAATAAAAAACCATATAATTCCTTTTGTGTCAATATTTATTTTTTTATTGGATAAAAAGACTGATTTATTCTTTTATGTTTTTCCATGACAGCAAGATACATTGCTCTTTTTTAGATAGTATTTCAATTGACAACGTCTCTGCTTTGTCATATATTCCAAACATGATACGCTTTAAATGGAATGCAGAGAAAAATGAAATTCTTGCAAAAGAAAGAGGAATCACTTTTGAGGAAATTGTTCAAAGAATTGAAGCCGGGGCAATCGTTATAAACACAGAGCATCCCAATAAAGAAAAATATCCAAATCAAAAAATTATGATAATTGATGTTGGAGGATATGCCTATTTAGTGCCATATGTAATAGACAAAAATATTTTTTTTCTTAAAACAATCATTCCAAGCAGAAAAGCCACAAAAAAATATCTTGGAGGAAAAAATGACTAAAAAAACAGATAAAATAATACTTGATAATTATGAATCAGAAATTCTGGAGGCCTATGAAAGCGGCAAACTTGTGCCTTCTGAACCCGGGATTGATTTTCAGGCTATTGCCCGAAATACTATAAAAAAAAATCAAAAGATAAATATAAGGATCGCTGACAATGATCTTGCCGCTTTAAAAAGACGGGCAGCCCGTGAAGGTATCCCCTACCAGACGTTAATCAGAAGTATTCTTCATAAATATGCAAGTGGTTTTCTGAAAGATGCTGTAAACCCATAAACAACCAGGGTATTTTTCTGCATACTTTCTTTCATGATATCGTATTGTTTGGTTCCATACCGGAGAATTCCGGTATGGAACCTGAGAACTAAAATTTATCAGGATAATCCCTGATCCATCATTGCATCTGCCACACGCCTGAAGCCTGCAACATTTGCTCCAAACACATAATTGCCTTTTTTATTAAACTCAGCAGATGCTTCATAACACTGGTCATGGATATGTTTCATCACCTGGTGAAGTTTATTATCAACCTCGTCTTCTGTCCAATTCATAAAATTGGCATTTTGTGCCATTTCGAAGCAGGAGCAGGCAACCCCTCCTGCATTGCATGCCTTTGCCGGACCATAAATGATATCTGCATTTTCCAGAAATTCCATCCCCTCAAGAGTCACGGGCAGGTTTGCTCCTTCGACAAGGTATTTAACTTTGTTTTTTACCAGATTTTTTGCATCATCAAGTTCAAGTTCGTTTTGTGTTGCACAGGGGAATGCAATGTCGCACGGGATATCCCAGGGTCGTTCGCCCGGATAGAACTTGACTTTAAAACGATCTGCATAATCTTTTACAACATCATTGCCACTCAACCGCAGTTTCAGCATATAATCGACTTTTTCGCCGGTAACCCCATCAGGATCATGGATGAATCCATCCGGCCCCGAAAGGGTAATGACCTTGCCGCCAAGCTCATTGACTTTTTTTACAACGCCCCAGGAGACATTGCCGAATCCGGAAACCGTGACAACCTTGCCATCCATATTATCATCAATATTTTTCAGCATTTCTTCGGCAAAATAAACCACACCATATCCTGTAGCTTCGGGCCTTAAATAGCTTCCTCCCCATGCAATGCCTTTGCCGGTTAAAACGCCTTCAAAAGATTTATTCATTCTGCGGTACATGCCGAAAAGATAACCGATTTCGCGTCCTCCCACTCCGATATCACCTGCCGGAACATCAATGGTTGCGCCGATATGCCGAGACAATTCCAACATGAAACTCTGACAGAAATTCATTATTTCATTGTCTGATTTACCCCGGGGATTGAAATCAGATCCACCTTTCCCACCGCCGATACGCAAGCCGGTTAATGCGTTTTTAAAAATCTGCTCAAACCCGAGACATTTGATAATACTCAAAGTAACCGAAGAATGGAATCGAAGTCCTCCCTTATAGGGTCCCAGCACATTATTGAATTGAACACGATGCCCTGTATTGACCTGAACCCGGCCCTGATCGTCTTTCCATGGTACTCTGAAGCTGATGGACCGGTCCGGTTCGACCAGTTGCTCAAGTATCCGGTTGCTTTGATACTCCCTGTTAGAGTCCAGGACCGGTGTGATGGATTTAAACACTTCTGAAACTGATTGAATGTATTCCTTTTCCCAAGGATATTTTCCCTTAAGCATTTCCAGAACATTATTCGCATAAGCACTCATAAATCTTTCCCCATTAAATTATTTTGTAAGTTATTTTGATTTTTCACAATTTGTGCGAATTCCTTTTATCATTGAGTCTATTATATAATCAACCTTTTTAATGACTTTGGCAATATTGTTTTTGGATTTTATTTTTTTATTTTTAATTCGACACAAACAGATAACAGCGTTAGATTTTTCCATATTATTGACAGTCTTTTCCTGATTTAGTAGGTTATATTCCAAATCTTTATCATTGAGCAGCAGGAGATAACACTTGAAAATTATTATTGTTGGGGCCGGAGAAGTCGGGTATCATATTGCCAGTCGGCTGGCTTCTGAAAACAAGCGGGTCATTGTCATTGATAAGGATGCGAATGCCATTCGACGTCTTTCCGAAAACCTTGATATACAGGTTATTACAGCATCCGGCAGCAATCCCAAGGTTCTTATTGATGCCGGTATTAAAGAGACTGATATGCTTCTGGCAGTAACAGACAGCGACGAAACAAATCTTGTGGCCTGTCTGATAACCGACTTGATTTCCCCCACAACCAAAAAATTTGCCCGGATCAGAAATGCTGACTTTGATCCATATCATGACCGGTTGAAAAAAGAAAACCCCCATATTGATACTGTGATTAATCCTGAAATTGAGGTGGTAAATACCATCAAAAAACTCATGGATGTTCCAGGCGCCGTTGATGTAGGAGATTTTGTTGACGGTCAGGTAAAATATGTCGGAATCAGGCTTGACAAGCATTCTCCCATGGCAGGGATGAGACTTGTTGATTTTTCTTCCAGGTTGGGTGAGGACCGGCCGTTGATTGCCGCCATCATCAGAAATGATGACGTTATTGTCCCAAGAGGAAGCAACAAGGTTGAACCCGGGGATTTAATCTATTTTGTAAGTGAAACCGAAAAGCTTGAAAAAATGCTCAAACTTTTCGGCAAAAAAATTGTGCCCGTCCAAAGAGTTTTTATTATCGGTGGCGGACGCATCGGTGAACGGCTGGCCAAAAGACTTGAAAAAGACTCGATCAAGACAAAAATCATTGACTCTGACATTGACCGCTGTCATTACCTGTCTGAACAAATAGATAAAGCCGTTGTTCTTCATGGTGATGGATCTGACCAGAAACTCTTTCTTGAAGAAAATATAGGCCAAAGTGATGTTGTTGTTTCTGTTACCGATGATGATGAAACCAATATCCTTGTTTCCCTTCTGGCAAAAAATTTAGGGGTTCATGATACGATCACCCGAATCGGGAAATCAAGTTATTTTCCCCTGCTTGCCACCATTGGTATTGAGAAAGTTGTCAGCCCGAGGCTGTCGGCTGTCAGCTCAATTTTACGAAATATCAGAAAAGGAAAGGTCTTGTCTGACATTTCAATCTTTGGTGAGAGAGGAGAATTCATTGAAGCCATTGCCCTTGAGACGTCTGACATTACTAACAAGCCGTTAAAAAAACTTTCCTTCCCCAAAGGTGCAATTCTTGTCTGCATCATCAGAAACGGACAAATCATAATTCCGGCCGGGGACAGTGTTGTCAAACCAGAGGACCGAATCATCATGTTTGCTGTCAAACATGCCGTTAAAAAGCTTGAAAAGCTTTTGACCGTTAAACTGGATTTCTTTTAATGCGCTGGCAGTTTATCGCACGTATTATCGGTATCCTTTTGTTTTTTCTGGGGCTTTCCATGACTGCCCCTTTACTTGTCAGTCTCCATTATGATGACCTTTCCAGGGACAGCTTTATTCGCTCCATCGTCATCACCATGGTGGCAGGACTCATCCTGATCCTTCTGTCAAAAAAACAGAGCGGAGATGATTATATCAACCAGAAAGAGGGGATGACTGCTGTTGCATTAGCCTGGACAGGCATTGGCCTTTTTGGTGCCCTGCCTTTTTATTTAAGCCCTGAATTCACTAGTTTTACCGATGCATTTTTTGAATCGGTTTCAGGATTTACAACAACCGGGTCATCGATAATGACAACAATTGAAGGAACGACAAAAAGCCTTCTTTTCTGGAGAAGCTTTATTCAATGGCTGGGCGGCATGGGAATTATTGTCTTATCCCTTGCCATACTGCCGTTTTTAGGCGTTGGCGGTATCCAGTTGTATAAGGCGGAAGTACCAAGCCCTGTGCCGGATAAACTTGCTCCCAGGTTGAGTGATTCTGCAAAAATTTTATGGGGTGTATATGCGGTTTTCACCCTGCTTGAAATCATTTTTCTGCTGGGTGGCGGCATGCCGTTATTTGAGGCAGCCTGCCATGCGTTTACAACCATGCCAACCGGTGGTTTTTCTCCTAAAAATGCTTCCATTGCCCATTATAACAGTGCTTATTTTGATTATGTTATTGTGGTATTCATGATCCTGGCCGGGATTAATTTTTCTCTTCATTACCAGATGCTTCGCGGCAAAACACTTGCCTTCTGGGAAGACACGGAATGCCGTTTTTTTCTTGGATTACTCTTAGGGTTGACCCTTTTGGTTACATGGGACCTTTATGGATCTGTTTACACTTCCATTAAAGATGCCTTCAGGTTTGCAAGTTTTCAGATCACCTCAATTCTGACAACCACCGGATTTGCAACGGCTGATTATGAAAAATTTCCAGGGTTGAGCCAAGTGATTCTGTTCGTCTGCATGTTTATCGGCGCCTCTGCAGGGTCTACCGGTGGTGGAATGAAATGCGCCAGAATTATTGCCTGTTACAAATATTGTTACAGGGAATTATTTAAGATCATACATCCGCGAAGCATCAGTCATGTAAAAATAAACAATACGGTTATTCCGGATAAAGTCCTGCGAAGCATCATGGGATTTTTGACCCTTTATATCGGTCTTTTTATTGTGTCAAGTCTTCTTCTTGCCGGTATGGGGGTTGATATGATGACGGCTTTGGGTGCGGTTGCGGCCTGTATCGGAAATATCGGCCCGGGATTTGGAAGTGTAGGACCCACTGAAAATTTTGCCCACCTTCCGGTAATGGGAAAATGGCTGCTTGCCTGGTGCATGCTGTTGGGCAGGCTGGAAATTTATACCGTTATTATCCTCTTTGTTCCTGAATTCTGGAAAAAATAATTAAATAATCCCAGGATGCTTTGCCAGAGAATGTAAAAACTCCCGGGTATTCATTTCCATTCTTGATCTAAAAATCTCTACGATTTCCAACATCGAGGCGTACCCTTTTTGGAAATTCTCTTGAAAATCTTCTTCAAACAATTGGTGTATTTTCTCATCTGAAAAGGGAATGCTTTTAATATCCTTGATCTCTTCTTTCAACTCTGGATTTTTACCCAAGGTCTTCGTAATCATCTGAGCCCGAAATCCCATGCGTCTTTTATATTGTTTTGCCGCACCGGACATCACATGATATGCCAGCTCATGATTCTCTTCAAACAATTGAAGCATCCTCTCGCCTGAAAGGGTTATCATCTCGCAGGGTTCCTGACAAACTGCAGAATAAGAGGCTGTTGATCCTTTAAGAAGTGCACAAGTACCAAAAGAAGACCCGGACTGAATATAATCGAGAATAACATCAATCTCAGGTGTCAGTTCGATTTTAATGGCCACCTGCCCCATTATCAGCATATAAAACGTACCCACTTTCTCATTGGGACTTATTAATTGTATATCTGTGCCGAAAATACTCAACTGGGCTTCACTGGCAATAATTCCCAGCAAATGATCCGGAATATCTTTTAATAGATTAATCCGTTTTAAATCTTCTATTTTTACCATTTAAAAGCCTCAATACTAATTAAAATAAAGTTTAAGTCAAAACAAACACTATAAGGATAAAGGATATGGTGACCGCTGCGCCGATACCAATCGGCAGGGTCCCTGAAAGAATATCATTGTAAAGTCTGTTCTTCTTTATTTCCAGCCGCTTATCCCGATAGCCCAAAGCCAGCCAGATATTCACCGCCACAAACAGGGCAATTTTTGCTGCTGTATTTTTAAAAAAGAATACAAGGCCTTTGATAAATCCCATTACAACACCTTCGGATATCATATTTAATGTATTTAATCCCTTATCCAGAACGATATATCCTCCACGACCAAGCTTCCGATAGAACCAGTCAACATCAAGATTAATGGATTTAATTTCCGGTGGATAATATCCGGAAAGAATCAAAAAGGCAAACGCCAGGGCGCCAAACATTAGAAGCTGGAGCTGACCGACAACATGTGCACCCGTATAAGGAATATAATCAACAGTGAACGGCAGAAGGTTATATAAGGGCTGAGGGAAAACCCCTATAAAGATACAGGCAAATGCTGCAATGCCCATTGCCAATATCATATTCCATGAAGGATCTTTGGCTCTGATGCCGGAATCATGACCAAAAAAGGTGAAAAAAGGAACTTTAATACCGGCATGATGAAACACACCTGCAGAGGCAAATTGCAATATCAGGTAAACAAAAATCATTTTTTCATTGACCGTTGCAGTGACGACCATGGATTTGGAAACAAACCCTGAAAATAAGGGAAACGCTGATATGGATGCGGCACCCACAATACAGAAAAGACAGGTTAACGGCATTGTTTTATAAAGCCCCCCGATTTCAGTACACTTGATCTTACCGGTCATCTGCAGAACTGATCCTGCCGCCATGAAAAGCAGGCCTTTATAAAGGATGTGACAGAAGGCATGGGCAACCGCACCATTCAGGGCAAGCTGGGAACCAATGCCGGTACCCACAAGCATAAATCCGATCTGATTCAACAGGCTATAGGCCAATACCCTTCTAATATCATTTTCAAGCACAGCAAAGAATATGGGTACAAATACCATAAATGCGCCGATCCAGATAAGCAGCTCAGCCCCGGGGAATGTCCGGATTAAAAGATATACGGCTGACTTTGTTGTAAACGCACTTAAAAAAACTGTACTGGTCGGGGTCCCATGGGGGTATGCATCGGGCAGCCATGCATGAAGAGGAATGGCCGCGGCATTCAAGGCAATACCAATAAAAATAAGGTAGGATTCAATCCCGTTAAGCCCGATATAATCAAAGGCAATCGTTCCTGTTTTCTGGATGGTAAGAACAATCCCGGCCAAAAGGAAAAGGCCGCCGATTAAATGAACCAGGATATACCGAAAGCCCGCTTCCCGTGATTCTTTGGTTCTGGATGCTATGATCAGGAATGTAGAGCTGACCGCCATGACTTCCCAGAAAAAATACAGGGACAGAAAGTCTCCTGCCAGGACAACCCCTAAGGTTGAACCGGCATAAACGATAGCGGCAACATGCTGAAGATCATCTTTTACTTTCAGGGCAAACAGAATACCAAGAAATGCCATGATGATAAAAATATAGCCAAAGACCATTGAAAGCTTGTCAATTCTTCCCATAATCAGGTGGTAACCCCAAAATTCATACGTCCAGATATTTCCATAGGGAAGATTCACCAGGACATAAAAGGCGGCTGCGGGGATTAACAGCATGTATATGGATTTGGTCTTTCCTTTTAAAAAAGGAATCAGAATTGCGCCTAAAATAAATATTATTGCAGGAGGAAGCATGTTACTTGTCATAGTAATTCTCTTTTTTCATCACAATTAATCTTAGAAGTTTGGCCAGAAAAATAAGCAGAACACATGAAAAAAAGCCGTAAACAGCAGAAAACCCTTTAACATGTTCAAAAAAGAATGCCGGATGCGGATGAATAAAAAATTCTGAAATCAATAAAATGACCAGAGAACAATAAAAAGTAATCAATAGTTTTTTTACGTTTTTTGGATTATCAAAGAGTGTAAGTTCTTTTTTCATTAGTGCATCCTTGTGTAAAATTAATCTTTTCCCTTTAGATCAGAATAGCCACTTCATATGGGTTAATGGCCGCCACCGCCGCCCATTGAAAAAGCAAATATTAAATAAATTACAGCGATCAAAACCGCCAGATAAAGAGCTGTTTTATATCCCGGCACAGGGTCATGCCCAAGTATTTCCCAATCTTCTTCTTTATTGTCATCTTTACTGTTCATGTTTCTAACCTTTAAAATTTTTTAAATCAAATCCCCAAACCTGTCTTTATCAGATTGACAAAAACCGTTGGATAAAAGAATAAAACAATTGAAATGACGGCTGTTATCATCAAAGGGATGACGAGACAAAGATTTGCTTCCTGTATTTTCACGGGACCGCCATCCTCTTCTTCTTCACTTTTCCCGAAAAACCCTTTATATACAATGGGTAAAAAATAAAATGCGTTCAGAAATGATGACACCAGCAGGACAACCATGAAAATAGTCTGCTGGGCCTCAAGGGTACCTAAAATCAGATTCCATTTGCTATAAAAACCCCCCGCCGGCGGAAGCCCGATCACTCCCATGGCACCAATAAAAAAAGCTGCGAATGTAAAGGGCATTTTTTTACCCAGACCACTCATCTGACTGATATATTTCTTGCCTGTTGCCACATAAATAGCTCCTGCGCAGAAAAACAGGGTAATCTTTCCAAAGGCATGCATGACAATGTGTATGACCCCGCCCAAAAGTCCCTGGGGAGACAAGAGTGCCACACCAAAAATGATATAGGACAACTGGCTGATAGTTGAATAGGCAAGTCTTCGTTTTAATTCATCCTGGGAAAGCGCAATACAGGATGCCACAAGAATGGTGAATGAAGCAATGGTCATGACCACCACACCCAGATTGAAGTTTGCCAACAGGTCAACTCCGAAAATACCTGTCATCACCCTGACAATGGAGAAGACCCCAACTTTTACAACCGCCACTGCATGTAATAAGGCACTGACCGGAGTCGGTGCAACCATTGCGGCCGGAAGCCACGAGTGAAACGGCATGATTCCTGCCTTGGCAAACCCGAAAACAAACATTAAGAGCAACACCGTGGCAGCAGGTTTAGACAACTGGTCTGCAAAAATACCGGCAGTGGAAAATTCCAGGGTTCCCGTTACATGATAGCAATAAATCATGGCGGGCAGGACAAGAGCGATGGATGTGCCTAAAATAAAGGTTAAGTATCTGCGGCCTGAAATTCGTGAAGTTTCATCCTGGTGATGGGCAACCAAAGGATAGGTTGCTAACGATAAAATTTCATAAAAAAGATAAAGTGTCAGCAGGTTGGCGGAAAAAGCCGCACCAATGGTAGCGGAAATAGCCAGGGCAAAAAAGGAGACAAACCGGGTCTGACCATGTTCATCAAGGCCTCTCATATATCCGATGGAATAAATGGATGTCACAATATAAAGACTTGAGGCTACAATGGCAAACAGCATTCCAAGTCCATCCACCCTGAATGCAATGGCTGCCCCGGGAGCAAATTCAAACAGGGTCAAGGCGATCTGTTTTCCTTCAAGTATGACCGGAAGCATGGAGAGAACAAGAATAAGCTTGATGATTCCTGCAATAAAAATCCATGATTCCCTTACATTGGGTTTACTGGAAGAAGAGACCAGCACCGGAATGACAAAAAGAGAAACTAAAACTGCCAAAAGAGGTTTAATCGAGATAATGGTTTCCATTTATTGGGTTTACCTTTTTACTATAATCATATTCATCTTCACTTTAAGAAAGGGAGGATAATCGTATTTACAATGGTCCCTGAATACAGCCCCGCAACAATCAAGGAAAGACTGACAAGCCCGGATACAATCAGCATGGATACCGGTGCTTCCTCAATTGTTACATGGGAATGCGAATCCCCGTGCCCATGGCCTTCAGACATGGGGTCAAAAAAGCAGATTTCAAAAACTTTAAAGAATAACACGGCACAGATCAAGCTGGATATGATAAGTGCAGCAGCAAAATGGTAGGCTCCCGCCTCAAATGCCCCCAGAATCAAATACCATTTGCTGAAAAATCCGCAGGTTGGCGGCACACCAATGATACTGAAGGCAGCCAAAACAAAGCCTGCCATGGTCCAGGGCATCTTGCCGAACAGCCCCTGAAGATCTGGTAAATCAACTTTTTTAAGCCGGTAGACCATATTTCCCACAGCGAGAAAGAGGGCAAACGTCATTAATGCATCATTTAAGATGTGTAAAATAGCACCGGTCATGCCAAGCTGATTCCCCATCCATGCGCCCCCTACCATGTATCCGATTTCACATACAATGATATAGGTGAGCATTTTTTTCAAATTTTTCTGGGAAAGCGCCATAACACCACCGGCAAGTACAGCTATAGTTGCAAGCCAGACTACTGCATCGGCAAGATTCAGGGTTTCAAAAACATAATCAAACCCAAATACCGTGATCATCAAGCGTATCATCACATAAACCATGACTTTGGTCATTAAAGGAGCCACTATCCTTGCAAATGCCACAGGTGAGTATGTATAGGCATTGGGCAGCCAGACATGCATAGGAAACAGGGCCATCTTAATCCAGATTCCGATCATGCATAAAATAAAGGCAACCAATACCGTGGAGGAGCCATGAATACCCGACAGGATATTTGCCACATCAACCATGTTCAGGGAACCGGTTTTAAGATACAGATAACCCACGCCCAGAAGATAGAAACTGGCACCGATAACGCCGATGAAAACATAGTTCAGACTGGCCAGAGGACCTCTGTCCCTGTCGCCCAGAGCAACCATGGCATAACTGGTTAATGAAGTGATCTCAATCAATACATAGAGGTTAAAAAGGTCACCTGTGGCTGTAACACCTAAGAGCCCTGTTACAAACAAGAGATAAATGGTGTAAAATGATCCGGGCCTGTCATTTGTTTCCTGGTCAACACTTTTGTAGCTTGCCAAAAGATTTAAAAAAGCAATGCTTGCAACAAGCAGAAGTACCATGGCATTTAACAGATCAATCCTGTATTCAATGCCCATGGGTGGTGCCCAGCCGGCCATCCTGTACTGAATTGTGCCGGAATCTATGACCTGCATCAACACTTTGACTGCAGAAAAGGTTGAAATAGCAAGACCCGTCAAAGCAATTAAGTATGACAATCGTTCTTCGATCCAGACGGCGAGCCCGGCTAAAAGGGCGGCTAAAAGCGGTGCAATAACAATTAGTGCGGGGGTATTATCCATAATTTATTCTTCCAGCCCGATATCAGCCAGGCGCATCCTGAGTTCATCTTCTTCCAGGGTTTGGTACCGCTGGTATATCCTGACAGCTAATGCCATGGCAACACCGAAGGTCGCAACAGATACAACAATGGCTGTCAGCATTAAAACATGGGGCAGGGGATTTATATAATCAGCCGCATGAATGACTGCGCTGTGTGCGCCCTGTCCGCCATGGGCATTTTGAATGATCGGTATGGTGGCATCCGTCTTATATCCTATGGATACATAAAAAAGGATAATAGCTGTTTGAAAAATGTTCATACCTACCAGTTTCTTTATCAAATTATTTTTTGCAATCATGGCATAAAGGCCGATCATCATTAAGATCACATAAAGCCAGTAGTTGTATTTTGCCACGATCAGGGGTAACAAATCAGTCATAGCGTAACCCTATAGTCCTTCATCATGTCTGCCTTCGGAGACGATATTAATATAAATAATGGCCATTGCTGCCGTTACAGCAATTCCCACACCGATTTCAACGCCTAACATACCCAAAGCCCTGATATGATGAGGATCTCCCGGTACTAGCGGCGCCAGTTTTGAATAGTCCAGAAAATTGCCCCCCATGGACATGCAGATGACGCCAATCCCGACATAAATTAAAACCCCAAGGGCAGCAAAAATTCCAATAACTTTTTCATTCACCCGTCTTACAAGCGTTTTCAGGTCATAAGAAATGGCCAAAAGAATCAGGCTGGAACCAAAGATAACGCCGCCCTGGAATCCGCCGCCAGGGGAGAAATCACCATGAGCCACAACATAGAGGGCATAAATTTGGATAAACGGGATTAAAATCCGGCAGACCGTTTTTATAATCAGATCAGACGGCACCCAGTCCTTATCCATATGTTCAAATTCTTTTCCCACCTTCAGAGTTTTTTTGCTGTCTTTCACATGCAGAATAACCCCGGTAGGGGTATGCCGGTAAAAGCGTTCTTTTTTCTGACTAAAGTCCCTTAACAAAAGAAAGCATGCCAGGCCTGCACAAAAAACAACGGCTGTTTCAAACATGGTGTCAAACCCCCGATAATCAGCAAGAACCGCCGTTACAAGGTTGGGAACCTGAGTTTCCTCAATCGCTTTTTCAATATAATGATTTGAAAGATGAGTTGAGGCCGGAGAATCAGGATCACCCCAGTCCGGGAATTCCCCTGTTCCATACAGCAACAGTGCGCCTGTCAAACAAACAATAATAAATCCAAGGAATCTCAATCTTTTGTCCTCCTGCTAGTCCTGAAAACAGCTGCAACAAAAAAAACCGTACTGACGCCTGCTCCGACTGATGCTTCTGTAAAGGCAACATCGACTGCTCCCATAACAGCCCAGAGCAAACACATCATAAATGAATAAGCACCAAATAAAATGGCTGTCCCCAGAAGATCTTTGACGGATATGGCAGCAATCGCGCAAAAAATGACAAAGGTTAATACGATCAAATCAATTGGCCAGTGCATGATTAACCCTTTCGTTTCTTTTTGGTCCAGTGCCTTAACCCTGCTCGCATTCCTGCATCAACAATGGAATGGGTGGCTGTGGGACTGGAGAGAAACACAAAAAATACAATTAAAAACATCTTTGCTGAAAGCAACAGGGCTTCAAAGGAAAAATGGTGAAGGTTGTATATGGAAAGCCCTGTCACCATGGCAAAAATTCCCAGGGTATCCAGTTTGCCAGCCGGATGAAGCCTGCTGTAAAAATCCGGCATCCTGATGATGCCGATGGCACCGCCCAGAAAGAAGAATAAGCCGGTAACTAAAAACAAAATGACAAGTATATCCATGGTTACTCCAAATTGATGATTAATCCATAAAGGATTCTTCATACAACCCTTTTCTTTTGTGAAAATAGCGTGATGCCGCCAGTACGGTAACAAAATTTAGAAACGCATAGGCCAATGCAATATCAACAAACATGTCAACACGCTCATAAAGAAAACCGATGAGCAGTAAAAGAATGACGGTTTTACTCCCGATGGCATTGACACCAATGAGCCGGTCCAGAACTGTAGGACCGAACAAGGCTCTGTACAGTGAAAAGAGCATCAGGAATAATAATCCCAATGCAACGCTTAGAAAAAAAGTACTCATATCTCTTCTCCAAAAACTTTAGCAACTTTTTTTAACATTGTACCCGGCAGGGCATCAGCTGATTCTCTGTCGATGGCATGTACCCTGAACACACCGTCATTGTCCGCTGTTACCGTAATGGTTCCAGGCGTCAGGGTAATGGAATTGGCCAGGGTTGTTATGGCTATATCGGATTTCAAATTGGTTTTAAAGGTAATAATGTGAGGATCTATCAACTCTTTCATCCGTGGGTGAAAGGTCAGGTACAGCAGGTGAAAATTGGCTTTAATGATTTCCCAGATCAACCAGGGCATATAGCTGATAAATCTAAAAAATACTTTACCATATCCCGATTCCATTACTGGAAATAACAGGTCATAAAAATAGTATGCCACAAAAAAACTTGAAATACCCCCCAGCCATAACAACAGAGGATCAAATTTTCCTGACAGCACAATCCAGGTTAAAAACATCAAAATAAATGTAATCAGAAAAGAAAAAAATGATTTAAAACACGTGGATGTCGGTTTGCCATCATTTTTGGCAAACCCATTACCGGAAACTATCAATGAACTATCCTCCCTCAAATATCATGAAAATCAAAAGCTAAAAACAAACTATTTTTCAACACCATACAATTTACGGAATCTCCCATACAATTTTGCCATGGCGCCTTCTTTTTTTGCTCCTGCTTGAGATCTGTCAGATCCGGAGGATGATTGTTCCTGCTGAATTCTATGATTATAAGCCGCGTTTATGGTTTCAATAAGCGTATCCATATCCACGGGTTTTGACAAAAATTTAAACGCATTATATTTACCGCTTTCCAAAGCGTTTTCAACACTTCCATGCCCGGTAAGAACAATACAGGGCAACATCGGCTGCAAATCCTTCAATCTTTTCTGGACTTCGATCCCATCAATTCCCGGCATTTGCAAATCCACAACAGCCACATCAAAATCTTCTTTTGAGGCTGCTTCTACCCCTTCTTCGCCGGAAAAAGTTGTTTTAACTGTGAATCCATCAAGAACAAGTCGTTTGGCAAGGTATTTCAAAAATGTCTGTTCGTCATCTATAAATAGGAGTTTCATACTATATCCTTACAATGATAATAACTCTATCAGTCTCCATTTTTAATCAACCTTTGCATATAGCAAAAGTATTATTTTGAGTCAACACCAAATTTATCAGGGTAACACCCGCAAATATTTCAAAGCCCCTGTTTTTACTGGTTATTGATAGATATCCATAAAACATTTTTCCGCATCGGTCGTTCCAATCAAAATCATTTCATCCTGTTCCTCGAGAAGAATCGAAGGTTCGGGGTTAATATTTAATTTATTCTCTCTGCCAATAGCAATTACACTGCAGCCCGTCTGTTTCCGGATTTGACTTTCGGTAAGAGATTTTCCCACAAGGGTTGCATGTACTGACGTGCGGAAGATGTACAATCCTTCTGCAAACATCAGTATTTTATTGGGTTTTAGAAGATTAATTATGGTATTTGCGCCCATGGAAGCGTGTGACATGACAAGATCTGCTCCAGCACTGTGCAGTTTAGACATATTTCGGTCCAGATTAGCCCTGCTGACAATCTGTATATCGGATCTCAGTTGACGGCAATAAATGGTAAGATAAATATTCATGGAGTCGTCATGAGTGGTAATAATGACAGATGTAGCTTCCTGTATGCCGGCCCGCTTCAAGGTATCAAGATCAGCAGCATTGCCTTCAATATAATTATTATTTTGAATGAATCTCGCCTTCTTTTCCACAACCTTGTAAATAATCTGCCGGTCTTCCAAAACCTGTGCCGCTGCACGCCCGACACGGCCGCCGCCTAATATGAGAACAGGAGCATCGGCGGTGTGATAAACACCGTAAAGGGAGAAGACCTCGTCATATTTTTTGAGCTGTTCAGCTGAGCCCGCAAGCACGAGCACAGTGGTGGAAGCGATTCGAGTCTGCGGCTGCGGCATTGTGAATCGGCCTCTCTCCCAAAGCCCGACAACTGTTACGCCGGTTTTTTCCCGCAGTTTGCTTTGAATGAGCGTTTTCCCCTCAAGCGGCGTTCTCATTGCAGGTGCTTCAGCAATGAGAAGTTGATCAAATTTTCCGATAACATTTGCCCCCATACTCATTCCAAGCGTTCTTCTTGCCAGGGATTCTCCAAGCATCTTCATAAACTGAAAGACATAAGTGCTGCCGGCAAGCTGTAGAATGTCGATGGAGTCTTTCGCATCTGCATTAGTAACAACGGGGATGTTTTTGGAAATTTCCCTGACTGTAAAGGCTATATTTGTATTGACCATGTCATCATTGTTGGCGATCAGCATGGCAGCATTTTGTATGCGGAGACGTCTATATGTTTCCGGATCACCCAGGTCTCCCACGACCACTTTGTAGTTTAAATCATAAAGCTCTAGCGCACGTTGCAAATCAGTGGCAATAATAGCATAGTCATAATTATATTTTTTCAATTTTTCTACGAGATTTATGGTTATGGGATCAAACCTTGTCAGTATCACGTGTCCTGTCATGCTTTTCGGCAATTCCCGTGGAGTTTTTGCCCTTGCCTGGGCTTCAAGCCATGGCGCATAAAAAAATTGAATGAACGTAAAGGGCAACATAACAAGAAGAAAAATAATGCCGGACATAAGTACCAGCATCGTGAAAGCCTTGCCTAAATCACTCGCAAAGGTGATATCACCGAAACCAAGTGTGGACATCACAGTGAGTGTCCAATAGAAACCGGTAATCCAGCTAAACTCCTTTTCTTCAAAAAGCATTATAAAATGAAACAAAACACTGTATATGACCACCAGCACTGTCAACGCAAAAAGGAACTTGAATAAAAGTTTGAAATTTCTCTTCGTTGTTCTGCTTCGAGTAAAGTAAAGAATTTGAGCAGGAAGGAATTTCATTACGATGAACCTTTTACTACTATCATTGCTACCTTTCAGAACAATTGATGTTGTGAGAGTGAGAGATGTCTTCAAATTCGCTCACACACACCACTCAAATATTTTGGATATAGGCTATTTTATGCCTATATTTCAAATATTCTTTTTGCCAGGAATAAGAAGACAGGGATATATGGATTTATCAGCAATATTTTTTGAGATGGATCCAACCCACCGCTCCACAATAGCTGCTTTTTCACTGGAACCTAAGATGATCATACTGGCCTGATATCCTTTTGCTGCTTTTTCAATCTCTTTTTGTGGATCACCTACATAGATATGGGGCCTGGCTTTAATACCCGCCGCTTCAAGCTCATCACAAAGGTCATCCAGTCTTTTCCTTTCGGCTTTTCTAACTTTTTGTACCTCATGGGTATCCGAGCTCTTAAGGAGACTCTCTTTTACCACATGCATGATATGAATTTCACCGATAACATTTTTTAATCCTTTGATATACTCAATCGTCTTTTTACCGGTATCCGTCCAATTGGTACAACATAAGGGTCTCTCAAACAATTTTTCAGGTACAATTTTGTCTTCCATCATATGTTTAAAGACTAGAATCGGCACTTCAGTTCGTCGCATCAATTCAACAACATCAGATCCTTTATAAAGTTGTTCCAATGCACCTTTATGGGAACGGCCAATGACAATCAAATCAGGAGATTCTTTTTCAACCACTTTAAGAATTTCAGGGATAAGTGTGGAAACCTCCATATACGCCCCGACTTCCAGCCCCAGTTCAAATAAATTTTCTGCCCAGTCAATAAACCGGATATTTGCTATTTCTTTTAACTTGACTTCTTCTTCCTTAAGGTACCCGCTCCCCCTTTTCATCGCAACCTTATCTCTTTCAATTACATTTAAAAAAATAACATGTTCCAGTGCCGCATTTCTGAGGGCCAATAAAGAGTTGAGCGCGTCATAACAAAGTTCCTCAAACTTTGTAACAAAAAGCAATTTTTTTATTTCCATAATTTCTCCAATCTCAATATTCATGTCTATTGATTAATCAAGTTTTTTCTTAATTGCCGCAACTAACTCTTCTGGTTTAACCGGTTTTTCCAAATAGATATCAGGTTCAGGAACTTCCCCTCCCTTAAATTCATCAAGTGCTTTTTGAGATTTCAAAAATGATCGAAGCGCAATCCCTGTAAACATGATAATGGGTATTTGGTTAAAACTCTCATCTGTTTTCAGCTTGCGATATAACCTAATCCCACTCCCCCTGGGCATCAGTACATCAAGAATCACCAAATCAGGCTTTTCTTTTTCGATCATTTCAAAACCTTCTATACCATCTTGAGCGATCAAAGGTATATACTGGTTTTCTTCCAGAACTGTGACAACAAATGACCTGACATCTGGATCATCATCTACCACAAGAACCTTTTTACTCATAATCTATCCTCCTTGGTCAATTTATATCAACCTTAATTTACTTTTTCATATGGAAGTTTAATCGTAAATGTGCTGCCTTCTCCAGGGCTGGTTTTTGTTTCAATCACTCCATTGTGTTCTTCTATTAGTTTTGATGTAACAAGGAGTCCCAGACCGGTTCCCTTTCCCCCTTTAGAACTGAACATGGGGTCAAACAACTGCTTTTGAATATCCTTATCCATGCCGCAGCCATTGTCTTTAACCTCAAAACAAAAATAATTATCTTTACCTACATAGGTTTTTACCTTTATTTTATGATTTTTGGAAATATCTTCATCCTCAATACAGGCGTCAATGGCATTGTTTATCAGATTTAGCAAAGAGCGATGAATAGTTTGTGAATCAGCCATTACTTCACCGATGCTATTGTCATACTCTTTTGAAATAAGAACGTCATTTGATCCTGCAACATCTGTTACCAGTTCGATGACGTCTTCCACAATATCATTGGGCAGACACACCTCAAATTCCGGTTCCCTCTGCTTGGAATAGGTTAAAAGATCCTGGGTCAAATCCCCCACTCTTTTAATATTTCTCTTTATGGTTTTCCAGCCTGTTTTAAATTTCTCTGTATTATTTTTGGCAATTCCCACATCAACGACATAACTGCCGCCTTGAAGCCCGATAAGAATATTCTTTACATAATGAGCAAGGCCGCTTACCGTCTGCCCTACAGCAGCTAAGCGTTCCGACTGAACCAGTTCTTTTTCAAGCCGTTTTATTTCCGTTAAGTTGTGAAAAAAATTAACCGTCCCGACAAATTCACCTTTTTCATACAACACATTACTTGTATACCGAACCGGGATTTGTCTGCCGTCTTTGGTTTTTATTATATTTTCTCTCCATGGAAGCGTATTCTGTTGTTTTTCCTCTTTGGCCTGATTTTTAAAAATCTGGGCAATTTGGGGTGTATAAAGATCATCTATGGTCATCTTACTTCTAACATCTTTTGCAGCTTCACCAAACATCGTTGCAGCTTCAGGGTTATACACAACTACTTTCCAGTCATGATTAAAGGCAACAATGGCATCATTGGAACTTCTTATTAAAAGCCGTTGAAAATTTGATTTTCGCCGAATTTCCTCGGTGGCTTCTGCAACCTTAAATTCCAGGTTCTCGGTATATTCTTTGAGTTTTGCTCTGATGTCAATCTTTGTTTTTGCTCTATCAAGGGCAATGGCAAGAGCTTCATCCCTGACAGGTTTATTGATAAAATCACTGGCACCATACTGCAATGCTGTGATGGTTGAATCGATATCTCCATGCCCTGTTACAATGATCACTTCTTTTTCGGGATCAATTTCCTTGATTTTTTTTAACAGCTCAAGCCCGTCCATTCCCGGCATTTTTATATCAGTGACAACAATATCAGGTGATTCAGATTTAAAAACTTCCAGTCCCTGCTCACCACTGTGGGCTGCAATCGTCTCATACCCGTCAGTTCGAAGAGACATGGAGAGCACCTTGACGATAATCTCTTCATCATCAACAATTAATATCTTATTGACCGACATAGTTTATTTCCTTATCCAATTGCCGGAAACTTAATGATAAAAGTAGCTCCCTTACCATACTCACTGAATATATCAATGGTTCCACCATAATCTTTAATGATTCCAAAACTGATACTAATTCCAAGACCGGTCCCTTTACCGGTTTCTTTAGTCGTAAAAAAAGGTTCAAATATCTTTCTTTTCACCTCATCGGTCATGCCAAGTCCTGTATCAGACACCTCTGTAACAATCCAGCCGTTTTCAGCATATGTTTTGATTCCCAATATTTTCTCAGCTAAAGCATCTTCTTTTTTAGCTTTTTCATCCATGGAATCAATAGCATTGGTTACAAGATTGATAAATACCTGTTCCAGGCGATTATGCTCAGCCCGGATTTGTGGAATTTCAGGATCAAGATCAAGGTTCACCTTTACGGAATGAACTGTTAACTGGTGGCCGAGCACCTTGAATACATCATTGATAGGATCATTTATTACTAATTTTTTAAGATCCCTTTCAGATTGTCTTGCAAAATCTCTGACATGCTTAATAACACCGGCAGCTCTGGCAACATTATCAATAATATCCTTGGCCATGATGACTAGTTCATCATCTGGAATTTTGACTCCTTTTTTAATCATTTTCAGGATCAGGTCTGAACAAATCTGTATCACATTCAACGGCTGGTTAATTTCATGGGCCATGCCGGCTGCCATGGTTCCCAGGGTAGCCAGTTTTCCCGCCTGAATCAGCTGGGTCTCTTTTTCGACACTTTCCGTGATATTGGTTGCCGATGCAATCAAGACATCCCTGTGACTATATCTCGCATTGACAACCTTGACATTGACAAAAAACGATGTCTTATCCTTCTTAAAATGCTTTTTCTTGGTAAATAGTATGGATTTGCTTTCAGGAAGGCTTTCCATGCCTTCCTTAATGGTTTCATCGGATGTATCTCCAATGCCAAGGAAAGGGGTTCCTAAAAGCTCAGTTTTTATATACCCATATTCCTCCTCCACACGATGATTCACATCCAGGATCTCAAAAGTTTGTCGATCAATAATAAAAATCGGACTTGGGTTATTGTTAAACAACGATCGATATTTTTCTTCTGATTTTTTATACTTATTATAAAGTGTGGAAAGCTCTTTGTCCTGCAGTTCCAGCTCTTCATGGGTTTTTTTATCTTCCGTGATGTCTTTTAATGTTTCTATGGCACCCATTATCTTTCCATCCGGAGATTTAATGGGCGCAGCTGTGAAAAAAATCCATTTGCCCTCTTTACCCAGATGAGAGAAAAACTCTTCGGCCTCATAAGCCTCATTAATCAGACCTGATTTTCTCCAGGAGGAACCATAATATTTTGATACCTCCTCTTCAGACATTTCGCCCACAATTACATCTGCCATGGTCGGTCTCTTTGCAGATCTGAAAGGTACCCACTGCCGGTCTGTTCCCACCAGCTCATGGGCCTTGCATCCTGCAAGTTCTTCACAGGCTCTGTTCCAGTGAGTAATAATATGTTCATTGTTGATAATAAAAGTTGGAACCATGCTGCCCTGAATAATTTGGGATATTTCTTTTTCCACCTCAAGCAAATCTTCTCTTTCAATTTTCAGGTATCTGTTCTCTTCCTTGGCATTCTCTTGAATTATAGTGGTAAACTGATCAAACAGCTTTATAATTCCCTGCTTATCAATCTTATCCGACTGAATTTTTCTTTTGATCTTCAGTCTTTCTTCCTCTGATTTTAAAAAATTCAAAAATGACATGGCCCTATAGGCATCAAGATCGATAATGCTGGTATGTTCCGTATTCACTTTTTCCAGCATGCAGGTCAATATTTCATCATTTTTTAATTTTAAAATGACGTCTATACCGGAAAGTTTACAAACTTCACCATAATCCATGGTGGTAAACACGCCCTTTTCCTGGGCATATTTTATCCCTTCAACCTGGGTCAAAGTATCTGCAACCACCAGAACCTGGATGTCCAGCTCTTTTAATCCGGGTCCCAGCAATATTTCAAGGATTTGTTTACAGGGGCTGTTTCCACCGATTATGGCTACCCTTAATCCTTTAAGATCAATGTTCATTGGCTGCATTACTCCTCTTCAAGGCATCAACTCCTCTAAAACCAGTATATTAAAAGAAAATAAAGGTTACAATAACAAAGGTCGGAATTAAAAAGACCAAAGAATATTTTAAGATATATCCAAAAAAGCTGGGCATTGGTGTTCCTGCCTCTGACGCTATGGATCGAACCATAAAATTGGGTGCATTACCAATATAACTACAGGCACCAAAAAAGACAGCTCCCGTTGAAATGGCCTTAAGATAAATTGCATTCTCCGTCATTAACAAGGGAACAGCCTGGCTTTCCGCCATACCGGCATAAAAGCTGCCAAGGGCTGTATTAAAAAAGGTCAGGTAGGTGGGCGCATTATCCAGGAAAGCCGATAAAATCCCGGTCACCCAAAAGTAGTGAAACGGTTCTTTTACAGCGTTGATAAGAAAAGCAAACGCACCGTTCGGCCCTGCTTTAAGCAATAACAGGCAGGGAACCATGGTAATGAAAATTCCGATAAACAGATAGGCAACTTCTATTATCGGGAACCATGAAAATTCATTTTCCTCTTTAAGTGCCTTTGGTGTAACCATAAGAGAACCGATCCCAAAAACGATGAGAAGGCCGTCCCTGAGCCAGTCCTGAACAGCCCTGTGGACACCTAAAGTTGAAACTTCTCCCAAATCCACTATTCCGCTCATTAGGACAGAGCCCACCACACCCCCAAGAAAAAGAAAATTATAGGTTCCCACCAGGCGCAAGGGCTTTTTCTCTCCATCATCCGGGGCCGTTACCCCTTCTTTTTTGTAATAATATGAGTCAAGGATAAAATAAATTACCAGCAGAATAATGCATGTGACAAGCATATGCGGTAAAATTTTAAAGGTCCAGAAAAAACTGACGCCATGAAGAAATCCCAAAAACAACGGTGGATCACCAAGAGGTGTCAAAGATCCGCCAATATTGGCTACCAGAAAAATAAAAAATACCACCATAAAGGTTTTATTCTTTCGATGCTCGTTTGCCCGCAACAATGGTCGGATCAAGAGCATGGCAGCCCCTGTGGTCCCCATCCAGGACGCAAGGATGGTACCGATCAGGATGATAATCGTGTTGACAACGGGAGTTCCTCTTAATGTCCCTTTCAGCAAAATACCGCCGGAAATCGTAAACAACGCCCATAAAAGAATAATAAAGGGGACATAGTCTGCCAGAATAATGTGAAGGATCTCATAAACTGCAATGCCTTTATAAACAAAAACAAAGGGAATCGCCAGACAGGCTGCCCAGAATGCGGAAATCTTACCAAAATGATGGTGCCAGAAATTTTCTGCTATCAGCGGCAGCAGGGCTATGGATAACAACATAAATGCAAAGGGGATACAGCTATACAGCGGCAGCATCTCTCCTAAATTCACATGACCATGTGCACCCTTGTCCTGTGCGTGGTCTGAAACGGCTTCAGAATGGTCACTAGCGTCAAGTGTGTTATGAGTTTTTTCATCAGAATGATCTTTGGCAGCAGCGGGTGCTAAAGAAATAAATAAAATCAACAATAATATTAACAATGCCAGCCTGTCCAATTTCATCGATTCGTTCCCTCCTGGTTATTTGGGCTGTAACGCAACCTTTGAATGTCTGTTTGCTCAATCCATGCTAATTTGATTATTTGATTATTTGATTTAAATCAGAAAGTCAAGGCGAAAAAGGAAGCTTAAAGTGGTGTGGTCGGGACGGCAAGATTTGAACTTGCGACCACTTGTCCCCCAGACAAGTGCGCTACCAGACTGCGCTACGCCCCGAGTATTTTTTAGAACTTTGAACAAAGCGACTTTTATCACTCTTTAAAAAATGTGTCAAGAAATATTGCTTTTTTAAATCAGGTGATGACAGTGAAATCATAGTGCTGCCATTTAGAACCTAACAGTGAATTTAATGCTTGACTTGACCCGCTTATTCTCATAAAAAATTGAAATGACGTCAAACCTGTTCAATTTATAGGCATTACATGTTCAATAAATATTTTTTAATATTTCCTACGAGTTTTGAACCCATAACGCTAATTGCGAAGAAGGAGGACTTATGAGAACCAAAAAGTATGTATTAACCGAACAAGACATGCCGCGAAAATGGTATAACATTATGGCAGATATGCCGACTCCCATGGAACCACCACTTCATCCCGGAACCGGGCAGCCGGCCGGGCCTGAAGATTTTGCTCCGATTTTCCCAATGAACCTGATTGAACAGGAAGTAAGTACAGACCGCTGGATTGACATCCCGGAAGAAGTTTTAGACAAATATACTATATGGCGTCCTTCCCCGCTTTACAGGGCCTACAATCTTGAAAAAGTCCTTGACACACCGGCAAAAATTTATTTTAAAAACGAAGGCGTTTCTCCTGCCGGCAGCCATAAACCCAACACAGCCCTTGCCCAGGCCTATTACAACAAGGTGGCGGGCACCAAAAAAATCACCACGGAAACAGGTGCTGGCCAATGGGGCAGCGCCCTTGCCATGTGCTGTTCCTTTTTCGGAATTGAATGCAAGGTGTTCATGGTAAAAATTTCTTACAACCAGAAACCTTACCGCCGCATGATGATGGAAACCTGGGGGGCCAATTGTACGGCAAGCCCAAGCAATGAAACAGCGGCCGGCCGAAGTATCCTTGAAAGAGACCCTGATTGTCCGGGAAGCCTTGGCATGGCCATCAGCGAGGCAGTGGAAGAAGCGGTTGCCGATGACAACACCAAATATGCTTTAGGCAGTGTATTGAATCATGTTATGATCCATCAGAGCATCATCGGCCTTGAGGCCATAAAACAAATGGAAATGGCGGGAGATTATCCTGATGTGATTATCGGAAGCGCGGGTGGCGGCAGTAATTTTGCAGGCCTTGCCTTTCCCTTTGCCCTGGATAAAATAAACGGAAAAGAGATCGATATTATTGCTGTAGAACCGACCTCCTGTCCCACCATGACCCGGGGACCATTTGCCTATGATTTCGGGGATACCGTCCAAATGACACCCCTTATACCCATGCATACCCTGGGGCACAATTTTGTACCGGCACCCATCCATGCAGGCGGATTGCGATATCATGGCATGGCACCCATTGTCAGCCAGCTGATTTTAGACGGCATTATCCGCCCTGAATCCATCCACCAGTTGGAAACTTTTGAGGCAGGCCTCACCTTTGCCCAATCCGAAGGGTATATCAGTGCGCCTGAATGCAACCATGCCGTTGCTATAACCATTCGTGAAGCACTTAAAGCCAAAGAAGAAGGCAAGGAAAAAACCATCCTGTTTAACTGGAGCGGCCATGGTCTTGTGGATCTTGCTGCATATGAATCTTATCTCAGGGGAAATCTGGCTGATCATGATCTGCCCCAGGAACAGATTGATGCGGCATTAAAAGATATTGAATCCTTACCCAAACCCAGACAGGCAACTTAAATCCAATGAAAACCGACCTTCAGCCGCCTTTGAGCGATGCAAAGACGGCTGAAGGTCAATTTAAACCCCGGGAATCAAATGACAACACCCAAGAATGAAAATACCGATGCCCTTCGGGCAGATCCACCGGAAAAATCGTTCAACATCCGGTGCCCGAGACTTGGGCATCAGATCAATTTTCCCTATTGCCGGTCTGAAAACAGCGGGCTACCCTGTTTTAAAACCCTTGACTGCTGGTATAACCACTTTGATGTTCATGCCTATCTTACCGACGAATTGAGTAAAGAAGACTTTCAAAAAGCCTTTTTAAACAAGGGAAAACCCAAAATCACATCGTTGTTTGATTTGATTGAACAGGCCAAAATAAAAAAAGGAAAACAGATTTGATCTTTTTAAAACAGGTAAACATCCATTCAAAAAAGTTTCCTGTTTTAGATTTTTATCCCTTTAAGCTGAAAATATTTCAAAATACAGAGCGGATCAGATTCAACAGTCCGGTCACGCTTTTCATCGGTGAAAACGGTACCGGAAAATCAACTTTGCTCAAAGCCATCGCCTATAGATGCGGCATTCACATCTGGCAGAGTGAGTTCAATTTAAGGTGTGAACAAAACCCCCATGAAGAAGACCTGTACAAAACCATTTCCATTCGATGGGAAAACGGTCCGGTCCCAGGTTCCTTTTTCGGGTCCCAGATATTTTCCCATTTTGCCAAGAATCTTGAGGAATGGGCCATCAATGACTCTGAAATGCTCAAATATTTCGGAGGAAAATCCCTGATTACCCAATCCCACGGTCAGTCACTCATGTCATATTTTCAATCAAGATATAAGATCAAAGGATTATACTTTCTGGATGAACCCGAGACAGCATTGTCTCCCTCATCTTTGATTGAGCTTTTAAATCTTCTGATCAAAATCAGCCGACAGGGCCATGCCCAGTTTATTATTGCAACCCATTCCCCTTTTTTGATGGCCTGCCCGGAATCCCGGATTTACAGCTTTGACAACCCCGTTATTGAACCCATTCAGTACGAGGACACAGAGTATCATAAAATCTATAAAAATTTTATGAATAATCCAGGTGAATTCATAAAAACCGAATCTGTTTAATGGAATTAAAATTTTATTTTACACTGTCAAAGGCTTTTTTGAATCCTTCAAAAGAGCCGGTAATAGTTTTGTCAGGTACTGCATAGGATAGCCTGAAATGGCCTGGCCCGCCAAACGCTGCTCCTGGAACGGCAAGAATATTTTGTTTGCTTAAGATAGTTACAAATTCCACATCATTTTCTATGGGGCTTTTGGGAAACAGATAAAATGCACCCTGAGGCACGTAAAATTCATACCCTGTCCCATGAAGTCCTTCACAAAACATGTCACGCCGTCTCTTATATATATCAATATCAACTGAAACCCCCTGAAGCTGCCCCACGACCTGCTGAAAAAGAGCCGGTGCATTTACATACATCATGGTATTTGTAACCCCGGCCGCTCCTGCAATCATGGCCGCATCCTCAGCCTCGGGGTGAATGGCAAGATACCCGATTCTCTCGCCTGCCAGGGAGAGTTCCTTGGAATACGAGGTGAGAACTATAGTATGGGGATAGACGTCAAAGACAGACGGAACATCAACATCATAGACAATCTTTCTGTAAGGCTCATCAGAAATCAGGTAAATCCGTTTCCCGAATTTTTCGCTTGTTGCATCCAGCACCTTTCCAAGTCCATTCAGTTCTTCTTTGGTATACACGGCACCGGTCGGGTTATTGGGAGTATTAATCAGCATGACTCGTGTGTTTTCAGTAATGGCCCCCTCAATAGCATCAAGGTCGAGATGGAAATCAGAAAATGATGCCACGGTTTTTAAGTTTGCACCGGCAACAAAAGCATACTGGTTATACCCGACAAAATAGGGTGCCGGTGTAAGAATATCCTCTCCCGGATTTAACAATGCCCGCAATATATCATTCAAGGCCCCTGCCGCACCCGCGGTCATCACAATCAAATCTGATGTGATCCCCACATTGTATTCTTTGTTCAGGTAATCCGCCACAGCCTGCCGTACATGGGGATATCCCGGGTTGGGCATATACCCGTGGGATATGGTCTTGCTGTTTATCAGCTCCAGCAAGGTCTCTTTTACAACTGCCGGTGGCGGAACATCGGGATTTCCAAGGGAGAAGTCGAATACATTATCAGCTCCATACTTTTCTCTCATCCGTATCCCTTCTTCAAACATCTTCCGGATCATAGATGCTGATTCAACCATTTTAACCATCTTATCTGCAATAGGCATAAGGATTTTCCTTTCGAAATTAGAATTTACAATTTTCTTACCATACATCAAATCTCTTGCGATGAAAACATTCCCTGAAAAAAGGAGTTGCGGCTTTTTTGAATACACTCTTTCATCTCTACTACATATTTCGGCCGTATCTCATCTTTCCAGCGGGGATACCCGCCCTGCCAGACATATCGGATTAACTCGTGGAATACCCTTATATCAAACACATATCGGCCGATATGAACCTGCCCGTCCTTTAAAAATTCAATCAAAATCTCTCTCTTTTTTGAAATACCTTGGATCTGGGCTGTAACAATCTTCCGGGTTTGATATCCTTTTGGATTCTGTTTGAAAGCCTTTGGATCATCGGGAAAAGGAAAAAGCGTATACAATTTTCCGATAAATCCGGTAAACCGCATTCCGTGGATAGCCCCCATCAGATCCCCGATATCATTGGAATCAGCAATATAATATACCGGGTATCGAAACCTTTTGCATCCAGCATCATCCTCTTTTGCCATCTGACTCAACCACGTGCAAAAATCATCTGCAAAAAAAAAATGGTTTTCCAGCAACAGCATATCCGACTCAATGTTAAAAAATCCGAATGCAATGTTTCCATGACTTTTCGATCTGAATGATAATGGCATATCGTTTTCCCTGTGAGGTAGATGCTTAACCTATATAAATAATTCTTTCAAGGAAGAACTTGAGGAAAAAAAAAATTAGTGTATCATTCATTATGAAAAATTTAAATTAAAACCATTTGGGTGCGCAATTGATAACATTTTTAAAAGATCTTATTAAACAGGCCGGCAGTATTTGCAAAAAAGAACAAACGCTTTTAAGGCCTTCAGATGTAAATTTTAAAAATAAAAAAGACCTGGTCACCATTACCGATAAAAAAGTTGAAGACTTTATCATTAAAAATATCAGAGCAAGGTATCCTTCACATGATATTTTTGGAGAAGAAACCGGCAGGACCCATTTTTTTTCAAATTATCTATGGATTATTGATCCAATAGACGGGACCACCTCTTTTGTTCATCAACAACCATTTTATTCCATCAGTATCGCTGTGCAGTATCAGGGTCAAACTATTTGCGGTGCTGTCTTTTCACCAAGTTTGGATGAATTGTTTTATGCGGACAAAGATAGCGGCGTTTTTTTAAATGATCATTCTATTTGTGTCTCAAAAGCCGACAAACTTATTAATTGTGTCATGGCTACAGGATTTGCCTGTTTAAGAGCGAATCTTCCAACCAACAACCTTTCCTATTTTAATAAAATTGTTCCAAAGTTAAGAGATATTCGACGATATGGTTCTGCAGCGATTGATCTTTGTTATGTGGCATGCGGCAGACTTGACGGCTTCTGGGAAATGAATTTAAATATTTATGATATTGCAGCAGGTGCTTTTATTGTTGAGCAGGCAGGGGGAACTATATGTGATTTCAAAGGAGGGGTTAATTTTCCCGAACAGGGAATCATCGCAACCAACAAATATCTTCAAAAGAAGTTGATTGAAAACTTCAAATAAATCCATATGTTATGAAAGATAAAATTGACCAAATAAAAAAAGAGCAATAAAAAAAATGACGATTCAATGGTTTCCAGGACATATGCTTGAAACAAAAAACCTGCTTAAAAAAGCCATATCTAAAGTGGATGCTGTTTTAGAAATTTTAGATGCAAGACTGCCTGAGGCAAGTGCTAATCCGTTCGTAAATAAAATCTGTAAAGACAAATTCAGATTAAAGGTTTTAAATAAAAACGATCTGGCAGACCCGGAACAAACAAAACTATGGCTTGATTATTTTAAAAAAAAAGAAGGGACATCTGCCATCTCAATTTGCGGCACCCATAAATCCCAGGCATACGAGGCATTAAATTATTGTGTGAACAAAATTGACAGAAATCGAGCCAGGAAAATAAAAGTAATGGTTTTAGGTATCCCAAACACAGGGAAATCCACTATTTTGAATTCACTTGCAGGAAAAAAAATTGCAAAAATCGGGGATGTGCCTGCAATCACCCGGCACCAGCAACGAACCAGTTTAAAAAATAATATTGATATTTATGATACACCGGGGATATTATGGCCGGTGATAGAACCAGAGAAAAGAGCCTATATCCTGGCAGCAAGCGGTGCGATATCTGATACTGCCATTGATTATAATGACATAGGATTTTTTGCTGCCAAACTTTTAATCAAGAGATATCCGGACTTATTGATGCAGCGGTATCCTTTTTTAAAAACTTTACCAGACGATGAGCTGACACTTATAGAAAAGATTGGTTCTGCAAGGGGATGCCTGAAAAAAGGAGGTATCGTGGATTTTCAGAAAGCGTCTGAAGTATTGATTCGTGAACTCAGGGCCGGTAAAATAGGAAGAATAAATTTTGAAACGCCAAAGGATCTGGAACATGACGATTAAATCAAAAAAAATGGGCCCTGTCGATATTTCAAAAAGTTTGAAATATCTTTTTTCCATACTCGTCCTTATCGCATATTCATCATCCTCATGGGCAACTATTGACAACACAATCAAACCTGAGTCTGAACAGTCCTCTCAATGTGTTAAAATTATACGCGCACTTGAACGATATCATTATCTTGAAAAAAACCTTGATGATACTATGTCCTCGATTATTCTTGATCGATATTTAAAACGCCTTGACCCCAGAAAACAATTATTCACCCAGAGCGATATCCATTCCTTCAAACAATATCAATTTCGTCTGGATGATGAACTTAAAAGGGGAAATCTAAAGACGGCTTTCAAAATATTTAATTTATATATGGCACGATCAAAGGAAAGATTGGAATATATCTCTTTATTGATAAAAACATGGGAAAAAGAGTTGGATTTTAATAAAACCGAGTCCATGATCATAGACGATGATTTGCGGCAATGGAAACCAAATAAACGCATGCTTTATTCTCTTTGGAAAAAAGAACTGAAAAATCATATTATTCTATTGAGTCTGGATGATCAGGATAATGCTTCAATCAGTGATACGCTTGTCAAAATATATTCAAACCGGCTTAAACGATTATTGCAAACCGATTCAAATGATATTTTTCAAATCTTCATGAACACTGTTACGGCAAGTTTTGATCCCCATACTCAATTTTTTCCTCCCCGGGCTTCCGAGGATTTCGATATCCATATGAGTTTATCTCTTGAAGGCATTGGAGCCGTACTTCAAACTGAGTATGAATATACCAAGGTGGTACGGTTAATTTCCAAAGGCCCTGCTGATAAATCAAATTTACTCATGCCCGGTGATAAGATTATTGGCGTGGGACAGGGAGTATCCGGAGAAATAAAAGATACAATAGGTCAACGCATTGATCATGTTGTTAAACTGATCAGAGGCCCCAAAAATACAGTTGTACGACTAAAAATTATCCCGGCTAAAAAAAACAGTTCCACCAAGACAATTCAAATAAAAAGAGACCGGGTTAAATTAGAAGAACAATCTGCAAAAAGAAGTGTGATAACCATTGACCGTAACAACCAACCCCTGAAAATCGGTGTTATTGAAATTCCCAATTTTTATATTGATTTTAATGCCTACCTTAAGGGGGATAAAGACTATAAAAGTACAACAAAAGACGTTAAAAAATTACTGGGTGAACTAAAAGAAGAAAACATTGATGGATTGATTATTGATTTGAGGGACAATGGCGGAGGATCCTTAAAAGAAGCAAACCAGCTGACTGGACTTTTCATTAAATCAGGCCCCATCGTACAGATTAAAACAAAACACAGAATCACGCGGTTATATGATGATGACCCAGGCATCGAATATTCCGGCCCCCTTATCGTTTTAATCAATCGGATGAGTGCATCAGCGTCTGAGATTTTTGCCGGCGCTATTAAAGATTATCATCGAGGCGTGATTGTCGGCACAAGAAGTTTTGGTAAAGGAACTGTTCAGGAATTGCAGCCACTTAGAAAAGGAAAACTTAAAATTACCAGCGCGAAATTTTATCGTGTATCAGGAGAAAGTACTCAAAGCCTTGGTGTTATACCGGATTTGAGATATCCGCAAATATATAAAATTGAAGATACAGGGGAAAGCTCCTTAGATGGCGCCCTTCCCTGGGATACGACGGTGAGAACATCCTACAATCCTTATCGAAAACTTCAAGTCATTCATACAAAGCTTGCCACGCGGTACCAGGAAAGATCTCTCAAAGACCCCGGGTTAACCTATCTGAACAAAAGAATCGATATGATATCCAAGCTGAATTCTCAAACCTCCATTTCATTAAATCTGGATGCACGGAAATCAAGGAAAAAGCGATATGAACAATTAGAACTGGATATTGAAAATGATTATTTGAGAGCTATCAACAAAGCACCAATAGAAAAATTTGATCGGGATGATACGGAAACGATTGACTCTAAAAAAATTTTAATGGATCAAACCCATCTTGTAATGGCTGATTTTATTAATCTTTCCAATAATTTTCATTTTTCATGGTAAAAGGTAAGTAATGCTCTCTTTCAAAGGAATCAAAAAAATTATTTTTTGCGGCATTATCTTCATCCTTGTTTTATTATTATCATCTCCTTTTATCATTAATCGGGTCATCAATACTTCTTATATAAAAAATAAAATAACTTTCTTTATACATCAAAAAACCGGCGCAAATATTGATCTTTCCAGATGTTCTCTTACTGTTTTTCCGCAAGCAGGCTTCACCATAGAAAATTTTACTTTCACTCCGGACAATAAAATAAATATAAGCGCTGCCTTTTTAAAATTTGATATTGATATTCAAACGCTTTTGCGCGGCAAAATCAATATAGAACAAATAACAATTGATCGTCCAATGATTGAAGCCAATCCTTTAAAAGAAAAGCAACCCACGTTACCGGCTGATTTTTCGATTGCAGGATCTGTCCGAAATTTTAAAAAAATATTTGCTTTTCTGCCCGAACACCAGGAATCTGTCGAGCTTACATTAAAAGATATAAAATTCAACCCGCATACAGTTTTTAACGCCTCTTTTGAGACATATCTTGATTTGGAATCCATTGAACTTGATCAGTTAAA
>NZ_JABZFL010000072.1 GCF_014237455.1 Desulfobacula sp. | reverse complement strand
CCGTAAGCAAAAAAACATATTTTTTGTTAATGGATAACTATTTTTTATTGACTTACTTTCTTATAGGCGCTCAAACACCATGGCGGCTTAACCGCTACGGTAATCAAGAACTTGTAAGCCATGATCCATAATGCTCCCTTAAGGCAATCACCCTTCCACTGGAGATTCAGGTTGTTTTGTCCAACCGGATTGCCTGTAATTTTTATAAAAGTTCCAAAGGTCTGGAATGGTTAAGACGGCAGAGTGTTTGAGGGAAGCATGACCGAGTTTCTGCCGTTCAATGCAAGACCTTTGAGAACTTTAAAAAATTATTCAGGCACTAGGGCGGACAAGATAACCTGGATCGGAACGGGTATTGGCCAAGTTTATATCAAAGATTCATCTGTAAAATAAGTATATTGACATTATGATGAATATTTTGATATTATAGCAAGCTCATATTTGCGGAGTTGCGGAAAGTTAAATTATGGATAATTCAAAATGGCCGGCGCGGGCAGTTTTACCTATTGCACAACCCGGGCTGATATTTGTTTTTATAGCCATCCTCATTACGGGGATGCTTTTTTATTTTGGGTGGGGATTATTTGCCTGGATCTGTTTTGCTGTTACTTTATTTGTCTGCTGGTTTTTCCGAGATCCTGATCGTGATATCCCTAAAGATGAGAAAAGCCTTGTTTCTCCTGCTGACGGGAAGGTGATCATTGTTGAAAAACAGGAAAAATGTGACTATTTGTCCGGTCCCTGTACCAAGGTCAGTATTTTTATGAATGTGTTTAATGTTCATGTGAATCGGGTTCCTTTTGACGGGGTGGTGCAAAAGGTTTTGTATTATCCCGGGAAGTTTATGAATGCTTCGTTTGACAAGGCATCTACTCACAATGAGAGAAATGCATTAATTATTAAGACACCTGATGATGCAAGCTTTGCAGTGGTTCAGATAGCCGGTCTTGTTGCCAGAAGGATTGTTAATTGTGTCAAAGAGGGTGAAAAGATCAAAAAGGGTGACCGGTACGGCATGATCCGGTTCGGTTCCCGTCTTGATTTATATTTGCCTTATGATTTTGACGTTGCTGTCAGTGTAGATGAGAAAACAAAAGCCGGTGCGACTGTCATTGGATACATGAAATAAAGGGGGGTAGACAGACAAGTAATGCAAAAGCAGAATGTTAAAAAAAGTATTTATATTCTCCCCAATTTATTTACATCCATGAATTTATTTTGTGGATACTATTCCATTACCGCATCTGTACAGTTAAGATTTATTGATGCAGCCGTTGCCATATTAATTGGCGGTGTGTTTGATCTGTTAGACGGGAAAATTGCCAGGGCAACCCATACAACCAGTAAATTTGGTATTGAATATGATTCTTTGGCCGACCTGATTACCTTTGGGTTGGCGCCGGCTCTTTTAATGTTCTTATGGGTGCTTGAGTCTGCGGGAAGGCCGGGTTGGTCAGCTACATTCCTGTTTGCCATATGTGGCGCATTAAGGCTTGCCAGATTTAATACCAGCTCTTCATCCAGCAGTGATTTTGAGGGCTTGCCAATTCCGGCTGCTGCTGCAATGAATGTTTCTGTGGTCCTTTTTTTCTCCCGGCTTCAGATAAGCCCGGAACCCTTTAAACTGGTTCTCCTGGTGCTGATGTTCGTGCTTTCGTTCTGCATGGTGAGTTTGTTCAGGTATAAAAGTTTTAAAAAGGTATCTTTTTTTAAAACCATGAAATTTAATAAGCTTGTAGGACTTGTTCTTATTCTGGTCGCTGTTGCCACTGAGCCTTCTATCCTGTTGTTTGTCGTCTTTTCAATATATGTTATATCCGGACCCGTTTTATCACTGGTTTATCACCACTCATCAAAAAATGACGAGGAGGCCCGGGTCGATAAAGGGCTTTAAAAAAAATAAATTATATGGAGTAAATTGTAAGTTGGAGCAAATACCCATCACAAAAGAAGGCTATGCAGCCTTAAAAAAAGAGTTTGAAAGATTAAAAACAATTGAGCGCCCTGAAAATATAAAGGCGATTGAAGTGGCCAGAGCCCATGGCGATCTGTCTGAAAATGCTGAGTATCACGCGGCAAAGGAACGGCAGTCATTTCTGGAAGGCAGAATCGGTGAAATCGGCTATAAGCTTGGAACGGCTAAAATAATTGATCCGGAGACAGTAACCAAGGATTGTGTAAGGTTTGCATGTCGGGTCCTTCTTGAAAATCTGGATTCGGAAGAGGAAATGGAATACATGCTTGTCGGCGTAGATGAGGCCGATATAAAAAAGGGGAAAATTTCTGTATCTTCCCCGTTAGGCAGTGCACTGATAGGCAAGAAACCAGGAGATGAAGCAATAGTGCAGGCTCCCGGCGGGAAAAGAGTATATGAGATAATAGATATTCTTTAAATTATAGTGGAGGTATAAGTTTTGGCAAGAGTTACCATTGAAGATTGTTTAAAAAACGTAGACAATAGATTTAGCCTTGTTCACCTTGCAGCAAAAAGGGTTAGGCAGGTAAGAGAAGGGGCGGGTCTGTTGGTGAAATCATCCAGTAATGAGGATGTGGTTACTGTTTTAAGAGAGATTGCTGCAAAAAGGGTTGTTGCGGAAAATAAGAAAGAATAAGAAGGCGGACAGCCGGGAGCCAGAAAACAGGTGTGAAAACCGGCCTGAAAAAAAGAATAGATCGTGCCGTTGGGAAGGCAATTCATGACTGGAACATGATTTCAGAAAATGAAAGGATTCTCGTCGGCGTATCCGGCGGCATGGACAGCCAGGCATTGTTAAATATTTTATTTTCTTTGAAAAAACGGGCACCCGTTAATTTTGATATTCTGCCCGTACATATTGATGCCGGGTTTGAAGGGTCATCTGCAAAAGCGCTTGAGACCTATATCAAGGATACGTATGGTGTCCTGAAAATTGAATATAAAGATTACGGCATCCGTGCCCATTCAGATAAAAACAGGGAAAATCCGTGTTTCTTATGTTCCCGCCTTAGAAGAAAACGACTTTTTGAAATCGCACAGGAGCAGGGCTGTAAAAAAATTGCTCTGGGTCATAATAAAGATGATATCATTGAAACCTTATTTATTAACATCTGTTATGCCGGCAGGATCGGCACAATGAAACCCAGACAATCTTTTTTTAATGGAACCCTTGATATAATCAGACCTTTGTCATATGTTGAGAAAAAAAATATTACACTGTTTGGGCAAATGTTTAATCTACCGGAGTTTAAGAATAATTGTCCCAGCGCAGACAAGACAAAACGGGGTGAGATAAGAAAGTTGCTTGAAACCTTGTATAAACATAATAAACATATAAAGGGCAATATATTCAGGTCAATGAGTAATATTGCGCCTGATTATCTTTTAGAAACTAAAAATGATAGATATCCAAAATCAACCTGATTACAGAAAGATTCCCATTGATAAGGTCGGGATAAAGGGCTTGAAATACCCGGTTAAAGTTCTGGATAAAGACACAGGACTGCAATCCACGGTCGCACAGATCAATATGTATGTAGATTTGCCCCACCAGTCCAAGGGGACCCATATGAGCCGGTTTGTTGAAATCCTGCACCTGTTCAGGACAAAGGTTTCTTTGGAATCCTTAACCAATATCCTCGAAGACATGAAGGAAATCCTCGGAGCTCAGTCTTCTCATATTGAAATTACATTTCCCTATTTTATTGAGAAAAGATCCCCGGAGACCGATTCAAAAGGTCTGATGGATTATACCTGTTCCATATTCGGGTCTTCGAATGGGAAAACAAATACGGATATTGTCCTGAAGGTTGCTGTTCCCGTGACATCAGTGTGTCCCTGTTCAAAGGAGATCAGCGAATACGGTGCCCACAATCAACGGGGAGAAGTGCTGGTCAGTACCCGGTTCAAAAAGTTCATCTGGATAGAAGATATTGTTGACCTTGTGGAGTCATCGGCTTCCTGTGATATTTTTTCTGTATTGAAAAGAGAAGATGAGAAGTTTGTCACGGAAAAAGCCTATGATAACCCCAAATTTGTGGAAGATGTAGTAAGGGATGTTGCAAAATCACTGATGGAGGATAACAATATTACCTGGTTTTCCGTAAGCGCAGAAAATTTTGAGTCCATCCATAATCACAGTGCCTATGCGTATATTGAAAAAGGATCAGCTTCTTAATCTCCCCCGATGATTTCTTTACATCTTGTTTGTATTTATTAAATTGTTTTGATATAGAAAATTGACAGGTCCCCGGATGCACCCTGAAATACAGCGGGTCGTTCAATTGTTTATGACGGAGATCTGAATGAATATTTTAGGCCTATATATTATATTTAGAGGAACCAATGTCCGAGACAATTTTTGGAAACCTGAATGAACAAAAAAGACTTTAGATATATATTCTTTGCCATTATTTTTATTATAGTATGTTTGTTTGTATTTCCGGATTGTGCTGTTTGTGGTGAAGATAAACAGATTGCTATCGTTGTTTCAAAAAAAATCAGGCCTTATATGGATGTCATAGAAGGGATTACAAAAGGCCTGAAAGAAAAATCAAGAACAATACAAATCTTTTTCCTTTTAGATTCTGACGCCAGGAACAATGAAAAGATCTTCACAAAACTGGAAAAGGGCTCATTTGATTTTTTTTCGGCCATCGGGCCTGAGGCGGCAGAATTTTTGTGGAACCTAGATGCAAGACATCCCAAAATGTTCACAGCCGTCCTTGATCCTGTCGGCCTGCTAAAAACCAGTCTGGTAAAAAGGGGAGGTTCCGGGTGCGGTATTTCCTTAAGAATTCCAGTTGACAGGCAGGTTTACGAAATTTCAAAAACATTTGTTCATTTTAAAAAAATAGGGTTGCTGTTTGATGCCCGGAATAATGACTGGTTCTATGAAGAAGCCAGCCAGGCATCAAAAAAATATGGTATCACAATCATCCCCCTGAAGGTTGAATCCAAAAAGCAGATTACACAAGTGTTAACGAGCAATTGGGAAAACATTGACTGTGTCTGGATGATTCCGGACCAGACCGTGATCTCGGAAAAAATTATACAATATATTATCAAGCGCGGGATCTACAACAAAAAGGGAGTGATCGGGTATAATTCATTTTTTATACGTTCAGGCGCAGTTTTCGCGTTTGATTTTGATTATAAGGCACTGGGTTTTCAGGCTGCCAAAAAGATAGAGACCTATTTTAAAATAGGGACATGCAAACAAGAGCCTCCGGAATTTCAAACCGTCATTAACCAGAAAATGGTCGATAAAATCGGTCTTCGGGTAAAGGAGTGACGGAGAATGATTTTCAAGAAATTCGGCATACATGTAAGGGTTCTTTCAACGGCGGTGATTTTAATAAGCACTTCCACGCTGACTTTGGGGTATTGGGGGGTCAATATTATTAATCAGTTTGTTACCTTGCGGTTCAGCCAGCGAATTGATTTTATGACTCAGTATCTGGCACTCAATTCAGAACTGGGCATCCTGATTGATGAACAAAGACTTTTAAAGGGCCTGGCCCAAAACATGCTCGGGGAAAATGATATCGCAGGGGTGGTGATTGAGGACAAAAGAGGCAGAGAACTGGTCAGGGAAACCAGGGATATCCCCGGGCCGTTTAAAACAGCCGGCAAATGGGTTTATTTGTCCGAACCAAAGGACAAGAACAACCCAATGAGCCGAATCAACGACAATCATTTTGATTCTGAAAGGATCGGCAGGGTCAAGGTGACCTATTCGACAAAAGGGATTGAAGATTTGATAAAGAAAATGACACTGCGGTTTATACTCATTGCTTTGGTCTTGATCCTGATATCCTGCCTGATATTTTATGTCATATCAAAGTCATTGGTTACTCCTGTGATTTTGCTTGGAAAAATTGCAAGAAAAGTATCTTTGGGCAATCATTTAATTCGGGCTCCGGCGGGGAACACACCGGAAACCATCAAGCTTGCCGATGCATTTAACGAGATGCTGGATTCCATTGCCCTGGGAAGGAAAACAATTGTCCAGGCATATGAAAAAATGGCAAAGCAGGAAACCCTTGCCGAGGTTGGTAAATTTTCCATGATGATTGCCCATGAAGTGAAGAATCCGTTGGGGATTATTAAAAGTTCCATTGAAATAATGAAAAAAGAATTGAATATTCCCCGGGATAATATTGCGCTGACTTATGCAGAAGAAGAAATTGTCAGGCTGAACGATTTGATTGAAAGCTTTTTAATGTTTGCCCGGCCGGCCCGGCCTAATTTTGAAAAAATTGATCTGAACAGACTGATGGACCAGGTGATAATGGGCTTTGAAATACAATACAATTCAGATAAGATTAAAATAAAATCTTGTATCCCCGAGGAATCTTTTTATATAAATGCTGATTTTGATTTGTTTTCAAGGGGGGTTACCAATGTTATCAGGAATGCCTGCGAGGCAAATCAGGGCCAGGGCAGTGTTGATATTTCAATTGAACACAGGAATAAAAAATGGCAGCTTTTGGTAAAGGACCAGGGGCCGGGTATTCCTAAAGAAAAGTTAAGGAAAATTTTTGAACCGTTTTTTACCACAAAGTCAAAGGGGACAGGTCTTGGCCTTGCTTTTGCCGACCAGGTTATCAAGACCCACGGCGGGAACATAAAGGCTGAAAACAGGCTTTCGGGCGGCGCATTGTTCTGTGTGACTATGTTTTCAAGTTTAAAAATTGAAGAAACTCAAGGAATTTTGGAATAAATGACATCCACACCTTATATCCTTTTAGTTGATGATGAAGCAAAAATGCGGAATCTGCTTTCAATGATGCTGGAGAGAAAAGGATTCCGGACAGACAAGGCAATCCATGGGAAACATGCCATGGCGCTTTTGGCAGAAAATACGTATGATCTTGTGATCTCAGATATAAAAATGGCTGAAATGGACGGCAGGGCATTGATACAACAGATGAGAAAGCAACACATCCTTACCCCGGTAATTTTTATCACCGCCTTTGCCACTATTGACTCTGCTGTTGAGATGATGCAGCAGGGGGCCAGCGATTATGTGACCAAACCCTTTGATGAAGCAAAGCTCCTGCTGACCATTGATAAGGCAATGACCCTGTCCAGATTGATCATGGAAAATCAGGAAATGAAACAGGTTATTGCAAAAACAGGTCAGACCCATGAGTTGATTTACAGATCAAAACAGATGAATGAAGTGGTAAATCTTGCTCAGAATGTAGCAGCCGTGGATACAGTTGTCCTTATCCTGGGGGAATCCGGAACGGGCAAGGAAATGGTTGCCAATTATGTCCACAGGGAAAGTCTGAGAAAGGATAAGCGTTTTGTGCCGGTGAACTGTGCTGCTATTTCTTCCAACCTGGTCGAATCTGAATTATTCGGTTATGAAAAAGGGGCGTTTACAGGTGCTGCAGCCCGTACCCGCGGGAAATTTGAATTTGCCGACAGTGGCACCTTGTTTTTGGATGAAATAGGAGATCTGCCCCTGGACTCCCAGGGAAAATTGCTGCGTGCTCTCCAGGAAAAAAAGTTTCAGCGGGTAGGGGGCAATGAAGAGATTCCTGTTGATGTCCGGGTGGTATGCGCTACCAATCAGAATCTTGAAAAGATGGTGTATCAAAAAAAATTCAGGCAGGACTTGTTTTACAGGATCAATGTTTTTCCCATTGTTATACCGCCCCTTCGCCAGAGAAAAGATGATGTTGTTCCCCTGGCAGAATATATTATAAAAACATTTGATTTTGGGAAAAATCATACTTTGACGGAAGGGGCCTGCCGGAAGCTGAAAGAATATCCCTGGCCGGGTAATGTAAGGGAGCTTGCAAATGTATTGGAAAGGGGCATAATTCTAACACAGGAGACAGGACTGATTACCACAGATACCCTTTCCTTTCTCCAGGTGGCTCGGACCCGGATCTCCAAGCAGGTGGCCGTCCGGCTGCCGGCAGGCGGAATTCCCCTGCAGCAGGTGCAGTTAAGCCTGGTCAGACAGGCATTACAGGCAGCCGGCAATAACCAGACCTCTGCTGCAAAATTGCTGGGCTTGAGCCGGTCTAAGTTCAGGGTATTGGTAAAAAATATGGATGAAGAATAATAAATGGGTGTAATCATGGGTAAAAAATCAATTGTTATCCTGTTGATGGTATTATTGCTTACCGGTATGGCCGGGGCTTCAGATACCATGCTCATGTTTGTGGGTGAGGATCTTGAAGTCATTTCCATTGCATCCCGAAGGGAGGAGGCTGCCTGGAGCGCCCCTGCCATTGCAGATGTGATTACACGTGAGGATCTTAAACAAAAAGGTGCCTTTACCCTTTCCCAGGCCCTGGAGGACGTACCCGGATTTTATATGAATAAAACGGAAAAGGGCAGTATTCCCTATTTGCGGGGCATACCGAATTCAGCCCTCTTTTTATTCGATACTCTGCCAATGGGTTCCGGTGTTAAAAGATCCGATACCATGATTGATTATGAAACCTCTCTTGCACCTGTTAAGAGAATTGAGATCGTCCAGGGAGCAGGATCTGTGCTTTGGGGGCCGGATGCCTTTGCAGGCGTGGTCAATACTGTTCCCATGTCCGGCAGGGATTTCCAGGGGGTGGAAACAGGATTGATCCTGTCTTCTGAAGATGCACCGGGCGAGGCATATATAAACTATGGCCGTAATGAAAAAAAATGGTCTTCGTTTTTATCCGTGTCTGGCAGAACGGCCCGGGAAGATGATGAATCTTTTAAGGTGGTTAAATTCTGGAATGACGTGAAAACACCTGAGCCAATTGAAACAAGATATGGCCAGGGGACCCCGGGGGATTCCCAATATGTCAATCTTTATGCCGCTATAACCTATGATGACTGGTTAACACTTTCCGCAAAAATTTCTGACAGTAAAAAGGCCTATACGATTTCGGACTGGGATCAGCATTATTTATGGGAAGAAAAGGACTCTGCCGCATCCTATGTGTATAAACTTGAACTTTCCAAGAAATTTACGTCTGACTCAGGGATCAGGTTTACAGGATATTATTCCCAAACCTGTCAGGATCACCTGATTGTGGACAGGGAGCTGGATCAAAAAGAATCTTCATTATTCGGAGAGATCATATATGACCAGTCTCTTTTTCATTCAAAGGGCCTGATGACAATGGGGGCGTCATGGCGTCGGGATCAATTTGACCGGATGCCGGTATGGGAAAGTTTTTTTCCTGATTTTCTGGTCCCTGCCAATCTCTATTTTCTGCCCAGGGTTGATCAGATCGATTTTGAAAACAACCTGGCCTCTGTTTTCACCCAGTACCGCCATGAGTTTGGTGACATTGAAGTCTGGGCAGGTGTCAGGTATGACGATCATGATGCATATGAGGATAAGACAAGCTACAATACGGGATTTGCCTGGAATATGGGTGATTTTATGCTCAAATCCATTTACGGAACCGCTTACCGCAGCCCCTTTGCCAGGCAATTGCAGGAAACCGGAGGAAATAAACTGGAAAAAATTGATAACATCAATGCCCAGTTGTCCTGGAAAAAATCAGGTACCCAGGCTGCTGTCACGGTTTTCAGGAATAAAATTGAGAACCATGTTATTGAGGACCGGTATGCCGGAGCAGGGCTTTCCACGCCAAACAGCCAGACCATTGACGGGGCTGAGCTTGAACTTGCCCGCCGGCTGACAGATAATTTCAAGCTGTCCTGCAACCTTACTCTGCTGGATAACAGCGGTCCGGATGAAATGTATCTTTATAATGACTATACCTATATTGATAAAGACGGGAGCGGGGTCAAACATTACCAGAAACTTGAGTATGCCTATGATACCGGCCCGGACATCATGGGCATGATAAAGGGAGCCTGGAGTATAACAGACCAGATCACCTTAGTGTCTAAACTCAGGTATTTTTCCCGGCGAAAATTGTATTACCCCATGGAAGATATCACCCGGGTCTGTGATCCTGTCTGGATCATGGATGCCAATCTTCTGGTAAAAGAAATATTTCCCTTTGATCTGTCCATTTACCTGAACAATATCTTTAATAAGGACTATTCATTACCGGGCATCTATTCGATCACCCGAAATCCATCTTTTAATGCCGGCCTGATGATCAGGATGAACTGGTAGAAAGTAAATATTTTTTTTCCATCAAGTACGATAATTTCATGCTTTTTGGAGAAAATATAAAAAACTAAAAATATGGCCGCAAGTGTCTATATTTGACAATATTCGGTTAAATATGGACATCCTGGAATTAAAGAACCTTTGTTTTATGGGGGTTTCGGGTCTGGTATGTTTTTTGCAACCACAAGACCTCATAATGAAAAAGAGGTTACATGCAGCGTTAAACATAGCAATGGTCATTTGCCTGGCAGCCATCTTGTCCATGGCTTCAGTGAAACCGGTCAAGGCCGATGCTCCGAATGAAAACAGTCTTTTCATCATTGAGCTGATCAACTGGATCCGCATGGATCCTCTTTCATATGCCCAGGGGCTTGGATACAACAGGGAGCTTTTGCTGGAAAGTCTGCCCTGGCTGGGGGATTTTACTGAAACCAGGCTGCCTTTACTGACGATCACCGAGTTTTTAAATAAAAAAGCCGCACATCTTAATACCACTATTCCTGGGCAGACAGCTCCTGAACCCTTGTTTTTTGAAGACTATGCCCGAACCAGTGAAATTACCGGGGTTCTTTCTTTTGATAATTTCATGGACCCCGAAACTGCTGTGCGGGTTGTGATTAACAATCGGTTTAAAAGAGAACTGGATGCGGAGTTTAAAGGGCAGCGGTGTATTTTAAATAAGGAATTTGATCTTGCCGGCAGTTCATTTAAAGCCGGTAACCTCGCCGCCGAATCTTTGGCAGGCAATGCTTATTTTTTAACAGCAGCCTTTGGGTCTTCAGTGTTAAAATCCCAGCGGCAGATCCTCAACCTGATCAATCAGGTCAGAGCGAATCCATATAGAGCCCAATCCTGGCTGTCATTCAACCTGGATGCGTTTCTGGGGCAGCAATATAATCCCTTGTTTCTCAATGATGTACTCCAGAAATTTGTGACTACTGATTTTATGGATACGCAATATTATGCCATCCATGCCAAAAATTTTGGGTATAACGGGTACGATGTGAATCAATCCTCTATTATTGAGGTCTTCCCCAGAACCGATGTCAATACCCTGGTATCCTGGATATTTTCATCCCTGATTTTAAATGAGGTAAAAGGACTGCCAGACACCAGTGTGGTATTCGGCCCGGATTATACGGATGTCGGAATAGATCTGTTGTTTGTCCATGGGCTTGACAGAAGCTATGGCAGGCTGGCTTTAATCGCGGGTGACGGCATAAGGGGAAATGAAAATTCAGAGGTTTCAAAAATATACGGGCTTGTCTATGCAGACACCAACCTTGATGGCGCGTATACGCCGGGTGAAGGTGTGGGAAACCGCATTATATCCATCTATGACCGCTATACTTTTGTCAAAGTGGGGACAGCGTTAACCGACAATACAGGCCATTTTTCAGCTCCCTTATTGTCTAATAAGACCTATATCATCCAGACGGGATCAGGGGAAACTCTGGCCGGAAGGGATATATTCCTTGGGGATACAGATCTGTTTTTTGACTTGAAAGTGGCAATGGATGAAAACACTCCGGAAAGCATTGACAATGAGGAACAATAACCTGTTGAAATATTTTATACATTATATCACACTTGTCCTGGTACTGATCCTGGCATACAGTTCTGGTTTTGCCGGCCAGACCATGACGCTTTCCCAATGCCTGGAAACAGGCATTAAAAACAATCCTTCCCTGAACGCGTCAAGATTCAGCCTTACTGCTGCCGGCCATGACATCAAGGCGGCCAGGGCTGATTTCCTGCCGTCCATATCCTCTTCTTATTCTGTTAACCGCCTTGCCAGTTTGAGTGAAAAAGGCCCTGTAGAAACCGATTATCTTGACCAGGATATACGGACATTTAATATAAAGTTAACTCAGATTCTTTATGCAGGATCAAGGATTGTCAACACCTATGAAAAAGCGAAAATCCGGGAGCAGGTGGTCAGGGCTGAAATGGATCTTGAAAAGCTGGAACTTATTTATAATATAGAAACAACCTTCTATAAACTGATGAAAGCCAAAGAGGATGTGATCACGGCAGAAGAGTCCGTCAACCGGTTGATGGAAAGCGTAAAGTCTGCCAGGGCTTTTTTCCAAAAAGAACTTGTGCCCTACGTGGATGTTCTCCAGGCAAGTGTGGACCTGGCTGATGCAAAAGACCAGCTCGGGGTTGCAGCAAATAATGTAAACCGTGAACGTGTGGCATTGTTTTCCCTGATGGACCAGCCTATGGATTCAGGCATACGGTTTTTTAATGAACTAAATCATACAGTAAAGGAGGAACTCTTCTTTGAACCAAGCCTGCAATACGCATTTAAAAACAGGCCGGACATAAAAAGTCTGGAATATCAGCTGGACATTGCAAAAAAAGAAGCAAAAATCGCAATGGGGAAATACCTGCCGGTTGTGCGATTTGACATTGGGTATTATGACCAGGACAAAGATTATGAAAACCAGGGCACTTCATTTACCGGTTCCTATGACAGGGATCAAAGAAACCGTTACTGGTCAACAGGCATCTATGCCACCTGGGATATGTTTGACGGTGGCAGAGCATGGTATGGAAAAGAAAAATATACTTCAGAGGCAGGAAAGTTAAAAGCCCTGATCAAACAGGCACAGAACATGATTTCCACAGGTATTCGCAAGGCCCTTTATTCCATGTCGGAAGCCCGGCAGCGCATTACAAGTTCAGCTGATGCATTAATTGCTGCCAGAGAGTATTATACAAGGGAGGAAAAACGCCTCAGGGCAGGGATCTCAACCATACCGTCCCTTCTGGATGCCCAGGGTCGTTTGCTGCGTGCCCAGACAAACAAGACCCGGGCGATTCTGGATTATCAGGTGGCAAAATCAGAATTGAAATTGATGAAAGGAGAAAAAAAGGTCCAAGAAGGTTGAAAATAAAAAGTCAAAGTCTTGACTTTGTATATTCCATTATATATATGGGATAGTATTACTTATAAAAATTTGGCCAATGCGGCTCAGCCGCGAATTTTAATTAATTAAAAGGAGAAAAAGAATGGCATTACAAGGATTTAACGAAGAGTATTATCTCGGTGCAAAGCTTGCTGCGTTGCAGGCTGATCCGGCAACAGCAGCTGACTGGGCAGGCAAGGATACGGCTTTTCTGTCAACTGTTCTTGACAGTTTCGGGTTTACGGCAGAATCCCATTACCAGGACTATGGCTGGGCAGAAGGCCTGGCTCCCAACGCGTATTTTAATGCGGCAGAATATAAGCTGGCAAAGGCGGAAGCAATGTTTGACGAGGGCGGTTACTGGTCAGTTGATGATGCCCTTGCATTTTTTGAAGAAGCCTGGCCCTATGATCCGTATCTGCATTATCTGGCGTATGGGTCAGCAGAAGGCATTAATCCTTCAAATGATTTTGATGAGTCCAGCTACTATGAAAGCAAGCTGGCTGATTTGCAGGCTGATCCTGACACAGCAGACGAGTGGGCAGACAAAACCCCCGATGATGTAAAAGCAGCCTTTGAGGCGGCAGGGCTTACTGCCCTGGGCCATTATGAAGCGTATGGCCGCGACGAAGGTATCCCTGTCACTGAGGTTCCTGCTTCTGAGCAGGTAGACCCCGGTAGTGTAAATCCAGGAGAAACGTTTGTTCTGACAACTGATTTGGACGTACTTGTTGGTACGGATGGTGACGATACTTTTAATGCAGTGCTGAACGATGATGAGTATATAATACAAAGCACGTTCAACTCAGGAGATTCTGTTGATGGCGGCAATGGTGATGATACATTGATTCTTACCGCTACCGATGATGAGTCAGAGGATAATGTTGTTTACCTCGACAATATAGAAAACGTGGTTGTTCGTAATCTTGCTGATACTAGGCTTTTCCTGGAAGCTGGAGAATGGTCTGGGGTTGACAATTTTGTTGTCTCCGGTGGAAATGACGACGTATCTTTTGATCACGTCCCTGAAGCGTTTTCAAATGTAACCATTGAAAATTTTGGCTATAACGCTACTGCCTACGAAACGGTGGGGATACGAGTCCTCAATTCTGTTTTCAGCGGTGGCGATGATGCGGTGACGGTTACTTTGGATAATGTCGGTGCAGCCCCGGTTAAAGTCCCTGAGCATACCATTGATAATGATCTGATACATTCTGGCAGCAATGCGAGCATTGATGGCGAATATGCATACCTTGATATCGATAATGATGATTATGATTCCGTTATTGAAACCTTTAATTTTATTTCAACCGGTGACAACGATCGCGGCAACTTCCTTAAGGTTGAAGACACATTGGCCTTGGAGACGGTTAATATATCTGGTACTACCGACCTGAATCTTCACCTTAATACAGATGGTTCTTCTTCATGTGGTGATGGCGTTCTGACAGTGGTGGATGCCTCTGCACTGGAAGCTGACCTGTGGCTCAGGGGTGCGAGTATCAGTTCTGAAGGTGTCACCATTATCGGTGCGACCGGTGACAATGATCTCAAAGGGTCCGCATTCGATGATACCATCACCACATTTGACGGTGATGATATTATTAGAGGCCTTGACGGTGATGATGTAATCAATGCCGGTGACGGTGATAATGATGTCCGGGGCGATTCTGGAAATAACACCATTACAACCGGTGCCGGTGACGACTTCATCCATGCGGGTGGTGACGGTGATTATGACAATACCGTTGATGCCGGCGATGGTGACGATGTCGTACAGGTGGGTCAATATCTGGCGGAAGGCGATGACATTGACGGCGGTGACGGCTATGACATGCTCTGGATGGATGCTGATCTCGCAGAAGCTGTGACCCTTGCTGAGGATGAAGACTTTGCAGATCTGTTTCAGAACTTTGAAGTTCTGAGACTGGGTGATCTTGAGGCGCCCCTTGATATGGCATACTTTGATGATATCCAGCACCTCGTTTTGTCGCATTATCTTAATGATGCTACAATTGACGGCCTGTCCGACGGAGCGACCCTCGAATTCTGGAACTACTCTTCTGATTATCTGGATGACACGACGGTAAATCTTACCGATGTTTCCGGAGACGAGACCTTTAACGTGGTCATCAGTGCTGATAGCTATACTGACGATTTTGGCAGACTGGTTATTGATGGGGTTGAAACCATCAATCTTGAGGTGACAACCCGGTGCAAGGATTTTGATCTTTGGGATGACGACGATGATGGCATTGATCCCAGTATGTATACCTACACGTTTGATATTGACGGTGATGCACTTGAAACCCTCAATATTACCGGTGACCTCAGCCTTGATTTGTCCACATTTGCGTTGACTACGGTTGAGACCGTCAATGCCGGAACCTTTACGGGTGATTTGGATATTTCCATAGTCGGCAATGACAATGGTGTAACCATTACTTCCGGTGCAGGTGATGATACGATTGCTGTCGATCTTGGCCTGAATACACTGACTGGCGGTGACGGTGATGACGCCTTTGAAATCGGCGTATCCGAGGCTGGTACTATCTTTAGTACTATTACTGATATTGAAGATGGCGAGACAGTGACTTTTAGCGGTTTCGGAACTGAAACAGTAACAGCGGATATGATTGAACTGGCAGGTGTGGCTGTATTCCAGGATTACCTTGATGCTGCAGCCGCAGGAAATGGTTCTGTAAACGCTAACTATGCATGGTTCCAGTTTGATGGAAATACATATATTGTAGAAGACTCTTCGATTGAAGCTACATTCCAAAGTGGTGGTGACAGTGTTGTTGAATTGGCCGGTATTTTTGATCTTACCGATTCAATGATTGCAGGTACCAATGTCCTTACCATGGATTTTGCATAAGTTATCACCATACGTTAACTTTATGTTTTAAAAAAGGCGAACACTTTTGAAGTCAGTAGCCCTGGCACCTGACACAAGGTGCTGAAAAACAGGAAACCCTCAGTTCAGAAATGAGCTGAGGGTTTTTTATTACAAAAAAAGAGAAATATTCCGGTTCATTCTTTTTTGTATGTAATTCATGGTCTTCTCCGTCACTCCGGCAATGTGTGCATATTCCGGCCATTTTTTTACGGCCGTCATTACCTGTTCAATACTATGATTGATTTCAGTTGTTGACAGACCTGATTTTCTGCCAAGTTGAATCACCGCCGGTCTCCCCGGAGAAAGCCCTTCCCCTGATACATCCATGGAGTGTTCTCCGCCGGGTCCTTTGGCGTACGTAAGATCATAGGCAGGCGTAAGGAGCCATTCCCGGCTTGCATCCATCATAAAGGCAAAGTTTTTAACATGATCATCTCTATTGTTTGCCATGATATTGAAAACCATTTGCCTGAACCCTTTTATAAGTTCCTGATGGTTTTTTGTCAGATCAAGGACAACTTTTAAAAAAGTTCCATAATTACAGTCGGGTATCCTGAAATTTGAATGAATTAAATTCCCAAATGTGTGGACATGATATCGTTGATTTTCTTTTCGATCAAATCTTTTAACACCAAAAAAATGATCCCCTGAACCTGCCTTGAAAAGTCGGGTTTCAGGCATGATGATTCCGGCATTTTTGGCCATAAGTGAATAGGCATACTCAACTGCGCCCGAGTCCTGAAAATTGTTTTTTGAGTTGAATTTTATAATCCAGTGTTCATAGTTTTCAGGAAGATCATCTTCACCTGAAATGATGGTGTCTTTATTGACACCTGCAAGAATTTTTGGTCTTGCACCACCGGGACTTCCCCCGGTCCTCATGAGCACAGGCAGCACATCAGTGCTGTGCCCTTCTATTATTTGTCCGGATTGTTCAGCAAGAGATTGAAGGTCGATAAGCGTATCATTTTTTTTATGTTTAACAGCCGGTTCATAGGTAAGCGCACCCATGGTTGATTTTCCTAAAAAAGCCAGCCTGTCCAGAACAGAGAGTCTGTCAACATCAATTCCCCGGTTCCTGAGAAAACGATCCATGAGCAGCAAGCCCCATCCATCAGGGAGAGAATCATCAAACAATCCGAAAATAGGCCCGAATTTAGTTTCTTTATGTTCATGAAGTCCCGGTTCTGGTGGCAGCTTGTAAGGAGAAAGCCATAAAGGATTGGCAAGAAAAGAGGGATCATATTCAAAATAAATTTTATTCCGAAACCGCGCTAACTTTCCTACGATAAATTTATCGTTTTTTGTTCGATAAAAAAATACATTGAGTTCTTTCAAATAGTCCCCCTTTTCAAAGCCATCTTTTCCTTTTTTTTAAGTTCTTTCAGGGAGTGAGCTGTTGGAGGCATCAGCAACGCATCTATTTCATCAAGTCTGCCCAGTGCAAAAATCAATTTTAAAAAATTTTCCATGGATACTTTGCCGGTCTGCTCAAACCGTTTTAAGGAAGATTCTGTCACTCCTGAACGGCTGGCAAGAGTTGACCGCTTCCATTTTTTTAAAAGACGCAACTCCTTTAAGCGGGTAGAAAGCGTTTTTGAGGTTTCTTCCGGTGATTTTAAAGTAAATTTCATTATGCCTCACAATTGATAAAATATTGTCATTAAGTATAAAATATTCTATGTTAAAGCCCATATTTTGTCAAACAACTTATTTGGTTTGTCAAACGCAAAGACCGTTCCATTGACACATTGTCAATACTGGTTATTGTATTTTAGCAATTGACCTTATCCGTTAATTTTATTAGATTACCCGGGTCAAGAGTACACAGGGTCATTTTTTTTAAAGGAGATAAAATGCTGGGTCCCGGAGCTTTGATCGCCATTGGTGTTGTTTTGCTGTACACTGTTTTAGGGCCTCTGGTTTTATTTGCCATTTATGTTTTGTTTGATTCCCTGTATAAATCCGGCAGACCCGGTAAAAACCAACAGGATAAAACAATAGAAAAAAAAGATCCTGCTTTATGGACAAGTGAGGATATCGATGTTCATATGAACCGGATCTTCTAATCCATGACAGCGTTTTTAAAAAAATGGAAAAAATATTTTACCTTTGCTGCGCTTTTAAGCTGTTTTGTGAATATTCTTCAGTTGACCTTTCCTTTTTATATGTTCACCATATACCGCAATATTATTATCTCCTACAGTGAAGCTTCCCTTGCAAACATCACTGCGGCAGCATTGTTTGCCGTCACTGCCCTCGGATTTTTCAGCTACCTTCGATCCAGGCTGCTGTCACTGGCAGGGAAAAAATTAAGCCTTGATTTGAGACGCAAAGTTTATTCCTCCACGGTCAAAGCATGTGTACTGGACAGCAAAAGAGCATATCAGGGGGGCTTGAACGATCTTGAAACCATGCGCAATTATTTTTCTTCCCCGTCAGTTTATGCCCTGTTTGACGCGCCCTGGGCGCCATTTTATCTTGCTCTCATATACCTGTTTCATCCCGTGCTCGGCATTATTGCAACCCTGGGCGCCGTTGTCATGGTGGCCCTGAGCGTTTTGCAGGAGATCCTTGTCAGGAAGAGCCTGGAAGATGCCGGCAGCATAAACAGCCGGAACCAGCATTTTGTTGAGTCCTTTTTAAGGAATACCGAGGTGATCAACGGGATGGGCATGATCGGTGCCATCAGTGACAGGTTTGCCCGGGGAAATAACCAGGTGATGATGAATCAGACAAAATCAAGTTATTATGCCGGTACCATCCAGTCAATGATCAAGCCCATGCAGAATGTGATCCAGGTGCTGATTTATTGTTCAGGTGCCTATTATGCCATGAAAACAGGGTTTAATGTCGGGCTCATGGTTGCAGCCTCCATCATCATGGGCAGGGGGCTTGCACCATTAATGCAGCTCATGTCATCCTGGCGGCTTGCCACCCGGGCAAGGCAGTCATACCGGCGGCTGAAAGGATTTTCAGCCATGATTGAACAGCAGCAGCAGGACCAGACCATGCCCCTGCCCGAACCCGAAGGCCATATTAATGCAGCAGGAGCTGTTTTCAGGATTAAAGATCAGGTTCTGCTTAAAGGGGTTTCCTTTGAGCTGAAACCAGGGCAGTTTTTAGGTGTTATCGGGCCCAGCGGTGCAGGTAAAACAACACTCTGCCGCCTGCTTTTAGGTATCTGGCCTTCCATGGGCGGCAAAGTCTATCTGGACGGCAAAGATATTTTTTCATGGGACAAGGAAGAGATCGGACAATATATCGGGTACCTGCCCCAGGAGATAGAGCTGTTTCCCGGAACCGTGGCTCAAAATATTGCACGGCTTGGAACAGTGGATGTGGACGCTGTTGACCAGGTGATTCAGATCTGTGGAATCAAGGAGTTGGTGGACAGTTTTCCCCAGGGGGTGCAAACACAACTGGAAGGTGAAAAAGGACTCAGGCTTTCCGGGGGACAGAAACAGAAAATCGGTCTTGCCAGGGCTGTTTACAAGACCCCGAAACTTCTGGTTCTGGATGAACCCGCCTCCAACCTTGATGAGCAGGGGGAACAGCAGTTGCTGAGGACATTGCTGGACATGAAGGCAAACTCTGCATGCACCTGCATCATGGTGACCCACAAGCCGTCGCTGCTACAGTCCATGGATAAGATACTGGTGCTGCAGAACGGCAGTATTGCCATGTTCGGGCCAAAGGATGAGGTATTTGCAAAGTTCAAGGGGGTGGCATGATCTTTTTTCTGCGCTCCTGTTTTAAATATTTTCTGTTCGCAGGAGTGTTTTCCCTGTTTATCAACATATTGTATTTAACCTTTCCATTATATATGCTGGCGGTTTATGTCAGGGTTCTTGACAGTTACAGTTTTCCCACCCTTTATGCGGTAACCGCCATGGCGCTTTCGGCCCTGGCAGTTCTGGGATGTCTTGACTTTTTACGATCCAGGCTCCTTGTCAAGGCCGGGGTTAAGCTTGACAGGCTTTTAAGCCGGCGGGTGTTAAAGGAGATGCTCCAGGACCTGTGCCGTGCCGACAGCAGAAAATATACCCTGGGACTTAAAGATATCAACACACTGCGCAATTACCTTGGCGGCAATTCTATTTTTGCTTTTTTTGATGTGCCCTGGATATTTATTTATCTGTGGGTTATTTATCTTATCCATCCCATCCTTGGCATGACGGCCGCAGGTGGTGCGGCTGTGATCTTTATCATCGGGATCTTGCAAAATGCCCTGACAAAAAAAGATATTACAAAAGCAGATTCCCTGAACATCCAGGGGCAGCGCTGGATGTTGACAGGCTTTAGAACGGCCCGGGAACTTCAAACCATGGGCATGATTGATAATACAGCAGACAGGGTTTGTGAAATTAATGATGAGGAGATGATATTACAGGACAGGGCGGGAAATATCGGTCATATACTGGGATCTGTGAGCCAGAGTTTCGGGGTCCTGATGCAGGTCGCCATATTTGGTGCCGGGGCGGCCCTGGTGCTGGCCAATGAAGCTAATCCCGGGGTGATTATTGCAGCATCCATTATCATGGGAAGAGCCCTTGCACCGGTGAACCAGGGGATTGCCGCCTGGCGGCAGACATTCGGGGCAAAGATTGCATATGACAATTTAAAGAGACTTTTGAAAATATCTGAAGATCGAAACCCGGTGGAACTTGAGACCCTTAACGGGGAGTTGAAAGTTGAAGATGTCAGCCTTGATATCGGGGAGGCACAAATTTTAAAATCTATTGATTTTGAATTAAAGCCAGGCCAGATCATGGGGCTTGTGGGGCCCAACGGTGCCGGCAAGACCTCTTTGTGCCGGATGATCCTGGGCATGTGGGCCCCGACAAGAGGAGCGGTTAAACTGGATGGCCGTGATATGTTTCACCTGGACAATGATTCTCTGGGACAATTTTTAGGGTATCTGCCCCAGAATGTGGAATTATTCACCGGTACAGTGAGCGAAAACATTGCCAGGATGGGTGATGTTGATTCAAAAAAAATACTGGAGGCGGCAAAGAGAGCCGGCACCCATGAGACGATTTTAAGGTTTCCTCAAGGATATGATACCGATATCGGGGAGGCGGGCTTAAGTCTTTCAGGCGGGCAGCGTCAGCGGGTGGGCCTTGCAAGGGCTCTTTATGGAAACCCAAAGCTGGTGATTTTAGACGAGCCCAATTCCAATCTGGATGAGGCAGGAGAAAAGGCCCTTGCAGGGGCATTAAAAACGCTTAAGAAAATGGGAAGCACAACTATTATGATTACGCATAAACCAAGCCTTTTATCCACAGCGGATAAAATTTTAGTGCTTGAAAACGGGGAACAGACTCGTTTCGGGAGCAGGGATGAGGTCTTTGGACAAATGATGGGAGACGTGAATGCAAAACATAATTAAATCCTGGTTTAAATATTTTATTTTTGTAGGTTTTTTCGGGTTGTGTATCAACCTGATTTACCTTGCCATACCCGTTTACATGATGATCGTGTATGACAGGGTTTTGTTCAGCTTCAGCAGGGCCACCCTTTATACCTTGAGTGCAGGAGTGGTGATCAGCCTGATAATGATGGGGCTGATAGATTATTTCCGTATGCGGATACTGGGACAGGCAGGAAACAGCCTGGCTCAAAAAATGATGCCCTTTGTGGTCAAAAGTATGCAAAAGGATGCAGCAGGGATTAACCAGAAGGGGTATGGCCGGGGACTTTATGACCTCGAACTTTTAAGGAATGCAATTGTTCAAGGCCATATTTTTTATATCCTTGATCTGCCCTGGGTGCTGATTTACCTTGGCCTGCTTTATATCATGCATCCCCTTGTCGGGTTTGTGGCAATTGCCGGTGTCTTAATGGTAACACTTTTCCAGATGCTGCTTAAAAAGCTTGAAAAAAAACGATATACAGCTGTAGATGTTGCTTTCCAGGCCAATGCTGATTTTGTCGGGACGTGTCTGCAGCATGCCCGGCTTGTTTCCGGAATGGGAATGCTGCCGGCTGTCATGGGAAAATACAAGGAAAGATACAAAAAAATTCTTGCTTCAAGGTCTGGGGCAGATGCCTTTCATTCCGGAGCAGGAAGTGTGATCCGTCTGCTTCACGTAGCTGTCCTGGCAGCGGTGTTCGGGGCTGGGGCGTTTGTGTTTTTTACAGATGAGATTACGGTCGGGGTTATTTTTGCAAGTGTGATAATCATTGCAAGGCTTTTTTATCCCTTTGAACAAAGCCTTTCCAGCATGAAAGACTCCATCGATGCCATGGCTGCATATAAGCGCTTAAAACATTTTGTTAATACCCGGGAACAAAAAAACAGGCTGTCTCTGCCCGTGCCTGAAGGAAAGTTTGATACTGAAGCCGTTTCACTGGCTGTTAATGGTAAAACGATTTTACATAATATATCCTTTGCCCTGGAACCCGGACAAACATTGGGGATTTTCGGGCCCTCATCTGCCGGGAAAACATCCCTGTGCAGGGTGTTGCTCGGGATCTGGCCTGCAACGGCAGGGAAAGTCAGGCTGGACGGAGCAGAGCTTGCCCAGTGGCCCATGGATGAATTGGGGAAATATGTGGGGTATCTGCCCCAGGAGATAGAGCTGTTTCCCGGAACCGTGGCTCAAAATATTTCACGGCTTCAGGATGTGGATTCGGAAAAAGTGATCAGGGCAGCTAAAAAAGCCGGGGTTCACGAGATGATTTTAAAGCTTGCAAATGGATATGATACAAAAATTGATCAGACAGGGAAAAATCTTGCTGCAGGACAGCGTCAGCTGATTTCTCTGGCAAGGGCATTGTATGGAGACCCAAAGTTTGTGGTCCTGGATGAACCCCACACCCATCTGGATGATTTGGGTCTCAGGATGGTGTTTCATACCCTGAAAAATTTGAAGCACGAAAAAGTCACCACGATAGTGGTCACGGACCGGCCCCAGTTATTGGTGAATATGGATAAAGTTTTAGTGATTAAAGAAGGCCAGGTGGCCATGGTCGGTCCGGGCAAAGAGGTATTGGGCAAGCTTACCAACAAACAACAGCCCCAGCAGATAGCAGGAGTGTAGATATGGACGAACAAAAGAAAATATTGAATACAAATCCCACAAAGTATATTATGGCCGGTTTTTTTGTTATTGCTCTGTTTTTCGGGGGAATTGCAGCATGGTCGGTTTATTTTCCTTTTCAGGGAGCAGTTATTGCACCGGGTGTGGTTACAGTGTCAGGGGAAAGAAAGATGGTACAGCACCTTGAAGGCGGGATCATTCAAAAGATTTTTGTGAAGGAAGGTGACAAGGTCGTCCAAGGGGATGTTCTGATCGAGCTCAAAAGTTCCCAGGTCAGTTCCAATGTGGACCTTCTCCAGGGCAGGCTGCTGGCCAAACAGGCTGAAATGGCAAGACTCAGGGCTGAAGCGGCCATGAAATCAGATATTGTCTGGCCCCGGGAATTTAAAAAAATAAAGAACAACAGGGAAATTACTGAAATTATCTCCACAGAAAAAGATATTTTCATGTCCAGACGATCTGACATACAGGGGAAGGTTCAATTGTACAATTCCCAGATAAAGCAGCTGGGGAATCGAATTGACGGTGCCAAAGAAGAACTTAACAGCCAGAATGAAATTATCATCAACCTGGAAGAAGACTTAAAAAGCAAACGACCTCTTGTAGAAGAAAAATATATGGGTAAAACAAATATCCTTGAGCTTGAAAGAAGCCTGGCAGAGTATAAGGGACGTAAAGGAAAACTCAAACAGGATATTGCCCAGTTCCACCAGATGATCCAGGAACTTTTTCTCCGCATCGTTGACATAGAGAACCAGTACAAGGAACAGGCGGTTTCAAGTCTGGGAGAGGTGACTGATGTTATATTTGAAATAAAGGAACAGGTCAAACCACAGCTGGATGCCCAGGAGCGACTGGAGGTGCGGGCGCCGGTCAGCGGCGTGGTCATCAATATGCAGGTCCATTCTGAAGACAGCGGTGTGATCCAGTCCGGGATGCCTTTGCTTGAAATCGTACCCGAAGATTTGAAAATGATTATCAAGGCCGAGGTTCGCCCCCAGGATATTATCAGTGTAAAAAAAGGACAGAGTACCAAGGTGCAGCTGTCTGCGTTCCAGCGAAAATCCACACCCCCCGTAAAAGGCAGCGTCACCTATGTGTCCCCTGATTTAATGAACCGGCAGACGTCCCATGGGGATTTATCCTATTATGAAGCCCATGTGGAAGTGGATAAAAATGACTTAAAAGCCAAAAATGCCTATTTGTCACCCGGTATGCCGGTAGCCTGCTATATCACCACGGACAAGCGGACCGTCATCAGCTATCTTTTAGGACCGCTGTTAAGAAATGTTGATATGGCGCTGCGCGAGTAGGCAGCGAGTAGGGGTCAGGTATTTACTTTTTATGCCGGTTTTTTCGGAGCCAGGAAATTTGAAAAATTTGCCAATGAATTGATATGCTCGTGGACCAGCCCCATGGTGCCTTTTCTCACCATATCTGCAAGGCTTTTATCGTCAAGGGCTATCAGTTTTTTCATGTCTACGCCTTTAAATCCTTTTATATTTTTTTCTTCCTGGTTAATGGTATATTTGAAGGTCTTGTCGACAATAAGCTCTTTTTCTTCAAGGATTTTGAACAGGGCTTTGGTTGTCTCAAGTTCTTTATGATATACCTGCAGGGAATTGAGAATATTTTTTTGAACAAATTCTGCAGGCTTTCCGTCAGCCGTAAACAGGGGTTCTCCCATACCTGGTTTGAAGTGCTCAGCCTCCGGGTCAAGGCAAAAGGCAAGTTTGTCTTCCTGTCCCTTAACTTTAGCTAAAGTGAATGGATATAATCTGAAATACGCCGGAATATATGGTGTTTTCCAGTTGCCGGCCTTATTTATACAGGCATTTTTATCATTTTCCAGGGAGAGGACAGCCCTGGGAACACCGGGCGCTTCTTTATGAAATATAATGGGGTAAAATCGGGAGGCCTGGCGCAGCTCTGAAAAAGAGAGTTTTGCAGCAGAAGTATGTCTGGCAAAGTTAAATCCGGGTATTTTTGCAAGCCTGAGGTCCTGGTGCTTTGAATGTTCCAACGGTTCGATCTTATTAAACATTATGTATAAGTCCTTATTTAAATTGCAATTATCAATTTGGCATGCGAGGATGTCTACCATATATTTTCCACAATTGCAATTTGTTTCTCTGCAAGCCCGGATGGTAAGACTGTGGGCTATAACCCAGATCAACATTGACATTACCGGTTAATTTTATTAAACATATTTGACTGATTTGGGTCCGGGAGAAAGGGTTGTATCGAACACACAAAGAGGAGGTGGATTTCCAAGAGATAAAAATGCAATACAGCGACAAAGGGAAAAACGATGGTGGGAGCAGGGCAACCAGATAAGAATCCAGAAAGTAAAGAAAGGGAAAAAGCTGTTTCAATCCCGGGAACAGTGATTCTTTACAATCCAGAACTTTTTGTTATTGATAATATTATGTCCTATATTGATTGCCTCGATGTGTTGTATGTGGTTGATAACAGTGATAGACCGGATCTTTCTTTTATATCTGCAATAAAAAAAATTTCTAAGGTCTGTTATATATCTCTCGGTGGCAATCACGGTATTGCAGAAGCATTGAACACTTCGGTGTCATTAGCTTTAGATCATGGATATGACTGGTTGCTGACCATGGATCAAGATAGCCGGTTTGAGGAGAATATTATTCCAAAATTGTTTCACTGTCTGAATTATTATGATAAAGATATGGTTGGTATGATCTGCGCGAGATATACCCGAAAAAACAGATATGTTGAAGTGTACGGGAAACAATACAATGAGATCCTGGTCTCAATAACCTCGGGCAGTCTGATAAACCTTACAGTATTTCGGAAACACGGACCGTTTATGGAAAAGCTGTTCATTGACCATGTGGACCATGAGTATTGCCTGAGACTTAGAAGACATGGGTATAAAATTATTCAGGTTAAGAATGCTTTTATCCGGCATATGTTGGGAGACAGCAAGGGATACCTGGTTTGCCGCAGTTCGAACCATGTTCCGTTTCGCCGGTATTTCATGACTCGGAATCGATTCTATGTGGCCAATATGTATAAAAATGACCGGCCACGGTTTTTTTGGACAGAAATGCTTCGATTTACAGGGGAATTGGTAAAGATATTATTGTTTGAAAAAGAAAAATATAAGAAGCTTAGAAATATTGCCATGGGGTATCTGGACTATAAAAGAAACAGGTTTAACCGGGATTTAAAGGATTTATAAGAGTGGCAGATAAATCATGATTTCAGTATGCCTTGCATCTTATAATGGGGAAAGCTTCATTGCAGAGCAGTTAAATTCCATACTTGAACAATTGTCTGATAAAGATGAATTAATCATTTCAGACGATGGATCAACTGACAGAACCATTTCCATTATCAAACAGTTTAATGACAAACGAATTCGGTTGTTTTGCCATCCGGAAAAAAAGGGGGTCAATAAAAATTTTGAGACTGCACTGAAGCAGGCCAGAGGACACGTCATTTTTCTGGCAGACCAGGATGATATCTGGGAAAAGGAAAAAATCAGAATAATGGAGAGGTATTTGACTGACTATGATCTGGTGGTCAGTGATTGCTCCATCATTGATCTGAATGGAAAGATAACGTTTGACTCTTTTTATGCATTGAGGCGGTCTGGTCGCGGAATATTTAAAAACATCCGGCAGAATACGTATATGGGGTGCTGCATGGCGTTTCAAAGAAAAATTCTGGACAAAGCAATCCCCTTGCCGGCAAACGTACCCCTGCATGACTGGTGGATTGGCCTTGTGGCGGAAGTGTTCGGCATCACCTGTTTTTGTCCTGAAAAGCTGGTCCGCTACCGGCGGCATGGAAAAAACAAAACGCCTTTTGCTGGGCAGAGCCAATTTAATTTTATAGATCAGGTGCGGTTTCGGAAAAATTTAGTTTGCGCTCTTTTCAGGGTGTGGGTCGGCGGCATCTATGAACGTAATACTGATAAAAAGAAAGGTAGCACAATATTGTGAGACTATTAAATGCCTTTAAGGAATTTTATTTTTTTTTAATAGATATATGGCAGAATCGTTTCGTTATTGTCCAGTTGACAAAACGGGATTTTCAGAACAGATATCTGGGGTCATATCTGGGGCTTCCCTGGGCTTTTATAAAACCGCTTGCCGTAGTAGTTGTCATGTGGTTTGCATTTACTTATGGACTCAAAATTGGCAGGGTAGATGACACCATTCCCTTTGCTATGTGGCTGATGATTGGTATTATTCCATGGTTTTATGTGTCGGAGAATGTGATGGGAACAGTCCAGAGCCTTTTGGAATATTCTTTTCTGATTAAGAATTTCAGTTTCAGACCCGGTATTATCCCGTTGGTTAAAATATTAACCAATTCCCTGATTCATCTGTTTTTTATTATGGTTTTGGGCGGGATCTGTCTTGCCTATGGATACAACCCGTCAGTTTACTGGTTTCAGGTGTTTTATTACATGGCCTGCGGCATTATATTAACCCTTGGCATGTCCTGGTGCTTTTCCGCTTTACACCTGTTTGTGAGGGATATCAGCCATCTTCTCGAAGTGGCTGTTCAGCTTTTTTTCTGGGGGACTCCGATTATCTGGTCTTATAAAATGCTGCCGGAAAAAATTTATTTTTTCATGAAACTGAATCCTGTATTCTACCTGGTGGAAGGGTATCGCAATAGTTTTATTTATGAGATTTGGTTTTTTGAGGACTTACAATTAACCCTTTATTACTGGTGTGTTACCTTGGTTGTTTTTGTTTCAGGGGTATTTGTATTCAAGAAGTTAAAGCCGCATTTTGCAGATGTGCTTTAGAATGGAATAATGATGACTGAGAATGCCGTTCATATAGATAATCTTTCTAAAATTTATAAATTATATGCGTCTCCTTCTGATCGGGTAAAGGAAGCTTTTCATATTTTCAGAAAGAAATATCACCATGATTTTTATGCTTTGAAAAACATATCTTTTGATATTGAAAAAGGAAAAACTATCGGTATTATTGGACAGAACGGGGCAGGGAAGTCTACGCTGTTGAAGATCCTGACCGGTGTATTGACACCTTCGTCCGGGCAGTATTCAGTGAAAGGCAAGGTATCATCCCTTCTGGAGCTGGGGGCAGGATTTAATCCGGACCTGACAGGCCTTGAGAATGTCTATTTCAATGGTGCCATTTTTGGATTTTCAAAACAGGAAATGGATGAAAAAATCGATAAAATCCTTGCCTTTGCCGATATTGGAGATTTTGTCAACCAGAAGGTGCGAGTTTATTCCAGTGGTATGTTTGTACGGCTTGCATTTTCAGTTGCTGTTCAGGTAGACCCGGATATTCTGATTGTAGATGAGGCCCTGAGTGTGGGGGATATAAGATTTCAGCAGAAATGTTTTCGTAGAATGAGGGCATTCAGGGAAAGCGGCAAAACCGTTTTGTTTGTGACCCATGATCAGGGTACTGTGATCAATTTCTGTGATTATGTATACTGGATAAAGGATGGGGAAGTATTTGATCACGGAATACCTTCCAAGGTTGTAAAAAAGTATATTTCCTATATGTCCTATGGCATGGAAACGGTTGATACCTTAGAAGAGTCCGAGACCGAAGTGACATCCCAAACCGGGCATGCCCATATTGTTACAGGCAAATCAGGACCGGCCCGATCAGACGATGTTGACTGGGAGGACATCAAAGATTGTTCATCCTTTGGGGAAGGGGGTATTAAAATAACCGGTATCGCCCTGTACCATAGGGATGGTCATGAAAAGGTGAATGTGCTCAAAGGGGGAGAGCCGGTTGCTTTTTTTATGAAATTGCAGGTTCGGCAAACCATTGAAGATTTGGGGATCGGTATCAGCGTAAATGATCATTTGGGAAATACGATTTTTGCCATCCCTTCTTTTGCTCATGATTTTAATTTTCCAAAGGTGATACAGGACACCATTCTTTGCTGCAGAATTATGTTTGATTTTCCTGAGATTAAAAATGGGAAATATAGTGTTTCTGCTGCTGTGGCGGAAGGGAATCAGATTAACCATGTCCAGCATCACTGGCTCCATGATGTTTATTTTGTGGAAATAGCCAATACGGATTTAAAATATTCCCTTGGATCAATTGTAGTAAAAAACTGTGAATTTAAAATCAGTCTTGATTCTGAACAAGGCTGATGCGGTATTGCTTTTCGACAGGTTATGACTACCAGTAATTTAAGGATATAGTGATGGAGTTTACGGGAGAACGATTTGTCTCAACACTAAATGAGCCTGAGATGAGCTATGAGCACTGGCACAGGTATCTTTATGCCGGTTATTTTGTAGAGGATAAAGTGGTGCTGGACATTGCATCCGGAGAAGGCTACGGCACTTTTCTTCTCTCATCTGCTAAGGCCAGGAAAATTTTTGGTGTTGATATTGATCCTGAAGCAGTGAGAAATGCCAGGGAAGCATATGAAAATACGAATCTTGAATTTATTAATGGCAGTATTGCCTCTATTCCTCTGGCATCCGGTTCCATTGATGTGTTGATATCCTTTGAAACCATTGAGCATGTGGACCAGACGCATCAGAATATGTTTCTGGATGAAATTGAACGGGTTTTGAAGCCTGACGGCATTCTGATCATCTCCACACCCAATAAGCTGACATATTCGGATATTCCTGACTATAAAAATGAATTTCATATTAAAGAGTTTTATGTGGATGAATTTCTTGATTTTTTGAGCCCCAAGTTTAAACATATTGAACTTTTAGGGCAGAAAATTTTTACATCTTCATATATCTGGTCACCAGGAAATACCAGCCGGGGATTTGTTGAGTATAATATTAAGCCGACAGAGGATGGTTTTGTCGTTTCCAAAGACCGGGAAAAAGAAATACTTTATGCCATCACCGTCTGTAGCAATGCCGAACCCCTTGACGTGTGTTCATCAGTTCTGGTGGATAAAGAAGATCTGATGATGAAATATAAAAACGATATGATTGAACTCAAAATTCAAGAACTGGCTTTCAAGGACGAGCATATTGCCAAACAAAAGCAGTACCTGCTGGACAGTCAGTTCCATATCAATAAGTTGGAAGAAAGGCTGCAGAGAAGATCTGTAAAATTTCAACTCCAGAGGCTTAATTTCATTTTCAAGTATATCATAAGCGGGTGTCTTGCCGTGGCCCGGCAGACGGTTAAAAATCCAAAGAGCCTGTTAATCAGCCTGAAGAAGTTAAAACAAACCGGTATCCGCGGATTAATGGAAAAGATAAAATTTGCCCATTCCGGTGAAATGTTTCTTCGGCTCAATACGGTGTATACCTGTCCTGTATTGGAAACCCATCCGCTGATATCCGTAGTCATGCCCGTGTATAATGTGGATGTAAAATGGCTGTCCCTGGCAGTTGAATCGGTTATAAATCAAGCCTATGAAAATTTTGAACTTATTATTGTGGATGATGGGTCTACAAGGGAAGAAACCCGTGCATATTTAAAACAGATTCATCATGATAAGATCGTTGTTCAGTTAAACAAGGGGAATAAGGGTATTTCCGGAGCATCTAATGACGGGGTTTTCCTGGCCACAGGTGATTATATTGCCTTGCTCGACAATGATGATGAATTGCGGGAAAATGCATTGTATGAAGTGGCCAGGGCCATTAACTCTCATAGCCCGGATGTGATCTATTCGGATGAGGCCAGGGTGGATACCAATGGAAACAAGAAACACCCTTTTTTAAAGCCCGACTGGTCGCCGGACCTGCTCCATTCCCAGATGTATATCTGCCACCTGCTGGTGTTCAGAAAATCATTGTTTGAAAAAACAGGTGGGTTTAATCCCAGATTTGATGGCAGCCAGGATTATGATCTGATGCTGCGGTTTTCAGAACACACGTCAAATATATATCATATACCAAAAATTCTCTATTTCTGGCGTGAAATAGAATCTTCTACAGCCATGAATCCTGATTCAAAACCTGCATCCCATTTTGCAGGTCTGGATGCTCTGGATCGGCATCTAAAAAGAGTTTATGGGAATAAAGCCCATGCCGGGGAAACAGATTACCGGCTGGTATATGATGCCCGATATGGATTATCCGAAGATGTGACCGCGTCCATTATCATTCCCACCAAAGATCATTGTGACCTCTTGGCTGACTGTGTTGACAGCATCCTTGAAAAAACGTCCCATAAGAATTATGAAATTATCATCATGGATAATAATTCCAAAGAGGAAAAAACCCACCAATGGTTTAAAAACATTACATCCCGACATCCCAATATACAGGTGATTGATGCATCCTATCCCTTTAACTGGTCCAGAATGAATAACCATGGTGCTCGACATGCTAAAGGGAATGTCCTGGTTTTTTTAAATAATGACACCACGGTCATCAATCCTGAATGGCTGACACGGATCTGTGAAAACGCATTACGGTTTGATGTGGGTGTTGTGGGAGGGTTGCTGCTGTATGAAGACGGCAATATCCAGCATGCAGGAGTTGTCGTGGGCATGGGGGGATGGGCTGACCATGTGTTTAAGGATATTAAACTCAGACACTTTATCCATCCTTTTGTTTCTCCCAAAGTCTCCAGAAATGTCTCTTCTGTAACCGGGGCTTGTCTCGGGATTTCAAGAAAGGTGTTTGATGAGGTTGACGGGTTTGATGAAGATTTTATTATTTGTGGCAGTGATGTGGAGATTGCTTTGAAAACACTAAAAAAAGGCTATGTGAATGTCTATAATCCATATGTGAATTTATACCATCTTGAATCCAAATCCAGAACAGCGTACATACCGGACAAAGATTTTGAAATGTCAAAAAAGGCTTATGCTGATTTTAAAAAAAATGGAGATCCATATTATAACGTGAACCTGTCTTTAGAAAGCTTGAACCCGGCATTAAAAAATATAAGTATGTAAAAATTATGTTAATCAAACTCAGTCATAAACTTGTCAACTATATCCGGAGAAATTCCTTTTTAAAGGAAAAAGTAAAAAATATTGCTCAGCCGCTTATCACCTCGGCAATGAACGCCGGTATTCCCGAGATTACTCCCCTCAACGTGCGGCAGACAACTGATTCAAGACCGAGAATCAATATTCTTGTGCCGTCCATCAACCAGGAACATATTTTCGGGGGTATTTCCACGGCATTGTTATTTTTTGATCGGTTTGCCGGATTCACCCGTATCCGAAAACGGATTATCACCACAGATACCATGCCGGATGCAGAAGCCGCGGTTTTATTTAACGAATATAAAATCATGTCCTGCACGGAAGACAGCCGATATGACAATGAAATCGTGGGTTTTGGCGATCGGCATGGAAAAACCATTCCGGTTGGGGAAAATGATTGTTTCATTGCAACGGCATGGTGGACCGCTTTTCACGCCCAGAAAATCATACGATGGCAGCAGGCAACCTATGCAAAGCCCGTTAAAAAGATGATCTATTTTATCCAGGATTTTGAACCGGGATTCTACCCCTGGTCCAGCAGGTATGCCCTGTCTGACAGCACCTATCATTTTGAATATCCCCAGGTGGCTGTGTTCAATTCATCTATGCTCCACACTTTTTTTAAAGACAATCACTATGAATTTGACATTGAGTTTGTATTTGAACCGGTATTGAATGAGAAATTGAAAAAAGGGTTGGATGACACCCGGTCGTTTAATAAGAAAAAGCAGATTTTGATCTATGGCCGGCCCAGTGTGGATCGAAATGCCTTTTCTTCGATTGTGGAAGCCTTTAAGGTCTGGGTATGGCAGCAGCCGGATGTTCATGACTGGCAGTTAATCTCCGTGGGAGAACAGCACCCGGATATTGAACTGGGCAATAAAATGATCCTCAGCTCAATAGGAAAACTACCGCTGGAAGGATATGTTGATGTGTTAAGGGAATCGGCTGTGGGTATTTCCTTGATGGTATCCCCCCATCCCAGTTATCCTCCTATGGAGATGGCCATGTTCGGCATAGGGGTTATTTCTAACACCTATGCGAATAAACAATTATCTGACTGGCATGAAAATATTCATTCAATTGATTTGTCCGTGGACAACCTGGTGAAGGCTATGGAAGATATTTGCGGCAGGTTTGCAAAAGATTCGGGTTGTTTTTCAGGCTCAGGCAAGCGGCTGCTTAAAAAGGAATACATGGAGCCGGACGGCCAGTTCGATTTTATAGAACAACTGGTCCATTTGTGGTAGGGGGGCAGGCGTTTACTTGAATTTATTTGAAAATGCAAGGGTGTTCTATGGATGTGTCCATTATCATTATCAATTACAATACATGGCAATTGACAAAAAACTGTATTGAATCCATTTATCTCCATACTGAACAACATCTGTTTGAAGTGATTGTTATTGATAACGCTTCAACTGACGGGTCCTATGAGACCTTGTCAACTCTTGAATTTGATAATTATTCTTATATATACAATAAAAAAAATATTGGGTTTTCCAGGGCAAATAATAAAGCGTCATTAAATGCGACCGGTAGATTTTTGTTTTTTATGAATTCGGATATGGTCTTTGTCAATGATGTTATATTTCATTTGGTTGAAACACTGCAGAATAACTCAGCCACCGGTATTGCCGGACCAAACTTTCAAAATCCCGACGGCTCCCTTCAGATTTCATGTAGAAATTTCCCCAATATTTTATTTGGTCTGTCAAAATTTATTCCTTTTTTAAAATATTTTTTATCTGGACAAGTCCTGGCATATTACCAGAAGGAGAGGGACTATTCTATTGAGCAGAACGTGGATACGGTTTCAGCCGGAGCATTCATGATTTCCAGAAAGTTATTTGAAGATATGGGCCGGTTTGATGAGTTCAGCTTCATGTATGCGGAAGATGCAGATATCTGCAGGCGGGTGAGGGACATTGGCTTAAAAGTTACTTACAATCCTGCCGCTGTTCTGATTCATTTCGGAGGGCAAAGCAGCAGACTCAACAGTTATAAAGCCATATGGTCCTATTATTTTGCATTTTATTATTTATATAAAAAATATTATTTCGGCAGGTTTGCCATGCTTCTTAAACCCGCATTTTTTTTGAGAGCATCAATTGCAGTCATTGGCAATTATTTTAAAAAAGACAAGAGAATTACCTGGAATAATAAATAACAGCCTTATACTCGTGGAATCTATATGAAAATTTTCCTGTCCGGTGCAAACGGTTTTATCGG
>NZ_JABZFL010000057.1 GCF_014237455.1 Desulfobacula sp. | reverse complement strand
TTCAGTGAATAAAACCAATTCAATGCCGTTGTTAATTAGGCTAACTACCCAAAATAACAAATAATATAATTTTGAAAAAATCCTTAATTTTTTATATTAAGGGTGTTGAATGTGAGTTTCAGTAAGTATTGTATATCGTCTTACCTGCTCAAAACTTTCAAGTTCTTTATTGGCATTTTCAACTTCCCGGGCGATAAGTGTTTTTAAATTACCCTTTTCGAGAAAGTCGTCACCAACCTTACAAACAATTGGCACGCCTGAAGATTCATCAATTTTAACCTTGCTCTTATCATAATGAATGCCTTGAGCATCAAAGAGTTCTTTAAAATAAGTAAGATTCGGTACGATTAGGGTGGACATGACGCTCCGTTCATTTCCAATAGTGAAAACCTGTTCAATATGAGCGCTGGTTGCAAAGAGTCCCTCTATTTTTGCAGGGGCGATATTTTTACCATTGGAAAGGCAAATAATTGACTTAATGCGGTCAACTATTTTGATATAGCCAAACTCATCTATCTCCACCATATCTCCTGTTTTAAACCAACCGTCTTCCGTAAAAGACTCTTTAGTCTCTTCCGGTTTATTCAGATAACTGCCAAAAATACCGGCGCCGTGGATCTCAAGTTCACCATGGCTTGATATTCTGACCCTGGTGCCATTAGATTCAAGCCCTACATATCCCGGCTTGCAGGCAGTCAATGGCGTATTGGCGCAGGCATTAAAACTTTCAGTAGAACCGTACCCCTCGCTTACCCGTATGCCAATGATATAGAAAAATTTGAGCAGGTCTGCTGATATTGAAGCACTTGCCGAGAATGAATGCATAAAATTTTTTCCAAACAGGGCTCTGACCTTTGCAAAGAGTTTGTCAGCTATTTTGTATTTAAACTTCAGTCCCACAGGGAGTTTACTCATTATGTCAAAATCATGTCCCATGTTGTATGTGCCGGTTTCGGGATCTTTGCGATATTCAAAGACTTCTTCGCCAACCTTAAGGGCCCAGTCGAACATTTTCCTTTTCAGGCCGCTCTCGCCCATTGACTGATTAAGTTTTATATAGATTTTTTCATATAGCCTTGGAACACAGTTGATCCAGTGCGGATTGTATTTCTGCAAGTCATCGAGAAGGGTTCCGGGGCTGTCTGCATAGGCAATGGTTGCGCCGCAAATTATTGCAGCTATCTGACAGGAACCTCTATCAAATATATGTGAAAGTGGCAGAAAACACAGGGTTGTATATTCCTGTTTGAATCCCATGCCAAAATAGTCAAAAAATTCGCTTACGCCATGCATCCTTGAAGAAGCATTATGATGCGTAAGGATAACGCCCTTTCCCTGACCGGTTGTGCCTGAGGTGTAAAGTATGGTGTAGGTATCATTTAAGGTTACACCATCTCTTCTGGCAATATAGTCAGCATAATTTTTACTGTCTTTTTTCCACTCTACACCTTTTGCCTGCAGTTCCCCCAGGCCGATGATTCGCTCATCGCTGCTTGTGTATTCACGGTCCATGATAATAATCTTTTCCAGTTTTGGCATGTCATCAAAACCGGCAAGGATTCTCTCAAAAACATCATCTCCCCTTAAAAACAAAAACTTGCTGCCTGAGTCATTTACAATATAGGAAGCCTCTTTTAAAGAAAGGGTGGAATAAATAGTCACACTCACGGCATTTACACAGGCCAGGGCCATATCCACGTGGGTCCAGTAAGGGCCGCTTGCCGCCATAATGCTGGCCATTACTATCACCATTATAAAGGTGTTCGTTAAAGAGCTGCCCCTCTTCATTGGCAAAGGTTTTAGTCGTATCCACAAAGTGTTGGGTGATGGTTTTTAGTGGTTCGCTCTCCCAGGCCCACTTATTCTTCCATGGCAAATTTAAAATATCATTATTTGGCATAAACACCCCCTCTTATTTTTGTATTATTTTCACCGACGTGCCCGGCTTAGGCTCAATCAGCCACGAAGAGATTTAAAGCATCAATAAATTCTGGATCTTCCTCATCAATGATACGAACAAGTTTTTTATGCATCCTTTCTTTCAATTCCTGAAAAATCCCTCTTTTTTTAGCAAAGGAGTTCGCAAAGGCAATTGCTTCTGTCATCAATGTTTCCTGATCACAAGCCTTGACAATGACTTTAGCGGTTTCCAGTTCGATGGCTGCCACTCTCTGGCCGGACAAAAGCATTTGGTTAAACAAATTTTCGGGAATTGCCTTGCGCACAAATCCGATCATCCCGGGTAAAAACGGGATAGATACATCTACTTCAGGAAAACAGAAAAACCCCCTATCCTTTCTCATAAACCTGAAGTCGCAGGCACATGATAAGATAGCACCGTTACCATAGGCATGGCCGTTAATGGCTGCAATCACAGGCACAGGGAAGAGAAGCAGGCGCTTAAAAATATTGTTCATTGCATACATAAATGAAATAACTGCCTGGTTTTCCTGCGCATGTAGTTTGCCTCCGATCCATTCCACATCAATACCCTGAGAGAAGTTTTTTTCATCTGTTGAGGTCAAAACCATGGCCTGTATATCAGCATCTTCAAGAACCTCATCAAGGCATTGGTTTATGCTTTCAGCAAATGCCTGGTTCATTCTATTCTGGCCGTTGCACATTTCTACAATTGCCACATTATTTTCTTTTTTCCATTCAATTACAGCCATGATTTCTCCAGTACTTAAGTGATGGTTACCCGTTTCAGTAATGTATCTGTTTGGGCTTTACCTAGGGTTTCATTTCATAGGTGTCAATCAATGCATATATTTGCTCATTTAAAATCTTTTCAAATTTTTCATCATCAGCAACCGGTCTTTTAATCATTTTCAGACATGCATCCTGTTGCTTCTTGGTGGACAAGCCGTTTCCATAAAGCTCAAGGCCGAATTGTGAAAAATCCCTGACCATAAAATCAAAAATTTGATCCAACAGGTCATCATCAACATTTTCAATTGCAGCGCTCTCGATAATAAGTTGACCATAGGCCACAAGGGTAAAGAGTTCGCCTACACACAGAAGATAATCAAACGCATTCATCATCTGATCTTTGAGTTCCATTCCCGAAGCAATCAAAAATTCTTCATAGGCTTTGATCTGCTCTTTGAATATTTCAATATTGGGTAAGTTCTTTGTAGCATAGGTTTTACGGAAATCATGGAATTGAGTTTTTGCATACCCTCTTGTGCGGCCCTGCTCGAAAAGATAGTCATCATTTTCACCATTGTTCATTTTTGGGACTTCAGGAAACTCACCGGGATTGAACATATAACTTGGGATAAGTTTGACAATAAGGGCCATGTTCACGTGCCGTGTTCCTTCTAGTTTAGGAAATCCCCTTAAGTCAACCACGGCCTGGCTAAAATAATTATCTTTTTCAAAACCCTTTGCAGCAATAATATCCCAGAGCAGATCATGGACAACTTCACCCTGAATGGCAACTTTCATCTTCATGATAGGGTTATAAAGCAGGTAGCGCTTGTCCTCTTTTGATGCACATCTCATATAATCGGTCGCCCTCAGACCGAATAATTTCATGGCGGTAAGGCGGCAGTAAGAATCCAGGAAAAGCCGTTTTACATGGGCGAATTCGGTGACATTTTTTCCGTAAAGACTACGGTGGGCTGCATGGTTCAGAGATTCGTACAAGGAATGGGTGACGATGCCGATGGCACCGGAACCGATATTGAATTTACAGATATTGATGGTATTGAGCATGTCATCCCATGCCTTGGGTCCCCTTGAAAGAATCAGATCATCTGTGATGGGATAATCATGAAGCTCAAACTCAGCTACATAGTTCTGGGCATCAATAACATTCTGAATGCATTCATATTTTTCATGCTTTGAATCAACCACAAAAAAAACATACTCATCTGTATCAGCAAATTTACCAAAAACAGTTATTATTCCGGCTTCATTACCATTACCAATGTAATACTTGGTCCCTCTAGCCACATAGGTTCCATCGTCAGCAGGGTATAGTTTCATGGAAGATGAATAAATATCAGCACCATGATCTTTTTCTGAAAGGCCGAATGCACACAGAGGGTTTTCCTTTAGTTTCTCAACAGCCTTATGCTTGAAATCTTCATTCTCACCGAGAAATACCGGGTCTAACCCCAGTGTAGAAACATGGTACATATACCAGTATGCCATACCGTAAAACCCGCAGATTTCTGAAAATTCAAACATCCTGTATGTACTGTAATACTGGTCTTTATCCCCATATCCTTTTGGCAGAAAGAGAGTTTCGAAAATTCTTTCTTTTTTGATAAATTCTGCAAAGTCATAGGTAAATTCCCGGGCATGATATTCTTCATTCAACTTATTAAGGCCTCTGTTTTCAAACCATTCAATGGTTTTCAGCATAACCTCTTTAGATCTTTCATCAGGATAATTTCTGTCCTGGTATTTTTGCGGATTAAAAAGCAACATGTCTTGCCCTCCTTTTTAAGTCAGTATACGAACTAAAAATATTTATAATAATACCCTGGCATCATCTGTATGATGAATTAATTCTCCAAAAACAGACTTCGCAACAGGCGTTTAAACAGTATTTTTTCTTCTATAGAAAAATCAGTCAGCAAGAGATCATTTCCTTTTTTTCTCACACCAATCAACTCGTATTTGATCTCATTGGCCTTATCTGATGTATAAAGCCTGAACACACGCTTATCATTTTCATCCAGCCGCTTTTCAATCCATCCGGCATCATCCAGGCGGTCAATAATACCGGATAATGTGGCCTTATCAAGAATTAGAAGTTTTCCCAGTTCAGCAGCAGTGGCGCCTTCATGATACCAGAGGCCTTCAAGAATAAGGTGCTGCATATTGGTCAATCCATATGGGACCAGTTTCTTTTTTAACAGGCCATGGGCCTTTTGATGGGCTTTGGCCAGAAAAAAAAACACACAATCCGGAATATTTTTTGGTAAACTATCCATATAAACTCCTTTGTATACAAACCAATAATTGAAACCGGATAATTTGTCAAGGCTGTTTATATATATTCCAGGGTGATTTGTATTGCTTTCTTTTTGGATTTCATCTACTAAACTCATAAGCATTCCATCCAGCCAAACCATCAAAGGAGGAATCATGGACCATCAGATCAAATCTGCTATTCCCGACTTTCTTAACATTTTAGGACTTATTGAAGAACCCATGGGAATGTTTTTTACAGACATAAAACCGGACAAAGGATACTCCCCTGATAATCATATAAAGGGCCTTTTATAAATAAAATTGAGCTATTTCGTGCTTAATTGAAAGCACCTCCCCTTCCACAGCTGCTAAAGCTGTGGAATAATAAGGTGTCATTATCTTATAAAAAAGGAGGTGCTTTATGAAAACTTATGCCGGAATCGACTTACATTCAAGTAATAATTTTATTGGCATTATTAATCAGAAGAACAAACGATTATACAGCCAGCGGCACAATAACAATTTAGAACAGATACTCAAAGTGTTGCGGAAATACAAAAAAACTCTTCAAGGTATTGTTGTGGAATCAACCTTCAACTGGTACTGGTTGGTAGATGGATTAATGGATCATGGGTATAAGGTTCACCTGGCTAATCCGGCTGCTATCCAGCAATACAAGGGATTAAAATTCAAAGATGATAAGTGGGATGCCTTCTGGCTGGCCCACATTTTAAGACTTGGGATTCTACCGGAAGGGTATATTTATCCAAAAGAACA
>NZ_JABZFL010000023.1 GCF_014237455.1 Desulfobacula sp. | reverse complement strand
ACAATGAGTTCAAACCAGGCTGTGAAAAAAGATTTACTACATTTTATGGACTCGTTGCAAAAAGCGGCTTAAAAACTAAGAACTTCATTTTATCTTTTTTGCAACGCTGGGGTTTAATTGTTTTTGAGCATCCTCTTTGGGTACCATATCAATTATCACGGGAAGATCTTTTTCTATCTGGTGGTTCACCTTATCCTGCAATTCATTGATCTGAAGCTTAGTCAAAGGGCTGTCAAAATTATAATCGCATTTGGATTTCTTTTTATTGATATGTGCACTGAAACATCTGCTACATCCAAATTTACGAACCATTGCCTGGTTCAGCAGATGTTCGGCTGAATGCATTTTGGGGTCATAATTTTTCGACATATTTTACCTTTTACTCATAAAAGCGATTCAAGCTGCGATTCTGTCTGCAAAAAATCTTCAGGCAGTTCTGCTTTGAAAAACATTTTTCTCCCTGAATAAGGATGCCTGAAAGCAAGTTGCCAGGAGTGAAGCATTTGCCTGGGGGCTATACTCTTTTTTTTGCGGTATCTTCTGGGCTGATATATCCGGTCTCCAATCAACGGGTGGTCAATAGCATAAAAATGCACCCTGATTTGATGGGTTCTTCCGGTTTTTAAAAGCGCCTCAATCAGGCAGGCTGCTTTAAAGTGCTTTTTGACTTTCCAGCATGTTCTGGCGGGTTTCCCGTCTTCATGGTTTATAGCCATTATTTTTCTTTTCACCGGATGCCGGCCAATGGGAAGATTGATTTCTCCCTGATCATCAGGAAAATTTCCGGAAACCAGGGCCAGATACTTTTTTTCCACACGCCGCTGTTTGAATTCTTTCTGCAGAAAAGGTAACGCCTCTTTAGTTTTAGCAACTACCATTAATCCGCTGGTATCTTTATCCAGCCTGTGAACAATACCGGATCTGAATCGATCTTCTCCAACCTCTTTTATTTTAGGTTCATGAAACAATAGTGCGTTCACAAGAGTTCCGGAAAGATTTCCCGGTGCAGGATGGACCACCATTCCCGGCTTTTTATTGATGACAATAATATGATCATCTTCAAATTCAATGTCCAAATAAATATTTTCAGGTAAAACTACAGTATCAATATCTGCATCAGGCATAATCCCGGTAATGATATCACCTGACTTTACCCTGAACCCTGGTTTCTTTTTTTTATGATTGACAAGGATATCGCTGTTATTTATCAGAATAGCGGCCCTGCTTCTGGAACAGGCTTTATAAAAGCTGGAAATAACCGTATCAAGGCGGGTATCTTTTTGATCATCATCTATATTAATATTTACTTTCATGAACTAAAAAACCGGCGAACTATTTATTTTGCCCGCCGGTTTTCAAATTTGCTTGATAATATAAGGGGGTTAGTTGAAAAGACTCTCAATCTCCTGCATCATTGCTTTTTCGTCAATATCCTTAGCGGTAGACAGCTCTTGAACCAATAAATTCTGGGCGGTATCAAGAAGCTTTCGCTCACCAAAGGAAAGATCTTTTTCAAGCTTTAACTGGAAAAGATCTCTGAAAACTTCAGCAACATCATAAATGGAACCGGTTTTAATTTTATCCATATATTCCCTGTATCTGCGATTCCAGGTCTGATTATCAGCACCTTGAGCTTTTTCCTGCATAACCTTGTAGACTTCAGCGACCTCAGTTTCAGGGATGACATCTCTTAAGCCCACTGATTCCACGTTTGAAGTCGGAATCATGATCACCATACCATTTTCCACGATCTTCATCATGTAAAAATTCATGGTGTCACCATTTATCTCCTTGCTTTCAATTGACTCGATGTAGCCAACACCGTGCGCAGGATAAACAGCCAGATCACCTTTGGAAAATTCTTTTTTGGTTGATGTTACTTCTCTTACCTTGGTTTTTTCACCCATTTGATACCCCACCTTTTTTTAAAAACAATTAGCCCAATCTAAGTAGAGAACCATATTTTAACAATATTGTCAATGAAATAATTTTATGAAAGCTGAAGCATACATAATATCTTCCCTGAAATTACTGAGCTTTTCAACACCATTTTCTGTCAGTGCAAATGTATTTTCTATGGTTGACCCCAGATGGTCAATACTATTTGGAATAAATAAATGACCGCTTAGCGCTTAGTATTAATTAAATTCATGGCAGAGGTCACGCCATTTTCAAGAATATAAAGGCAGGCATCCCTTGCGGTGTCGATACAATGATCCAGTATTTTTATCTCCTCAGGAGAAAAATGCCCCAGGACATGCCCTGTTACATCCTCTATTGATCCGGGATGGCCGACCCCTACTCGAATCCGGACGCAATCCTTTTTACCGAAAGCATCCATAATGGATCGCACCCCGTTATGTCCGCCATGTCCACGGCTTTTAACAATTTTAATTTTCCCGAAAGAAAGATCTATATCATCATGAACAATAATGATATCTTCCATACCGACTTTATAATATGAGGCAAATTTATGGATAGGAAACCCGCTTTTGTTCATATAGGTTAAAGGCTTTACAAGAAAAACGTCTTTGCCTTTAATTTTTGCTTTCACATACTTAGAATCAAAACGAGATTTGTCAATTGTAAGACGGGATTTTGCAGCCAGTGCTTCAACGACTAAAAATCCGATATTATGACGGGTCCGGGCATAATTCTTACCTGGATTACCCAGACCCGCAATAATTTTAAATTTCGAATCCGACATCTACAAGGGGATTACTCTTCGGAAGTCTCTTCATCAGCAGGAGCAGCTTCAGCTTCTCCCTCTTCCATGAATTCATCTTCTTCTTCAATTTCTTCCTCTTCAACAGTCGGCGCTACAATTGTTATTATTGTAAAGTTAACTTCATGGGGAATTTCAACATTTTCATCCAGATCAATATCCTCAACATGAACTGAATCACCAACGTCAAGACCTGCAATATCAATCTGAATGTTGGTTGGTGTATCAACCGGCTTACAGACCACATCAAGTTCCCGTCTGATAATCTGAAGAAGGCCGCCCTCTTTGACGCCTGGACTTTCACCAATGGTTTCGACCGGGATAGAGATGGTAACCTTTTTATCCATGTCAATCTCATGCAAATCAACATGAAGATAATTCAAACCAAAGGTGTCCATCTGCATATCCTTCAGCATGACCGTTTTTTCTTTCCCGGAATCCCCTTCAATCTTAAGATTGAAAAAAAGGCCGGTTGAGCCATGTTTCCTGATGATTTGAATAAAATTGATGGTTTTAATGGAGAGCATTACAGGATCTGTTTTTGCTCCGTAGACAATCGCAGGTATGGCATCGCTTCTTCTTAATTTTCTGGCTGCGCCTTTGCCCCTGGTGTCTCTTAATTTTGCGTTTAATTCGATTAATTCCAAAGTTCTTTCCTCCGTAACTGCATGCATGCATGCTTAAAAACTAATATATCAATTATTTTATACAAATAGAGAGTTTACAGAATCGCCCCTGTAACTACGCATAATCGCCTCACCAACCAGTTTGGCAATGGATAGCGTCTCAATCTTGTCGCATAGTTTTGCTTGTTCTGACAGAGGGATGGTATCTGTCACAACAAGAGAATTTAAAGATGATTTATTTATTCGGCCAATGGCCGGCCCTGAAAGCACGGGATGCGTACAATACGCATGAACCGCTTTTGCGCCCTTGTCAACGATAACGGTTGCGGCCTCTGTCAATGTCCCTGCCGTATCAACCATATCATCAAGGATGATCGCTATTTTATCCTGAACATCACCGATGATAGCCATGGCTTTTGCCTTATTGGGTGCGCTTCTTCTTTTATCAATAATGGCAAGACTGGCATTCAAACGCTTGGCATATGCCCTTGCCCTTTCAACACCACCGGCATCGGGTGAGACAACAACCAAATTTTCAGGATAACGAGTTTTAATATCATCAATTATGATCGGGGCAGCATACAGGTTATCCACCGGGCAATTAAAAAATCCCTGAATTTGGCCAGCATGCAGATCCATTGTAATCACCCTGTGAACACCCGTGTTTTCAAGGAGGTCTGCGATTAATTTAGCACTGATGGGAACCCTGGGTGATACTTTCTTGTCCTGTCGTGAATATCCAAAATAAGGAATAACGGCGGTAATTCTACTGGCAGAAGACCGCTTAAAAGCATCAATCAAAAGCAACAACTCAACAAGATTGTCATTCACCGGATTACAGGTGGATTGAATCACAAAAATTTCCTGTTTCCTGACATTCTCCTGAATTTCAACCTGGGTCTCCCCATCACTGAAACGGTCGACTTTCAATCTTCCCAACGGTTTTGCAAGATATTCCGAAATCCTATCTGCAAGGACGGGATTCGAATTACCCGCAAAAATTGACAAGCCATTCATATCAAATCTCTTTTTTTAAAATTATTAAAATATGGCTGGGGCGAGAGGATTCGAACCTCTGAATGCAGGGATCAAAACCCTGTGTCTTGCCACTTGACGACGCCCCAGTACAATTAAACTCACAGTTTTAGTTAAACGAAGAGAGAAATACGTTTCTTTTGCTCTTGGCCCACTGTTTTGCGAGCCTTTCATAGCCCTTGTCTGCATTTTCCCGGGTTGAAAAAAGAGCAAAAAGAGATGAGCCGCTTCCCGTCATAACCACTCTTCTTTTCAGCAACAACTCCATCTCTTCTTTTGTTTCTTTGATCTCAGGATAGAGCCTGCACGCCAATTCTTCAAGATCATTGTGCATCTGATCCCTTACATCAAATTTCTGTCCCCGCAACGGTACATTCAAACCAGTCTTCATATTATATTTTTGGTTTAATGTCAATCTAAAATCAATGTTTTTATATACTTTTGCTGTTGATGCAACAATCCCCGGATCACACAAAACAAGATGATATGGCCTCAGGTTTGGCGCTTTTTCAAGCCTTTCTCCAATGCCTTTAGTAATTGCCGGGCTTCCAAAAATAAAGAAAGGAACATCTGCGCCAAGGGTCAATCCCATTTTCATCAGTTCTGCTTTTGAAAATGGTTTGTTATAATGATTGTTTAAAGCGATTAGAACCGAGGCTGCGTTACTGCTTCCACCGCCCAGTCCCCCGCCGGGAGTAATTCTTTTTGTGATGTCAATGGAAAGACTTTTTTTTTCTTCACAGCCGTTTGTTTTCAAAGAATGATAAAACAATACCGCTGCTTTATAGGCAAGATTTGAATCATCTTCCGGCACATATGGATGGTCACATACAATTGACAATTCTTTTTTTGAAAAATCAAGATAAATATCATCACACAGATCTATCTGTGTCATTAAAGAATAAAGGTTATGATATCCGTCCTTTCGTCTGGATGTGACATATAAGAACAAATTTATCTTTGCAAATGATTTAACCTTTCTTATCAAGCTTTTGCCTCAACAAATGCCATCCTGATTTCACTGAGCAATGCTTTGAGCAGACTTTCTTCTTCTTCGGTCAAATTGCCCCGGGTTTTTTCTTCCAGCATGGCAATCATATCTATGCTGTCCTTTGCAAGGCCGAGATTAATGGATTTTTTCCCTGTCGAAGGATCTTCAACTTTTCCAAGTTGAACCAGCCCTGATGAATATAAGGACAAAATAAAACTTGAAAAATCAATTTTGGGTAACGGGGTTTTGGCATCTTTCGGACCCTCACTCATCGTAAAACCGTTTCCTTTGGCCATTTTCTTTCTCCTTGAATAAATTTCTTATTCTAATGTCCATTGAACATTAAAGTGATCTTTTGTCACCGATGCAAGGTATCCATCAAAATAAAAATTTTCAACTAAATATTTTTTATCTATATACTGAACAACTAAATTTTTTTCATCAACAACCTCTTTTATTTTTACTTTTGGCAGCCCCCGTATTCCATCTCTTGTTTTTTTTAATACCGCTTCTTTTGCTGTAAATACTCTAAAAAAAATTGTACTTTTACCCTGATGCCTGAAATGGCGTTCCTCTTCCGGTTCAATAATTCTTTCAAACAACGCATCAGAAATATCTTTAATCCTCTCCAGGTCGATCCCAATCTTTTCTTTTGAAACGACTCCTGCCACAAAATCGGGTTTATGGCTTACAGACCAGCAGAGCCCATTTGACAACCTGGGGACACCCAAGGTGTCTTTTTCAAATATGTCCACATGAAGCTTTGCTTTCAAGGCGGAAACCCTTGCGCTTTCTCTGGCAAACTGACTTAAGGCGACAACTTTCTTTTTTCCTTTCAAGATTTTAATCGTTTCAGGCACCTTTGTTATAACCGGATATAAAAAAATAATCAGCTCTCCTTTTTTTCCAGTTGAATAATAATATCTGCGACGGTTGCACCTTCTCCTTGTTCGTGTACAAACAGGGGATTAATATCCAGCTCTTTTATCATGGGATGATTATCTGCCATGGCCTTTAATGAAACAATATGTTTTTCTACAATTTCAATGTCTGAGGGTTTCTCTCCCCGCATTCCTTTAAAAATCGGATAGCCTTTGATGCTTTTAATCATTCTTCTTGCCACGTTCCGGCCCATGGGGGATAATCTAAAGGCAACATCTTTATAGACCTCAACAAATATACCACCCAGTCCAAACATGACGGCATGCCCGAAAACCGGATCCTTTGACAATCCAAGTATCACTTCCTTCCCCTTTGGTGCCAGTTTCTGAATCAGGACACCCTCAAGGTGTGCATCAGGGCTATAGGCTTTGGCTTTCTCCATGATTATTTCAAACGCTTCTTCTACACTTTTACCATCCTCAAGCCCCACAACAACGCCGCCGGCATCGGTCTTATGCAGGATATCAGGAGAGACAATCTTCATGACAACCGGGTATCCAATCTCGTCTGCAATTTTGCAGGCCTCTGTCTTATCTTTAGACAAGGCCATGGGAAGGGTATTAAATCCATAGCATCTAAGGATTTCATTTCCATCCAGTTCACCCAGAACCAGTCTGCCTTCTTTTAAATATCTATCAATAATCTTTTTTGCCTTAGCCGTGTCATACTCCAATCTAAACTGCGGCAAAATTTTCCTGAAAAGCCATTTCATTCCTTGTCTCAGAGCGCCTAAGGATCTGGCAGCACTTTCCGGAAACTGATAGACGGGTATTTTATGCTTCTGTAAAAGATTCACACCGTCTGACACATCCACAACCCCCATAAACGAGCAGACAATTGGTTTTATACTATTCCTGGCAATATTGACAATGGCTTCGGCCGTGCCAATGGCATCGGTCATTGATTGCGGCGTTAAAATAATCAAAACGGCATCTACTCCACGGTCAGCCAACACAGTGGTCAATGTGTTTTCATAACGGTCCCTGGCTGCATCTCCGATCACATCCACAGGGTTATGGAAATTAGCTGTAGCCGGCAAGTGTTTTTTTAATTCTTTAATGGTCTCTTCTGAAAATTGGGCAAGTTTCAACCCGGATTGTTCACTCATATCAGTTGCAATAATACCAGGTCCGCCTGCATTTGTAATAATGGCAATCTTATCCCCTGTGGGATATTTGTTGGCAGCAAATGCCTGGGCATAATCAAATAATTGATTAACCGAGACACACCTTAAAATACCGGACATGGTAAAAATCGCATCATACAAAGCATCAGAGCCTGCAAGGGCTCCTGTATGAGAAGCGGCAGCCTTTGCACCGGCATCTGAAGAGCCTGATTTTATGGCAATCACATGGGTGGGGTTGGTTCCTGAAGTCATCTCTCTGACTTCTGATATAAATTCTTCTGCGCTCCGTGAAAGCTCTTCCATATATATCATGACCACATCTGTATCAGGATCATTGTGATAATACCTTAATAAATCCAGTTCATCCACATCTGCCTTGTTTCCGATTGAAATAAATTTTGAGAAACCAAACCCTTTGTCTGCTGCATAATCAAGCACAGCCGTACAAAGTGCTCCACTTTGAGAAATAAAAGACACATTTCCGGCAGCGGGCATTCGTGCTGAAAAGGAAGCATTCAACGATACTTTTTCAGATGGATTAATCACTCCCAGGCAATTCGGGCCCACCAGCCGTACGTTAGCATTGGCGCACAAGGTCTTGATTTCTTTTTCAATCCGAGCCCCTTCGCCGCCCACCTCTTTAAAACCGGCAGAGACAATCACTATCCCTTTGACACCCTTTGCAATACAATCTTCTACTGCCTGCAAAGCAGCTTTTGGGGGAAGAATAATCATACCCAGATCAATGGGATCAGGAATATTTTTTATACTGGTGTAGCACTTGACACTTGATACGGATTTTGCTTTTGGATTAACCGGATAGAGGGTTCCCGTATATCCTCCGGATAAGATATTGGCAAAAATATCATGCCCCACCTTTCCTTTTTGAGTTGATGCCCCTATAACGGCTATGGTTTCAGGTGCAAATATCGCATCCAGCCTATCCATTCCTCCCCCTTTATATATTCAAGATAATTTTATATCTTTCATTTAAGATATATCAAAAAATTTGGTGCTGACTCTGTTGAAGATCATTTGGAATAAAGGTTTTAAGATGCCCCATCTTTTTTCTATATTCTTTTTCTGATAGTGCAATAGGACAAAAGATATAATGATTTACTCAATTTCATTGACAATGGTTCTGTGTTCAGCTATCTGAGTTAAATCGTGGGGGAATGCCGCCCACAACAGCTTCATAATACCGGTAAAGGGTTTTTTCCCCCAGCAATTCATCCACCTGGCGCTGAATGGCCATGCGTTCCTCGCTGTATATCCATTTGTTCCAGTCTTCAAGGGAATTCCAAGTGCTGATGATTAGATACTCCCCTTCACAGTCTAAACAACTGAAGGTTTGATCAGTCAGAAAACCAGGCTGAGCTGTTGCTCGGGATCTGAGTTGCACGATCAAAGGGGCTAATCGGCCTGCCATAGTCTCATCCTTTACGGATCGTCTGATAATAATGGAAACTGCCATAATGTACTCCTTTTTTTAAAACAATGATTGTTTGACAAAAAAGTATTGATACAGGCTACAGCATAAACAATCGAAAGATACTGAAGGTGAAGAAATGGACAATTTAGTTTCAATTTGGATGATATAATATTTTTCACCTTATCAATTTGTCTGATTTGTTGTCAATCTGTAATCAAACTTCCATGAAGATAATTATCTGATGAAAAAGAGAAAGTCAGACCTGAGTTTAAGGGGGGTGAATACTTGCCTCACCATTCCAAAAAAAGCCAAAAAAAAGCCGGGATCAATAGTTGTTGATCCCGGCAATTGGCTGTCTGTTCTTATTGTTTATATATTACTGTTCAAACAATATTAAAGACTTAATTTTGCTGATCTAAGAGTATTTTTCATGAGCATAGCAATGGTCATGGGTCCTACGCCGCCCGGAACAGGTGTAATTTTTCCTGCAATCTCTTTGGCTGCTTCAAAATCTACATCGCCTTTTAGGATCGCCTTTCCTGTTTTCTCATTCATGCCCACCCTGTTCACACCAACATCAATAACGGTTGATCCCGGTTTAATCCATTCGGGTTTTACAAGATCAGGAACACCGGCAGCAACGATCAGGATATCCGCACGTTTACAATGAAACGCAAGATCTTTGGTCCGTGTATGAACTATTGTTACGGTGCTGTTGGCACCTTCACCTTTTTGTGCCATCATCATTGCAATGGGTTTTCCCACAATATTGGATCTTCCCACAACAACGACTTCCGCACCTGAGGTTTCAGTGCCTGATCTTATGATCATCTCCTGAATACCGGCCGGGGTGCAGGGATGGAATCTTGCTTCGTCACCACCGATCATAAGCCGCCCAACGTTAACCGGATGAAAAGCATCCACATCCTTATCCGGATTGATGGCAGTCAACACCTTCTTGTCATCTATGTGTTTGGGTAAAGGCAACTGAACCAGAATACCATGGATATCGGGATCATTATTATATTTATCAATCAAACCTAGAAGATCTGCTTCTGAAAGATCTTCCGGCTGGTCGTCCTGTATTTCATGAAACCCAAGACTGATGGCTGTTTTGACCTTAAGTGTAACATAGCTGATGGATGCAGGGCTTGAACCCACAAGGATTGTTACAAGACCCGGCACCTTGCCATGTTTTTCTTTCATCTGATCGACTTCCTCTTTGACTTCTGCGAGGATCGCCTTTCGTATTTCAGTTCCGCTAATAATTTCAGCAGTCATTTATAAACCTCCATATAAAAAATTTAACCGGAAACGGCAATTTTTTGAATACTAGCCGGGCTTAAATAACAAATTTATTTAAGCCCGGCATTAAAAGTTTCAAAAATTAAACAATCTTTGAAACTTGTTAGAATACACCCTGTACTTTACCCGTTTCCACATCCACATCAACCCGTTTAAAAGCAGGGTTTGAACCCGTGCCCGGCATCAGGCTGATGGCGCCTGCAACAGGAACAATAAAACCTGCGCCGCCATAGGTAAGGACTTCTCTTATGGCCAATCTCCAGCCTGTTGGAACTCCTTTAAGAGCAGGGTTGTCAGAAAGAGAAAGATGAGTTTTAACCATACACATACCCATTTTTGCAAGTTCCGGGTCAGCCTGAATTCTTGTAATAGCAACATTTGCTTCGTTGGAATAATCAACACCATCGGCGCCATAAACTTCCTTAGCAATAAGTTCAATTCTCTCTTTAATAGGCATGTCAAGATCATAAAGAAATTTAAATTCGGATTTTTCTTCACAAGCCGCAACAACAGCTTCTGCAAACTCAATGGCACCATCACCACCATGTTCCCAATGACGGGAAAGAGCGACTCTTGCGCCTTCAGCTTCACAAAGCTCACGAACTTTTTCGATCTCGTTATCTGTATCGGTATAGAATGCATTGATACAAACAACAGGTGCGATACCTGCCTTTCTGACGTTTTTAATATGATGGATAAGATTGCCACAACCATTTGCAACCCATTCAACATTTTCAGACCCATACTCTTCAGGCATGGGTTTGCCAGGCACAGGAACCGGTGCGCCACCATGGCATTTAAGTGCCCTTATGGTTGCCACAACAACGGCACAATTGGGTTTCAGGCCTGAGAAACGGCACTTGAGGTTCCAGAATTTTTCAAACCCAATATCTGCACCAAATCCGGATTCGGTTACATGGTAATCAGCCAGTTTAAGACCAACTCTGTCTGCAATAATGGAGCTCTGACCGATGGCGATATTGGCAAAAGGACCCGCATGAACGATAACGGGCTGTCCTTCAAGGCTCTGTATTAAAGATGGATTAAGCGCATCCACCATCCATGCGGTCATGGCGCCTGCTACCTGAAGGTCTTCAGTGGTAACGGGTTTGCCCTTTTTAGTGTAGGCCACAACAATCTTGCCCATTCTTTCACGCATGTCTTTCAGGTCTGTTGCAACGGCAAGGATGGCCATAACTTCTGAAGATACGGCAATACCGAATTTTGATTTCATCATGAAACCGTCAGCTTTGCCGTTCACACCGTCAATACCGATAATGATATTTCTTAACGCCTGGACGCAAAAATCCATTATCCATCCCATTTCCACTTTTGTGGGATCAATATCCAGCCTTTTCATACCGGACAGTCTGTCAAGCTGCTCGTCTGTATAGTTTCTTTCATGCTGTAGACGGGAAGTCAACGCAACCATTGCCAGGTTGTGGGCATTCATGATGGCATTGATATCTCCTGTGAACCCAAGAGAAAAAGGTGTTAGAGGGATACATTGTGCCAGGCCACCGCCTGCGGCAGACCCCTTGATATTCATTGTTGGTCCGCCGGACGGCTGACGAATCGCTGCACATACATTTTTGCCAATTTTTCCGAGACCCTGGACAAGTCCCATTGCGCATGTCGATTTACCTTCACCAAGGGGTGTTGGTGTGATGGCGGTCACATTAATGTATTTGCCATCTGGTTTATCTTTAAGGCGGTCAAGCACTGCTCTAAAATCTATTTTAGCAATATAGTGACCCTGGGGAAGAAGTTCTTCTTTAGTAAGCCCCAGTTTTTCACCGATTTCATAGATTGTAAGCATTGTTTTTTCTGCGTCTTCTGCAATTTCCCAGTCTAGGTGTTTGGTTGGATCTAACGCCATGATTTACTCCTTAATTGCTGTTGACTCGAAAAATGAGTCGTTAAAAATAAAGTACTGATGAAACCAATATATACATTTTTGGTCATAAAAATTCTAATTGCATAATCTACCTATTAAATAAAAAATAAAAAATCAACTTTTTTCGGCCATACAACTTGAATTTATTAATTAAATTCTATTCAGAGATATACCACATTGTAGGTGGTCTTCAAGAAATCTTAGTTATACTGGGGGTTTTGGCGACCGAGCCACAAAATCATTAAATTTACTCGTCTATTGACAAAAAACCGTACAAATTATAAGTCATATCCTGTTATCAACAAATTAAGAAATGATAAAGGGCACCTGAATGGGAAGATATATCAATTTAGTATTCTCTGAGTTTGATTTAGCTATTCCATTGTCTATGTGTCCTTTTTTAGTAATGTCCAGTCAGTTTAATCTTAACCCCCCCCAACTCATAACTATCTTTAAACTTAGGAGGAAAAAGTGGGATTTGAAATAACCAAAGAAACCTATGCCGGCAGTATCAAAGGCATCACCATAGGAAAAGGTGACAATGCCCTTACCGTCGGCGGACAAACCAGTTATCCTTTTTACCAGTTTGAAGGTGACATGCCCAACAAACCCATCATTGCGATGGAAATCTGGGATATGGAACCCGAAGACTGGCCGGAAGCAGCCCTTGCACCATTTAAAGACGTTGTGTCTGATCCTGCTGCATGGGCCAAAAAATGTGTGGACGAGTATGGTGCACAAGCCATTGTTCTGCAGTTGAAAAGCATTGACCCCAATGACAAGGATGCCGGCGCTGACGATGCCGCTGCAACAGTAAAAAGTGTTCAGGGCGCAATCAATGTCCCCCTGATTATCTGGGGGTGTGCAGTTCCTGCCAAGGATGAAGAAGTCTTGAAAAAGATTTGTGAAGTATGTGAAGGTGAAAACCTGATTCTTGGCCCGGTTGAAGAAAAAAACTACAAAGGTATCGGTGCGGCTGCCATGGGATATGGCCACACCCTCATCTCTTCTTCTCCCATTGATGTCAACCTTGCCAAACAGGTCAACATTCTTCTTGAAAACCTGGGTGTTAAACTTGACAATGTTATTGTCGACCCCACCACCGGTGGACTGGGATATGGACTTGAGTATTCCTATTCTGTAATGGAACGTCTGTCCCAGGCAGCTATGACCCAGGGCGATGACAAACTCCAGAACCCCATGATCAATAACCTGGGAAATGAAGTCTGGAAATGCAAAGAAGCCAAACAGACCGTAGAAGACGCACCCGAACTGGGTGACCCTGAAAGAAGAGCTGTCCTCATGGAAGCCGTTGGGGCGGTATCATACCTGCTTTCAGGTTCCAGCATACTGATGATGCGTCATCCCGAATCCATTAAGCTTGCAAAGGCATTTATCGATCTTATCTCTGACGGCGGTTCTGCCATGGATGTTCCAGCCATTGAAAAACGCCTGGACGATGTGGAGATTGATTTTGCTGCTATAGCTCCTGATGTTGACCTGACCATCGAAGAAGAGAAAAAGAAAGCAGCCCCTGCTAAAAAGGCTGCTCCTGCCAAGGAAGCAGCTCCTAAAGCTGCTGCAGCACCGGCTCCTAAAAAGGAAGAGGCGAAAGCCGCTGCTGCTCCTAAAGAAGAAGCTGCTGCTGCACCTGCTGTAGATCCTGAAGCTGTAGCAAAAGCAAAGGCTGCGGCCGAAGCAAAAGCTAAAGTAGATGCAGAAGTCAAAGCAAAAGCGGATGCAGAAGCCAAGGCTAAAGCTGAAGCAGATGCTAAAGCAAAGGCCGAGGCTGAAGTCAAAGCAAAAGCGGATGCAGAAGCCAAGGCTAAAGCTGAAGAAGCTGCCAAACGTGAAGCTGAAGAAGATGCCATAAGACAAAAAAGAGCAAAAGAACAGGAAGAAAGAGCGGCAAAAGCTAGCACACCCGAGGATAAAAAGGTGACAATGACAGCAGCCAAAACCCAGAAATCCGGCCTGTCTAAATTTAAGAAAATAAGAAGATAATGCAGCTGAAATTCTTCAAATCCGGTGTTAATAAATACAAAATCAGGTTTGAAGATATGAACGCTTTTTAAAAATTAATTGTAGTTTAAATTATGAACTTAGTAACATAATAATATGAGGAGGAACCTCTAATGGCAGAAGAAAAGAAAAAAGTGAAAGCTCCAAAACTTGCTGATCCGATTGCATCTTCCATAGATGTGGCATCACAGGAGATGATAGCCCGATCCCATGAACTCGGGATTGAAACAATTTTTGACAGAGCCCTTACAATGAAGCAATGTGCCATAGGCGTACAGGGCACATGCTGTAAAAACTGTTCCATGGGCCCCTGCCGTCTCCCTCTCCCCAAAGCAGGGATTGAAGGAGAAGACACAAGAAAAGGCCTTTGCGGCGCCACAGCCAACACCATCGCAGCAAGGAACTTTATCAGAATGATCGCCGGCGGTGCAGCCGCCCACTCTGATCATGGCCGCTGTGTAGCAGAAGTCTTTTTATCTGCGGCTCGAAAAGAAACAGAAGCTTATCAGATTAAAGATTTTGATAAACTTATTGAGGTTGCCAAATATCTTGGCGTTGCCACCACTGTTGAAGTGGATGGAGAAGAACTTGACAGAGACCTTGATGAAGTCGCACTTGAAACCGCAGAGGTTGCATTAGGCGAATGGGGCAAGGCTGAAGGAGAAGTCCTGAGCGTAAAGAAAGCGCCCGAAGCCCGCTATGAACTCTGGAAAAAAATGGGCGTGATCCCAAGAAATATCGACAGAGAAATTGTTGAGATCATGCACCGCACCCATATGGGCGTTGACCAGGATTATAAAAACCTGATGAAGCAAGGTACACGTGCAGCTATTGCAGACGGATGGGGCGGCTCCATGCTGGCCACCGATCTTCAGGATATTCTCTTTGGAACACCTTATCCGGTCCAGTCTGAGGCCAACCTTGGCGTCATGAAAGAAGATCATGTCAATATCGTTATTCACGGACATGAGCCTGTTTTATCAGAAATGATTATAGCTGTTGCACAGAAACAAGAGATGCTTGATTATGCCAATAAAAAAGGTGCAGCAGGTATCCAGCTCTCAGGAATCTGTTGTACTGCCAATGAAATGCTTCAGCGCCATGGCGTACCATTATGCGGAACATTTTTACAGCAGGAACTTGCTATCATAACCGGCGCAGTCGATGCCATGGTTGTGGATATTCAGTGTATCATGCAGAACATTGCAAATGTTGCAAAATGTTTCCACACAAAACTGATTACAACCCATCCGATTGCCAAGATGGAGCAGGAAAATGTTATCCATATTGAATTTGATGAGCATCACGCAATTGAAGATGCTGAACGAATTGTTAAAATGGCCATTGATAATTATGAAAACCGCGGTTCAGAAGTTATGATTCCCCAGCACAAAGCACCACTCGTGGCAGGCTTTGCTGTTGAATCCACAGAATATCACCTTGGTGGTTCCTTCCGCGGTACTTACTATACACTCAATGACAACATAATTAATGGACGTATCAGAGGTGTTGCAGGTGTAGTTGGATGTAATAACGCAAGGACTAAACATAATCGTGATCATATCGCCATATGTAAAGAACTGATCAAAAACGATGTGATTGTCCTTACAACCGGATGTACGGCAATTGCCTGTGCCATGGAAGGTCTTCTTATGCCTGAAGCCGCTGCAACGCATGCTGGTGCCGGTCTTGCAGAGGTTTGCGAAACAGTTGGTATTCCTCCCATTCTTCACTTAGGTTCCTGTGTTGACAACAGCCGGATACTTCTGGCAGCAACAGAAGTTGTTAAGGCCGGAGGGCTTGGAAATGACATTTCTGATCTGCCTGCAGCAGGAAGTGCTCCTGAATGGATGAGTGAAAAGGCCATAAGTATTGGTCATTATTTTGTCTCATCCGGTGTTTATACAGTTTTCAGCAACCTGCCCACAACGGGTGCTCCAGTATTCAATGATTATATCTGTAAAGAGTTTGAAGAGCTTTACGGCGGTATGTGGGGTGCTGAACAGGATCCTATTAAACATGCCCATCTCATGATTGCCCATATCGATAAAAAGCGAAAAGAGCTTGGTATCGATAAGGCAAGAGACAGGGTTATGATGGATTTTGCTGCACGACAGGCTCTATAAGGTTAATCCAAAGTTATGTATTGTAAAATTATTATAAAATATAAAATCCTCAACGAAGGAGGAACAAAATGTCAAGATTAATAGCATTTGCTGCCATCCAGGGTGGTTATAAAGTTGTTTCACAGGCAGAAGGAGCATATCAGAAAGCTCTTGCAACCTATAATGCGGATACCAAAGTCGGGTTTCCCAACACCGGATATTTTCTGCCGGTAATATATTCACTTTTCGGCATCAAGGTTGAAACCCTTGAAGATTTGCAGGAACCCTTAGATATTGCCCGGGGACTTCTTCCCCCTCACATTAAAAACAAAAACTGGCTTCCGTTCCTGGGTCCCCTTCTGGACGCTGGAATGGCAGGAATTATATCCTTTGAAGTTATCGAGGCACTCAGATATTTGAATGAGCCGGATTTTTATCTTCACGCAGAAGATCCGGATATTGGAAACGGAAAAATATGGACCGGTGCTGCAGATGATACCATCTTCAGGAAAAGAGGCGTGGAATTTGTTGACGGTACCGCTCCCGGTTTTGCAGCAATAGTAGGCTCTGCACCTGATGTTGAAACCGCCAAAATGATCATTGAAGATTATCAGCAAAGAGGTCTTTACATGTTCCTGGCTGCAAACCATAATGGTACCACCGTTGTTGAGCAGCTTATTGAAGCCGGAGTGCAGGTTGGCTGGAGTACACGAATCGCATGTTTCGGCCCGGATATCTCATCCGCAGTATTTGCAGCAGGTTTTGCAAACAGGGTCGCCATGGCTTTCGGAGGTGTTCAGCCTGGTGATTATAAAAAAATTCTCATGTACAATAAAGAAAGAGTGTTTGCCTTTGTCAATGCTCTGGGCGAAGTTGGAACCGAATGGGGCGTTGCTGCTGCAGGCTGTGTAAACTGGGGTTTTCCAACCATAGCCGATACAGATATTACTGAAATACTTCCTACTGGTATTTGTACATATGAGCATGTTGTCTCTCCTGTTGCCCATAAAGACATCTGCGCAAAGTCAGTTGAAGTCCGTGGACTTAAAACCCTTGTTTCCGAGGTTGATATCTCATGTTCATTCGGTCCTGCTTACGAGGGTGAGCGTGTAAGGGGTGCGGATTTACATGCCCAGTGCGGCGGTGGAAAAACCCAATGCACCGAGCTTGTAAAAATGGCTGACATAGGTGCTATTGAAGATGGAAAGGTCATCCTTGAAGGTCCTGATCTTGATAGCATCAAAGAAGGCGGAACCTTCCCGCTGGGTATCTTTGTACAGATAGCCGGCCGTGAATTCCAGGAAGATTTTGAACCGATTATAGAAAGACAGATCCATCATCTTGTTAACTATATCCAGAGTGTTATGCATATTGGACAACGGGATATTTCCTGGATCAGGATCAGTAAAGCCGCCATTGAAAAAGGCTTTAGCCTGAAAGAAATCGGTACGGTTCTCCATGCAAAATTCCATCAGGATTTTGGTAATATTGTTGATAAGGTTCAGATTACCCTTTACACCAAAAAAGCAGATGTTGACAAACTGACCAAAACTGCAAGGGCTGAATATCAAAAACGTGATTCCCGTGTTGATAATATGGTAGATGAAGATGTTGAAACTTATTATTCCTGCACACTGTGTCAGTCTTTTGCGCCCAACCATGTGTGCTCTGTAAGTCCTGAAAGAACAGGGCTTTGCGGTGCGTACAACTGGATGGACTGTAAAGCTTCCTTTGAAATTAATCCCACAGGTCCCAACCAGCCCATTGAAAAAGGGGAGTGTGTTGATCCGAAACTGGGTCAGTGGAAAGGCGTTAATGACTTTGTATACAAAGCCTCCAGGGGCGCTGTTACCCATTACAACTTCTACTCAATGGTCATTGATCCCATGACAACCTGCGGCTGCTGCGAATGTATTGCTGCCATGCTGCCGGGCTGTAACGGTGTTATGACTGTTGGCCGTGATTATGCAGGTGAAACACCCTGCGGCATGAAGTTTACCACACTTGCCGGCGTTATGGGCGGTGGTGCTTCTTCTCCGGGATTTGTGGGTCATTCCAAGTTCAACATTACCCAGGGTAAATTCATTTTGGGTGACGGCGGACTCTTGAGAATGGTCTGGATGCCAAAGCAGCTCAAAGAAGAGCTCAAAGACAGAATTGTCGCCCGCGGAGAGGCAATGGGTGTTCCGGGACTCTATGACATGATCGCAGATGAAACTGTGGGTATCACCGAAGAGGACATCATGCCCTTCCTCAAGGAAAAAGGTCATCCTGCGCTTGATATGGAATCACTTGTTTAATAATCAGTAAAACAAAAGGTCCGGCAGGTATCACACCAGAATTCATACTGCCGGACCTTTACCATAAAGTTTTTAAAACTTAAGGAGAAGAAAATGGCATTAACCGGTATACAGATATTCAAACTCCTGCCCAAGACAAATTGTAAGGAGTGCGGGGTTCCAACCTGCCTTGCCTTTGCAATGAATCTTGCATCCGGAAAGGCGGAACTGGATGCGTGCCCTTATGTTTCCGACGAAGCAAAAGAGCAGCTGGCAGAAGCATCAGCACCGCCTATCCGTCCTGTTGCTCTGGGGAAAGGTGTACGTAAAACCACAACAGGTGGAGAAACCGTTCTTTACAGACACGAAAAAACATTTTTTAACCCAACCGTTCTTGCAGCGACTGTCTCTTCAGACATTGATACTGCAGAACTTGATAAAGCCCTTAAAGTCTACAACGCCTTCCAGTATGAGCGGGTGGGCTTAAATTTAAGACCTGAACTTCTGGTAGTCAAAGATGCCGGAAACGGTGCCGATGGATTTGCCGCCGTTGCAGGTAAAATCGCCAAAGAATCTGAGTTTAATCTGGTCTTGATGACCCAGGACCTTGATGTCATGAAAGCGGGTATCGAAGCCGCCGGTTTCAAACGTCCGCTGCTCTATGCTGCTACAGCTGACAACGCGGATGACATGGGCGCTCTGGCTAAAGATAATGATCTGCCCCTGGCTGTTAAAGCCGATTCTGTGGATGCGCTCCAGGCGTTGACGGAAAAACTCACCGGCATGGGACTCAAAGATCTTGTTCTTGATCCGGGCTCAAGGGAAATCAAACAGGCCCTTGAAGATCAGGTTGCCATCCGACGTGCTGCCCTTAAAGCATCCAACAAGGCTTTAGGATTTCCCACTATTACCTTTCCGTGCGAAATGGCGTCCAACCTTGATATGGAAACCCTTATTGCCAGCATGTTTGTTGCCAAATACGGCGGCATAGTTGTTATGTCTGATTTTGCGACTGAATCTCTCTTCCCGCTTCTGCTTGAAAGACTCAATATCTATACTGATCCCCAGAGACCTATGACGGTAACAGAAGGTATTTTTGAAATTGGCAACCCGGATGAAAATTCTCCGGTTCTTGTAACCACTAACTTTGCATTGACCTACTTTATTGTTTCCGGTGAAATTGAAGCCAGTAGAGTGCCTGCATGGTTGTTGGTCAAAGACTCTGAGGGCCTTTCCGTTCTGACTGCCTGGGCTGCCGGTAAATTTGGCGGCGATGATGTGGGAATGTTTGTTAAAAAGAGCGGAATAATGGATAAGGTAAAACATAATACCCTCATTATTCCAGGTTATGCTGCTGCCATTGCAGGTGATGTCGAAGAAGAACTTCCCGGCTGGACCATTACGGTTGGACCAAGGGAAGCCGCCCATCTGCCGGCATTCCTGAAAACCCAATAAATAATTTTAAGCCGGGGCTGTTTTACTGCCCCGGCTCAAAAATTAAACCTAATTTAATTTAAAAGGAAAAAAAATGATACTTTTTGGTGAAAGTCTGAACGTCATTTCCAATATCATTGGAAAAGAATTCAAACAAGCTGATCCAGCCATGCGTAACCCAGTACCCATTCAGGAAGAAGTTGTCAGGCAAAAAGAACTGGGTATGGATTACATTGATATCAACCTCGGACCTGCCAAGAAATTCGGTCACGAGCTGATGCCCTGGGTCGTTAATGTTGTTCAGGAAGCAGTTCCAGGAATGCCCCTGCTCCTTGACAGTTCCAACATTGCTGCCATTGAAGCCGGCCTGAAGGTTTGCAAACCTGCAGATAAACCGCATATCATCAACTCTATCATGGTAAGACCTGGAATATATGAAAAGATGGTTCCCCTTGCTGTTGAATATGAAGCGGATTTTGTTGCACTGATGTGGGGCCCTGATGGTATGCCAAGAGATGAAAATGAAAGAGCTGCCCTGGCAGTTGAGCTGCTTTATTTTGCCAACGAAGCAGGTGTTGCCAATGAGAGAATCTGGGTGGATGGCATTGTAACCCCTGTCAACATCCAGCAGCAGCAGTTAATGAGCCTTTTGAATTTCCAGATGATGCTGGAGGACATGGCACCGGGTTCAAAATCAACCTGCGGTCTTTCCAATATCTCCAATGGACCTCCGGAACATCTCCGCGGTATCCTCAACCAGACCTATATGGTTATGCTTGAAAAATACGGGATGAAAGCTGTTATTGCTGATCCCCTTGATAAACAGCAAACCAGTATTGCCAAAGGTGAAAGACAGGATATTGTCGACCTGATTTGCGGTATGATGGACGGTAATCAACCGGATATTGCCAGTCTTGATAAAGAAATGCAGGATTATGCAAAAACCTATAAAGTCATTATGGGTGAAACTCTCTATTCTGATTCATGGCTTGACATTTAACCGTATTACGTATTAAGCGCAAAAAGCCCCTGCCCTTTTAAACAAGGCCGGGGCTTTTTATTTGTATTTCCCATTTGGCCTTTATTTTATAAAAAACTGTCTTATATTTGACTGAAGCTAACCTTTTGTGAGGAGTTAAAAAATTGAATGATCAAATAAAAGATACCTGGTATTATATAATTGTTCAGAACCCGGGAATATCCAATGAACAATTTGTGGGCTATACTGACAAAGAGACAAACGCCACTTTTATTCCGGCCTTTAAAACCAAAGAAATCGCACAGCAATGCTTTCTTGTAATGCCCAAGAATATTATGGATAATAAATATGAGGTCCAGGCCATCATAAAAGAGGACCTGATAAATCAGGCCCAAAAAAACAATTATGACGTTTTTTTGATGGATGACAAGGGACGTATATTAAAAAAAATCACAGGAGACCTGTTTTGAGTTTAAAACTTGCAATCGGCGGCAAAGGCGGTGTTGGGAAAACCACTATCACATCTTTAATAGCCCGATCCATTGCCGCATTAAATAAAGAAACTAAAGTTATTGCCATAGATGCTGACCCGGTTGCCAACCTTGCGGCAGGTCTTGGCATTGATGAATCAAAACCCATCACCCCGGTGTCTGAACTCTCTGATCTCATTGCAGAGCGAACCGGGGCTACGCCCGGCACAATGGGGGGATTCTTTACCTTAAATCCCAAAGTCGATGATATTCCGGATCGTTTTTCCCTGGAAAAGGATGGGGTAAAGCTGCTTGTCATGGGAACGGTTCAACAGGGTGGATCAGGATGTATCTGCCCTGAGGCAGTCATTTTAAAAGCCTTGATGAACCACCTTGTTTTAGCCCGCAATGAAGTAGTGATCATGGATATGGAAGCCGGTGTTGAGCACCTGGGCAGAGCAACCTCAGGATCTGTAGATGCCCTTATCGTGGTTGTAAACCCGGGAAAGAGAAGCCGGGTGGCAGCAGATAAGATAAAAAAGCTTGGCCGGGATATCGGGATCAAAAATATTGTGGTACTGGCAAACAGGGTCAGGAATGAAGAAGATAAAAAGCTGATTAAAGACAGTATGCCGGACTATGAAATATTGGGATTTATTCCGGAAATGGATGAAATTGCTGATGCAGACAGGGATGGAACACGCCCCTATGATGATATCACCCAGATACCTGAAGAATTAATAGAAGTTACAAAAAAACTGATTAAACTGGGGTCATAAGCAGCTTATGGTGCTCCAAATGCTGCTATAGTAGTATCCAGCATCCGATGAGAATATCCCCATTCATTATCAAACCAGGCCTGAATTTTCACCAGCCGCTTTCTGCTGACCCGGGTCTGGTGAAGATCAATAATTGAAGACCGGGAATCATGATTAAAATCACAGGAGACCAGATGTTCACTGGTCACGCCCAGGATATCTTTTAATCCATATTCAGATGCTTTGGTTAACGCATGGTTGACCGCCTGGATATCTGTATCAGATTTTACCATAAGAACGATATCCATAATAGATACATTGGTGGTGGGAACCCTGATAGCCAGTGTTTCAAATTTTCCTTCCATGGAGGGCAATATTTTGGAAATCCCTTTTTCCAGGGCTGTACTAACCGGGATAATGGAGAGCAAAGCCGACCGTGTTTTTCTCAGATCAGGATTGTAGGCGTCAATAACCGGTTGATCATGCATGGCAGAATGAATAGTGGTAATGCTCCCGCTTTCAATTCCAAGTACCTGGTCAAGCACATGAAGAACAGGGATAACGCAATTGGTTGTGCAGGAAGCATTTGAGATGATGGTATGCTCTTTTTTTAAAATATTATGATTAACACCATACACAATGGTGGCATCCATTTTATCTGTTGCGGGCTGTGAAAAAATAACTTTTTTGGCCCCTGAAAGCAGATGCCGCTCAGCAGACTCCCTGTCATTATAAAATCCTGTGCAATCAAGGACTGCATCAATGTTCAGATCTTTCCACGGCAAATTTGCAATATTCTGTTCTTGAAATACGCTTATCCTGTCATTTCCAATAACAAGAAAGCCTTTTTCATGTTCAACATTTAAAAGAAATCTGCCATGGGTTGAATCATATTTGGTCAAATGATAAATGGTCTTTGCATCTGCTGTCTCATTTATGGCAACAAGATTAATTTTGTCATAAAACTTTTCTGATTCATATAAGGCTCTTGTAATACAACGCCCGATCCTGCCATAGCCGTTGATCGCAATATTAATTTTCATTTTTCATCATTTCCATAAGATTTTTGTCTCGCAATGCTTGGAAAACTTCAGCACTTTCAAATTTTCATTCTCAATTAACCATAACTTTGACCTTATAGCACAAACCGGTCCATATTTTAATCATTAATATGCCTGCAGCAGATTCAATATTTCAGGTTCGCATGCCAAAACTTCCCAGATTTTGCAAAGGTTCACAAAATTTCTTGACAGCGGTTTAAAAAGTTGCATATAGTGAAACAAGTTTAAAGGAAATAAACATGCTGGAAAAAAGAATAGCAGATAAAATTAAAAAAATCAGGAAAAGAAAAGGCTATACCCTGGAAGAATTGGGCAGGCTCACAGATCTTTCAAAGGGTCTTTTGTCCAGAATAGAAAACTGTCAGGTTTCCCCCCCCATTGCCACACTGTCCAAGATATCACATGGCCTGGAGGTTCCCATTGGCATTTTCTTTGATACAGAAGAGACAACGGGTGAAGAAGAAGGATATGCCGTGACATTAAAAGGCGACCGCAAACAGATAAACAGAAGGGGGACTACGGCAGAATTAAACTATTATTCGCTGTCAGGTCTGAGGTCTGACAATCTGATAGAACCCTTTATCGTAAAATACCCTGTAATTGAACAAAAACCAACGAAGCTTTATGATCATCCGGGTGAAGAATTTTTATTGGTGCTGCAAGGCAAAATTGACTTTATATATGGGAAAAAAACAATCCGGCTTGAAACAGGCGATTCAATTCATTTTGATCCATCAACTCCCCATCGCGGGCAGAACGCCGGAGAAACTGGAAGTGAATGCCTTGTCATCATTATAGATGGAGGAAAAGAATGAAAGTGCAGATGAAAAAAAGAAGCAGCCTTATGACCCAGGGACCGGAACGTGCCCCTCACCGGTCATTGCTGAGGGCGGATGGTTTCGATGACTGGGAGCTTGAAAGGCCGATCATCGGCATTGCCAATTCCTTTAACGAAATTATCCCGGGGCACATGCATCTGGATAAACTGGTTCAAGCCGTGAAAGCAGGGGTTTATGCAGCCGGAGGAACACCCATGGTATTCAACACCATTGGTGTCTGTGACGGGATTGCCATGAATCATGAGGGTATGAAATACTCGCTGTGCAGCCGGGAACATATTGCCGATTCTCTGGAAATCATGGCCATGGCCCATCCTTTTGACGGGCTTGTACTTCTGGCGTCCTGCGACAAGATTATTCCCGGTATGCTCATCGGTGCAGCAAGATTGAATATTCCTTCCATATTTCTATCAGGTGGCCCCATGATTGCCGGAAAGGTCCTTGGAAACGACACAGGTCTTGATAAGGTGTTTGAGGCGGTAGGAAGCCATGCCGCAGGAAAAATCACCACCAGCAAACTTTTGGAATATGAATGCAATGCCTGCCCGGGACCCGGTTCCTGTTCCGGGATGTTTACGGCCAACACCATGAGTAATCTCAGTGAAGCCCTTGGCATGTCCCTGCCGTTTAACGGCAGCATCCCTGCTGTTTATTCAAGACGGACACACCTTGCAAAGCAAACCGGATTCAAAGCCGTTGAACTGGTCACAAAAAAAATAAACCCCAGAGATATCATGACCAAGGAAGCCTTTTACAATGCCATTGCGATGGATATGGCACTTGGTGGGTCAACCAATACAACGCTACATCTTCCGGCCATTGCCTATTATGCAGATGTGGATATCACGTTAAAAGATTTTAGTGAGTTTACCGAAAAGATTCCCCACCTGACCTCCCTTGCACCTGCCGGCCCCCATCATATTGAAGACCTCTATCATGCCGGCGGCGTACCGGCAATCCTGTCCGAACTGATCCGCGGAAACCGTATCAATGGAAAACAGATGACCGTATATGGCAAAACCATGGAAGAGATGCTGGATGACATTGGGGCGGGAATAAAAAATGCTTCTGTTATCCGATCCCTTGATACTCCTGTTCATGAAACCGGAGGGCTGGCTGTTCTGACAGGGAATCTGGCCCCTGATGGTGCCATTGTTAAACAGGCAGCAGTGGCCGAAAACATGATGAAACATGAGGGCCCTGCAAAAGTTTTTGACAGCGAAGAGGAAGCCGTCAAGGCAATTATGGAAAGAAAAATAGAAAAAGGAATAGTTATCGTCATACGGTATGAAGGACCCAAAGGCGGCCCGGGGATGAGAGAAATGTTATCTGCCACATCAGCCGTTGTCGGAACAGGCATGGACAAAAAAGTTGCCCTGATTACCGACGGGCGGTTTTCAGGGGCCACACGGGGGGCAGCCATCGGGCATATTTCTCCTGAAGCTGCTGCAAAAGGTCCCATTGCCATTGTCAAAGATGGTGACATGATTGAGATTGACATTCCCGCAAAGAAAATAAATCTCAAACTGTCTGACCGGGAAATCCAGAAAAGAATCGACGGGCTGCCTGATTTTACCCCTAAGATCAATACCGGCTATCTGGCCAGATACGCAAAAATTGTTTCCAGTGCAGATAAAGGAGCCGTTTTTCCAAAATAATTTTTTTAAACCACCCTAGTTTTAAGGAGAATTTACAATGAAAACCCGTTTGGCTTTTACGTTGGCTGTTACCCTGCTTTTCTTTTCCAGCAACGCTCTGGCTGTCACAAAAATCAAGCTGGGGGTTGCAACCAAGCCCGGCAGCGCTCAGAATATCGCTGCTGAAAAATTCAAAGAGCTGATTGAGCAGCGTTCAAACAAAAAATTTGAGGTTAAAATCTATCACTCAGCCTCCCTTGGTAATGAGACTGAAATTCTTCAGCAGGTCCAGATGGGTACCATCCAGATGGCCATTATCACAGGCGGTCCGTTTGACACCTTTGATCCCATTACCCGGGTTGTCAACTATCCGTTTCTTTTCAAAGACAATGCCCAGGCAGATAAAATTCTTGACGGTCCCCTGGGGGCACAGGTACTCAAAAGCCTTGAAAGCTCTGGGTTTAAGGGCTTAAGTTTTTCTGAAAACGGTTTTAGGAACCTGACCAACAGCAAACGCCCGGTCAAAAGTCCCGATGATATCCGGGGTCTCAAAGTCAGGGTCATGGCTTCCGCTATTCACAAGGCAATCTGGAAAGCACTTGGGGCCAATCCAACCCCCATGCCCTGGCCGATTTATACGGAACTTGAGCAAAAGGTGATTGACGGACAGGAAAACCCGCTGTGGGTCATGGAAGTGTATAAATTTTATGAAATTCAAAAATATATGACGCTTTCCCGCCATGTTTACTCATACCACATAGACGTTGCATCTCTCAAATGGTGGAAAACCCTTGATAAAACTGATCAGGATATGATCCAGAAGGCCATATATGAAGCAGCCGTATACCAGCGAAACGATAATCGGTCAAAAGATGCGGATCGCCTTACACTGTTAAAGGAAAAAGGCATGCAGATTGTTGAGAATCCTGACATTGATGCATTCCGGGCCAAAGTCGCCGATCTAAAGGATATGAACATTTACAAAGACCCGAAAGTACAGGATATGCTCTTGAAAATTATGGAAGCCGTTAAATAGTGCTCGAGCGGAGACAGTATGATTGAAAAAGCAAGCTATCGTATCAACCAGTGGATAGAATACATGTTGTTTGGTCTGGGCTTCACCATGACCCTGATTGTTGCAGTCCAGGTGTTTTTTCGATATGTACTGAACCATTCTTTGTTCTGGTCAGAGGAGCTTGCCCGGTTTCTTCTGGTATGGCTGACTTTCCTGGGGGCGTCCAGTGCATATTACCGAAAGGTCAACCCGGGAGTTGATTTTCTTTACGCAAAACTAAGTCCGCTGCTGAGAAAACTATCGTCAATATGTACCCATCTGGCATCCATGGCCCTGTTTATTGTCATGATCATCTATGGATATCAGTTTGCCTGGTTTGTTCGCCTGCAAATCTCTCCTGCGCTCCAGATACCCAAATGGATTATCTTGAGTATTATTCCCATCAGTGGCGTCATTCTGATGATCCACGCCGTAACCTTTCTTTTTGCTGAATTAAAGGCAGATCCCCATGACCACTGAAGTCCTGCTTCTATCACTTCTTTTTCTTTTTGCCATCAACACACCCATTGCCATTGCCATCGGTGTGGCGTCTGTTACGGCAATTCTGATACAAGGTGATTTCAGTCTGATGATGGTGGTGCAACGCATGTTTAGCGGTACAGACTCCTTTCATCTCATGGCCGTTCCGCTTTTCATGTTCACCGGGACCATCATGGAGGCCGGAGGCATCAGCCGCCGGATCATTGATTTTGCCAATGCTCTTGTGGGCTGGCTTCCCGGCGGGCTCGCTGCTGTAACGATTGTGGCTGCCATGTTTTTTGCAGGTATTTCAGGCTCTGCTGCTGCTGATGCCGCTGCTGTCGGTGCCATTTTGATACCGGCCATGAAAAAATCCGGGTATGAATCTGACTTTGCGGCAGCTGTCCAGGCCTCGGGCGGATCAATCGGTGTGATCATTCCGCCTTCCATCCCCATGATTATCTTTGGCTTCCTGACAGGGGCGTCCATTGGCCGTCTTTTTGCCGCCGGTATTCTGCCCGGTATTCTGATAGGAGTCTCTTTGATCAGTGTTGCCACGTTTATTTCCTGGCAAAAAGGCTACTCTGCAACCATAGCGTTCTCATTCAAAGAAATATGGCGGACATTCAAACGGTCTCTTCTGGCAATGGGGGCCCCGATGATTATTCTGGGTGGGATCCTGTTCGGAATTTTCACAGCTACGGAATCCGCAGCAATTGCCGTTGTGTATGCCATGGTTGTCGGCCTGTTTGTTTACAAAAAAATAAAAATAAAAGACCTTTTCCCCCTGTTCCTCAGCGGCTCTATAACATCTGCCATTGTCATGTTTATTATTGCTACTGCCTCTGTATTCAGCTGGATTGCAGCGATTGAGGACATTCCGGCTCAGATGGCCGGAACCCTGCTGGAATTGTCTACCAACCCCGTTATTCTGCTTCTGCTGATAAATATGGTTCTGCTGATTGCCGGAACATTTGTTGAAACAACAGCAGCGCTCATACTGCTGGTGCCAATGATCACAGCCATGCAGCCGGCCCTGGGTATCGACATGATTCAGCTCGGTGTCATCGTTGTTACAAATCTTGCCATCGGCATGCTGACGCCCCCTATGGGCATATGTCTGATTGTTTCATGTTCCATATCCAATGACAGTATTGCCGCCATCAGCAAACGCATCCTGCCTTTCCTTGGAATATTAATTGTAGACCTTTTGATCATAACCTTTTATTCTCCAATTACCATGTGGATGGCAAACTTAGTGATAAAATAAAAACACATAAAGGGAAATTATGGACATTACATTTATTGGTTCAGGTGCAATGGGAGGCCTTTTTGGATATTTTCTGGCACGATCGGGACAAAATGTTTTTCTCATGGATATATGGGAAGATCATGTAAGTGCCATCAATTCCCAGGGCCTTGGAGTTGAATTCGATGGAAAAATAAACCGGATGGATATCCCTGCCTCAAGCGATATGAACGATATCCGAAAATCAGATCTGGTGATTATTTTTGTAAAATCCACACAGACCGAACAAGCCGCTGTTCAAGCCTTGAAATATTTAAAGGATGAAGGCCTTGTATTAACCCTTCAAAACGGAATGGGCAATGCAGATAAAATTTCACAGGTTGTGCATCCTGACAAGGTCATCGCAGGGACGACCTCCCACGGGGCAACCATACTGGGCCCGGGACTCATCCGCCATGCAGGTGCCGGCCCTACGCTGATCGGTATGTGGTCAGAAAAAAACAACACAGAACTTGCAACCGTCAAAAATGTATTTTGCAATGCAGGTATTGACACCAGAATAGAGGATAATATACATCTGATAATCTGGAAGAAACTGATCATTAATGTGGGGATCAATGCCATTACGGCTCTGACAGGGATAAAAAACGGCAAAATAATGGATTCTCCCCCCACAGGAGAACTTGTCCGTATGGTTGTAAAAGAAGCTTGTGATGTGGCACTGGCCCATGGGATGAAACTTCCGGATGATATTGTGGATCAGGTATTCACCATTGCAACGGCAACCGGTCTCAACCGGTCATCCATGGGACAGGATGTAGACCATAAGCGGCTAACTGAAATTGATGCTATCAATGGTGCCATCGTCAGCCTGGCACAAAAAAAGGGGATGCGTGTTCCCGCAAACCAGACATTGACGGCACTGGTGCAAACACTGCAAACAAATTATAAAGAAGGAGAAAAGTAAAATGGGCAACAAAAAAATAACCATCCAGGATATCAAGCAGGCCAAAAAAGAGCATCGAAAAATTGTGATGGTTACTGCCTATGATTATCCCTTCGGATTAATGGCAGATGAGGCCGGTGTGGATATTGTTCTGGTGGGAGACTCTCTGGGAATGGTGGTCATGGGGCTTGACGGTACGGTTGAGGTGACTATGGAACATATGATACACCATACCAGGGCGGTGACTCGCGGATGCAAGACAGCGCTTGTTATCGGAGATATGCCGTTTATGAGTTACAACACCTCTGTCCGAGACGCCATTATCAATGCCGGCCGACTGATGAAAGAAGGCGGATGTGATGTTGTCAAGCTGGAAGGCGGTGTCGATTTTGCCCCCACTATTGAAGCCATTGTAAAGGCGGGAATCCCTGTCCAGGGCCATATCGGGCTGACGCCCCAGACTGCCAGTGCCCTTGGCGGGTTCAAGATGCAGGGCAAGGATGCCCAGGCTGCCAAACGTATTGTTGATGATGCTAAAGCCCTGGAGGATGCCGGTGTCTTTTCCATGATCCTTGAAGCGGTTCCCGCACCCCTTGGAGAAATTGTTGCAGAGGCTGTCAGTGTCCCGGTTATCGGGATAGGAGCCGGCAGTCAGGTGGACGGCCAGGTGCTGGTCACCCATGATATGATTGGGCTGTTTGATAAATTTACACCCAAATTTGTCAAACAATACACAAAGATCAGACCCACGATTATAGATGCCATGAAAGCCTATAAAGAAGACGTCATCAACCAGGCCTTTCCGGCTCAGGAACATTCCTTTACCATGCCGGATAAGGCGCTGGAGGAATTGAAAAAAAGGCTCCGGGAATAAAAAATTATTTTTTCAATAGTTCCAGAGCAGTATCATATCGTTTTACAATGACTTCCCATGAAAACTGTTCCAGCTCTATGGACAATCTTTTTTGCAGCGGCAAATAGTCTTGATAATTTACAAGCATGTCTTCCAACCTTGTTATCAGGTCTTCTTTTGTCTGATATAAAATTTTGGAATGAAATTCTTTGGGCATGATCTCGGGATAAGACAACCGGTCTGGCAGCAGTGGGATACAACCAAATCTGACTGCCTCGACAATGGAAATGCCAAAATTCTCCTGAATGGCACAGCTCACAACGATTGCCCCTTTTTCTAACCAGGATAGATAGTTGTCTCTTGATTCAACATACCCGTAAACAACGATTTCATCTTTAAATTTTTCCTGTGCCCGGCTAAACACCTCAGGAAAACTGGCAAGCCTTTCCCCCAGCAGGGCCAGGGAAAAAGGAATGTTCTTTTCTTTCAGACGGCCCAAAACTTCAAAAAAAAATTCCGGGTTCTTATCATATTCCCATCGGTGGTTCCATATGATCAACGGATGTTTCAATTCCCGTTCTTTCAACTCAACCCTGCCCTTTTTAAACCGGCAGCCCGGATAAACCACCTCTGTCTTTTCCCTGATTTGTTCAATCATCCAACTTGGCCTGGAATCCGGCATCTGTTTGATCAACAGGCTTGCCGATCCCATAAAATCATTAAAATGAAATTGGGAATTAAAAAAGACCTTATCCGCAGCAAGTGCCGAAATAATATTGGTAAACCCCAGGTGAAAATCACGTTTCTGCCTGGGGCTCAATGGATAGGACAATTGATTTTCATGAAAATACATCAATACGGGAGGAAGATCTTTCCCTGCAAGAGACATAAAATCTGTTAAATCCAGCATATCAGTGGTGATAATTGCGTCAAACACTGAAAAATCTTTGACGTGATTGACAAAATAGAGGGCTGCCCCTCTCATGCGCCATTTCCAAAATCTGTCCGGAAGCGTCACAAGTGTCACATCATGACAGGAGTGGGCTTTAAAACCCAATGCAAAATCTTTATGAGAGCCGCCGAAAAAAGGTTCGAGAAACAGAATTTTCATAATAAAATATTTACAATTTATGCTTGATGGGCTGCATATTCATCCAGAGGAATAACCCTGATCCCATGTCTTTACCGTATAGTCTTTGGGAAGATGCGCAGTACCTTTGACACATTGAATGCCGGTTTCCTTATGAACTTGCTCAATAATTTTATCGATATTTTCACAAAACCCACCGTCTTTGGCAACCCAGCCGTCAGTTGTCTTTTTAGCAAAGGTACATGTGCAGAAATGAATAACCTCAGCTCCCTTGGCCTTGAGTATTTTGGATAAATTGACCGTGACATCACCCGGACACCGGCAGGTAAAAACACCAGCCGGGATACAATCCTCATAAGTTGCAAATCCCTCTTTCTTTTCCATCAGACACCGAAAACAGTTGGTCAAAGGACATCTATCCATATTGTTTTCACACCGAATAATAGCTACGTTTGTCATTTAAAACCCCTTTTTTTGCTTCCATTTAGTCACTGTTTATAATTTAAAGCAGCCGCCATAGCAACAGCTTTAAGTCTTTTATCAACAGGCCGCAACTTTACCTGACCTAATTGAGTTGATGCTAAAAGATGTATATCAACAAAGCCCATTGCCATGCAAATGATAAAAACCTCATCAATCATTTCATTTTTTCCCTTATACAAATTGCTATTTTCTCCTTTTAAATATTATCCCAAAACCTGGAAAAAACATAGGTGTCCTTTTCCGATATTCAATATATTCTTGACCCAGTCGCTTTTCAAGTTCTGGCTCCTCAATTGATTTTAGTTCCCAAAAGTTAATAAAAATAAAAAAAGGGGTGAATACAATGAGAAGGAAAACAGATCCGAATAATACACCAAAACCGAAAAACAGAGAGAATACACCGGTTAACATTGGATTCCGTGTATAAGCATATGGGCCGGTCGTTACTAATTTGGGAGGAGGATTGAAGGGAACCGGAGTGCCCTTTGCTTTAAGAAAATTTTGAACCGACCATCCTATTAAAAATAAAGCGAGCAAAAAAATGGGTAAAGATAAAATTATATTTAGCGGATTTGGGAATATGCTGGTAAGGCCTGCTAATCTGTCTACATATAAGGCTGTGACGATAAAAACAAATATTAATAGACCATAGAAAATTGCCCCTATCGGTGTGAAAAAGTTGCGAACATTTCTGCTGCCTGTCGCAACATTATACAAAACATCAATCCATTTGGTTTTAAGGGTCATGATTCTAATCCCGTTTAAAGTCCAAACCTATTTCATATAACGGTTGAGCCCACCCGCCGCTCCAAAAGCTTCCGCAGTATGTGACTGAGCTTCGGGCGGTCGGGTGGAGCGATTTATTATACCTTTTTAAAATTTTTATAAAATACCCAAGCATCCTTTTGTGGATTTTATGCCAGTTGCTTACCAGCTCCTGGACCCGGCGCGACCCCGTAAATTTCTTCAATTTTTAAAATAACCGCGCCCTTGGATTTGAGGGGAAATCCGGCCTTGGCACCTAAATCTTCGATCCATTGGGCGGTTTCTTCATACCGTGTTCCACTGGTTTCAATGGTGATTGTTCCTTTTAGCTGATAGCCTTCGTGTCCTTCCCAGTATGTGACTGACACCCGTGGATTTGATTTCATGTTGGACAGGGTTTTGTTAAGAAATTGATCGGAGATAAGAATGGTCTCATCATCAATAATTTTTTTTGCGCCCACTGGTACAACATTGGGGGTGCCGTCTAAGGTTGAAGTCCCGAGGGCAACAGCGCCCACTTTTTCAAATAGTTCCTTCATTCTATCAGTCATTTGTGCCATAGTCATAATCTCCTCTTAATTCAATTAGGAATTTTGGTTAAAAACTTAAATTTTTGTAAAAAGATGCCTCCTGCCATAAGTAGTGCTTCAGAAACAGCATGTGTTAATCTTGTTAGAAAATGCATCAGTATTAAACCTAATACAAGAACTTTCAAATTATCAAAGAACAAGAAACAAAATTCGCATAGTATAACGTTTGGGTAACGGACAGCAAGGGTTTCCAAAAAAGTTGATTGAAAGCACATTATTTAAAAGTTTTTCAACCTTTAAAAAGAAGGAAACCCTTGCTGTCCGGTTCACCCTTTGGTTAGCTTTTATTTGGTCAGGGCCTCATATTCCACTTATTTTACTGTCGATAATTTTTCGTGCTTCATTGATTAACACTGGTAAACGTTTTTTAATACTGGAAATAAAACTTCGGTCCACAGGGTTATGCATTTCATGGGGAATCCCTAAAAAAGTACAGTATTGTCTAAGTGAATTTTGAGTAACAGGTGCTTTCCCGTGGCTCATAAGATGTCTTAATAATTTGGCTTCTGTTTTAGGATCTGGTGGATTTGTCGAATCATGATAAATTGGATAAACAGCATTATTGTTTGTGTCAGGATGTTCAGTTTCTATTATCTGAAAAAGTAAATTTATTTTGGCTGCTAATGGAATGTCTGGGGAAAATGCTAAAGTCCAGAGCCTTAGGTGCACAGTGATGTCATTTGCATCCCATTGCTGGCGTTCAATATTTTCTGGGAGTTGTTTAACAGCTTGTAGCATCATTTTCAAGTCGCTAAACCCTGTAAAAGAACCATCGTTATTTTCGATTGAGATGAGGTCATATTTTATTCTTGCTCCGGTAACAAAGAATAGTCTATCTACTTCTCTCTGCAAAAAGAAAAATGAATCATATTCGTTTGATCCAGAGGGGAGTTCTACTGTTAGATAAGTCTTATCATTTTGTTCAATAGTACAATTTCCTGGAAAAACCTTAAGAAGCTGGTCAGCATTAAAATGTGCCATATCTTGTATTATATATTTTATTTTCATTTCATTATCCTAATTAAGGGTACGTTTTTCTATTCATGAAAAGCTAACGGCAAGGATAACATGCTGAAAAAGCTTACAAAATATGGCTAAAAAGCGAAGAAAGATAAATAAACAACAAAATTTGTAAAAATCAAAAACGGCCAAGCTTTTTCAGTCAGGGTTCATCCTTTTGATAATCATTGAGCCTTTCCTTTGCAGCAGCATATCATTATGCTGCAAAAGGCGATTAATCTTTAAACAAAGGAGAAGACTCAATGAAATTCTATACTAAGCAACATGATTATTAT